>JBFWZB010000036.1:0-28405 GCA_050185805.1 Hyphomonadaceae bacterium
CGTCGCGGGTGATGTCGGCGATGCGGCGGCGGCCCATCAGCGCCATGGCGCGGCGCAATTCTGCTTCCAAGATCTCGAGCGCGCGCGCGACGCCGGCTTCGCCGCCGGCCGCGAGCCCCCACAAATAGGCGCGGCCGAGTGCGACGGCGTCTGCGCCGAGCGCCAGCGCTTTGACGATGTCCGTGCCGCGGCGCACGCCGCCGTCGAGAATGATCTCCGCCTCGCCGCGGACGGCGTCTGCGATCGCAGGCAATGCGTCGATCGTCGCCGGCGCGGTGTCGAGTTGGCGGCCGCCATGATTGGAAACCCAGACCGCGCTGGCGCCGATGTCGATGCAGCGGCGCGCATCGGCCGGCGTGCAGACGCCCTTCGCCGCGAATGGGCCGCCCCATTGCTCGCGCATCCATTGCGCGTCTGCCCAGGTGACCGAGCGATCGAACTGGCGGTTGATCAGCTCCATGACGCCGCCGTCCGACTGGATGTGAGCGAAGTTCGCCGGGCCGATCGACGGCGTGGTGACGAGATCCCAAAGATAGGCCGGGCGCGCCAACGTGTTGATTGCGTTGTTCCAGTTCACGCGCGGCGGGATGGTGAAGCGGTTCTTCGGATCGCGTTCGCGATTGCCGGCCAGAGGCGTATCTACGGTGAGGATGAGGCCGGTGAAGCCCGCAGCTTTGGCGCGCGCGAGCATCTGCTTGACCAACTCACGATCGCGCCAGACGTACATTTGAAACCAGCGCGGCCCCTCGTGCGCGGCGGCGATGTCCTCGACTGATGTCGAGGCGATGCTCGAGCAGCAATAGACGACGCCCGCGCGTTGCGCTGCGCGCGCGACAGCGCGCTCGCCGCCGCGAATGTGAAACAGGCGCGAGGCCGCGGTAGGGCTGATGAAGAAGGGCAGTCGCATCGGCGCGCCCATGATCGAGGCCGTGGTGTCGATCTCGGCCACGTCCACCAGCACATCGAAATTCAGCTCGATATCGCGGAAACGGGATTCGTTGCGTCGATTCGTGATTTCGTCGTCGGCCGCGCCGTCGATGTAGTCGAACACCATTAGCGGCAGACGCCGCTTCGCCAGTGCGCGCAGATCGGCGATGTTGCGCGCGCTGGAAAGGTTCATCGCGTTACGGCGCCTCGGCGATCACCGGCTCATGCACGTTCGGATCCCGTCGCGGCGGGCTCAGGGCGCCGACTGGCATGGTCAGCACGGAGCCGCCGGCGTCGGCGCCGCCGCGCTCAAGCCGTGGATGGATGAGTTGGCCGCCATCGCCATAGACGTAGACCAGGCGCGCCCAATCGGTGTCGTCATAAAGAAACGCTGGGCCTTCCGGATCGAGGTCGGACCAATCCGCCTCGCGCGGCGCTGCGGCGGCCTGCGCCAGCCAAGTGCGCATGGCGTTTTCGTCGCCGCGGCCGCGTGCGACCTGCGCGAACAGGATGCAGATGCGCGACGACGGATTTTCGCGATAGGCGTCGTCCAAGGCCGCTTGCGCCGCGCCCCAATCACCGCGCTCCATCGCCAGCTCGGCCAGCACGATCTTGCTTTCGCGATGCTCGCGGCGGCGATCGACGAGCGCGGTCATGCGCTCGGCGCGCGCTTCCGCACTTTCGCCTGAATTGAGGTCGCGGTAGGCGTGGGCGAGCGCGGGATGAGGCCCGCTCTCCCAGGCTTCCTCCAAGATCGCTGCGGCGCGTTCGTGCTTGCCTTCAGCCGCGAGCAGACGCGCGGCGAGGGCGCCGGCCGGCGCGAAACCCGGCGCCATGCGAAACGCTTTTTGCGCCAGGTCGGCGGCTTTATCCGAGCGACGCTCGCGCTCGAGTTTCTGCGCTTGCGCCGTCATTAGCACGGCGCGGCGGCGCTTGCCGACTTTGTCTTCCATGAGTTTGCGTTTGTCGCCGAGTTCGAGCGCGTCGAGCGCGCCATCCCAATCGGCGGCCTGCACGGCGAGGTCGAACGCATATTGAAACGGCCAGACCGCGGTTTTCGACGAGCGCAAGGCGGCGTCCGCGTGGGCGCGTGCGGCGGTGCGGTCGCCCCGCTTGAGGGCGGCGGCCATCAGGCCCTTACGGCCGAGGACTTCAGTGTCCTCGTTCTGCAGCATGCCGGAATATGCGCGTTCGGCAGCGGTGTAGTCGCCGGCGACTTCGGCGGAACGCGCCTGCAGCAGCAGTGCAAGGCGCGGTTCGTCGATCAAATCTTCCGCCTTATCAGCCTGGCGGCGTGCTTCATCGAACTCGCCGGCTTCGGCGGCGATGAGGCCGAGCGCCAACGCTTCCTGGCCGCGGCGGAATTTGGCGCGCTGGCCGGCTTTGCCGATGCGGCCCGGCGCGTCCATCAGGAACATAACGAGGCGCAAGAGGGGCAACGCGACGGCGAGGATGACCAGCAGCACCAACACGCCGAACAGCGCGGTGGTGTCGACGCGGACGCCATACCAATTGATCTCAACCGAGCCGGGGTCGCTGGTGACGACCTGCCACGACAGCAGCATGCCGACGACGAAGATGATGAGCAGGAGAGCGACGCGCAGCATGGATCAGCCTCTCCGCGACAATTCGGTGCGGATGGCCGCGAGCCGCTGATCGATCTCAAGCCGGCGCTGCGCATCGCTCAGCCAACGCTGCGCTACCTGCTTCGGCGGGCCGGAGAGACGATTGAGCTCCTGGATCGCGCCGGCGAGATCATCGGCGGCGAGGCGTTGCTCGGCGCGCTCGACGACGCCGGCGGGCGTGTCGCCTTCGCCGGAACGGCGGATGATCACCCATTGCGCCAAAGCGGCTTGAATGCGGGCCCAGAAGCCGGCGCCGGCTTGGCTTTCGCGTGCGGCGCGGATGATCGAATTGTCGATCTCGGCGAAACGCGCGCGCAATTCCGCGCGCGTCGGCGCGCCGGTGCGCGCCAGCGGCGCCAGCGCGACCACGTTCGGATCTTGCGGCAGCAACGCTTGCAGCGAGGCGTAGGATTGCTCGAACGGACCGGAGGAATTGGAGGCTTCCGCCGCCGCCGTTACAGCGAATGCGGCGCGCGATGCGATCGAAGCGGCGCGCGCTTCAGCGGCCACCGCCGGCAATTCTTCCTGCAAGCGCCGGACTTCGGCGACGAGCGCGGAAACCTCTTGCGTCGACGGCATCGTCCCGAGCCGCGTTTCGACGTCGCGCAAGCCCGCCTGCAGTGCGAACACGCGCGCAGCGGTATCGGCAGCGCCGGCTTCGCCGGACGCGGCCTGCGCGAGCGGCGTGTTCATGATCGCTTCGATGCGGTCGAGGCGCGTGTCGAGTTCAGCGGAAGCGGCTTGCGCCTGCGGCGCGCCGCCTTGCGCTTGCGATGGGAAAGAGCGGTCAAGCGCAGCGCTGATCTCGGGCACGCGCGGCGCGACCGCCCCGCCCGCGGCGCCCGCTGTCGCCGAAAGCACCGCCAACGCAAGCGCCGTACCCGTGCTGATCCCGCCGCGTCCGCGCTCATCGCGGTCGGCTGGCTCGAACTCAACGTCGATCGGCTCGTCGCGTCCGCGATCCGCCCGGTCGGTCGTGCTCATGAATCTCCCCGTTTTCCCCAAGCATTTCCGATATTTCGTGTCGAAAACGAGTCGGGGTGCGCGGCAAACTTAGGCGTCGCCGCGAGGCTGCTCAAGCGCTTGCGCCACCTGAGGCGCCTGCGCCGCCGAGCGCGGCCTGCAGAAGGGCGTCTTCGCGCGGCGCCGGCGCAACGATGACCGACCGCCAGGGGGCCTTCCGCGCTTCCTCGGCCACCGCTTCGGAAAGGCAAGCGGCGCTCATGCCGGCGGCGCCGGGCGCGCCGAGGCCGACGAAGATCCGAGCCGCGCGGGGGCTGTGGAAAAGAGTGAGGTCGAGGGGCTGGCTGAAGGCCGGCGGCGGCGCAAGCGCGGCGCGGGCGGCATAGGCTATCCGGCGCTCGACGCGAAACCCCGCCGCGGCGAGCGCGCCGGAGAGATCGCCAGCGACGTGGTCGCCGCTGATGTGGATGAGTTTGCCGGCCGCGGGGTCCAAGCGCGCTTGCGCCAAAGCCGCGAGCGCGCGGGCGTCGCCATCGGCGGAGCTTACGTCGGCGAAGCCCGCTTCGCGTGCGGCCTGCGCCGTCGCGTCGCCCACCGTGAGCACCGGCATGGATGTGCGCGCGCGCGCATTAGGGAAGGCGCGGACACCGCTAGCGCTGGTGAAGAGCAACGCCTGCGCGCCGTCGACATTGGTGTCGTACGCACAGGCGACGATGCTGATGAGGGGCGCTAGAATCGGTGCTGCGCCGAAGGCGCGCACACGCGCTGCGGTGCGCTCGGCGCCGGGCAGCGCCCGTGTGATGGCGACGTGCAAATTCACGACTCGCCGATAATGGCGTCGCCGGCTTCCTGCTTGATCTCGCCGCCGAGCCGCAGGCCGAGCGCGCGGGCGGCGGCGAAGCCATCGTCACCGAGTTGAATGCGATCCGTGCGGCGCCAGCGCGCCGTGCCGTCGGGCGTCAGCGTTTCGCCGATGAAGCTCAGCCAGCCATCCTCGTAGCGCGCGAGCGCGCCAATGGGCGTGCGGCACGAGCCGTCAAGCGCTTCGAGAAAGCCGCGTTCGGCCTCGATCTCGGCGCGGGTCGGCGTGTGCTGCAGCGGTGCGAGCGACGCGAGCACAGGGGCGTCGCCGCTACGCGCCGTCACCGCAAGCGCGCCCTGGCACGCGGCGGGCGGCGCTTCATTGGGGTCAATTAGGCTTCGCACATGCCGATCGAGCCCTAGCCGCTTGAGGCCGGCAAGCGCCAGGAATGTCGCGTCGGCGACGCCGTCGTCGATTTTGCGCAGCCGCGTTTCGACATTGCCGCGCAGCGGCACGATGCCGAGATCGGGGCGCGCGTAGAGCGTTTGCGCCTGACGCCGCAGGCTGGCGGTGCCGACATTGGCGCCGGGCGGCAACACGTTCAGTGAGTCCGCGCTGTTGCTGATGAACGCATCGCGCGGGTCTTCGCGCTCGGGCACGCACGCCAGGAGAACGCCGTCGGGCAGCTGGGTCGGCAAATCCTTGAGCGAGTGCACTGCGAAATCGATGCGGCCTTCGAGCAGGGCGTCGTCGAGCTCCTTGGTGAAGAGGCCTTTGCCGCCCGCTTCGATCAGCAGCCGGTCCTGGATGCGGTCGCCGCTGGTGGTGATCGGGATCAACTCCAACGCACTCGCTTCGACGCCGAGATGCGCAGCGAGCTTCGCGCGCAACCATCCGGTCTGGGTCAACGAGAGCTGCGAGCCGCGCGCGCCGATGCGGAAGCGTGTCATGCCGCGATTGGTACCATGTCTCCCCCTCGCGGCGGGAGGGCGGAAAGGCTACATCGCGATAGATGGGCGCCAAGCCAGTGACGGTCCTCGGCATCGAAAGCAGCTGCGATGAAACCGCGGCCGCGATCGTGCGCCTGGACGAGAGCGGCCCCGTGGTGCTCTCCGACGTCGTGCTCGGCCAGGCGGCCCAGCATGCGCCCTACCAGGGCGTCGTGCCGGAGATCGCGGCGCGGGCGCATGTCGAGGGGCTCGACGCCACCATCGCCGCCGCCATGCGTGAGGCCGGCCTCGATTTCCCGGACTTGGACGGCGTCGCCGCGACCGCAGGGCCGGGGTTGATCGGCGGCGTGATGGTGGGGCTGTTGGCCGGCAAGGCCATCGCGCTGGCGCACGGCAAACCACTGATCGCCGTGAATCACTTGGAGGGCCATGCGCTTTCGCCGCGGCTGGCGGCGGAGGGGGCGGCGTTTCCCTATCTGTTGCTGCTGGTTTCGGGCGGGCATTGCCAATACCTCGCCGTGCTGGACATCGGCGTCTATCGGCGGCTCGGCTCCACTATCGACGATGCGCTGGGAGAAGCCTTCGACAAAGTGGCGAAGCTTTTGGGACTCGGTTTCCCCGGCGGCCCGATCGTCGAGCGCTATGCGGAAAAGGGCGATTCCAAGCGGTTTTCCTTGCCGCGCCCCCTGCTGGGCCGCGAGGGATGCGATTTCTCCTTCGCCGGCTTGAAGACGGCGTGCGCGCGGGAAGCGGCCAAGCTGGGCGCGCTCAGCGAACAGGACAAAGCCGACCTCTGCGCCAGCTTTCAGGCGGCCGTTCTCGACATCGTCAGCGATCGCACGCGTAACGCGATGGCGGCGTTCGATCCGATGTGGGGTGCGAAGGGGCGTTTGGTGGCGGCGGGAGGGGTGGCGGCGAACGAGCCGATCCGCGCGCGGCTGAAAGCTTTGGCTGACGAGCGCGGCTACGATTTCATCGCGCCGCCGCTGAAATGGTGCACCGACAACGCCGCCATGATTGCGCTGGCGGGTGCGGAACGATTGCGGCTGGGATTCAGCGATCGCCTCGATGTGGCGGCCCGGCCGCGCTGGCCTCTGGATGAGGCCGCCGCTCGCTTGCGCCCGAGCCATGTGCCCGGGCGCAAGGGTGCGAAGGCTTAGGCGACCACGCGCGCAGCGGCCAGGATCAGCGGCGCCATCGCCGAAGCAACGAGCGCGATCGCGACGATCACAGCCATGCCGCGGGCAGCGCCCGGCAGGGTTTGGTGTGGCATTTTCGGTCCCCCGAATAGAAGATTATGCTGCACTTGCGAGCAGCGACGGGCATGAAATGGCGCTGTTCCGAGCCCGATAAAAGCCCGCCTTTCAGCCGCTCAGCCATGCAGAAATGCGAGCTCGGGTTAATTACGCCGCCAATAATGCAAGAAAAAAGCGGCCGCGAAGACAGGCTCTTCGCGGCCGCAGCACGGCGCTCTGGGAGGAGCGCTGGTTAGGCGAGGACGAGCGAGGCGACGTGTACGATCGGCGACATCGCGGCGGTGACGAGGGCGGCGGCGAGGGCGACGAAGAGGCTGGTGAGAAGGGTTGAGGGGCGGGTGGCGGTCATGGCGGGCTCCAGGGCTAAAGCGTCGATGAGCCTTGTGTAGCACCACTCCGAATGATGATCAATGAATAAAATCGTTCTTATTCATTAGTGGAGGCGATTTAATGTTCGGCCTCTGAAAGCGCCCGCCCGTGCTTGGCCGCGCTGTCGCCGTTCTCGCGCGCATAGAGCCCGTTCAGCAACAAATTCAGCACCCCTTCGAGTTCGCGTTCGAGTTTCGGCAGGGTCAATTGAGAGAAGAGCTGCGGCACGCCGAACTTCATCGTCGCCGCCTGCATCATTTCGGCATTGAGCATGTGGTCGGCCGGACTGAACAAGCCCGCCTTCTCGCCGTCTTCAAGCACTGCGCTGAGGAACACGCGCTCAAGCGCCAATTGCTCGTTGGCGAACAACGGGCGCTCTTTATGGAGCACCTCGGCGATTTCCATGATTTTCGCGTTTTCTTCGAGCAAACAATAAGAATCGCGCAGACGCTTGAAGAAGATTTCGCGCAGCCGTTTGTCGGCGGGCCAATCCTTCTTGCGCGCAAGCGCTGCGAGCTCCGCTTGCTCTTCGGCGTAATGCTTGCGCGCCATCGCCTCGGCGATGTCGATCTTCGCCTCGAAGAAGCGGTAGATGTTGCCGGGGGACATGTCGCAATCGGCGGCGATTTCCGCCATCGTGGTTTTGCTGTAACCGTAATGCTTGATGCGGTTCATCGCCGCCTGAAGGATACGGTCCCGCGTGAGGGTCTTTTCATCCATCCCCACTTCTTACCGGGTTTCTGCTGAACGTTCAATGAAGGATTCAGCCGTATGAGTGGGCCGTACCCGTCGATCGCGATCCTGGGGGCCGGCGCCTGGGGCACCGCGCTGGCGCAGGTGGCGGCGATTGCCGGCCGCGAAGTGACAATCTGGGCGCGGGAGCCGGAGGTTGTCGCCGCCATCAACGTGGAGCGCCAGAATGCCCTGTTTTTGCCCGGCGCGCCGCTCAGCGACGCGGTGCTGGCCACCGGCGACATGGCCGTAGCGGCGCGGGCTGAGCTGATTCTGGCCGCGCCGCCGGCGCAGCACATGCGCGGGGTGCTGACGGCGCTGAAGCCCGTGATCCCCGCCGGCAAGCCGATCGTGCTGTGCGCCAAGGGCGTGGAGCGCGGCACGCTTGCGCTGATGACGGACGTGCTGGCCGAGACGCTGCCGCAGGCGCGCGCCGCGGTGCTCTCGGGTCCGGGCTTCGCCAAGGATGTCGTACGCGGTTTGCCCACGGCCACCACGATCGCCTCGCCGGACCCTGATCTGGCGGCCCGAATTGTCGCGACCATCGGCTTGCCGACCTTCCGCCCCTACGTGACCGACGATTTGATCGGCGCCGAGATTGGCGGCGCCGTGAAGAACGTGATCGCCGTCGCCTGCGGCATGGCCGAGGGCCGCCGTCTTGGCGACGGCGCGCGCGCGGCGCTGATCACGCGCGGCTTCGCCGAACTCACGCGGCTCGGCTTAGCGCTCGGCGGGCGGGCCGAGACGTTGAGCGGGCTCTGCGGGCTTGGCGATCTTGTCCTCACCTGCACCAGCATGAATTCGCGCAACACATCGTTGGGCGCCGCGCTGGGCGAGGGGCGGGCGCTGGCGGAAATCCTGGCCGAACGCCGCTCGGTTGCGGAAGGCGCCGAGAGCGCGCCGGCCGTCGTGGCGCTGGCCAAGCGTCAAGGCGTCGAGATGCCGATCTGCGAAGCGGTGGACGCCATAGTCGGCGGCCGGATCAGCATCGACGAAGCCATAGCGGCCTTGCTTTCTCGTCCCTTCAAGGCGGAGAGCGCGTGAGCGCGCGCGCTGCGCCCGGCGCGATGCTGGCGCGCGTAAACGAAATTCCGGAGGGCGGCGCAATCGCCGTAAGCGGCGTGCTGCTGGCCAAGCGCGCCGGCGTGGTCTTCGCTTACGAAAACCAGTGCACGCATGCGCTCTATCCGCTGCACCGCGCGGACGGCGGCGTGCTGGTTCAGGAAGGGCGCTACATCGTGTGCGCGGTGCACGCAGCGAGTTTTGAGCTTGAAACCGGCGCGTGCGCCGGAGGCCCATGCAATGGCGCGGGCCTCCCGGCGGTTGCGGTAGAAGTGCGCGATGGCGCGGTGTTTATGCCTCTTCCACGTCCGGTTCGAGATCCGGATCGCGACGGCGGCGCATGAGCAGATAGCCGGCGCCAGCGAGCACGACGACGCCGCCGGCGATCCACGGGAAAAGCCCCGCGAGGCCGCTGCCGCCGCTTTGCTGTTGCGCCGCGCCCGAGGCCGCTGCTTGCACCAGTTCCGTGCCCGGCTGAACGCCGGTGACGAGGCTTGTGAGCGATGCATCCGAGACGGGATCGCTGGCGGCTTCAAAATCCGCGTAGCGCGCGCCTTCGGGGAAGCTCACCGCGCCGATCATGTCGGGCAAAGCGGCGGTGATCGCGCCCATCTGATCAGCGCTGCCGATGGAGGTGAGGCCCGCGACGCCGCGCCGGCCGAGGACGCGTTGTTCGTGACGCAGATCGACGCCGCTCGCGCCGCCTGGCGCGCCTGCGCGCTCTGCCCAGGCGAGACCGCCGGCCGCGCTGTCGAACGCTGGCTGTGCGGCGAAGCCTTCGAACGTGCGGCCTTGATTGGTGCGCGCGTCGCGCACTTGCGTTTCGAGATTCGGATCCGTGAGCGCACCCGCGCCATCTGGCGAGACATAACCGATCGGCTCGTAGCTGACGACCGTGGCCCACGTTCCGGGCTGGTCGACGCGCGCATTGGCCGGCGCCAGCAGGCCAAGCACATTGCCGTTCGGCGCGGCTTGTCCGGTGCGCTGCAAGAAACGCTGCGCTTCGTCAGCGGAATAGAAGCGGTAGGCGGTCGGAACGTTGAGCACGAGCTCGCCGTCGATCAACGTCACTTGTCCGGTTTGCCCTTGCGGTGCGGCCGCAGGCTCAGCAGTCGGCTGAACGGGCGTCGCGCGGATCGGTGGCGCAGCCACATTCGGGCCGGCGTCGCCAGGTCCATCCGCGAGCGCCGGCGCTGCAGCGAATACGAAGCATGCCGCCAAGACAGCGCGCGCGTGCGCGATGAAGCGTGTCATGAATGTCTCCTCTTGCGCCCGAGCCGGGCCATCCCCCACGATGGCTATTAACCAAACAGAGCGCGCTTGTCGCGGGGGTTAGACGTTGCAGGCGGCGCGCAATTCGGCTGCCGCCGCTTTCATTGCCGCGTCGATAATGTTGCGCCAATCGCCGATTGTGGCCGCGGCTTCCGCCCCCGGGGGGTAAGTGATGGCGCGAGAAGAAGAAATGACGCCGCCCTCGCGCCCGTGTGGTCCCGGTGTGAAGCCCGCGACGGCGTCGGCGGCGCTGGCGCCCTGGGCGCCGTATCCGGGAACCAGCAGCAAGGCGTGCGGCAGGACCTCCCGCAGCGCGCGCGCTTCATCGGGATACGTCGCGCCGGCGACGATCATGGCGCCGGACCAACCCGAGGCGCCCCGAAGCCGGGCGCTGAACGGCGCCAACATCTCCGCTGTGCGCCGCCACAACGGCGCGCCGCCAACATCGAGGTCCTGCAAATCGCGCGCGCCAGGATTGGATGTGCGGACCAGCACGGCGACGCCCTTATTGCGCGCCTCGGCGGCGGCGAAGAACGGCTCGAGCGAGTCGCGTCCGAGATAGGGATTCACGGTGACGCAATCGGCGTCGAAGCCTGGCGCGGGCCCGAGTGCGGCGCGCGCGTAACCGTCGGCAGTGGTGCCGATGTCGCCGCGCTTGGCGTCGAGGATGACGAGCATGCCTTTGGCCTGCGCGTAAGTGGAGATGGCGCGCGCCGCGGCGACGCCCTCAGGCCCGTACGGCTCGAACAGCCCGAGCTGTGGTTTGATCACAACCGCATGCGCGCGGGCGATATCGACGATCGCTTCGCCAAATCGCAAAAGAGCGCCGCAATCGGCGCGGGCGTCGCCGAAAAGCGGCGGAATACGCTCCGGAAAAGGATCGACGCCGACGCAGAGCGGCGTGTCGATGCGGCGTACGCCCTCGATGAGGCGATCCGCGAACGCGCTCATGTCGGGTTGATCGGTTCGGCGCCGGCGATGCACACAACTTGCGCCACCGCCAAACCTCTGCGGAGATCGTCCGCCTGTTCGCCGTAATTCTCGGGCGTAAGGCGCGGCGCAGGCGCGCCCGCCGCTTCGACTTGCTCCACGCGCAGCAAGCGCAGGATGGAAGAAGGCGCGGCGGTGTAGATGCGGCCGCGGCGCGCGGATTCCGCAACCGTTACGCCGATGACTTGGCCATTGGCGGCGATCGCGGGGCCGCCGCTGATGCCGGCGAGCGAACCGCGAAGGCCCGATGTGCGTCCAAGTTCGGCCCAGGCCAGCACCGGCTCTTCCAGATCATAGCGGCCGCGTGCGATCAGCGTTTCTCGGCCGATCAAACGCGAATAAGCCTCGCCCGGCCGGCCTTGCGGAAACCCGACATGGTAGGCGCGCTGGCCGACCTGGAATTGCCGCTCCGACGTGTCGAGCGCGAGCGGCGCAGGGGCGCGTTCCGTTTTCAAGAGCGCCAGATCGGCGAATAGCGCGACTTTCACTTCGGTGACCGGCGCAGCAGCGGCGCGCGACACGATCAGCCCGACCTCGTCGCAGGCGTCGACCACGTGGCGCGCGGTGATCCACCAGCCGTCGGCGGAAATGGCGAAGGCGCTGCCGAGGCCCGACGACACCGGGCCGACCTCGACGAGAATCTCCGGATCATAGATCGAGGGCGGCGGGAGGAACGCGCCTTGTTCGGGCACATCGAGCGCTGGCGGCGCGTCGGCGCGCTGATCGACTTCGAACAGCACGAAGACAACCGCCGCGATGACGACGATGTAGAGCAGCCAATCGGGGATGAAGCGCACGCCTCAGCCGCCCCGAAACAGGCTGACATTCGGGTCAGCCACGGCGCCGGACACAATCAGCGCTAAACCGATTTTCACGCTCATAAGGAAAACGGCGGCGGCTACGTCGCCTTCGGCAATGCGCCGCGGCAAGCCGCGCAAGAAAATGTCGGCGAAGCGGAAAGCGAGTAATTGCACCAGCAGCGTGACGATGCCCCAGATCAGCAAATCCCACAGCCCGAACGAATGGGCGAGGCACGAGCCGAGCGGTATGGCCAAGCCGACGACGACGCCGCCGAACGCCAAGGCGGCTGAAGGATTGCCGGCCCGGATCAATTCGAGTTCGCGGTGCGGCGTCATCAGGACGTAGATGATGACCGAGGAAATGAAGAGGCCGAGCGCCACCCCCAATTGTATAATGAAGTCCGGAAAGCCCGAGACGAACGCATTTACGGGGGCGGAAAAATCCAGCATTCGGTCCCTCGCCGGCCGCAGCGTGCGGCATTGTGTGTCGCCTTGCGCTAGCGGTTCGGGCTCGATTTCGCAAGCTGGGGGGCCATGTGGACGGTCGGGGGCAAGGAGTTTCACATGAGCGATCGGAAAGCGGCTGTCGTTACGGGCTCAACCAGCGGCATTGGCCTCGGCGTGGCGACGGCCTTCGCCCGCGCCGGCATGGATGTGATGCTCAACGGCCTTGGCGACGCGGCGGAAATCGAACGCATCCGCGCCGGACTTGAGCGCGATCATGGCGGGCGGGTTTTGTACAACGGCGCGGATCTGACGAAGCCGGACGCCTGCGCCGGGCTGATCGAGGCGGCGGAGGGTGCGTTCGGCAAGCTGGATGTGCTTGTGAACAATGCCGGCGTGCAGTTCGTCAGTCCGATCGAGGATTTCCCGGTCGACAAATGGAATCTGATTATCGCGCTCAATCTATCGGCGGCGTTTCACACCATTCGCGCATCGATGCGGGGCATGAAGGCGCGCAAATATGGCCGCATCATCAATGTCGCCTCGGCGCACGCGCATGTCGCCTCGCCGTTTAAATCAGCCTACGTGGCGGCAAAGCACGGCATCGCCGGGTTGACCAAGACGGTGGCGCTGGAAGGCGCGACCTTCAACGTGCGCTGCAATGCCATTTCGCCGGGCTATGTGCACACGCCTTTGGTCGACAACCAGATCCCCGACACGATGAAAGCGCGCAACATGACGCGCGAACAGGTCATCAATGATGTGATCCTCGCCGCGCAGCCGACCAAGGAATTCGTGAAGGTGGAGGATATCGCGGCTTTGGCGCTCTTTCTCACCACTGACGCCGCCAATCAGTTTAACGGCGCCAGCCTGAATGTCGACGGCGGCTGGACCGCGCAATGACGCGCGCCGGGGTCAAGAAAATCTCACTGGCGCTGCAGGGCGGCGGCGCGCTCGGCGCTTATACGTGGGGCGCGCTCGATCGCCTGCTCGAGGATGAGCGTATCGAGATCGCTGCGATTTCGGGCTCGTCGGCGGGGGCGATGTGCGCCGTCGTGGTGGCGGAGGGCCTGTACGATGGCGGACGCGAAAGCGCGCGCGCAAAGCTCACGCAATTCTGGCGCGGCGTCGCCAAGGCTGGCCGGACCAATCCTTACCGACGCACGCCGATGATGGCGTTTCTTTCCTCGTTCACCCCGTCATGGCTGCAGCAGCCGTTTCTGGCGCAATGGGCCGATATCGCAACGCGGGTCGCCTCGCCCTACGACTTGAACCCCCTCAACCTCAATCCGCTCAAAGAAGTGCTCGAAGAGCTTGTCGATTTCGAGCGCGTGCGCCGCTGCAAGCATGTGGCGCTCTTTATCGGCGCCACCAATGTGGAAACTGGGCGCATCCGCGTGTTCACCAATCCGGAACTGACGGCCGATCACGTGATGGCTTCGGCATGCCTTCCGCAAATTTTCCAGGCTGTGGAAATTGAGGGGACGCCGTATTGGGATGGCGGCTTCATGGGCAATCCGGCCCTGTTTCCTTTGTTCGATGTGGAAGCCACGCGCGACATCGTCATCGTGCAGGTCAATCCGATCGTGCGTGAGGGCGCGCCGCGCACTGCGACCGATATCATCGGCCGCGTCAACGAGATCACCTTCAACGCAAGCTTGTTGCGCGAGCTGCGGGCAATCGATTTCGTATCGCGCCTGCTGCAGGAGAGCCGGCTGCCGGAGGGCCGCTACCGTGAAATGCTGATCCACAATGTCAGTGAGGCGCAGGCTCTGGCCCCGCTCGGCATGGGCACGGATTTGAATACCGAATTGAGCTTTTTCGAATCGCTGTTTGCGGCCGGCAGGGCGGCCGGCGAGCGCTGGCTTGATCGGCATTTCGACGATCTCGGCGCCCGCTCGACCGTCGATCTGCGCGCCATGTTCGAGGGCGACGAGGGGCCGCCGCTGCATCGTGGCAAACAGGGTTAAGCCTTCCTTAGGCGCGCAGCGGCACGATGCAGTCATGCGTCTTGACCGCAGGCATTTCGCCTTCGCCGCCCTCGCCACCTTCGCGTCGGCAGGCCCCGCCGCCGCCACCGGCGGCCGTTCGCAGCAACAAGCGCCTCCGGATCGGCAGCAGCGGCTGACTTCGGCGGAAACTTATCTGCCGATGCCGACGCTCTCAGCCGGCGTGCTTCAACGCAACACTTCGCGCGGGACGCTGGTGGTGGACATGGGGCTGGACATTCCGGACGAGACCTTGCGCGGGCGCGCCAGCGCCAATGCGCCGCGCCTGCGCGACGCGCTGCGCACGGCGATCGCTGCGTATGCTTCGACCTATTACCGCGACCGCACGTCGCCCGATCCAGCGACGCTGACGCGGCTGTTGCAGCAATCTGTCGACCGCACGCTCGGCGCCAGCGGCGCGCGCGTGCTACTCACCAACATCATCTATCAGCGTCGCGGCTAGGCGCCGCGGCAGGCGATTGGAAGGATGTGACTGGCGGCGCCTTGAGCCGGCGTTGCGCGCCAAATCTGCCGTGGCTCGTCGCGCGCCACCACCTGCTCGTTGGCGCCCATCACTTGACGCTCGACGATGACGAACGTCTCCTCGGCGCAGTTAAAGCGGTAGTGAATGCGCTCGACCTCATAGCGCACCACGGTTTCCGCGGTTTCCGATTCCATCTCGAACAATTGCTGCTGGCCGTGCCGCACTTGCAGCCAGATATCGGCCATGCCGTCCGCCCGCGTCACCGTCCGCTGATTGAAATGGATGGTGCCGCCGTCCGTGGTGCGCAGAATGAAGAGCCAGTCCGGCATGTTTTGCAGCGATCCGAACGCCACCGACCCAGGCTCGGCTTGGCGAGCGCCGCCGCCATTGTTGCCGGCGGGCTGCCCGCAGGCGGCGAGCGAGACGAGGGCGAGACTGATGATGAAGGCGCGCATGCGTTGGTTCCTGAATTCGTACTTAATCTGGGTTGGGCCGAGCGGATGGCAAATCACATGAGCGCCATTCACATGGCGGAAATGCCACCATCGACCTTCAATTCGGCGCCGGTGACGAAGCGGCTCTCGTCGGAGACGAGATAGAGCACGGCGTTGGCGACGTCGTCCGGACGGCCGATGCGGCCAAGCGGCACTTGCCGCGCCAGTTTCGCCTCAGCCTCTTCCTTGCCGAACATGCCGCGCAGGGGATCGAGGATCGGCGTGTCGATGAAGGTCGGATGCACCGAGTTCGATCGCACATCGAGGCCCTTCTTGGCGCAGTAGAGCGCGATGTTTTTCGACAGCAGCCAAACGGCTGCTTTGGAGGCGTTGTAAGCTGGCGTGTTGTGGCTGGCGATCAAGCCGGCGATCGAGGAAATGTTGACGATCGAGCCCGGCTGGTTGGCGGCGAGATATTTGATGGCGTGCTTTGCACCGAGAAACACTGAGTCGACGTTGACGCTCATCACGCGGCGGAATTGCGCCAATTCCATTTCCTCGATGCCGCCTTTGCCGCCGGCGATGCCGGCGTTGTTCACCAACGCGGATAGCCCGGAGAGGTCGCGGTTGGCGGCTTCGAGCGCGGCCAGCCATTGCGCTTCATCGGTGACATCGAGCGCATAGGCGAAGGCTGCTCCGGCGCCGTGCGCTTGGTTGATCTCCGCCGCGATTGCGGCAACGCCGTCGGCGTTGATGTCGGCCAGCGCCACCTTCGCGCCTTCCGACGCCAATTTGCGCGCGATGGCCGCGCCCAAACCCTGGGCCGCGCCGGTGACGAATGCCTTCTTGCCCGCGGCGCGTCCCGCCATGCGCTCCTCCCAAAATGCCGCGCGACTCTGTGGCGCGGCGCGGCAAAGCGCAAGCTTGGCGTGGCGCCCGCCACGGCGTAAGTGATAGCGAACGAGGTGCGACATGGAATGGGACGCGCTGCTGCTGTCGCGGCTGCAATTCGCCTTCACCGTCGGCTTTCACATCATCTTCCCGGCCTTCACCATCGGGCTGGCCTCGTTCCTGGCCGTGCTCGAAGGCTTGTGGCTGTTCACCAAGCAAGCGCGGTTCAAGAACCTCTACCTGTTCTGGGTGAAGATCTTCGCGCTCTCGTTCGGCATGGGCGTCGTGTCGGGGGTGGTGCTGTCCTATCAGTTCGGCACCAATTGGAGCGTCTTCGCCTCGATCACCGGCAGCGTTATCGGACCGCTGTTGGCTTATGAGGTGCTGACGGCGTTTTTTCTTGAAGCGTCCTTCCTCGGCATCATGCTGTTCGGTTGGAAGCGCGCAGGGCCGGGCCTGCATTTTCTTTCAACCTGCATGGTCGCCGTCGGCACTTTGATCTCGGCGTTTTGGATTCTCGCTGCGAATTCCTGGATGCAGACGCCGCAGGGTTGGGCCTGGGCCGATGACGGAACGATGGTTGCGACCAGCTTTGTCGAAGTGATCTTCAACCCGTCGCTGCCGTCGCGCTTCGCGCATATGGTGCTGGCCGCTTACCTGACGACGGCGATGGTGGTGGCCGGCGCGTCGGCGTTTGCGCTGCTGAAGGACAAAGCCCTGCCGGAGAGCCGAACGGCGCTACGCATGGCCATTCTGATGATGGCGATCGTCGCGCCGTTGCAGGTTGTCGTCGGCCACGAAAGCGGCGTCGTCGCACATGAGCACCAACCGGCGAAAGTCGCTGCGATGGAAGGGTGGTGGACCACCCAGCCGCGGCAGCCGACGCATCTCTTCGCCTGGCCCGATGAAGCAAACGAGCGCAACCATCTCGAGCTCAGCGTTCCGGGCATGGGCTCATGGTTTGTCGCTGGCGATGCGGATGCCGAACTGCAAGGGCTCGATGCGTTCGCGCCGGAGGATCGGCCGCCGGTCTGGATCACGTTCTGGGCCTTCCGCGTCATGGTCGGCATGGGCTTGATCATGGTGACGCTTGGTTTCTGGGGCGCCGCGGCGTGGGCGCTGCGGCGCATCGACCAAGCGCGCTGGTATCATCGCGCGCTTGTGCTTGCAGCCCCGAGCGGCTTCGTCGCCGTGCTGGCGGGCTGGATTTCGGCCGAGGTCGGGCGTCAGCCCTACGTCGTCTACGGCGTGCTGCGCACGGCTGACGCCGTATCGCCTGTCGCCGCCAGTTCGGTCGCCGCCTCCTTGCTCTTTTTCGTCATCGTTTACGCCATCGTCTTCAGCGCCGGCGCGCTCTACATCCTGCGGCTGATGGGCAAGGGGCCGGACACGCAAGAAACGCCGCCGCAGACCGATGAGCCGCCCGGCACGCCGATGGGCGCGGGCGTGAAGGAGGGCGCGTGATGTTCGGGATCGAACTCTCGCTCATTTGGGCCGTTCTGATCGCGGTGGCGGTATTTCTCTATGTTGCGCTCGACGGCTTCGATCTCGGCGTGGGCATCCTGTTTCCTTTCGCGAAGGACCCGCGCGAGCGCGATCAGATGCAAGGCGCCATCGCGCCGGTGTGGGACGGCAACGAAACCTGGCTGGTGCTCGGCGGCGGCGGCTTGTTCGCCGCTTTTCCCAAGGCATATGCCGCCTTGATGCCGGCGCTCTATCTGCCGATCATCCTGATGTTGTTGGCGCTCATTTTCCGCGGCGTTGCGTTCGAGTTTCGCCATCACGGCCGCGCGCGCGGGAAAGCCTTCTGGACGGCGGCGTTTGCGGCCGGCTCGATCATGGCCGCGCTGGCGCAGGGGCTCGTACTTGGCGGCTTCATTCAGGGCGTCGCGTTGGAAGACGGCGCGTTTGTCGGCGGCGCGTTCGACTGGCTGACGCCGTTCTCGCTGTTGGTCGCGGTTTCACTGGTGGCGGGTTATGCGCTGCTTGGCGGATGCTGGCTTGTCTTCAAGACCAGAGGCGCGCTCTACGAGCGCGCGCGCCATTGGGTGAAACAATTGGCGGTGCTGACCGCGTTGGCGATGGGCGCAGTGAGCCTCGCCACGCTGAGCGTCGATCCGCGCGTGACCGCGCGCTGGGGCCTGACCATGACCAGCGTCGACTGGCCGGTGTTCATCAAACTTGCACCGTTGCCGCTGATCGCCGGCGCCATATGCGTTGCGTTGTGGCTGCGCTGGAAGGGCGAGCCGCTGATTGCGCCGTACCTGCTCGCCGTCGGCTTGTTCGCTGTTGGCTATGTCGGGCTCGCGGTGTCGCTGTGGCCCTACATCGTGCCGTTTGCGCTTGAGCCAGCGGATGCAGCCGCGGCTGACAATGCGCTTGAGCTGATGCTGTGGGGCGCGGCGCCGATGCTGCCGATCATTCTGGCTTATACGGCGTACGTCTATTGGATCTTCCGCGCCAAAGTGGATGACGATGGCGCCTATCATTGAGGGTCCGCCGGAAGACGGCGACACGCCCCGCCCCGTGGGCAAGCGCGTGCTGTGGTTCGTCGTGCTGTGGGTTGGAAGCCTTTCGGCCGTCGCCGCAATCGCCTATGCGCTGCGGGCGATGATCCTGCCCTAGCGCTTCATTGCGTCTCAGCGAGCACCTGGCGCAGGGCTGCGATCGCCGTGTTGGCGTTCGGCCAACCGGCATAGAAAGCGAGGTGGGTGATGGTCTCAACCAGCTCCTCGCGTGTGACGCCGTTCTCAAGCGCGCGCTTAAAGTGCGCGGGCAATTCGTTTTGGCGATAAAGCGCGGTGAGCGCCGCCACCGTGATCAGACTGCGGTCGCGCGGCGAGAGATCGGGCCGCGCCCACAGATCGTCGAACAGCACGCGATCGGTATAGTCGGCAAGCGCCGGCGCGATATCGCCCATGCTTTGCTTGCCGCGGTCCGACTTCGCCATGCACCTACTCCTAGTGTCCGCTCAGCTTTGCGCTGTCTCGTCCATGAAGCGCGCCAGCGCGACGTCTTTCTCCGTGACGCCGCCGGCGTCGTGTGTGGCCAGGGTGACGGATACGCGGTTGTAGACGTTGAACCATTCCGGATGGTGATCGTGCTTTTCGGCGTGAAGGGCCGCGCGGCTCATAAAGCCGAATGCGGCGTTGAAATCCTTGAAGCGAAATTCCTTGGTGATTGCGTCGCGGCCGTCGGCGGCGCTCCAGTCCTCAAGCTGAGCTAAAGCGGCGGGGGCGCCTATCTTAGCTGCTGGCATCGGGTGCTCCTATTCGTTGCGTCGCAAGATTTGGCGCGACTGGCGCGCAGGGCCGTCGAGAGGGTCGCCGAGCAATAGGCGCTCTGCATTGCCCCAGCGAATCTGCGCGCGCTCCTCCGGCGTTAGATCGAGGCGTTCGAGCGCGGTCACCGCCTCCGCAAGCGACATTTGCGGGTAGTCCGAGCCAAGCAACACATGATCGACGCCAACATTGCGAATGGTCCAGACGAATTCTTCTTCCAGCGGCGAGTCAGCGATCAGGGCGATCGTGGCGGAGATGTCAAAATAGATGTTGTCGGCGAAGAAGCCGTCGGTGGTGCGGACCAGCGCGAGCAGATTCCAGAATCGGAACTCAAGACCGCCCATGTGGGTAAGAATGAAGCGCGTGCCAGGCACGGCGACCGCGAGGTTGAAAAGCTTCTGATTGTCGCCGGGAACGATGTTGGCGTTGTCGATCAGCACCACGATGCCCAGCCTGCCGGCCTCTTCGCACAGTGCCCGAACGCGGGGGTCGTCGACGTCGAATCGCTGCGTGTGGGGATGCAGTTTGATGGCGCGGACGTTGCGCGCGGCGAGGCGGCGCAATTCGTCAAGCGCGGCGTCTCCGTCATAGGGATGCACCGAAGGGATCGGAAGGTTGGGATGGGCGGCGGCAAGCGCGAGGAGCTCGTCGTTCTTGGCGCGGGTCTCTTCGATGCGGCCCTGAACCGCCATATGGATTGCGCCGAAGCGCGTGACGCTCTGTCCGGTTTCCCGCAATTGCGCCTCGTACGCGGCGACGGATTCGGCGCCGTTCCAGATGTGGACGTGCAGATCGAAGACCTCGTCTTGAGCCGCGGCCGGTGCGAACGCGAAGAACCACAAGGCGAGCGCCAAAAGCCGTTTCATCTGCGATGGCCTAGCACAGCACGGCGCGGGCGCGCCAATGGCGCACCGAAAACAAAACCGCCGGCCCAAGGGCCGGCGGTTAAGCGCAGAATGATCGCCGATGCTAGTTCGGCGGATTGTCGTCTTGGAGGCCGCGGGCGCCGAGTTCGGGTTGCGGCTCATGGCCCGTATAGACTTGGCCCTTGCCGAGCTTCGAGTTCCACATTCCGTAGAAGAAATAGAGGACAAAGCCGGCGCCGAGATAGATCAGGAAGAAGTTCCTGGTGGCCTCGTGCGCGATCAACGACATCAGCAAGAAGAAGCACATCAAGGCGCCCAGCAGCGGCGTGACCGGGAACAGCGGCGTCCTGAACGGGCGATGCATGTCGGGGCGCGCATAGCGCAGATAGAGCACCGTCAGGCAAACGATGGCGAACGCCGCCAGCGTGCCGATGTTGGTCAAATTCGCCAGCTGATCGAGGCCCATGAAGCCCGCGAAATAGCAGGCCAGGATGCCGACCAGGATGGTGTTGATCCACGGCGTTTTGAACTTCGGGTGCACGTTGGCGAACACCTGCGGGATCAGGCCGTCACGCGCCATGGTGTAGAAAATGCGCGTCTGGCCGTAGAGCAGGACGAGCATCACCGACGACAGGCCGGCGATGGCGCCTATTTTCACCAAGGTCGCAAACCAGCCGAGACCGATGGCGTCGACCGCCATGGCGATCGGCGCCGGATTGTTGAGCTGCTGATAGGGCACGATGCCGACCAGCACGGCGCAGGTGAGGATGTAGAGGATGGTGCAAACGACGAGCGAGCCGAGGATGCCGATCGGCATGTCCTTGGCGGGGTTCTTCGATTCCGCACCGGCGGTCGAGACGGCTTCGAAGCCGATATAGGCGAAGAAGATCGTCGCCGCGGCGGTGATCAGGCCGGGCACGCCGTACTGGCCGGTCTGCGCGCCCGTCAGCACGCCCCAGAGTGCGCTGCCGATCTGCGCGAATATACCGGTGTCCGTGCCGGGCGGCGGCGCGGGCACCTGTTCCGGGATCAGTGGGCTCCAATTCTCCGGGTTCACGAACGGCGCGCCGATGACGATGAACGCCACCACCACCGCCACCTTGATGAACACGACGACGTTGTTGACGAGAGTCGATTCCGAAATGCCGACGACGAGCAGGGTGGTCACCGCCGCGATCGCGAGAATCGCGGGCAGGTTCATCACCCCATTATAGGTTTGGCCGTCGACAGTGACGGTGGTGCCGGGGGCGCTCGTAAACTCAGGCGGTATGATGATGTTGTAGTCGTGCAGGAAGCTGACGACGTAGCCGGACCAGCCGACCGCGACAGTGGATGCCGCGAGCCCGTACTCAAGCACGAGCAACAAGCCCATTATCCAGGCGACGATCTCGCCCATCGATGCGTAGGAGTATGAATAAGCGGAGCCCGAAACCGGGATCGCGGCGGCGAGTTCAGCGTAAGAGAGGGCCACCAACGCGCACAGCGTGCCGGTGATGATGAACGAAATCATGATGCCCGGGCCGGCGAATTCGGCGGCGGCGCGGCCGGTGAGCACGAAGATGCCGGTGCCGATGATGCAGCCAATGCCGAGCAGCACCAGGTTGAGAGCGCCCAGCGACTTCTTCAATTCGCCGTGCTCGTGCTCGGCATGCATTTGCTCAACCGATTTGCGGATGAACAGCCGGCCGAGGCCGCTTGGGCGTTGACCGCCCCCTACGTTTGTTGTGTTGGCCACGTTTTATCCCCTCCCTGGGTCACGTGGGCGGGGAAGCTAAACGTGGGTTTAGGGGCGCACAAGCGCCGAGGGTCGCTTTTAACCTGCCGCCAGCAATCCCGGCATAGGCCAACCCCTGCGTGCGCAGGCGGCGAGCACAGTGTTGCGCAGCAAGCAGGCGATGGTCATCGGTCCAACCCCGCCGGGGGAGGGCGTTACCGCAGCCGCCACCTGAATCGCCTCGGCATAATGCACGTCGCCGACGAGTTTGGTTTTGCCCTCGCCCTTCTCAGGCGCAGGCACGCGATTTGTGCCGACATCGACAACAATGGCGCCGGGTCTGATCCAATCGCCGCGCACCATCTCGGGGCGGCCGACCGCCGCGACCAGAATGTCGGCGCCGCGGCAGATCATGCGCAGATCGCGCGTCTTCGAGTGAGCGATGGTGACGGTGGCGTTCTGTTCGAGAAACAATAGCGCCGCCGGCTTACCGACCAAGATCGAGCGGCCGATCACCACAACGTTAGCGCCGCTGAGATCGGGACGTTCCGTTTTGGCCAGGATCACGCAGCCGACCGGCGTGCACGGCCGCAGGCCGGGTTTGCCTAGCACCAGCTTGCCCGCACTCAGCTCGGTGAGCCCATCGACATCCTTCATTGGGTCGATCGCGGCGAGCACGCTGGCTTCGCTGATGTGTTTGGGCAGCGGCAGCTGTACCAGAATCCCGTCGATTTCCGGATCGGTGGAGAGCAACGCCACCTTCGAGATCAGATCGGTCTCCGTCGTGTCGGCCGGCAGGCGAATTTCGACAGAGCGCATGCCGGCCTCGATCGTCGCCTTGCCCTTGGAGGCGACATAGACGTGGCTGGCGGGATCATCGCCGACCAGCACGACGGCGAGCGCCGGTTGGCCGGGCAGAGCCCGCACGGCTGCGGCGACGTCGGCGCGGACGCCGGCGGCGATGGCCTTTCCGTCAATCTTGCGCGCGCTCATGCTTGGGCCTCGGCTTGTATGAAGAGCGCGGCGATCTCGTCCGCGCCAGCGCCTTCGATCTCGACAACTTTCATTCGCGCGCTGGCGCCGCGCGCAACCCTTGCCTTGCTCTTGGCGACGCCGAGCGCCTGCGCCAACAACGCCTCCAGAGCTGCGTTGGCTTTGCCGTCCTTCGGCGGCGCGCGCACGCGAACCTTGAGGTAGAGCCCCTTGTCATCTCGACCCGCGCCGTCGATGCGATCGGCGCCGCCGGATGGGGTGAGCCGCACGCGCAGCTTCAATAGAGTCCCGGCGCCGCCCCAATCAGGAGGCGGCCAAGCCACGGCAGCAATTCTCGTAGGAACTGGATCAGCAGCAGCAGCACAAGAACCGAGAGATCGACCCCGGCGATGGGCGGGATGAGGCGGCGCAACGGCCGCAGCAGCGGGTCGGTCAGCCTGGTGGTGAACTCGAAAATCGTACCGACGAATTGGTTGCGCCGGCTGACGATGTCGAAAGCAAACAACCACGACAGCACCACATGCACGATCAACACGACGATGATTAGCGCCAGGACAGCGTCGAGCAGGTTGATAATGGCTGGAATCATGCGGCGGGGCGCTCCGTCTGGCGGGGCCGGTCTAGTCCGCTTCGGCCAGTTTCCGCAACAGTGGCGGCTGCGCCAGTTGACGCTCCGTTCGCCCCGGCCCTATATCCCGCGCGCCGGCCACAAGCCGGACCAGGGCCCGTAGCTCAGCTGGGAGAGCGCCGCGTTCGCAATGCGGAGGTCAGGAGTTCGATCCTCCTCGGGTCCACCATCCCCCTTGCATATCGCTCTGGGTTCTAAAGGGTATTCGCGGCTTTTCGCCCAAGCCTCTTCCGCCCAGAGCTCACCAAGGCGGACGTGCAAGACCTGGAGGCGCGGAATTGGCCACTCCCGCCATTACCCCAATTTGATCGGCTCAACGCGCCGCGAGCAGTGCGCTAAAGGTATCTAATACGCGGTCCGCCGCTTCCAGGCGAGCGCGTTTGCTTGGCCCGCAATGCTGGTTGAGCTTGCCTTCGAGCAGCAACGTCGACACGCCGTGCGCAATCGACCAAGCCGTGAGCACCAAAGCCGGGTCGGGGCGGCCAAATTTCTCAATCGCTACTTCGTCGATCACTGAGACGAGCAGGCCAAACGCCAATTGCGCACAATCGTGGGTGTGCGCGTGATCTTCCGCCTTGACCAACTCGGAGCGGAACATCAGCTTAAAGTGTGCGGGCCGGCGCAGCGCAAAGCGTACATATGCGCGGCCGATGCCGTTTAGCTTTTCATCCGCCGTTTTGGCTTTGGCGATGTTGGCGGCCATGTCGGCGCGCAACTGCTCAAACCCCTCGGCCACGATCGCGGCCAAGATAGCCGCGCGGTCGTCGAAATAATGGTAGGGCGCCTGGTGGCTCACGCCGGCGCGACGGGCCACCTCCCTCATGCTGAAATTGGCGAGCCCTTCCTCGCTGATGAGATCGAGACTCGCATCGAGCACGATGCGGCGCAGGTCCTGACCAAGTGCAGCTTTCACAAAAAACTCATCTCAGACCGGCTTGACACTGTCAAGCCATCCGTTAGACGCTGTCAAGCGTAGGAGGGCGCATGAGGCTGGCCATCTTGGTATGCGCGATTGCTTTTTCGCTCGCCGCTTGCGGCGGGGGTGAGACGCGTGAGGCGTCGGCGCCGGAAGCGCCGCTGGTCGAGTTGGTCGAGGCCGCGCCGCTGGCGGGCCCAGGCGTGGTGCGCGCGAGCGGCTTGGTAGGCTACCGGCGCGAACCGGTGCTGGCCTTCTCGTCGCCCGGTGTAATCGCCGCCATAGAGGTCGATTCTGGCGACGTGGTCCGGCGCGGTCAGCGCTTGGCGGTGCTGCGACGCACGAGCGTCGGCGGCAACGCCGAGGAGGCGAGAATGGCGCGCGAGAACGCCGAACGGGATCTCGCACGCGCTCAGGACTTGCACGAACGCGGCTTCGTCTCGGATGCGAGGCTGGAAGCGGCGCGCCTCGCCGTGGAGCGTGCACGCGAGACCACCGTGCTTTCAGCGCCGAGCGACGGCGTCATTCTACGCCGTTCAGCTGAGCCGTCGCAGACCGTGGCGACCGGAGCGCCAGTGTTGGTGTTCGGTGAGACCGATTCCGGTCTTGTGGTGCGGGCGCCGGTTTCAACCGCGGAAGCTCAGCGCATCCAGGTTGGGCAGGCCGCGATCGTGCGTTTCGGCGATGGGTCGCAGCGCAATGGCGCCGTGACGCGCGTCGCCGCCAAAAGTGATGAGCGCACCGGCGCGTTCGAGGTTGAAGTTGAGTTCGGCGCGGGCGAGGGCCTGCGCTCGGGCATGGTGGCTGAGGTTGATGTCGCGGCTGCCTACGATGGACCACAGGCTCAGGCGCTGGTCGTGCCGACGCTTTCGCTTTTGGATGCACGCGCCGATCAAGGCGTTGTGTTCGTTGTGAACGAAGCAGGCGTAGCGCGCCGGCGCGCGGTGCGCACCGCCGGAGTAACGCAGGCTGGCGTTCTGGTTGTCGATGGCCTGCAAACCGGAGAACGGGTGATCAGCGCCGGCGCAGCCTACGTGCAGGACGGTCAAAGCGTCCGCGTTCGGTCCGATTCCGGCAGCTAGATGCAGGCGATAACGCGCTTCTTTGTCGATCGCTGGCAGTTCACGGCGGTTCTGTTCTTCATGCTCGCCGCGCTGGGCGTGGGCGCAGTGCTGAGCATTCCAAAGTCGGAAGACCCAATCGTGGAGTTTCCCGGCGTCGCTATCGCGGTCATTTTGCCAGGCGCCGACGCCGAGCAGATGGAGCGGTTGGTGGCGATCCCGATCGAGGACGCGCTCAACACGATTGAAGACATCCGTGAGCTACGTTCGCAGAGCCGTGCTGGCGTCGCCACCATTGCTGTCGAGTTCGAATGGGGCGCCGACCCACAGGAGAAATACGGTGAGGTCGTACGGGAGCTCAATCTCGTGCGGCCCGACTTGCCGGAGGGCATCGTCGAGATCACGTCGCGACGTTTCAATCCCGCGCAAGCCGCGGTGGTGCAGCTTGCGTTGGTCAGCGATGCAGCCTCTTTCCGGCAGATGGAGGCCTACGCTAAGGCGCTGCGCGATGCTCTCGAACGGGCGCCGGGCGTGCAGCAAGCCGACGTGTGGGGTGCGCCGCCGGCGGAGGTACGTGTCGGCGTCGATCTGGATCGCCTCGCCGCGTATCAGCTGCCCGTCGCCGCGGTAGCTGATGCGCTGGCGCGGGAAGGCGCCGACGCGCCGATTGGCGCGGTCGAAGCGGACGGGCGCCGCTTCAATCTGCAGGCGTCTGGCTCGTTCAACAGTCTCGATGAGATTCGAGGCGTCGCGTTGCGCGCCGCCGACGGTTCGGTGCTAACGGTCGGCGACATTGCGGACGTCAACTGGGCCAACGATGAGCGCATGCACATCACGCGCTTCAATGGCCAGCGCGCCGTGTTTGTTAGCGCGCGCGGCCGATTGGGCGCTTCCGTGTTCGACATTATTGGCGGCGTGCGCGAGCGCGTGGACGCCTTCGAAGGGACGCTGCCAGAAACCATCGTCCTGCATCGCGGTTTCGATCAGTCTGAAACGGTTAAGCATCGCCTCGGCCAACTCGCGCGCGACTTTGGCATCGCTATTTTCCTGGTGCTTCTCACACTGCTTCCGCTCGGCTTTCGCGCCTCGCTTGTCGTAATGGTCTCGATTCCGCTGTCGCTGGCCATTGGCGTCGCTGCAATCGAACAGCTTGGTTTTTCGCTCAATCAACTCTCCATAGCCGGTTTCGTCTTGGCGCTTGGGCTGTTGGTGGACGATTCAATCGTGGTCACAGAGAATATTGCGCGTCATCTGCGCCAGGGTTTGCCGCCGCGCGAGGCGGCGATTGCAGGCGTCAGTGAAATCAACATCGCCGTCATCGGATGTACGGCGACACTGTTATTGGCGTTCCTGCCGCTCATGGCGTTGCCGGAGAGCGCGGGTGCGTTCGTACGTTCGCTCCCCGTGGCTGTGGTGACGACGATCACCGCTTCACTGTTCGTGGCGCTGACGATCATTCCGTTTTTGGCAAGCCGACTCTTGCCGCGCGAAGGCGTCGGCAAGTCGAACGCGGTGCTCGACGTCACAATGGGCGCTATCCATGCGCTTTACCGGCCGGCTTTGCATCTGGCGCTCGCGCATCCGCGCAAGACCGTGATGATTGGGCTCGCCGCCTTTTTTCTCTCGCTGGGGCTCATCCCGCGCCTCGGCTTCAGCCTCTTCCCGGAGAATGATAGTCCGTACTTCTTGGTGGACGTGGAGACGCCGCAAGGCGCGTCCGTCGCCGAGACGGATCGCGCGGTGCAGTTTGTCGAAGGCGTATTGGCCGATCGTCCCGAAATCGAATGGACGTTCGCCAATAGCGGGCGGGGCAATCCGCAAATTTACTACAACGAGATCCCGCCGGAGCAGCTTTCCAATGTCGGCCAAGTCTATGGGCGGTTTCGGGAATGGCATCGGGAAGAGGGCTTGGCGCAAGTCGAGGATATCCGCGCGGAGCTGGCCAACTACGCCGGCGCTCGCATCAATTTGCGGCGTTTTGCCAATGGCCCGCCGATCGAGGCGCCGATTGCCGTGCGCATTCGCGGGCCGGACTTGGCCGCGTTGCGCGAGATTGCCGCCGAGGTGGAGCGCATCGTGCGCGAGACGCCAGGAACGCGCGACGTTTCCAACCCGATGTCCGAGACGCTTATCGATCTTGACCTGAATATCGACGACAGCGCAGCTGCGCTGCGCGGTGTGCAAGCCGGCGCAATCGACCAAAGCTTGCGGATCGCTGTGGCGGGCTTGCCGGCGGCCGCGTTTCGCGATCCGGCAGGTGACGCATTTCCCGTCGTCGTGCGAGCGCCGCGCGATGGTCCGATGCCGATCTCGGCGCTTGATGGCCTATATGTTTGGAACGGTGAAGGCGGCGCCACGCCGCTAAGCGAACTGGCGCGACCGCAATTGCAGAGCGGACCGGCGTCGATTGATCGCGTGCAACGCGAGCGCACCGCCACTGTGCGCGCGTACACCGAAACGGGCTTTCTCACCAGCGCGGTGACCGGTGAAGTGGCGCAGCGGCTTGACATGATGCGCTTACCCGCGGGCTACTCAATTTCGTTCGGCGGCCAAGCCGAAGCGCAGCAGCGCAGCTTTGGCGGCCTTGGACCCGCTATTCTGATTGCGATCTTTGGCGTACTCGCCGTGCTGTTGCTGGAGTTCGGTACCTTCGCGACGACGGGCGTGGTCGCGTTCGTGATTCCGTTCGGCATCATGGGCGGGTTACTCGCGCTGTGGATCGGCGGCGAAAGCCTTTCGTTTACGGCGATCATCGGTTTCGTGGCCTTGATCGGTATCGAAATCAAGAACTCGATACTGCTGGTGGAGTTCGCCAATCAACGGCGCGCATTGGGCGCGTCGCTGCGAGAGGCGATCGAAGAGGCTGGCGAGGTGCGATTCTTGCCCGTGTTGCTGACGAGCGCCACGGCGATCGGTGGAATGATGCCGCTGTTGCTGGAGGATTCCCCGCTCTTTTC
>JBFWZB010000037.1:0-26893 GCA_050185805.1 Hyphomonadaceae bacterium
ATTTCGTCAATCCGGAAATCCTCTGGCAATCGGACGACCTCGTTCCGTACGAGGAAGGCTGCCTTTCGGTGCCGGAAATCTACGACGAAGTCGATCGGCCGGCGCGGGTTCGGATCCGCTACCTCGATTACAAGGGCAAGGAAATCGAGGAGGAATGCGACGGGCTCTACGCGGTCTGCATCCAGCACGAAATGGATCACCTCGAAGGCGTGCTCTTCATCGACCATTTGTCCCGCTTGAAGCGTGAAACCGTCCTGCGGCGGCTCAAAAAGGCCAAGGCGCTCTAAAGCGCCGCACCGCTCGCAGGCCGGATTGATGCGGCGCGCAAATTCGCTAAGGTCGCCCCTTCAACCGCGCGTTCGCGCGCCCAGCCTCCGGGGGCCGTTTCATGTCTGATGCTTTTGGCAAATACGTCTGCACGTCCGCAGCAATCGATGCGGCGGTGGAAGAGCGGGCGATGCTGACGCATCCGTTTTACCAGGCATGGGAAGCGGGCACGCTCAGCCGTGATGCGCTGAAGACGTACTCCAAACAATATTTTCATCACGTCGAGGCATTTCCGCGCGCGGTGAGCGCGGTGCACGCCAATTGCCCGGATGCGCGCGGCCGCAAACTGCTCGCGGAAAACCTGGCCGAAGAGGAAGGCGTCGCGTCCGGCAAGGACGATCACGCCACGCTTTGGCTTGGCTTCGCCGCAGGCTTGGGCGCTGACGAAGCGGACGTGCGCGCCGAGACGCTGCATCCGGAGACGCAGGCGCTGATCGCCGCCTTCCGTAAGCTTTCGCGTCAATCCTACGCCGCCGGCCTTGGCGCGCTCTACGCGTATGAGAGCCAGCTGCCCGCGATTGCGCGGACCAAGATCGAGGGCTTGGTCGAGCGTTATGGTGTCTCGAAGCCAAGCGCGCTCAAATTCTTCGAAGTGCACGAAGTGGCCGATCTCGAGCACGCCGATGTGTGCCGTGAATTGCTCGACGCACTGCCCGAGGCCGATCGCGCCGAAGCGCATGCGGCTGCCTGCGAATTGGCGGAAGCGCTATACGGCTTCCTCACTGGAATGCAGCGCGAAGCCGGAATGGTCTGCTGATCGCCGCTAACGGGCGACTTGTTTCTTTGAGCCGTCGACAGCGGTCGGCGGCTCAATTGTTTCTCCGTCCCAGACCGGTTCGCTTGGCTTACCGGCGGCGAAGAACTCAAGCTCCGCATTCAGCGCGCCGCCGAGCAGGAAGATGTAGGCGGTGAGGTAAAGCCAAAGCAGCAGCGCCACCACGCTGGCGAGAGAGCCGTAGGTGGCGCCGAAGCCCGGGAATTCGCGCAAAGCGAAGGTGAGCGCGCTCGACGCCAGCACCCACAGCACTGGCGCGCCGACGGCGCCGGGCCAGAGCCAGCGCCACGGCGGCGGCCGGCGCCGCGGCCCCCATCGATAGAGAATGAGTGCGACCGCAGCCGCTGCGCCGCCGAGTACGGGCCATCGCAAAACGAGCAAAAGCGCTTCAACGCCGCTCTCGACGTGAAGGAAGGCGAGCACGATCGGCGCCGCGCCCATCAACAACACGGCGGCGATCGAAAGGGCGACGCCGTACAGCGTGAAAATGCCGGCGGTGACGAAACGGCGCAGCACAGTGCGTTGTTCAGCGCGGCGGTTGACCATGGTCAGCGCCATCAGCGCCCATCGCGTGCCTTGCAGCGCCGCCCACAGAGCCAGCGCAAGATTCAACAGGGAGCCGAGCACGAGCGTCGAGCCCTCGGTCTGCAGAAGATCGCTGACGCGCTCATGGATAATCGAGACGACGGCGTCGGGCGCCACGCCGCCAAGCGCGCGGATTTGCTGTCCGATCCAAGCTGGTTCGCCGACCAAGCCGACCAGAGCGACCAAAGCCGCCAAGCCCGGAATAACCGCCATCAGGCCGAAAAATGCGACCCCCGCCGATATGAGCGCCAGATTTGTGCGCTCGGCGGTGGCGGCGACGCCCTTGAGCACGATCCACCATTGGCTCGGGCTGAGGTCGAGCGGCCCCTGCCGCGCGAGATCGATTTTCTCCATCCCGGAACAACGCCAGCGCCGCCGCATCGGGTTCCGCCGGCTTGGTTCGATGTGCGATACGGAGAACAATGAGTCTTCGCCTCGCCTTCATGGGTTCACCGCATTTCGCGCTGCCGGCGCTCGCCGCTCTGATAGAGGCGGGTCATGAGATTGCTTGCGTTTACACGCAGCCGCCGCGGCCTGCTGGGCGCGGCAAACAGGAGCGCCGGACGCCGGTGCACGAATTCGCCGCCGCGCGCGGCATAGAAGTGCGCACGCCGAAAAGCCTCAAAGGGCCAAAGGCGCAGGCAGCTTTCGCTGCGCTCCAACTCGACGCCGCAATCGTCGTCGCTTACGGGCTCATTCTGCCGAAGGCCGTGCTGGAGGCGCCGCGCCTTGGCGCGCTCAATCTGCATGGTTCCTTGTTGCCGCGTTGGCGCGGCGCGGCGCCCATTCAGCGCGCGATCATGGCGGGCGACCGCGTCACCGGCGTGCAAGTGATGCAGATGGAAGAAGGACTGGACACTGGACCGGTTTTCGCCTCGGCGGAAACGCCGATCGAAGCCGACGAAACTTTCATCAGCCTGCACGATCGCTTGGCCGCACTCGGCGCGCCATTGCTGGTGGCGACCTTGGCGCGCATCGAACGGGGCGAAGCGCACGCGACGCCGCAGAGCGAAGAGGGCGTCATCTACGCGCACAAGATCACGCCTGCCGATATGCGCATCGATTGGACGCGGCCTGCGCGCGAGATTGATTGCCAAATCCGCGCGCTCTCGCCCGCGCCCGGCGCTTGGTTCCAAACCGCTGATGGCGCGCGCGCCAAGGCGCTCAATTCCCGCCTGGGGCTCGGCCGGGGCGCGCCTGGCGAGGTGCTGGACGATTCGCTGCTGATCGCCTGCGGCGAAGGCGCCGTACGCCTGATGAATGTGCAGCGCGAGGGCCGCGCCGCCATGGAAGCGGCGGATTTTTTGCGTGGTTCGCCAATCCTGGCGGGTTCGCGTCTCACGTGATTGAAGCGTCTTCGCCGGGCCGCTAGGGTCGGCACAAAGAAGAGGGAACCATGGTTCGCATTGCACTCGCCGCGCTGGCGCTCATGCTGGCTGCTTGCGATCAGGCCGCTGGTCCCGAAGGCGGTGTGGGCGAAGCGCCGCAACTCGATTCACCGGCGCCGGAATCGCAGCCGGCGCGCGCCTTCACCGCGTCGAACGATGCGGCGCGCACGGCGACCGGCAATCTCACCATCAACGTGGCGCAGCGACTTCCCGACGCCGCGGGTGCGGCGGCGCAGGAAGTACTGACGCTGCGCGGCGGCAACGGACTGATCGTAGAAGCAGAGATCACCGGCGCGGTGTCGCCGGCGACTCAGGTCGAAAATCAGACGCTGCGCGCGCTGCTCGATCTGCCGGTCGAAGAGCCGCAAGTGCTGGTCTATCGCGTCGCCAGTGAGACCAAGCCTGAGAACGGCCAAGGGCTTTGCGGCGCCGAGACGGCCGCGTTCGTGGTGGTGTGGGAGCCATCTGGTCCGGCCGAGCCGGTGCTGAAGGTCATGGGCGCCTCTGGCGGCGCGCCTGGCGCTGCGGGTGCGCGCGCTTGTCCGATGCTGGCGTACCAACGCAATTAGCGTGCGCTTCAAGCTTACGCTCGAATATGACGGCGGCCCGTTTTCCGGCTGGCAAAGGCTAGGCGAGGGCTCGAGTGTGCAAGGCGCGCTTGAAGAGGCCGCCTTCAGGTTCAGCGGCGAGCGCACTGAAGTCGTCGGCGCCGGCCGCACAGACGCCGGCGTGCATGCGCGCGGACAGGTCGCGCACGTCGATATCGCCAAACACTTTTCGGCGGAGCGCGTCCGCGATGCGCTCAACGCGCACTTGCGGCCGCTGCCGATCGCCGTACTGGAAGCAGAGGAAGTCGCGGCGGATTTTCATGCGCGCTTCAGCGCAGTCAATCGCGTTTATCTTTACCGCTTGATCGAGCGCCGCGCGCCGCTAGCCCTGGACCGCGGCAAACTCTGGCGCGTACCGCGGACCCTGGACGAGACCGCCATGCGTGACGCTGCCAAGCATTTGGTCGGTCAGCACGATTTCACCACGTTTCGCGACAGCCAATGCCAGGCGAAGAGCCCGGTCAAAACGCTGTCGCGCTGCGACGTTCGCCGCGCATCGGGCGAGGTGCATGTTTGGTGCGAGGCGCCGAGCTTTCTGCATCGCCAAGTCCGTTCAATCGTCGGCACGCTTGTGGAGGTGGGCGAGGGAAAGCGTTCGGCGGAAGACGTTGCGGCGGCGCTGGCGGCGCGCGACCGGAGCCGCTGCGGTCGAGTGGCGCCAGCAGACGGGCTCTATCTGATGGGTGTGGACTACGATCAGGCGAAATAGCGGCGCAGCACCGCTTCGTAGCAACGCGCCAGCGTGCGGATATCCTCCACGGCGACCTGCTCGTCCACCATGTGCGCCGTCGCGTTGCGAAGGCCAAACTCGGCGACGCTGCAATAATCGCGGAAATAGCGGGCGTCCGAGGTGCCGCCAGTTGTGGAAAATGCCGGATCGCTTCCCGTCGCGTCGCGAACGGCCGCGGCCAAAGTCTCCGTGAATGCGCCCGGCTCGGTGTAGAACGGCGCGCTCTGCGAAATCAGCAACACGTCATAGCTCGCGCCCGCATGCGTCGCATGCTTGGCGACAGTTTCACTGATCCACGCGAACAGGTCGTCGGCGCTGTGCTTGGTGTTGAAACGGACGTTGAGTTTCGCTTGCGCCCGCGCGGGAATGACGTTGTGCGCTATATTGCCGACGTCGATGCTGGTGATTTCAAGGTTGGAGGCGTCGAAACCAGGTGCGCCGTGGTCAAGGGTCCGATGCTTCAGCGCATCAACCGCCTTCACCAGGGCAGTGACCGGATTGATGGCGCGCAGCGGGTAAGCCACGTGGCCTTGCTTGCCGTCGATGACGATGACGCAGTTCAAGCTGCCGCGGCGGCCATTCTTGATGGTGTCGCCGACGCGGGCGTCGCTGGTCGGTTCGCCGACGAGGCAATGGTCGATCGTCTCGCCTTCGGCTTTCAGCTGCGCCAGAGCCGCTTTAGTCCCGTCGACCGCAGGGCCTTCTTCGTCGCAGGTCAACAGGAACGAGATCGACCCCTTCGGCGCGCCGCTCGCCAGGAAGCTACGGACGCCGGCCACCATCGCGGCAATGGCACTCTTCATGTCGGCGGCGCCGCGTCCGATCAGCATGTCGTCGCGAACGTATGCCGAGAACGGATCGACGCTCCAGCCTTCACCTGGCGGCACGACATCAACGTGTCCGGCAAAGCAGAAATTCGGCGCCGCGTCGCCAAGCCGCGCGTAGAGATTATCGACGGCGCCGAAGCGCATGCGCCGCGTGCGAAAGCCGAGCGCGCGCAATTCTGCTTCCACAACGCCCAGCGCGCCCGCTTCCGCCGGCGTCACCGAGGGGCATCGGATCAAGGCCTGGGCAAGCGGCAGCGGATCGGCGATAGTGCGGGCATCCATTGAGCCGATGTAGCCGCGCGCGGCGCGGAGCAAAAGGGGGCGGCCGTTGTCCGAGCTTGGGTCCGAGCCGCGCCGCATCGTCACGCTCGACGTTATCCGCGGCTTTGCTCTGCTCGGCATTCTGGCCGTCAACGCCGCCTATTTCGCCGCGCCTTGGCAAACCGGACTCAATCCGACGCTTCCGCCCCTGGCCGTCGGCGACGAGCTTTGGCCGTGGCTCGCGATGCACGTTTTCTTCGAGTTCAAATGCATCACCTTGTTCTCGATGTTGTTCGGGGCGTCGGTCTACATGGTCGGCGGCGAACGCAGTGATCGCGAGCGCGGCGCTAATCTGCGTCGGCGCTTGTTCTGGCTGATGATCTTCGGCGCCATTCACGGCGCGCTGATCTGGTATGGAGACATTCTCTTCACCTATGCGGTGACGGGATTTCTCGTCCTGTTCGCACGGTCGTGGCGGGCGCCGACGCTGATGGTCGTCGGCGCCGTGCTCTATGTCGTGTCCGTCTTTGTGCAGACATCGATGGCGTTCTTCTTCGACCACATGCCCGCCGAGGCCATCACCGAGATGGAGGCGATGATGTGGACGCCGCCGCCGGAAGAGGTCGCGTCGATGCAGGCGGCCTATAGAGGCGGCTTTGTGAGCGGCGTGGCGCAGAATTCTAGCGTCTGGTTCACATTCCTCGCCTACGGCCTATGGCCCCTGGTGCTGCGCACCGCGGCCGTGATGATGCTCGGCATGGCGCTATTCAAATGGGGTTTCTTCTCGGGCGCTGCGCCGAAATGGCTTTACGCTCTCATGGTGATCGTGGGCGCGGCGGCGCTTTCGCTCATCTTTTGGCAAGCGCTGATCAATTCTGAGAACGGCTTCGCTTTCCGGCACATGCAGACGCAGGGCCTGGCCGCCAACATCGCGCTCTCGATCTTTGTCTCACTTGGCTATGCAAGCGTATTGGCGCTGATCGTCCACGCCGGTTGGCGTTTCATCACCGGGCCGCTTGCCGCGGTCGGGCGCATGGCGTTCACCAATTACATCGCGCAATCGCTGATCATGACGACGATCATGTGGGGCGGCGCCCGCGGGCTGGGCTATTGGGGCGCTTTCGATCGCGCGGAATTGTGGGCCATTGTTGTAGCGATCTGGCTGGCGCAATTGATCTGGTCGCCCTTGTGGCTACAACATTTCTCAATGGGGCCGCTGGAATGGGTATGGCGGCGTCTAACATATAAGGGCGGGAAGCGGCCCGCGTGAGGGGAGGATATCGTGAAGAAGCTTTTGATTGCTTGCGCGATGATTACAGCGTTTGCAGCGCCCGCTTTCGCCGACACGATGGAAAACGGGTACGGCAACACCTTTGTCGTCACCAACGCGGCCGGTGAGGTCGCCCATTACATGTTCGATGAAGGCGGCACGTTTTCTGCGATGGCCGGCGAGCAGCATGTGACCGGCGCGTGGGAAGTTGCGGACGGCCAGCTCTGCATTACGCCTGAAGGTGGCGAGCGCGGCTGCACGGCTTATTCGGGCGACAAGAATGTCGGCGACACCTGGACGCAAAACGGCACTGACGGCAGCGAAATCAGTGTCACGCTGCAGGCTGGCCGCGAGCACGCGCACTAGAGGGCGGCGCTACTCGCGCAGCAAGTCGTTGACGCCCGTCTTGGCGCGCGTTTGCGCGTCAACCCGCTTGACGATGACGGCGCAGGCGAGGCTCGGCCCGCCCTTGGGGTCCGGCAAGGAGCCGGGCACGACAACGGCGTAGGCAGGGACTTCGCCGCGCGTCACCGCGCCGGTGGCCCGATCGACGATCTTCGTCGACTGGGAAATGAACGTCCCCATCGCGAGCACCGCGCCCTGGCGCACGATAACGCCTTCAGCCACTTCGCTGCGCGCGCCGATGAAGCAATCGTCTTCGATGATGGTTGGGTTGGCTTGCAGCGGCTCAAGTACGCCGCCGATGCCGGCGCCGCCGGAAAGGTGCACGTTCTTGCCGATTTGCGCGCATGAGCCGACCGTGGCCCAGGTGTCGATCATCGCGCCTTCATCGACATAGGCGCCGATGTTCACAAAGGCCGGCATCAACACGACGTTGCGCGCCACGTAGGCGCCGCGGCGCACGATGGCGCCCGGGACGGCGCGGAAGCCCGCTTCCACGAACTCATGCTCGCTCCAATGCGTGGTCTTCAGCGCAACCTTGTCCCAATGACTGTAAACGCCGCGCGTCGGCCCGCCCTGCGCCGACAACATCAGCCGGTTCGGCTCCAGGCGGAAGGAGAGCAGCACCGCCTGCTTCAGCCATTGATGGGTGACCCATTCGCCATTGTGGCTGCGTTCGGCCACGCGCGCCGCGCCGCTGTCGAGCAAGTCAAGCGCAGCCTTAACCGCCTCGCGCTCGCGCCCGCGCGTGTCGGGCGTCAGTTCGGTGCGCCGCTCCCAGGCGGCTTCGATGGCGGCGGCAAGATCGGCGTGGTTCATGGCGCTGCTGCTCTAGGCGCGCTGACCACGCTCCGCAAGAACGCCGTCAGATCGTGCGCGTAATGGTGCACATAGGCCGGCAGCGGAGCGGGATGCACCGGACCCACCAGCACGGTGACGAAGCCCATCTCGTGTGCAGGCTCAAGATTGCGCAGCGTGTCCTCGATCAAAACGGTGCGGGTTGGATCGAGCCCGCATTGCGCAACGAGGCGCTCGTAGGCCCCGCGCTGCGGCTTCGGTGTCAGGCCACCCGTTTCGATGTCGCAGACGCGTTCAAAATGGGTGCTGAGCTCCAGTTGCGCCAACACGCGCCGGGCGTGCCCGCCGCCGCCATTGGTGAAAACGATTCTGCGCCCCGGCAGCGCTGCGATGAGTGCGTTGAGCTCCCTGTCCGGCGTCAGCATGTCGGGGGCGATATCGTGGACGTATTCGAGAAAATCCGCCGCATCGACGCCGTGATGCAGTGCGAGCCCGGCGACCGTCGCGCCGTATTGATGGAAATAGCGCTCGCGCAGGACCAGCGCTTCGTCATCGCCCACGCCGAGGGCGCGGGCGATGTACTCGGTCATGCGCACGCCGACGTCGTCATAGAGCGTGACGGCGGCCGGGTAGAGCGTGTTGTCGAGATCGAACACCCAATCGCGCACGCGCGCAAAACTGCTCATTGCCCGCCCGGCGCAGAGGCGGGATCGACTCCGCGACGCTGCGTTTGATCTTGCGCCACGTCCGGCACGCCGCCGGATGATTGCAGCTGACGCGGCGTCGCGCCAGGGTCGAGGAAGTCGCGTTCCGCGAAATCGACCACGAGGCCGGTGCGATTGCGCGCTGAGATCGGTGTGAACAGGGCCGTGTCGTAATAGCGATCGCCGCAGCTTTCCCGTCCCAGAATCGCGAAGCGCGCCGGGCTGGTGCAAAAGGCTTCGCCGCCAGCGGCGAGCAGGCGCGGGCCTTCGTCGCTGTCGAGCGCGGCATATACGTAATAAACTTCCTGGATCAGGGCTTCGTCTAGCGTGCGCACACAGCCGCCGGGCGCCAATTGCCACCAACCGCGGCTTTCCCACCCTTCGCCGCGTCTGCGCGCCATAGCGGTCCAAACCCGGCCGCGGGTGCGGTTGCAGAGCGTCAGGCCGACTTGGTCGGAGCGCCGCCGCGCCGCGGTTTCCAGCGCGTCAATCAGCTGGTCTTCGCTGGCGTTCGGCTGCAGCCGCGCCTGCGACCGGAATTGCGCGATCGATTGGGCGATGGCGCGCGGATCGGCGCCGCCACGGCCGGTGCGGATTTCATACCCCGCATCTTGGAGTAGGCGCTGCAGGCCTTGCTGGCGCGCGCGCGTCAGCGTGTAAGGCTGCGCTTCCGAGAACGAGGTGCGCCACGTATCGCGCTTGTTGATCTGCACGCGGCGGAAGCGGCGCTCTTCGAGCCCCATCGTCGCGCATTGCGGCGGGTTCTCGATCGTGAATGAACTCGACGGGTCGACGCAGAGCGTGGCGTCGCCGATCCATTGGCGGCGCCCGCCGCGATGAGCGGCGGACGTGCGCGCGTAGAGATAGTGCGTGCCGCGCGCGAGCGGCGCGCCGACGGCGGTGCGGCAATCGCCGGGGCGCAGGCGTGTCCAACCCTGCACCAGAATCGCGCGTCCGTCGGGGCGCCCGGTCGCTGCTTCGAGCACGTAGCTGGTTTCGTTGCACACCTGCCAGCCGCTGTTGGCGCGTTGCTGCTGTGCGCGCGCGTCGTCTACACGCGCAATCGCCAGCGCAGCGGCCAGCGCGATGCAAGCGGACGCGCCGAGCGCGAGCTTAGTGAATAAGCGTGCCAGCGCCATGTTCAGTGAATAATTCCATCAACAGGGCATGATCTTGGCGGCCATCGAGAATGACCGCCGCTTCCACGCCATTCTCCAATGCGGCGATGCAAGTTTCCAGCTTTGGAATCATGCCGCCGGTGGCCAGACCGCTTTCGATCGCCTTCTTGGCGTCGGCGACGGACATTTCGCGGATCAGTTCTCCATTGGCGTCGAGCACGCCGGGCACGTCGCTCAGCAGCAGGAAACGCTTGGCGCCAAGCGCGCCGGCGACGGCGCCGGCGGCGGTGTCGGCGTTGATGTTGTAGGTGGCGCCTTCGGCCCCGACGCCGATTGGCGCTATGACGGGGATGTAATCTTCGGGCGCGTTGATCAGCGCCTGGATGAGCGTCGGATCGACTTCACTCGGTTCGCCCACGAGCCCGAGGTCGAGCGCTTGTTCGATCATGCTATCGGGATCCTTGCGGACCCGCGTGAGCTTCTCGACGGTTATGAGTCGCGCGTCCTTGCCCGAAAGCCCGACGCCCCGGACGTCGGCTTCGCGGCCCGCGGCCGTAATCAGGTGCGCCAATTCCTTGTTGACGCTGCCGGAGAGCACCATTTCCGCGACTTCCATGGTGACGGAATCAGTCACACGGAAACCATCGACGAATTCAGATTTCACGCCCGCCCGCTCCAGCATCCGGCTGATTTGCGGGCCTCCGCCGTGCACGACGACGGGGTGGATGCCCACCAGCTTCAACAGCACGACGTCTGCGGCGAATTTGCGGGCGGTTTCGACATCGCCCATGGCGTGACCGCCATATTTCACCACAACTGTCTCGCGGTCGTAGATTTGGATATAGGGCAGCGCTTCGGCCAAGGTTTTGGCCTTGACGAGGCCGTCTTGCAGCGCGGCGAGGCTGCGCTCTTTGGGCGGTGTTTTGGACACGAGGGGTTCCTAAGCGCTTCGCGCGGCGCCGCCAAGGGAAAGCGCTAGGCCAGTGCAGCGATGTCGGCGCGCAATTCCACGACGCCGAGCCCGCTTTCCGCCGAGGTGGCTGCGATTTCAGGATGTGCGGCGGGACGCTTCTTCAGGGCGGCGGCGGTTTCCGCGATGCGCGCCGCCAATTCGGTCGGCTTCAGCTTGTCGGCCTTGGTCAGCACGATGCGATAATTCACTGCGGCCAAATCGAGTGCGTCCATGACCTCGACATCGTTCGGCTTCAGGCCGTGGCGGGAATCCACCAACAGCAGCACGCGCTTCAACGCCGCGCGGCCCCGCAAATAGTCGCGCATAAGTTCGGTCCAGCGGGCAATCTCGCTCTTCGGCGCTTTCGCGTAACCGAACCCTGGTAGATCGACGAGGCGCAGCACGTCGCCGAGGCGGAAGAAATTCAGTTCGCGCGTGCGGCCCGGTTCGGCCGATGCGCGCGCCAGCGTTTTGCGTCCGGTAAGCGCGTTGACAAGGCTTGACTTGCCGACATTGGAGCGGCCGGCGAAGGCCACCTCGGGAAGATCATCCGGCGGCAGGGTGTCCATGGACACGACGCCCCGCTCAAACGTGACGGGTCCCGCAAAGAGCAGGCGGCCGCGCTCGAGAAGATCATCCTCACTCGACACGCTATTGCGCCGCTGTGGCGTCCGCCTTTCGCAAGCGCTTGGCGATGAATTGATCCAGCTGCGTCTCCACGCCCTGACGGCGCATGATGACGTATTGCTGCAGGATCGAAAGCACGTTCGACCAAGTCCAGTAAATCACCAGGCCCGCCGGGAAGCCGGCGAACATGAAGGTGAACAGCAGTGGCAGCAGGCGGAAGATCTGCGCTTGGACCGGATCGGTCGGCGGCGGCGAAAGGGCCTGCAGCAGCCACATCGATATGCCGTAAAGGATTGGCCACGCGCCAATCATCAGGAAGCCGGGCACGTCGAAGGGCAATAGCCCGAACAGGTTGAAGATCGAGGTCGGATCGGGCGCCGAGAGATCACGGATCCAGCCGTAGAAGGGCGCGTGCCGCATCTCGATGGTGACCGTCAGCGTTTTGTAGAGCGCGTAGAAGACCGGGATCTGCAATAGGATCGGCAAGCAACCCGAGACCGGATTGATCTTCTCGGTCTGATAGAGCCGGATCATTTCCTGCTGCTGGCGCTGTTTGTCGGCGGCGAAGCGCTCCTGGATTTCCTTCATCTTCGGCTGCAGCCCACGCAGCTTCGCCATCGACTTGAACGAGTGATAGACGAGTGGAAACAGGATCAATTTGACGACGACGGTCGTCGCCAAAATGCCAAGCCCGAAATTGCCTAAGAGCTTGGCCAGCGGATGCAGCAGCCACAGGAAGAAGGGCCGGGTCAGAAACCAGAAATTGCCCCAATCCACCGCGTCGTCGAAGCGCGGAATGGCGAGGTTCTCCTGATAGGCCTGCAGGAGATCGACACGCTTGGCGCCGGCGAACAGGCGCTGCGTGTAAGTGATCTCGCCGCCAGCCGGCACGTCGCGCCATTCGCCGCGATAGGCGGCGCGAAAATCCGTCGAGCCGGCTTGCGGGCGGCTGTCGTAGAACGCGGACACGCGTTCGTTCTGATCCGGCACGATCGCGGTCAGCCAATAATGGTCGGTGATGCCAAACCAGCCGCCTTGGCCTGCTTCCTCGACGAGACGCTCATCTTCGCCCGCGCGGCCACGCTCCTTGTCGCGCGCGTGTTCCTGCGCGCGCTTGAACGCGATTTGATGCAGGCGATTGTTCGGGCCGAACGCGCCGACCATGCCTTGGTGCACGATCGGTTGGTTGCGATAATCCTGCGGCAAACCCTGGCGGCGCACAGCGCCGAACGGACGCACGCCCACAGCCGCATCGGTCGGATTGCGCACGACATCCGTGATTGTGAACATGTAGTCGGCGTCGAGCGCGATGGTGCGTTCGATAACCAGGCCATCGGCGGTCGTCAGCGTCAGCGTGACCGGGGCGTCCTCAGTCAGCGCAGCGCCTTCGGAAGCCTGCCACGTGCTGAATGCGTCCGCGAGCGTGGCGGCGTTTTCTCCATCGCGACGCTCCCAACCGAAGAAGGCGTCGTGCCCGTACTGACCGGTGATCGGCGCAAGCAAGGTCACTTCGCCGCTGCCGCCGTTGACGCCGAGGCAGCGCCCATCGTCGGTGCGCTCGATGCTGCGGCAATAGCCGTGCAACGAGAGCTGGTCGATGCGCGCGCCTTCCAGCGAAATTGAGCCGGCGACAGTTGTCGTGTTGACGCTGATGCGCCGGGCAGGCTCGGCGGCGGGCTGGCCTGGTTGGCTCTCGCCTGGCGCGGGCTCGGCGCCTTGCGCCTGCGGCGCAGCAGGCGCCTGCGCTGATTGCTGCGCCTCGACGCGCGCGCGCTCAGCGGCGGCCTCGCGCTGGCGCGGCATGTCGTAGAAGAAGGTCCAGGCCAGCATGATGAGGCCCGAGAGCACGATGGCGAGAATGACGTTGCGCGAGTCGTTCGGACCTTGGGCGCCGCGGTGCTGCATGAAACTCAATCGCTTTCGGTCGAAGACGGCTTTGACGCGCGCTTCCCAGTCCGGACGGGCTCGGATGGCCGGTCGGACAACGCGGCGGCGAGCCTTATCAGCGCGTTTTGAACATCGTCAAGCAAAGCCGCCCAGTCCGCTTCCGGGGTGCTTTGTCGCGCCACCAGGACGTAGTCCACGCCGGCCAGGCCATGGACCGGTATGAGCTGGCGTGCGGCCTCCCGAAGCCGCCGCTTTGCCCGGTTCCGTTTCACGGCGTTGCCGACCCGGGCCGAGGCGGTGAAGCCAACCCCGATCGGCCCGGTTGCCTCTCGCCGGCGCGCCTCGATCAGAACGTGCTGACGCGCCGCCTTGGCCCCACCCCTAACGAACAGGAACTCAGGGCGCTTTCGAAGCGTGCGGATGGCGCCCGCGGGGGCGGGTTGGGGCATGGGATTGGAGAATAAGGGCCCGGCTAGCCCGGCGCCAAATCAGGCGGACAGGCGCTTGCGGCCTTTGGCGCGGCGGCGCGAGAGCACCTTCTGGCCGCCCTTGGTGGCCATGCGCGCGCGGAAGCCGTGGCGGCGCTTGCGCACGAGCCGGCTCGGCTGATAGGTCCGCTTGGTGCTCACGTCGCGCCTCGTTGCTCTTCGCTGGGAAGCGCGGGGCCTTAGCCTAGCCCTATTGGCGCGTCAAGGTCGGGTCCCTTTCAGAGCCACATGACGCCCGCCGCTCCCGATCCGCCCAGGCCACGCCGGTTCGATCCAATCGCCGAGGCGCGTGCATTTTTCGACAGCTTGGCCGGGCGTCTGCTGGTGCTGACGGCCGCCGCCGTCGTGGCCGGCGAGGTTCTGATCTTCGCACCGGCGCTCGCCGGCTTCCACGAAAACTGGCTGCGCGATCGGATCAATCTCGCACAGATCGCGGCGTTGGCGCTCGAAGTATCGCCCGAGAGCGATATCGGCGATCCGCTCGAATACGAGCTTTTGACCAACGCCGAAGTGCAGCGCGTGGCGATGCAACGCGCCGGCCAGCGCCAATTGCTGCTCGGCGATCCTTCCGCGCCGCTCACAGGGCCCATCACCACGTATGATTACACTGACGCCGCGCCGCCGCGGCGCTTCTGGTGGGCAGTGGAAACATTGTTGGCGCCTGATGGCCGCGTGCTGCGCGTGCTGGCGCGTCCGCGCTTCGAGTCGGGCGAGTTCATAGAGATCGTGCTGAACGAGGCGCCGTTGAAGCGGGAGATGGCGCGCTTCGCCGGACAGTTCGCATTGCTCTCCACCCTGATCCTGATGGGCGCGGCCGCGCTGGTCTATGTGGCGCTCACCTTCGCTTTCGTGCGGCCAATGCGCGATTTCACCGCCGAGATCGAGCGTTTCCGCGACAAGCCGGAGGATGTCTCTATCTCCTTCGTGCGCTCCCGCCGCGCCGATGAAATCGGCCGCGCTGAACGCGCCGCGCACGATATGGCGGAGCAAGTGCGCGCGAGCTTGCGTCAGCGCGAGCGTTTAGCGGCTCTGGGCGCCGCCGTCGCCAAGATCGGCCACGATTTGCGCAACATGCTGGCGACGGCTCAATTGGTAGCCGATCGCCTCGCCAAATCCGAAGATCCGACTGTGCGCCAAGTCGCCCCGCGGCTTGAGCGTACGATTGATCGCGCCGCCGCGCTTGCGGCCTCGACGCTGAAGTACGGACGCGCCGAAGAGGCGCCGCCTAAACTGGAGCGCATCGTGATCGAGCCTGCCGCGGAAGACGCCGCCCTCGACGCGCTCACCGGCTTCGATGAGTCCATCCACTACCGGCCCGAAATCGAGAAGGGCCTCGCCTGCATCGCCGACGCTGAACAATTGCACCGCATCCTGGTCAATCTCATCCGCAACGCCGCGCAGGCGATGCAGGGGCATGACAGTCACCGCGAGCAGCTGGTCATCGTCCGCGCTATCGCGCTGCAAGGCCGCTGCGAGATTGACGTGATCGACCGAGGTCCAGGCGTCAGCGAGAAGATGCGCGCCAAACTGTTCGAGCCGTTTGTGACCGATTATGCTGAAGTGGGCGGCGCAGGCCTCGGCCTTGCCATCGCGCGCGAACTCACCGCCGCCATGGGCGGTGATCTGATCCTCTATCGAACCGGCGCCGAGGGGGCGACGTTTCGAATTATATTGCCGGCCGCCTGAGGGAGATCACCATGCGCTTCGCCGCCGCCATCGCAGCTGCCACTCTGGTCGTCGCCTGCGCCACTACGGGCGGCGCGCTACCCGCGCCGCGCTACGCCGACGCCGCTAGCCGGGGTGCGCTGTCTTCGTTCCTGGCCGGGCGGCCATCGGCCCCCCAGGTCGCGGAAACCACGGAGAATTGGTCGCTTGCGCTGGGCGACAGCGTCGCCTGCGGCGTGCCGATGCGGCAGGTGCTCGATGCGGGTCTAGTCGGCGCGCTTGAAATCGGCGCCATGAACGCCGCCGCCAGCGAAGGGGGCGAGCGCGAAATTCGACAAGGCGTTCGCGATTACATCGGACGGCTCGTCGTACTGCTCACCGACCGCCGCCCCGCGCCAAGCGGCGCGCGCTGCGACGCCCTCGCCAATTGGGCCCCTCGTACAGCCGACGCCGGGCGGGAAGCGGTGGCGCGGGCGCGCCGCAATGGGCTCATGGACGAAGAATACGGGCTCTTGCTCGATCTGCTGGGCACGCGCTAGCGCGCAACGCACTTTGAAGTGCACGCTACAATTGCAACGCGTGGAGCTTGTAGGTTCCGTCATCGAAACGTAGCCTGCCGCCGCTACGACGACGCGGGCGGCGCGTTGGGCGTCCCTGTGTCTCCGGTCAAATGGGGGACGGCGATGCGTTATCTTTTGAGCGCCGCTACAATCGCACTGAGTGCAGGCTTTGGCGTCGGCTCCGCCAATGCGCAGAATTTGCGCGACGCGGTCAACGAAGCGCTGAGCGATGGCTGCCAGGGATTTCTAACGCCCACCGAGTTTAGCGTCACGCAGGATATCGAGCGCGTTGGGGCAGAGATTATCGACGCTGCGGGCCGCCGCGTGTTCGAGGTTGAACCGCCGGATTTCGACACCAACGGAAACGCGATCTTCGATCCGCCGCCGGCGCTCTTCGATCCGCCAACGCTCTATGAGCAGAACTGGGCCGAGAACCAACTTATTCCCCAGTTCGACGCCGAGGGTCTTCTGATTGGCTATAACCTTGAGTTTCTCGGCGATCAGATATTTGAAGTCGCCAATGGAGGAACGCTCCCCGGCGGTGGGACAACAAAGACGCTCAACTTCTTCCGCGTGGAAACCGACGTTTCGCAACAGGCTGACGTCAGTGAGATCCGCGCGCCGAACGCCGGATTGCTCGGGGGCGGCCTCGCCGAATATTGCACCGTCAACGGCTTGGCTGAACGCCAAACGCTGACACGCACGGTGATTTCGCACTTCTTCTTCAATGCCGATGTCGGCACCAAATTCGGCGTCGGCTCCGCCGGCGCGTTCGGCTCCGCCAACGCAATTACTGCGTTCGGCGTCGCTAGCGCGGCCGGCGCCGGCGCTAATCGTGCGCAAGAGGGCGTGCTGCGACGCGAACGCGGCCTTTTCAGCCTGATCGAGCGCTTGCGCCGGCGCGCGCAGGAATGGCGCGAAGCGGGCGTACAGGTCGCGTCCCTCGACGATACCTACGTGCCGACCGGCCGCGGGTTCGCCGTCGTCGTCGATTTGTCGGGCGGCTTCGTGAACACCGAACGCGATGCGACCGATCTTGAAGGCGCTTTCTCAGCCGACAGCACCTTGTTCAACGCCGGCGCAGCCGTGGCCTTGCGCAACAATGTGATGTTTGGCGGCGCGCTCACCTTTGAGAACACAGATTCCGATGTCACCGCGTCGCCGGACGGCCGCACCTCGTTTGAGAACGAAGCGATGACGGCCTCAGCGTTCGCGGGCTGGGCGACGCCGGCCCCGATCATGAGTGAGGAGGGCCGGCTCATTCTCACCGGCGCTTTCAGCTACAATAGCGGCGATCAGAGCTACGAACGTGGATTCTCGGCTACTTTCCAGCCCGATCTCGACGACCCGGATGAGACAACCAACACCGATCAGCTCAACGGCTCGACGGATCAGGACGTCACCACCTTTACACTTCAGGCGACGCTGTCGCAGCCGCTCGGCGCGCTCACGTTCACGCCGCATGTGAGCTTCAGCTATGTGCGGTTCGAGGCGGGAGCTTACGCTGAAGCCATCGACGGCACGGACGGCGAGGATAACGGTCTGGCGCTGCGCTATGACGACGTTGAAGACGAATGGACGGAGACGCGGCTTGGCGCCGGCCTCGCATACGCAGCGCCAGAGGGCGGTTGGGAGCTGAGCGCCAACGCCGACGCAGTTTTCGTTGGCGACGCCGAGACGCCGCTGCGGACAGCGTATTTCGTGCAGGATTTACGCGCTGCACCGTTCGCAATCACGTATCAGGTCGATAGCCTCGACGATCAGTACTTCGATCTCAGTGGGTCGATCGGCTTTCAATTCGCCAACGGTGTGACGCCATACGTGAGTGCGTTCACCCGCGCCGGCCATGAATACATCGACTCGCACGGCGCCTTCGCAGGACTTCGCGTGGCGTTCTAGCCGGGCGGGCAAGGGAAACCCGCGGCTTGCGCAGACGCTGTAAGGCGGGTGCGATCGCGCTGCGCAAGCGCTGAGGGCAGATCGCGCGCGGCCGCGGCGTCGGCGCAGGCCGCTGTAAACGCGGTTCGCGCGGCCTCAGCATCGCCAGCGGCCGCTAGAGTTTCGGCCAGCCGCTGCCGCGCCCATAGCAGATCGCGCCTTGCGCCAACCCATTGCGGCTCGGCCTCAGCTGCGTCGGCGTGGGCGTCCGCCGACGCGCGATAAAGCGTGGCGGCTTCGCCGTAGCTGCCTTGGGCGGCGGCGAGATCGGCCTGTTCGTCGGTGATCCGGGCGCGCAGCATGCGCATGCCTCTATTGTCTTCGCTGCCGGCGAGAAGCGCCGCATACGAAGCCTCGGCGCGCCCGATCCACGGCTGGGCGGCGGCGAGATCGCCGCCGTGCCGCAATGCGCGTGCAAGGCGTAGTTCGATTTCGGCGCGCTGCCGGATCGAAGACGGCGCGGTGTTCAGGCCTTCGAGCTGCTGCAGCGCGGCGCGCAGCGCGTCTGCCGAACGCGTGAAGCAAGCGGCGCCACATAAGGGCGCGTTCGCGCCATAGGATTCCCCAAGCCGGAAATAGAGATTGCCCAATTGGGTTTGCCGTCCGGCCTCTTGCGTGCGCCAGCCGACATTGGCCGCATCGAATGCGAGCAGATCGGCCATGATCGCGCCCGCGCGTTGTAGGTCGCGCGACGCAGCAGGCACGCCCGGACCATGAATCGCCGGCCCGTCCTCGCTTTCGTCCTGAGGCGCGTCCGCTTCCAGGCTCGCCCGTTCGACCAGCAAAGACGCCAAGGTCGCGCGCGCGCCGCGCAATGCGCTATCGCGCTCTGTCGCTTCGGTGAGGGTCGCAATTAGGCGATCCAATGTCGCGATCGCGTTCACGCGCGCTTCGGTTTCGCCGATCATGCGCGCGAGCCCGGTCTGTGCGTTGAGGGAATCGTCAATGCCGAAATCGTTGGCCAGATAAAGCTGCAAAGCAGCCTGATAAGCCGCGCGCGCTTCGCCGTGCCGATCCATGGATTCCAGCGCCGCCGCGCGCGTGACGCCCAGTCCCGCCTCCAGCCGCCGCACTTCTCTTTGCATGTCGGGCGAGGCGAGTTGTCCCAGACGTTGCAGGCGCTGGGCGCCCTCGGCTTCGCCGATCGCCGCCATGGCGTCGCTGAAGCGATCCTGTGCGAGCAGGAGCCGCGCTTCCATGCCTTTGGTGAGGACACGCCTGGCCACCAGTCCTGCCGCGCGCGGATCATTGCCCTCGTAATATTGCAGCTCCGCTTCGGCGATCAGGTCGCAATGCTGTGCGACGGCGATGCCCCGCGCATATTGCTCAACCGCGCCATAGGCGGCGGCCGTTTCAAGCGCCGCGTCGCAGATCGCCTCTTGCGGCGCAGGCCCTGGTTCATCGGCGAAGGCGAGCAAGAGCTCATAACCGCGGCGCGCATTATCGAGCCGGGCGGTTGCGTCGCCGGTTGCGGCGTTGAGCTGTGCGGACGAGCGGAGCACTTGGCCCAGGCTGAAACGGATATCCGGCAAATCGCGCAGGTCGTTTTCCGAGAAGCTTGCGAAGACCCGGTCAAGTTGGCCGGCGAAAGGTTCGACCTCCGCTGTCGTCACGCGCCCTTGCGTCACCAATTCACGCGCAAATGGCGTGGTATTGTCGAGGGCGCTCAGCGAAACTTCCAAGCTCGTTTGCGCCTTGCGTGCTTCGCGGTACGCGGCCCAGCCGCTGATGGCTGCAACCGTCGCCAAAGAGGCGATGCTGCCCAGAGCGACGCGTTCGATCGTCCGCCGGCGGCGATCGGCGCGCTCCTGCTCGCGCGCGATCTGATCTTGTGGAAAGCCCAGCATCGCACCCAGCAATTTGTGCGCGACGGGTTGAGCGCCGCCATCGACCACCACATCGGCGCCGATCGGCAATCGATCGCCCAAAGCCGCCAGCGGCGGCGGCAGCAGGGGCTCGATGGGGTCGGTGGCGTTCGCGCGAATGAAAACGGGCAAGACCCGAACCGGCGGATTGTTCGCCAGGAACGCTTCAATCTCGCGCGCAACCCATGGGCTTGCCTGCGCCGCGCGCGAACAGAACACCACGAGAAAAGCCGATTGGCCGATCGCGCTTTGCAAGCGGTCCGGGATAGTCGCGCCCAGCTGAGCCGATTTACGATCGAGAAAAAGGCTGAGCGACGCAGGCGGCGCGCCGTATTCGCCGCTTAGACGGCGAAGCGCGCGCGGCGTGCGAAAGGTGCTGAGGCGCTTGAAGATGTCATCCACCAGGGCGCGGTCGGCCCGGGCGTAAGAGAGAAATGCACGATACGAATAGGTGTTTGGGTCGAACGCGCTTGCCATGACGCACCCCTGTTCGGGGTGCGGCGCCAGCCCCCCGCCGTAGCGCCGCTTAAGTCCCCGCGGGGCCGATGGTAGCCCAGCGCTTGCCTCGCGCAAGCGCTAGCGCGCTGAGCGGGCGGCGGCGATTTCCTCCGGCGTCAGCGGCACTGACGAAATGTCGATCTTGGCCGAGCCTTCGACGATTTCGCGAGAGTGCGAGACGTAGAGGATCATGCCGTTTTCGAGATCGATGATGCGGCGCACCGCATTGTTCTTGAAGAAGAGGCTGATCCTCTGGTTGAAGATTTCCTGGCCGGAGCGGGCGCGTGAGACGGTGCTGATGTCGACCGGGCCGGTACGTTGGCAGGAGACGGAAGAATTGGACGGGTCCTCGAACCAATTGCCCTGCCGAAGGCGATCGAGCACGCCACGCTCGAAATAGGCGAAGTGGCAAATGACGCCGGGAATGTCGGGATCGGCGACAGCTTCGACCTTGATTTCGTTGCCCGCGAGATCGTTGGAGAACTCGCCAACCTCTTCGCCTTCACCCCGTTGACTGCAGCTTGCCAGGGCCATCGCCAGGATCGCTACGGCGAGTGTTCGCTTTCTCATGTCATGCTGCTCCCAAGTGCGCGCGGTCAATAACAGCATAGCCGCTGCGGAGTTCCAACGCGCGCCCGTGTCGCTCGGTGCAAACTTCTGAAACACGCATGCAATGAAGCGCCTTTAGCTCCGACTCCCGAGGGGGAGCGCATATGAATTTCGTTTTCGCAGCCGTGGGCTTGCTCGCGGCGTGTTCGGCGCCGGCGCAGGCCGCTTGCCGGTACAGCATCTTCATCTACCAGGAAACGGATGATGCGCCGAAGGTCTATGCCATTTCCGGTCAAGGCCAGAGCGTAGCCGTCGAGGTGCGCGGCTGCGGCGACGCCAGCGTGCTCGCCGATCCCGCGGCGGTTGTGACGCGGCTCGCCGCGCGGCGGGACGCAGACGACCTCAATCTGGTGACGGTGGAGGGGCGAGGATCGCGTGTGGAGCTCGGCGAATGTTCGCCGGCAGACCAAGATGAGGACGAGGACGTCGAGGATGACGGGCGAGACGCGGAAAGCCTTGTCGTCGTCGAGGATTTTAGCGCCGTGCAGGTGCGCCGCACGTTGAACACGCTCGATTCCGTGACGCCTGCTATGCGCGAAGAGATGGTGGCGGCGCTCGCGCTGCGCACCTGTGGGCGCCGCTGACGCGTCAGTTTGGCAAGCGCCCGACGATGCCCTCGCGACGCGGATCGGCGCCGCCCACTAGGCCCTGCGGCGTCACCCTTATCGCGTGCAGGCCGCTTTCTTCTGAGGCGTTCTCTTCGAGTTCCCAGCCGCGCGCCCGCAATTCGCCCGCCAGCTCGGGCGCGAGGCGTTGTGTTTCGAGGCGCGCAGGCACGCCGCGCGCGACGACGTTGCCAACGCTGATCGCGTCTTGCGGACTCATGCCCCAATCGAGGATGCCGATTGTCGCGCGCGCGACGTAGCCGATGATGGAAGAGCCGCCGGGAGAGCCGATCACCAGCACCAATTCGCCGTTGCGATCTGTCACGATCAGCGGCGACATCGACGAGCGCGGCGCCTTGCCGGGCGCGACGGCGTTTGCAACCGGCCGCCCGTGCAACGTTGGCTGCCAGGAGAAATCCGTCAGCTGGTTGTTCAAGAGAAAACCGGCGGCCATCCGGTTGGCGCCGAAGGCGCTCTCGATAGTTTGCGTCAACGATACAGCGTCGCCGTTGCTATCGACGATCGAGAGGTGGCTGGTGCCGCTGTCGTCGCCCGTGTCGCGACCCCAGCGATCGAACAATTCTTGCCCTGCCGGCATGCCCGGATCGACGCGCGCGGGCGCCGCGCGGGCGACATCGATCAGCTGCGCGCGCTCGCTTAGGTAGGCGGGTGCTAGCAATTCGCGCGAGGGCACCGGAACGAAACCGTCGTCGGCGAAATAATGATCGCGATCGGCGTAAGCCAAGCGGCTCGCCCACAGGAAGGCGGCCCAGTCGTCGACACTATCGGCGCCGCCGGGCGCGGGGCGTGCGCGCTCATAGAGGCCAAGAATCTCCAGGACAGTGGCGCCAGAACTTGGCGGCGCCATGGTGCAGGCACGATAGACGCGATAGGCGGCGCAAACGGGTTCGACGCGGCGCGGTGTCACGGCACGTAGATCTTCATGGCTGAGCGAGCCGGCGCGCGGGCCGCGCTGTGCTGCCGCGACAATGGCGTCGGCGATTGGCCCGGTGTGCAGCGCGCGTGGGCCGTCGGCGGCGATGGCGCGCAGCGTCGCCGCGTACTCTGGATTGCGCAGGATTTGGCCAACCGGCCAAGGCGCTCCCTCCGCGTCGAAGAAGTAAGCCCGGGTCTGGAAGTCCGAGCGCAGCCGTCCGCGTTCACCCGCCCTCGAAACCAGGCGATGCATGCGCGGCGAAACGGCGAAGCCGTTTTCCGCCAATCGGATCGCCGGGTCAAACAGACGCGCCCAAGGCAAGCGGCCGTGGTCTTCGTGCGCCAATGCCAGCATCGCCACCAACGATGGCGCGCCGATCGAAAGGCCGCTTGCCTGTGCGTCGAGATAGTTCATCGGGCGGCCGCGGGCGTCGAGGAACATAGTCTCCCGTGCGCCCGCCGGCGCGCGTTCGCGCCCGTCATAGCCGACGATGGCTTCGCTCTCGCCGTCATAATGGAGCAGAAAGCCGCCGCCGCCGATGCCGGATGATTGCGGCTCAACCAACCCCAACACCATAGACGCGGCAATCGCGGCATCCACGGCGCTGCCGCCTTGACGCAGCATTGCGAGCGCTGCCTCGACCGCGTGCGGGTTCGCGGCGGTCGCCATGGCTGGCTCTTGTACTGCCGCCGGACTGGAGGGCGCTGCGCCTTCCGGCTGCTGCTGTGGCGCGCGTGACGGCATAATCCCCGCGCACGCGGTAAGGAAAATGAGCAGGCCAGCGAAAACGGCGCCGCGCGGCGCGAGGGAGGAGCGCATCGCTCGTTCCTATGTGCGCCGCCCCGCTTTGGCAAACGGCGGTCTGTTCCAACGTCGCCGAACCCTGGTTAGACTGCCGCGAACAGGGGAGTTCGCCTTGACGATACGCAACATCGCCGTGGCGGTCTTTCTTGCCTCGCTTACGTTCGCCCCTGGCGCCAATGCCGACCTGCCCGATAGCTTGCGCGCCGCTGGCGTAAGCGTTGCGCAATGGCAGGCGGTGCAGACCGAACTCTCTCGTGTGTCTCGGGCTCGCAGCGTATCAGAGCGCGGCCTCGCCACCGCGGCGGAGCGGCTGGGTCTGGCGCTGGTCGAGACTGGCCGTGACCCCGCGGCCGCCATCGGCGCCGTCCTCGACGCCATCGATGGCCAAGCCGAGCAATTGCACAGGCTGCAGGAGCGACTCGCTACGCTCGAAGGCAGCGCCGACCCCGATGTCGCAGCGCTGCTCGCACAAGCAAGCGCCGCCATCGATGAAGGTCGCTTCGATGAAGCCGACTTGTCGCTGGCGCAGGCGGAAGCCTCGGACCTCGCCGCAATCGAGCGCGCGGAGGTGGAATCGCAAACGAGGCGCGCGCGCGTAGCGGCGACAATCGCGCAACGCGGCGAATTGTCCTTAGTGCAAGCCGACTTCATTGGCGCCGCTACACATTACGAACGCGCGGCGTCTGTTGCGCCGGAGCGGAGCAGGGAGCGCTGGGAAAGCATCGTGCGTCAGGCAAACGCCCTGAAACGGGAGGGCGTTCGCGCCGACAACCGTGACTTCACCCGCCGTGCAGTGCGCCTGCTGCGTGAGAGCGCATTGCCTTTAGCGCCGCGCGAAACTTCTCCCGACGACTGGGCGGCGACGCAAATTGAGATTGGCGCCACTTTACTCGATTTAGCCGATCGACCGGCCATTGATGAGGCCGTCGCCGCGAATTACGCGGCGCTCGAAGTGTACAATCGCGAGGATTCTCGTGACGGATGGCTAACGGCGTGGAACAATCTCGCCAACGCATTCATGATTTATGGGGACGAAGCGTCCGTCAGGCAAAGTATTGAGATTCATCAGCGCGTACTCGCTTTCTATTCTCGAGAACGGGACGCGCAAGAGTGGGCGGATAGCCAGAACAACATCGGTTCGGCCTACTATACCTTGGCTGCGCGCACGCGATCTGAAATAGACGTCGCGGCTGCCGCGGCGGCGTATCAGCTGGCAATTGACGCGTACGATGCCGGCTCGATGACGTGGGCGTGGACACGTTTCAACCTTGCGAGCCTCCAGAGTTTTTGGGCGCAATACCGGGATCCCGCCAAAGCGGTCGATGCAATGGTGAATGCGGAAGCGGCGCTGGCGGTTTTTGAACGGGAAGGCCGTGAGTATGGCATCCGTGTCACGCGTGCGCTCATTCGAGAGATTCAAGCTTTGCAATAAAGTGCTATGTACTAGCTGCCATGACCGCTCCCGGCCCCACAAACTCCCTCGCCGACATCGCGCAGCTTTCGATCGGCTGCGCACAGGACGCGCGCGCGCACACCGGCGTCACCGTCATCGTTCCTGACGCGCGGGCGAATTGCGCCGTCGATGTTCGCGGCGGCGGGCCGGGCACGCGCGAGAGCGACGCACTGGCGCCGGAAAATCTGGTCGATGCGATTGATGCGCTCGTGCTGGCGGGCGGCTCGGTCTATGGCCTCGCCGCCGCCGACGGCGTCGCCGCCGCCATGGGCGCAGAAGGCAGGGGCTATGGTCTCGTTGATCGCCCGGGCGTTCCGCGTTCGCCGGTCGTGCCCGCGGCGATCCTCTACGATCTCGCCAATGGCGGCGACAAGAGCTGGGGCGATGCGCCGCCTTACGCGGCGCTGGGACGCGCCGCGTACGCCGCACGCGCGCGTGCTGTTCCGCTCGGCAATGCCGGCGCAGGCTATGGCGCGCTAGCGGGCGCGCTGAAGGGCGGGCAGGGTAGCGCCAGCATCGTCGCGCGCGAGGGCCTCACCGTCGCTGCCCTGGCCTGCGTCAACAGCTTTGGCTCTGCGACGCTGCCGAACAGCCGCGCTTTCTGGGCGCACGCGTTCGAGATCGGCGGCGAGTTCGGCGCGGTCTCTGCCAACGGCGCGCGCTTCGACGCCGAAGATTGGGGTGGCGCCAAGGTCAATCCACAGCCGCGCGAAAACACCACCATCGCTGTCGTCGCCACCGACGCCGCGCTTTCGCCGGCCGAACTGAAGCGCGTCGCGCAGATGGCGTCTGCGGGCCTGGCGCGCGCGATCCGGCCCGTGTTCGCGCCGTTCGACGGCGATGTCGTGTTCGCATTGGCGACAGGCGCGCGCGAAACGCCCGAGCCGCGAACGCTAACCGTAGCGCGCATTGGAGCGCTCGCCGCCGATTGTCTGTCGCGCGCGATCGCACGCGGTGTCTATGAGGCGGAGAGTCTTGGCGGCCACGCCGCGTGGCGCGATACCTAAACCTCAGCGACACCAAGCCCAATGCAGGGCGATGTCGGGATGGCCGCCCATGATTGCATCATGGCACTGCTCGCAGACGAAACCCGCTTCGGCGCCGTCATGCGTGCCGCGATGAACGTGCTCCATCACGCACGGTTCGAATGCAAAGCGCGCCCGTAACGCCGGGAGGTCGAGCCGCGCGGCGAAATAGACCCATTCGCGGCAATTCCGGCTCCACGCTTGGCCGCGCGAAGTCTCGCTCACGCCTTTCGCGATGATTTCCCGTTCCAGTGCGGCTAGATGATCACAGACCATGGCGCCCATGTCGGCGCCGCAGCGTTGAAATGTCCAGAGAGCAAGGTAAGGAGCGCTTGTGCCGCCTTCGAAGAAGACAATCTCCGCGGCCAAGCGGGCGCCGGCGACAACAAAACGCGGTGCGCCCAAATTACTCTCCGGCGGCAATCCGCAGGTCGCTAAAGGCTTCGGCGACGAACCCGTCCAGACCTACATCGCGGCCATGCCGGGCTGGAAGCGCGCCATCGGCGAACGCCTCGACGCCATCATCTCACAAGCGCTCCCCAAGGTGCGCAAGGCCGTCAAATGGAACTCGCCATTCTACGGCATGGAGGAGGGCGTCTGGTTTCTAAGCTTTCATGTGTTCACCAGGTTTGTACGGGTGACCTTCTTCCGCGGCGCAGAACTCAAGCCTTCGCCGCAGGGCGCCTCGAAGTATCCGGACGTGCGCTATTACGATGTTTTCGAAGGCGCGCTCGACGAGAAGCAGTTCGCGGCTTGGGTAAAGCAAGCGAGTAAGCTCCCGGGCGAGAAGATGTGAGGTCGCGAGGCGTTCGGCCGCGAGCGGGAAAACCGCGGTTTGAGCCTCGTCGGCAACGCGCGCTGAGCCGTCGACCTTGGTCGGGCGGCGAAGATCGACGCCAAGGCGTTCGGTCGGCGCCGCCATCGCCCGTAATCTGGCCAAGCCGGCCACGAAGGCCAAGCGCGGCTGGACCGTCGCCGGTCGCGCCGCCTTGCCACCGCCACGGCGGAGCGCTATGCACGCGCCCTTCGCGCCCGTAGCTCAGCTGGATAGAGCACCAGACTACGAATCTGGGGGTCAGGAGTTCGAATCTCTTCGGGCGCGCCATCAGTTTCCGAGCTTTGAATCGATTTGGCGCCGAGCGTGTCGTTCGAAGCGCGCAATCGCTGACGCTCATGCGGTAGCGGGG
>JBFWZB010000038.1:0-26288 GCA_050185805.1 Hyphomonadaceae bacterium
CGCACCAGCGCGCGGGAGGCGCCGCCTTCCATCTTGCGGCGCACATGCGCCGCGATCTCGACTTCATGCGAGAAGACGACGCGGTTGCCGATATCCATAAGATTGCGGTCAAGCACTTGGCAATTCACCGACCATTCGACGCCATAGCCCACGCGTGAACCCCAAAGGCGCAGCCATAGCGAATAGAAGCCCGGGATCACGCGCAGCAGCGATTCCAGATAGGGCAGTGCATCGTAGAAGGCCTGGATGTGGTGCGCGGCCAGCCAGGGCGAAAAGCTGCGATCGTCGATGCGCGCCAAGCCTGGCTTGATCGGCGCCCAGCGCATCAGGATGCGCAGCGAAACCGGCGCAACGAGATAAAGCACGGCGATGAGCAGAAAAGCGGTCCAGCCCGAAGGCCAGGCCGCGAACAGCCCGAGCCCCGTGAACGCTGCGGCCGTTAGCAGGAGCGGAAAATACGAGAAAAGCCGGTTCAGCCCGCTCATCAGGCGGCGTCGCTGCGCACCGCGCCGGAAAAGAGCGCCATAATTTCCTCAGCGCCGCGCGCCGTGCGCAGCTTGTCGCGCATGTCGGCGCGTCGCAGGAAGCGCGAGACGCGCGCCAGCGCCTTCAAGTGATCGGCGCCGCGATCGGCGGGCGTGATCAGGAGAAACACCAGATCGGCCGGACGACCGTCGATGGCGCCGAAATCGTGCGGCGGGTCGAGCCGCGCAAATCCGCCGAGCGGACGTTCGACGCCCTTCATCTGCGCATGTGGAATGGCCACGCCTTCGCCCATGCCGGTGCCGGACAGGCGCTCACGCATCAGCACGGCTTCGAACACGGTGCGCGCGTCTATCTTGCCGGCCTTCGCCAGCGATTCCGTGAGGGTTTGCAGCACCTGGCGCCGGGACGCAGCGTTTAGCTTCGCCACGATGGCGTCGCTCAGCACCAGGTCGTTCAAATCGTTCATTCTCACCCCGTTGACCCGGCCACGCAGGACCGGCGCCAAGCGCGATCCCCGTCAGCGGGCCGGATCGATCCAGCCGACATTTCCATCAGGACGTCGGTACACAAGGTTAAGGCTGCCATTGGCCGCGTTGCGGAACAGAAGCGCCGGATTGTCGGAAAGATCGAGCTGCATCACCGCAGTGGAGACCGTCATCGTCCGGATCGGCGCCTTGGTCTCGGCAATCACCAGCGGCGCTGCTTCGTCTTCCTCCGGCTGCGTGTCGGCTTCATTCTCCTCCTGCAACGGCGCCAGCACATAGGACAGCGCTTCTTCCGCGGGAAGGGGGGAATGATCGGCGGCGTGGTGATTCTTCAGCCGCCGCTTATAGCGGCGCACGCGCTTTTCCAGTTTCGTTAAAGCGTCATCGAAGGCGCTGTGGGCGTCGCCGCCATGGCCCTGAGCTTGGAGCGAGATTCCGGACGAAAGGTGAACCTGACAATCGACATCGAAGCCCGTGCCGTTTTTGGCGACGGTGACCGCGGCATCGGTTGCGCGGCTAAAATATTTCGAGACGCCGTTGCTGAGTTCATCCTGGATTCGCGTTCTGAGAGCTTCGCCGACATCCATTTGCCGTCCGGCGACTTGAATGCGCATCCTGGAGCCTCCTCGTAATTCAACCGCCGCGAGGCGGGGGGCTCTCGGTTCGGGCCCGCCCCCAAGGGCCCTCCCGATTGGGTCCAAGCGTATGCCCCGCCTCGGACCGGGTCAACGCGAACGCGCTGGCATAGGTCCCGATTTTGTGACGAACGACAGGCTCTTCGCCCTTTTTTCCGCCATTGCGAATCCCGATCTGCTGGGCGAGGGGAATTCATGACCGTTTCGACTGCCGCGCCGCCGTCCGGTCAGGCCGCGGATTTCATCGCGATCGCCATCTGCACATTGTGTTGGGGCACGACATGGTTTGCGATCACGCTGCAATTGGGCGTGGTCGATCCGGTGGTGTCGATCGTTTATCGCTTTGCGCTTGCTGCTCTTGTGTTGTTCGCGTGGTGCGCATTGCGGCGCGAACCGTTGACGATGACGCGTGCGCAGCACCTCGCCGCGCTCGGCATCGGCCTTTTCACTTTCGCCATCGATTATTCGTTTGTGTATTGGGCAGAAGAGCGCGTCACCTCGGCCGTCGTGGCCGTGGTGTTCGCATCCATGGCGTTCGTAAACCTCATCGTGTTTCGCGTCGTGTTCGGGCAACGGCCGCCGGCGATGGCGTGGGGCGCAGCGGGATTGGGCATAATTGGCGTCGCGCTCTTGTCGTGGGAAGAAATCGCCAGCGCGCAATTCGGTTCAACAGCCACCTTGGGTATCGGCCTCACCTTTCTTGGCGTGCTCGCTGCAGCGATAGGCAATGTATACGCGCGGCGCGGCGAGCTGGCGGGCGCGCCCGTCGCCGCCTTGACGGGCTGGGCGATGCTTTACGGCGCGGCGTTGCTGGCGCTGTTCGTCGCGGCGAGCGGCAGGACTTGGGCGTTCGAGTGGACGCCCAGCTATCTGCTGTCTTTGTTGCACTTATCCATCAACGGTTCGGTCGTGGCCTTCCTGCTCTATTACGGCCTCGCCCGTCGGCGGGGCTACGGCTCCGCGTCCTACATCGCCGCGCTCACGCCGCCTGTGGCCATGATCGTTTCAAGCCTGTTCGAGGCGAAAAGCTGGGGCGTGCTGGCGCTCGCCGGCGTTGCCTTGGTGCTGGCGGGGCAGTGGCTGTTGCTGCGTGTTCGCAAGGCTTAGGGCATCGCCTGCAATGCCGCGTTCAGGCCGGGCAGCATGGCGTCGTCGTTGCTGTCTTCGCTGATGCTGGCGTTCATGTGCAGCGCCATAAGGAACGCCATCACATTGTGCCGCCATGCAAGTCCGGCTTGGCTGGCGTAGACATTCTCTCCCGCGGCGGGCAGGCGCGCGAAGTAAGCGGTCCATTCGTCTTCGCTGATGAGCCCGCGCTGCGCGATGAAGACGAGCGGCCGCGCTAAGCGCTCCGGCTCACCGTAAATGTAGAAATGTCCTTCAGGCGCGATCTGGGTTTCGATCGCCGCCAGAACGCGCTGCTGTTCGGCTTTTCCGAACGCCGGATGAATGCCGATCTGCAGCAGCAGATCGGCGCCGTGGGCCACGCCGTGGCGCCAGCCTTCGGCTTCATCGAAGCCACGATAATCTCGCACGCTCGTGAAATAGGCGAGGGCGCGGTCGAGCACGTCAGCGCGCATGTCGTCGGTCATGTGTGGATTAAGGCGCTCGGCGCGCGCCAGTTCGGAGAGCACGAGCGCCGCGAACGGCGCTTCGAACCCATTCGGGTCGTCGCTTTGCAGCCGCGGCAGCAAAGCGACGATCAGTGCGTTCTGGGTCGCGACGTCAAGCTGGTTGGCGCGCAGCAGGTGCGAAAGCGCTTCAAACGCCACGCCGTCGCGTAGCGTCGGGTCGGGTGAAGCGACGCACGCCGCAATCGCTTCAGCGAAGCGGCGGCGCTCGTTCTCATCGGGGATCGCCCATTCCGTCTGCTTCAGCGCTCCCAGCCGTGCGCGATCATAGCCGGGCGGCGGGCATTCCTGCGCGGCGGCGGGCAGCGCGAAAACAATGAGTGCGAGAGAAGCGGCGGCCAGGGCTTGGAACATGCGCTGCATCAGACGCGAGCGCGTCACACGGCGCAACGTGAAAGCGGCGAACGGAGAGTAACGGGCGCGTGACGCGAGCCTTAGAGCCCGTTAGCGAGCCGGCGTTTGCGTTCGACGGAGGAGGGAATGCGCAGGCTTTCGCGATATTTCGCGACCGTGCGGCGGGCGATGTCGACGCCCTTGTCCTTGAGAATCTCGACGATGCGGTCGTCGGAGAGGATGTCGAGATCGGTTTCGGCGTCGATCAAGGTCTTGATCTGATGACGCACGGCCTCGGCCGAGTGTGCTTCGCCGCCATCGGCCGAGGCGATGGACGCGGTGAAGAAATACTTCAGCTCGAACAAGCCGCGCGGCGTGGCGATATATTTGTTCGACGTAACGCGGGAGACCGTGCTTTCGTGCATCTCGATTGCGGTGGCGACGGTTTTGAGATTGAGCGGCCGCAGATGCGCGACGCCATGAACGAAGAAGCCGTCCTGCTGACGAACGATTTCTCGCGCGACCTTCAGAATTGTGCGGGCGCGCTGGTCGAGGCTTTTCACCAGCCAGCTCGCATTGGCGGCGCATTCGGAGAGGAACGCTTTGTCCTCGTCCCGCTTCGCGTTCTTCGAGACCGTTGCGTAATAGCGCTGGTTCATCAGCACGCGCGGCATGGTCTCGGTATTGAGCTCGACCACCCAGGACCCGTCCGGCGCCGCGCGCACGTAGACATCGGGCGCCACGGTTTGCGCCGGCTGGCCTCCGAACGCCGCGCCGGGCTTGGGCGTCAGCGCGCGGATTTCCGCGATCATCTCCATCAGGTCTTCGCGATCCACGCCGACAATATGCTCGAGCCGCTCCATGTGGCCTTTGGCGAGAAGGTCGAGATGGGCGAGCAATTTCTCCATCGCCGGATCGAAGCGGCGGCGATCCTTCAGCTGCAGCGTCAGGCATTCGGGAATGTCGCGGGCCATGATGCCGGCGGGTTCGAAGCCCTGCATCACCCGCAGCACGCTCAGTACTTGCTCTTCGGAGGCGCCGATGCGGTCGGCGATCTCGCGCGTATCGGAGCGCATGTAGCCCCAATCGTCGACGGCGTCGATCAGCACCCCGCCGATCATGCGTTCGACCGCGGAGAGCCCGGCTTGGGTGAGTTGCGCGTCGAGATGCTCCGCCAGGGTCATTTCGCTGGCGAGCGTGTCTTGAAGGTCGGGCAGATCGTCGAAGCTCTTGCCGGACGAGGCCTTGGACCAATCGGTCAGAGGGGCCGCGCCGGCGTCCGCGAGATCGCCCGCGCTCAAGTCCGGGTTCATATCGGCGGCTTCGACATCGAGCGCCGGCTCGGCGCTGGATGTGTCGTCGAACGTGAGCGCCTGCGCTTCGGTCTCTTGCTTCGGCGCCTCGGTTTCGGTCTCCGCGCGCTCCAGCAGCGGATTGCGTTCGAGTTCGGATTCTACGAATTCGGTCAGTTCGATGTTGGACAATTGCAGCAGCTTGATCGCTTGCTGCAATTGCGGCGTCATCACCAGGGACTGGCCCTGGCGCAGCTCCAAACGCGGGATCATCGCCATGCGCGCACGCGCAGTGGAGGGGCGATCGAATCACGGCACGGAGTGCGGGCGCACGGCATGGCACGGACTTTGCCCTGCCGGTTCTGAATTTCGGGTAACCGCCGTTGCCGATTAACCACCTTCTTCGGTGAAAATCGTCAGGCGAAGGTGTCGCCCAGGTAGCGCTCGCGCACTGCCGGATTGGAGCGGACCTGGTCCGGCGAGCCCTCAAACAGCACTTCGCCGTCGAACATGATTGATGCGCGATCAACGATCTGCAGCGTTTCGCGGACGTTGTGATCGGTGATCAGGATGCCAAGGCCGCGGCCCTTGAGAAAGAGAATCAGGTCGCGGATGTCGTTGATGGCGAGCGGGTCGATGCCGGCGAACGGCTCGTCCAGCAGCATAAAAGACGGGCGGGTGGCGAGCGCGCGGGCGATCTCGACGCGCCGGCGTTCACCGCCGGAGAGGGCGCCGGCAGGGGCGTCCTTCAGATGGTCGACGCGCAATTCGGAGAGCAGACCGTCGACGATGTCGCGCCGCTTCGAGCGCGAGCGCTCGGTCAATTCCACGATCGACATGACATTCTGCTCGACGGTCAGGCCGCGAAAGATCGACGGCTCTTGGGGCAGATAGCCGACGCCGAGGCGCGCGCGCTGATACATGGGCAGCGTGGTGACGTCCTGGCCGTCGAGCAGGATCTGACCCTGATCCACGCGGACGAGGCCGGTGATCATGTAGAAGCAGGTGGTTTTGCCGGCGCCGTTGGGCCCAAGCAGGCCGACCACTTCGCCGCGCTGCAGGAACAGCGAGACGTCCTTCACGACCTGGCGGCCGCGATAGGATTTGGCGATGCGCACGGCGCCAAGGCCGCTTGTGTCGGCATCGCGTTTGGCCGAACGGCCCGTTGCGCCCTCTGGGCTCATCAAATCTGTCCGCCGCTAAAACGCCGCCCGAGACTCAACGGCCGCCGCTATCGTTGTTCTGGCTGTTCGAGGGAACGAATACGCCGCGCACGCGCCCGTCGCTGCCGGGTCGAACCGTGGTGCGGCGGGTGCCGATCTGCATCACCAGCGTCTCGCCGCGGATGACGTTTTCATCGCTGGCGATGACGACATTGCCGGTGAAGGTGACGCTGTCATTGGCGACGTCGTAGACGGCGCGGTTGCCGCGCGCCGATTGCATCGGCCGCACGAAATAGACCTCGCCCTCGGCGATCATGCGCTGGATGTCGCCCGAACCCATGCCGGCGGCTTGCGGCGCGCCTTCGGCGGCGGGGGCTGGCGCGGTTGATTGGCTGAAGAACAGGGTGAGCCGGTCCGAACGCAGCCGGGCGTCGTCCTGCACCACATCGACGTCGCCGGTCAGCACAAGGCGCCGCTCGGCGTCGAAATATTCGAGATTGTCAGCGGAATAGGAGACCGGCCCGCCGTTCTCGCTTAATTGCGCCGCGGCCGGCGCCGCCAGCGCCAGCACCGTCGAGACAGCGCCTGCCGCCAATGCCGCCCTCATTCTCCGCTCCTCTGCTCGGGCGCAGCCTCTTCTTGGCTGCGATCCGGGATCTGACCGCGCACCCGGCCTTTCAAGACCAGCGCCCGGTCGCCGTCCCGCAATTCATAGGCGTCCGCCCGAACCACGCCAAGGGGCCCGGCGCCGGCCACGCCGCCCTCGCCGATGAGCGCGCCGCGCCCGAGATCGACCGTCATATTGGGGGTCGTGAAGCGGTTGCCGCCGCTGTCGGCGAACAGGACTTCGCCTTGGAAGACGAGGCGCTGGGCCATTTCGTCATAGACCCCGCGCGGCGCCAGCATGACCGTGCCGGTCTCGGTCCGATAAACCGGGGCGATTAGGTCGATGGGCTGGCCTTCGCCGCGCGGCCGTTCAGCGGCTTCCGCGGTGATCTGGTAGGGCCCGCCGCGCTCGGTGCGGCCGACGAAGCGCGGGTTGATCATGCGCAGCGGCTCGGCGGAGCTGTAATAATTCTGGGTGAAGCCGCCTTCGATGGCGTGCAGCGCCATGAACACGAACACGGAAGCGAAGCAGGCGCCGGCGCTGGCCACGAAAAAGCGCCGCAGGCCCGCGATCAGCCGCGACCGCCGCCGCGCCGAGCGCAGCGACGAGGCGCGGCGCGGCTCCCAGGCAGGCATGGCGTCGGCGGAAATTGAACTCATCCGGGGCTCATCTCGCCTCGTTCCAGGGCGGAAGCAAGGCGGCTCTTCCGTTGGCCGCAGGCCGGCGTGGCGCAGGGCTTCGGCAAAAGGAAAAGGCCCGGCGTGAGCCGGGCCTTTTTTGAACCGCACCTTGTGTCGCTGGGAGCTTAAGCGACGATCTGGGCGGCCTGGGAGAGGGTTGCCATGGCGACCGGGGCGAACACGGCGCAGGCGGCGATCAGGGCGTAAAACTTGGTCATCTCGATCTCTCTGAATTCTGGGTTGGTCGGGCTTAGGCGACGATCTGAGCGGCTTGCGCCAAGGTGGCGTAGGCGATCGGGGCCATCAGCATCGCGGAGAGAACCAGGCTCATCAGTTTGTTGGTGCGGGTCATTGTCTTGCTCCTCAGGCCGAAGCGGCATCGCTTCGGTAAAGAGAAGCTACAAAACCCCAGCCCAGGCCGATGTGACCAAGGGCACAGGTAAAGCGCAGCGCCGGAGGCGCTCAGGGCCGCCTAATTGGGCTGGCGGAATTCGTCCTGCTCTTGCGCGACGTCGGGCTGCGTTGTGACGCGGCGGCGCAAGATCGGTTGCTCCTGCTGCGGCTGCTGCACCACGGACGGCTGCGTGCGCAGGGTTTGATTGCGCAAATCCGGATTGACGCGCGTGCCTGGCGCAGGCTCGGACGGCAACGCGGGCAGCACGACATCGACGCGATCGGCGGTGTAATCGCCTTGTGCGGGCAGGCCGGCGCCGCGCAATTGCACGGCCCAAGCCGCGATCCCCGCTGTGCGCGCGGCTTCCTGCACGCTTTGCGCCAAATCGGCCGCCGCACGGCCCTGGCGGCCATGATAATAGGCATAGCCGGTTGCGGTCTGATCGTTTGGCTCGCGGATGGCGATTGAGATTCGCAATCCGGATTGGCCAAGCCGGCCAGCGATCGCTTGCGCTTCATCATAATCGGCGCGCGAGCGCACATGCAGCACCAAGGTGCGCAGCGGCGGCGCTGGCGTCAGCAGATCGCGCAGCACTTGCGTGGCGAGGTCGATGCCGGGCGTTTGCGTTGCGCTGGGCGCTTGCGGCTGCTGCGTCGCGTCGGCCCCTTGCGAGCCGGATGGCGGCGTTGTCGTGGTGGGATCATCCCGTGTCTCTGGCGCTGAGGGCGCTGCGGGATTGGCCGGCGGCGTGCCTGGCTCAACCGTGCTTGGCGCAGGCGCCTCCTCGCCGCCTTCGAGCGACGGCTCTTCCACCACCACCACTTCCTCGGCCGGCGCGCCGGGATAGACAGGCGCTGCTGCATCAGCTTCGCGGATCGGCCGCGCGCTCGGCGGCGGCACTACGCCTTCGCGCGCCAACGCTTCCTCCAATTGGATCACGCGCTCGGTCAACCGGTCGCGCTCGCGAATGAGGTTGTTGGTGACGCCGACTGTGTAGCCGGCGAGGGCGACGGCGCCGACGCTGGCGAACAATTGCACCGCGAGCATCTGGCGTGTGCCGCTGACGAAGGAATTCAAGACGGAGCGGGCCATGCATCAGCCTCCGGCGCGCGCAATGGAAAGGAGACGCTGCGCAGTGAGGACAGACGAAGCGCCGGCGACGCCCATCATGCCTGTCAGCGCCAATTGCAATTCTTCCGGCGACATCACGCCTTGATCGGCGGCGCCGAGCGCCCCGGCATAGGCCACCAAGGTCGCCGTCGTGGCGGAGGAGAGCAGCTTCGGCGATCCTGCGGCTGCGGGCGTCGCCAGCGGGCCGAGCTGCGGCACGCGCCGCACCGGTTCGGGGGGCGCCCCGCCGCGGGCGACCTGGCTCAGCGCATTTTGCAGACGATCCCAGTCGGGCCGCGGCGCGCGCAGATCGCAGGCTTGCAGCGCGTCGAACGGCAGCGGCAATTGCGCATTGTCGAGCCGCGCCTGCACGAGCTTCTGAGCGTCCAAACCGCGCGCGGATTCGGCATATACCCACGTGGAATTGCGTGCGTTTAAACTCCACGCCGTCAGCACGACGCGCGCGGCGTCGAGCTGGCGCTCGATTTCGTCGACGAACACTTGTCCCGCACGCAAATTTCTGTCCCACCAGATCGAGAGGCCCATACTCGTCAGGCGGTCTGCGATCGGTCGAACGCGGTCATGATCCAGCCGCGAATACGAGATGAACACGTCGGCCACGGCGGTCCCCTCGCCACAGGCGAGGGAACTTAGCGGAGGCGGCAGGGTGGCGCGAGCACAAACGCGCCCTAGCTCACATCACGTTTTGGGATTGGAGGCTTTTGCGCGATGCACAGATTGGTTTTGTTCGCTTTCCTGGCCGCAGCGGCGTGCAATGCGCCAAACGAAACTCGCGCGCAAAGCGAAGGCGCGCCCGTGGCGGCGGGGGCTGCGAACACGGATTACACGCCGGCGTTCGACGGCCAGACGCGCGCGCCGGAGCAGCGCTCAGGCGTAACCCTCGCTGTGGAAGAGATCGCCGCCGGCTTGGACGAGCCGTGGTCGATCGCGTTTTTGCCTGACGGGCGCGCGCTGGTGACGGAGCGAGAAGGCCGTCTGCGCGTCGTCTCCCGCAACGGCGCTGTATCGGAGCCGGTGGCGGGTACGCCGCGCGTCGATGCGCGCAATCAAGGCGGCTTGCTCGACGTCGTGCTGAGCCCGAACTTCGTGCAGGATCGCACGCTATTTCTGACTTTCGCCGAACCGCGCGGCGGCGGCGCCAACAGCACCAGTGTCGCGCGCGGCGTGCTGAACGCTGATGCGACGAGCCTCGACAATGTGCGGGTGATCTTTCAACAGAATCCAGCCTGGCAATCGACTGGACACTACGGCTCGCGCATCGTGTTCGACCGCGAAGGCCTCATGTTCGTCACCTTCGGCGACCGGCAGGGCGATGATTCACGGGAATCGGCGCAGGACCTCGGCACGCATATCGGCAAGGTGGTGCGCATCAATACGGACGGGAGCGCCGCTGACGGCAATCCGTTTGCCGGACGCGCTGGCGCGCTGCCGGAAATCTGGTCCTATGGCCATCGCAACGTGCAGGGTGCGGCGCTGCACCCGGAGACGGGCGATTTGTGGACCGTCGAGCATGGGCCCCGAGGCGGCGATGAAATCAACATCACGCGCGCGGGCCTTAATTACGGCTGGCCGGTGATTTCCTACGGCATCGAATATCGCGGCGCGCCGGTGCTTGGCGGCATCAGCGCGCAAGAGGGCATGGAGCAGCCGCTCTATTATTGGGATCCGGTGATCGCCCCCGGCGATATGGATTTCTATCGCGGCGAACTTTTCCCATGGCGTGGCGATCTGCTGGTGGCCGGCCTGCGCGCGCCTTCGATCGTGCGGTTGGAAATCGAGGGCGAACGCGTTGTCGGCGAAGAGCGGCTGCTTACGGATCAGGGCCGCGTGCGCGACATCGAGGAAGCCGCGGACGGCGCACTCTGGGTCATAACCGACGAAGACAATGGCCGCGTGTTGCGCGTGACGCCGGCAAGCTAACGCAAAAGCGCCGGCCACCCCGCTGTGGGCCGGCCGGCGCAGTGTCGTCGGCGCGTATTGTTAGTCGGCCGCGCCGTCGTTGTTCTCTTGCGGCGCGGTAGCATCAGCGCCTTGGCTGCCTGCTTGCGCATTCACTTGCAGCGTGGCGATGCGTTCGGCCAGCGCAGCGTCGGCTTGCGCGCGCGCGGCGATGGCGTTGTACGTTTCGCCGTCGAGGCTATGCCGCTCAAGGATGCCGCGGATCTGCGTGGCCGCTGCGGTCTGAGCTTCCGGCGTCGCGCCCGCCAGAGAGCGGCTGATCGGATCGATTTCAAGGCTGGCGTGGGCGAAGGCTTCGACCTGCGCGTCGGTGAAGGCCGCCGGCGCCGCTGGCTGCGCTTGTTCGGCTTGCGCCGGCTGCGCTGCGTCCTGCGCGAAAGCGGAACCGGCAAAAACGGTCATGGCCGCCGCGGCGACGGCGGTGGAGAGAAATTTCATCTACGATTGCTCCGTGTTGGGCGCCCACCCGAAAGCCAGCAAAAGGCCGAACGGAAGACGCACTGGCGTAGCGATCGTTCCACTCACCCCTAGGTTTTTGCGATGAACATCGCGCAACCTCGGATAATCATCCTGATATCAGTGTGTTGTCGCTGCTTTTTCGAATAGCTGATGCGGCGCGCCGCCACGACGCGCAATGCCTCCGGGCTGGTAAGATGCGCGCACCCGTCTAAGTGTCGAACAGCACATGGCCGAATTGAACGATCCCCTGCAGGTCGAAGGCTTCGCCTTCCTGGAATTGACAGCCCCGCCGGGCGAGGAGGTCGGCGCGCTTTTGACGACGATGGGCTTCGCAGCCGGTGCTGACGGCGCTCTGACCCGGTATGACCAAGGCAGCGTAACGCTTATCCTCAACGTCAGCGGAAGCGGCCGTGCGGCCGCGTTCCGGGCTGCGCACGGTGCGGGTGTCTGCGGCATGGGGCTGTGGGTGCGTGACGCGGCCGCGGCGTTTGCGCTGGCGCTCGAACGCGGCGCCGAAGCCGCCGACGCGCCGGACTTGGCTATGCGCGCCATTCGCGGTGTCGGCGATACGCTGATCTATTTCGTCGACAACGCTGACCAGGCGGCGCTGCAGGATTTGCTTGGGCCGGCGCGTGAAAACGGCGCGAGTATCGGCGTGGCCGAGATCGATCACGTCGCCTTCAACTTGCGTCGCGGCGAGATGGCGCGCTGGTCGGATTTTTTCGAGCGCGTGTTCGGCTTCGCGCAGGTGCGCTATTTTCACATCAGCGGCAAACACACCGGCTTGAAGACGAAGGCGCTGGCCAGCGCCAACGGCGCCGTGCGCATCCCGCTCAATGAAAGCCAGGACGATCATTCGCAGATCGAAGAGTTTCTGCGCGTGTTCAACGGCGAGGGCGTGCAGCACGTCGGTTTCGGCCTTGCCGACATCCATGCCGGCGTTGAGGCGCTGCGCGCGCGCGGCGTCGCGTTTCAGGACACGCCAGATGCCTATTACGACGCGCTGCCGGCTCGCGTCAGCGGGCACGTAGAGGACGTCGCCCGATTGAAAGCAAATGGCGTGCTACTGGACGGCGACGCCGAAGAGGGCCTGCTGCTGCAGATCTTCACGCGCATGACCATCGGCCCGCTCTTCTTCGAGCTGATCCAGCGCAAGGGCAACGACGGATTCGGCGAAGGCAATGTCACGGCCTTGTTCGAATCCGTCGAAGCCGATCAAATCCGGCGCGGCGCGCTCAAAGAGCGCGCCTGACCGAACCTAATCCGCCATGTCCGATTGCATCGTTGTGATCCGCGCGGCCAGTTCAGGCTCGTTCTGCGCGCGGGCGGCGATTCCGTTATAGGTCGCCGCATCTATATTGTTGCGGGCCAGAATTTCGTTGATTTGCGTCGCCGCCTGCTGGCGCTGCGCTTCGGTGCCGCTGGCGGCGGCCCGGCTGATCGGGTCGATCTCACGGCTGGCCGCAACGAACGCGCGCAAATCCGCTTCCGTCACTGTGCTGACGCGCTCGGCCGAGATGCGGTTGGCGAGCGCCTGGTCGGCTCTGGCTTGCGCGCCGATGGCGTTATAGGTGGCGAGATCGATGTTGTTGCGCGCGAGGATGACTTGCACCTGCTGCGCCGCCGCCATTTGCCGTTGGTCACTTTGGCCGACCGTGGCGCGGGCGATGGGGTCGATTTCCTCGCTCGCGGCGACGTAAGCGGCGATCTGTGTGTCAGTGAAGGTTTGCGCTGCGGGTTGTTCGGCCGGCGCCGCGTTCTGCTGCCGCTGCCCGGCAGCGCTGCGCTGCGCGGTGTCGGACTGCCCGCCGTCGGAAGTGGCGCAGGCCGCCAGCAAGGCGGCGCTGGAAAGTAAGACGGTGGATGCGCGCGCTGTGAATCGCGTCATGTCAAGCTCCTGAGAAATGATTGAATCCCCCTCAAGGCTTACGCATGTCGTCGCGAAGGGTTCCGAAATTTCTCGAGCCAGCCCGTAGGCGGCTGAAATCGCGCTACAATAATTTCGCCGCGTCGAGCAGCCGGCTGAGTAGGTCGTCGAGCGCATCGCGTTCGCCGCGGCTCAGCGCGCCGAGCAAGCGCCGCTCGGTATCGAGCGCGATAGGCGCGATCTTGGCATGCAGGGCTGCGCCCTCGGCGGTGAGCGTGAGATTTTGCCGGCGCGCATCGCTGCTGTCGGCGCTGGTGCGCACGCGGCCAGCGTCCACCAGCCGCGCGACAGCCCGCGACACGGCGACTTTGTCCATCTCCGTGGCCTCGGCGGCTTGTTTCGCAGTCAGCCCCGGTGAGCGTCCAAGCACGGCGATGATGCGCCATTCCGGGATGGTGAGGGCGAATGTCTTGGCGTAGCGCGCGGCGATGGCGCGCGAGACGCGGTTCGACAGGATGGAAAGCCGGTAGGGCAGGAAATCCTCCAGCACGAGGAGGTCCGCCGGGCTGAGTTTGCGTTTCGCGCTTGCCATTGGTTTCAAATGAAACTAAATCGGCCTAAAAGGCAAGCGCGAGGAAACGCCGATGGCTGATCTGTTCGAAAACCCGGTCGGAACCGACGGTTTCGAGTTTGTGGAATTCACGTCGCCCGAGCCGGAGGCGCTCGCGCGCTATTTCGAGCAGATCGGCTTCACCGCCGTCGCCAAGCATCGCTCCAAGAACGTGCTGCGCTACAAGCAGAACGACATCAATTTCATCCTCAACATGGAGCCGTCAGGTCAGGCGGCGGATTTCCGCGCCGAGCACGGGCCGTCCGCCAACGCGATGGCCTTCCGCGTAAAAGATGCACGCCACGCGTTCGAGGAAGCCGTGAAGCGCGGCGCCGAACCGGTGGAAGGCAAGGTCGGGCCGATGGAGCTCAACATTCCCGCCATCAAGGGCATCGGCGGCGCCAATATCTATCTGGTCGATCGCTATGGCGCGCACAGCATCTACGACATCGACTTCAAGCCCATCGAGGGCGCGGACGAAAGCAAGAACCAGATCGGGCTCACGTATCTCGATCACCTCACGCACAACGTCTATCGTGGCAACATGGCCAAGTGGGCGGAATATTACGAGAAGATCTTCAACTTCCGCGAAATCCGCTATTTCGATATCGAAGGAAAAGTCACCGGCTTGTTCTCAAAGGCGATGACAAGCCCGGATGGCAAGATCCGCATCCCGCTCAACGAATCGAAGGGCGAGGAAGGCAAAGTGGATCAGATCGAGGAATATCTTCAGCGCTACAAGGGCGAGGGTATCCAGCATCTCGCATTCGGTACGGACAATCTCTACGCCGTCGTCGATCGCCTGCGCGAGCGGGGCGTCGCCTTGCAGGACACGATCGAGACGTACTTCGATTTGATCGACAAGCGCCTGCCGGGGCATGGCGAGCCGGTGGAAGAATTGCGCAAGCGCCGTATTCTGATAGACGGCGCGCCGAGCGAAGGCCAAGGGCTGCTGCTGCAAATCTTCGGCAAGGACGCGATCGGTCCGATCTTCTTCGAATTCATTCAGCGCAAGGGCAATGAAGGCTTCGGCGAAGGCAATTTCAAAGCCCTGTTCGAGTCCATAGAGCTTGACCAGATCAAGCGCGGCGTCCTGAAGGCGAGCTGAGATGCGCCGGTTCGCAGCCGCATTTCTCTTCGCGCTAGCCCTCAGCGCCTGCGCCAGCGCGCCCGAGCCTGCGCCGCGCTGGTCCATCGTCGTGCATGGCGGCGCTGGCGTGATTGAGCGCTCGCGGCTGACGCCGGAGGCCGAAGCCAATTACCGCAACGCCATCCATAATGCGCTGTCGTTGGGCGGCGAGGTGCTGCGCGATGGCGGCTCGGCGCTCGACGCGGTGGAGCGCGCTATCGTCGAGATGGAGAACAACGAAATCTTCAACGCGGGACGCGGCGCCGTGTTCACCGCGGAGGGGCGCAACGAGCTTGACGCCTCCATCATGGATGGCCGCACGCGCGCCGCCGGCAGCGTCGCCGGCGTCACCCGCACCAAGAACCCGATCCGGCTGGCGCGCGCGGTGATGGAGGCGAGCCCGCACGTGATGTTGATCGGCGAGGGCGCGGAGACGTTTGCACGCACGCGCGGGTTGGAGGAAGCGCCGCCCGCCTGGTTCTTCACCGACTGGCGCTGGCGCCAGCTCGAAGAAGTCCTTCGGCGCAACAATTTGCCCATTCCGTCGCGGCCCGAAGGCGTTCCGGCGCCGGCCGCTTCGAACGAGATGCGTCCGGACGATCACCAATTCGGCACGGTCGGCGTTGTCGCCTTCGATCAGCACGGCGATATCGCCGCGGGCACGTCGACGGGTGGCACCACCGGCAAACGCTGGAGCCGCGTCGGCGACGCGCCGATCATCGGCGCCGGCACGTACGCGCAGAACGGCGTTTGCGGCGTCAGCGCCACCGGAACCGGCGAGTTCTTCATTCGCGTCGGCGTCGCGCGGGCAATCTGCGCTCGCATGGAGCTTGAAGGCGAAAGCGCGGCGGAGGCCGCGGGCCACGTCATCGCCGAAGTCGGCGCGACCACGAACGCCGCGGGCGTCGGCGGCGATGGCGGGGTCATCGTGCTGGACGGGCGCGGCCGGCACGCCTGGGCGCTGAATACGCCGGGCATGTATCGTGGTCACCTCGACGATAACGGCGCGTTCGACGTGCAAATCTTCGCGGACGAGCAATGAGGTTTTGTTCCGCTCCAATGGCACAAAAGCCCGCGTCGCCCGTTTATCGGCCGGAACATTTCGGCCTCACGGGAACAGCTCATGTCGACTTTCGTCATTTATTCGATCGGTTATCTGATTTTGCTCGCCGGCCTGATCTACGGCGCAGTGCTGCTTGGCGTGCAGACGCAGTGGATTGTGGTCGGCGCGCTCGTCATGCTCGGCCTCGGCATCGCCATGGGCGTCGGCAAGACGCGGGCCAAGGATCTGCCGACCGATCAACACTAGCACGCGCGGGCGGCTCGTCTGCGCGCAGGCAGGAGAGCGCCCGATGGCGATAACGTCCGGCATCCATCACGTCGCCTACCGCTGCAAGGACGCCAAGCAGACGGTGGAATTTTATCGCGATGTGCTCGACATGGATTACACCACCGCGTTCGCGGAAGATCACGTGCCGTCGACCGGGGAATATGATCCCTACATGCACGTCTTCCTCGATGCCGGGAATGGCAACGTGCTCGCCTTCTTTGAGCTGCCCAATCAGAAAGATATGGGCCGCGATGAGAACACGCCGAAATGGGTGCAGCACATCGCTTTCCGCGTGAACAATGTCGATGAGCTGCTAGCCGCGAAAGCGAAGGCGGAAGCCAAGGGCATCGAGGTCTTGGGCCCGACGGACCACGGCATCTTCAAATCGATCTATTTCTTCGACCCAAACGGCCATCGCGTCGAACTGGCGGCTGACACCGGCACGGCCGAGGAATTGGCCGAGTTGAAGCGTGTGGCGCCAGACATGCTGGACGAATGGAGCCGCACCAAGAAAGCGCCGCAGCACGCTGCGTGGCTGCACGAAAAGGCGCGCGCGGCCCACGCGGCGAAGTCCCGGCTCGGAGAATAAAGTGCCGCTGGTTGAGCCGCTCGCCGCCGATCACGACGCTGAGGTGGCCGAGATGGCGCGCTTCTTCAACGAGACCCTGGGCTTTCCACCCAACAGCGTACTGACCATGCAGCGCCGGCCGGAGATCGCCAAAGCCTTCATCGCCCTCAACAAAGCGGTGATGGAGAATAAAGGGCAGGTCACATCGGAGCAAAAACGCCTGATCGGCTATGTCGCGAGCCTGACCGCCGGCTGCCGCTATTGCCAGGCGCACACGGCGCGGGCGGCCGAACGTTACGGCGGCAGCGACGAACGCATCGCGGAGGTGTGGAATTACGAGCGCAGCGATCGCTTCACAGCGGCGGAAAAAGCGGCCCTTGCGTTCGCACAAGCGGCGGCGAGCGTGCCGAACGCGGTGGACGCCAAGATCGGCGCGGCCATGAAGCGCTATTGGAGCGACGAAGACATCGTCGAAATTCTGGGCGTGGTGGCGCTGTTCGGCTATCTCAATCGCTGGAACGACTCGATGGCGACATCGATCGAAGCCGGCGCCGTGGAATCGGGGGAGAAGCATCTCGCTGTCCGCGGCTGGACGCCGGGCAAGCACGGGGATCGGTGATGTTGAAGCTCTATGATTATTGGCGCTCCTCCGCCGCTTATCGCGTCCGCATCGCCCTCAATCTGAAGGGCGTCGCGTACGAAAGCGTCTCCGTCAACATCATGCCGGGCGTGGATGAGCAGATGCGCGAGCCGTATCGCTCGAAGAATCCGCAAATGCGTGTGCCGGCGCTCGAAACGGAGTGGGGGATCATCACGCAATCGCTGTCGATCCTGGTCTGGCTCGATCAAACCTATCCGGCGCCGCGGCTGATGCCGGCTGATCCATGGCTTGGCGCGCAAGTCCGGAGCTTCGCCACCACCATCGCCACCGACATCCACCCACTCAACAACACAAGTGTGCTGACGCGGCTGAAGCTCGAATTCGGCGCCAGCGACGACCACATCGGCGAATGGTATCGCCATTGGATCAAGCTGGGCTTCAACGCTCTGGAACATCAGGCCGCCAAGCATGCCGATACGGCGTATGTGTTCGGCGATGAGCCGACGCTTGCTGACGTGATGCTCGTGCCGCAAATGGCCAATGCGCGCCGCTTCAAGACCGATCTGTCGCCATTCCCCCGGCTTGTCGCCTGGGACGAGCGGGCGCGTCAGCATCCAGCGTTCGTGAACGCTGCGCCCGAAAATCATAAGGACGCGCCGAAACAATGAAGCCGCTTGCTTTCGCCCTGGCGGCGATTGGCGTTCTCGCTCTGGCCGGCTGCGCCGGCGCGCCTGCGCGTTTTGATGCGCCGGTGGCCTTCGTCGCGGTCGAGAACGGCAACCAGGACATTTTCATTGGCGCTCAGGACGGGTCTTGGCGGCGCAGAATCACCGACGATCCCGCCGTCGATCGCTTTCCTCGCTGTTCGCCGGATGGGTCGCGTCTCGTGTTCGTGCGCGGCGCCGAGGGGCAAGGCGAGATTTACATTGTCGATCTGGCCAGCATGCAAGAGCGCCGCCTGACCGAGAACGATTGGGAGGACTACACGCCCTCCTGGGCCCCGGATGGGCGGCGCATCGTCTTCACGCGTGTCATTGAAGGCCGCGACCGACTCGCGCTCATGGACGTGGAAACAGGGGAGGCCGCAGACATCGTCACGCATGAGCCGCGCGACGTGATGGCGAGTTTCGCACCGGACGGTCGCAGCCTGGTTTTTCATTCCTATCGTGATGGCGAGCGCAATGTCGAAATCTACGCACGCGATCTCGCAACCGGCGCCGAGCGACGGCTCACCGACGATCCCGGCCGCGATTATGAGGCGTCGTATTCGCACGATGGCGCGCGCGTGATCTTTTCCTCGAACCGCGCCGGTGCGCCTTGGCGGCTGTTCGAGGCCCCGGCCGATGCGCTCGGCGAAGCGCAAATGCTCGTCAACACACCGCACGACGCGTGGGGGCCGCGTTACGCGCCGGATGGCGGCCGCATTCTGTTCGCTGGCGGACCCGATGGGGCGGGACGCCTCTACATCATTGAGCGCGACCGCAGCATTACTGAATTAAGCTGGCCGATCTATCTGGCCGGCGCCGATTGGTGCGCGGTGACTGAGCCGCCCCTAGGAAGACCGCAATGAAACTCGCATCGCTCCGCCATGGCCGTGACGGCAAACTCGTCGTCGTGTCCGACGATCTCGCCTGGTATGCGCATGCCGGGCCGGAAACGCCCACCTTGCAGGCGGCGCTTGACGATTGGGCGCACGCCGCGCCGCGCCTTCGGGCGCTGAGCGACGGCGTCAATTCCGGATCGATTCTGCGCGAGCGCTTTCACGAGCGCGAGGCGGCGTCGCCCTTGCCGCGCGCCTATCAATGGGCGGATGGTTCGGCCTATGTGAACCACGTCGCTCTGGTGCGTCAGGCGCGCGGGGCCAAGCTGCCGGAAAGCTTCTGGACCGATCCGCTGATGTATCAGGGCGGCAGCGACGTGTTCCTCGGTCCGCGTGACTCAATTCCGCTGAAGGATGAGGCGTGGGGCTGCGATTGCGAAGCCGAGGTCGCCGTCATCGTCGATGACACGCCGCTTGGCGTGACGCCGGAAGCGGCGCGCGAGCGCATTCGCCTCGTCATGCTGGTCAACGACGTCAGCCTGCGCAATCTCATTCCGGCTGAGTTGGAGAAGGGCTTCGGTTTCTTTCAATCGAAGCCGTCTTCGGCGTTTTCCCCGGTTGCGGTGACGCCGGACGCCTTGGGCGAGGCTTGGCGCGGCGGCAAATTGCATCTTCCGATGCATGTCGCACTGAACGGCAAGCCATTCGGCCAAGCCAATGCCGGCGAGGACATGACTTTCGATTTCGGGCAATTGATCGCGCATGCCGCGAAGACGCGCGAGCTGGCGGCGGGGACGATCATCGGCTCTGGCACAGTGTCCAACCGCGACGCCAATGGCGGGCCAGGCAAGCCGGTGAGCGAAGGCGGACGCGGGTATTCCTGCATTGCCGAGCAGCGCATGATCGAGACGATCCAGAATGGCAAGCCGACGACGGCATTTCTGAAATGGGGCGATCGCGTCGAGATCGAAATGCGCGACGCCAAAGGCCGCTCCATTTTCGGCCGCATCGAGCAAGAGGTGGCGCGCGCTTAAGGCGCAAGTTGGCGCCACGCATGGGTGTGGTTTGGCGCCAGCCTCGCGCCATGCGCTGCTCTATGAGGTCGCTACGAAGGGCGTGCGCTGGCCGTGCGCGCCAGGGTGGAGTGCGACATGAAAATCTCACGCGTGCTGGCCGCGACGACGCTGGCTTTCGGTTTGGTTCTATCGGCGCCGGCGTTCGCGCAGACGCAACAGGAGGCGGACGCCATGTTTGCGGCGCAGGATTGGGCTGGATCGGCCAACGCCTATGACGGCTTGCTGCGTGAGGATCGCGGCAACGCCGCCAATTGGTTCGCGCTTGGACAGGCGCGGCACCGGCTGGGCCAGAACACGCGGGCGTTGCGGGCTTACGAGAACGCGCTCGCCAACACTCACCCGCTCCCCGGCCGCGTTCGGCTGCAGATCGCGCGCGTGCAGATGAGCATGGGCCGGCGCGACTCCGCGTTGGCCACTATCCAGCAGCTTGTCGGCACGGGCGTCACCCACCGCGTGTTGCTCAGCACGCCTGAATTCGCCGCGCTGGCCGACTCGCCTGAATTCCAGGCCGTGGTTGCGCAGCAGACGCCGTGCAACACGCCGGAATATCGCCAGTTCGATTTCTGGCTCGGCGAATGGGATGTCACACCCGCTGGCGCGCCGGCAGCGACCGCACAGAATTCCATCACGCGCCAACAGGACGGCTGCGTGGTGCTTGAGCAATACACCGCCGGCGGCTTCACCGGAACCAGCATCAATTTCTACGATTCCGCGCGTCAGGTTTGGCATCAGACCTGGATGTCGAACCAAGGCGGCATGCTCTACTTGGAAGGCGGCGTCAACGCGGAGGGCGCGATGGAGATGAGCGATCGCGGGCTTCCCTCAAGTGTCGCCGCGAACGGCGCGATCAATCGCACGATCTGGACGCCGCGGCCGGATGGCACGGTGCGCCAGCTGTGGGAAGCATCGTCGGACAATGGCGCGACATGGAGCGTCGTCTTCGACGGCGTCTATTCGCGGCGCAGCGAACCCTGAGCCTGAGGCGTCAAACAACCTATGCGCGCGCTCCTGATCTGCTTGGCGGCGCTGGCGGCAGGCGCCGCCGCGCCCATCATGCCGGGCGATTGCAGCGCGCCGGAGTTTCGGCAGTTCGATTTTTGGGCCGGCGAATGGGAGATCGGTCCGCACGACGATGACGCGCAGCACACGGGCGTCAGCACGATAAGCTTGGAGCAAGACGGTTGCGTCCTGGTCGAGCGCTATCGCGCAGTGACCGGCGAAGGCGCCATGAGCCTGACCGGTTACGATGCACGCCGCGGCGTCTGGCGCCACAGCTGGAGCTCCAACACTGGGAGCGTGGCCTACGTGGAAGGCGGCGTGCGGGCGGACGGCGTGATGGAGCTGACCAATCTGGGCCTGGCCTCAAGCGGTGGGGCTGGGGTGGTCGACCGGATCACGTGGTTTGCGGAAGCCGACGGTGCGGTGCGCCAATCCTGGGCCACGTCCAATGACGGCGGCGCAACCTGGACGGTGTTGTTCGACGACCGCTATCGGCGCGCCACCGAATAGGTCAGGCCGGCGCGGCGCGCGAACCGCGCCCGCCTCGCAGCGCGTATTCCTGCGTGCCGAGCTGGTAGATGCGGTCGGTCTCGAGCACGGCCGAGGTTGCGTATTGGAACGATGGCTTCAGCGACGAATAAATGAAATCGAACTGCCGCGCCGCGGTCTCGCGGAACAGGTCGTCGAAACTGTCGATAACGAAATAGGTCTGCTGCAGGTCCGAGGTGACGTAATCGGTGCGCATCACGCGGTCCAAACTGAAATGCAGGCGATTGGGCGAGCGGCCCTCCAGCGAAAACACTGTTTCCTGTGGCGAAGAAGCGATCCCCGCGCCATACAGACGGAAGCCCTGCGGCGTATCCACCAGTCCGAACTCAACGGTATACCAATAGAGTGCGCCGAGCGCCTTGAGCTTGTTGTGCCGCAGCGCGTTGAGGCCGTTCTCGCCGATCTTTTGGATGAAATCGGCCATCTTCGGTTCGATCAGCATCGGCGTGTGACCGAACACGTCGTGAAAGACGTCCGGCTCCATGATGTAATTCATGGTCTCGCGCGTGCGGATGAAATTGCCGGCGGGGAAGCGGCGATTGGCCAAATGGTGGAAGAAAACGTGATCGGGGATGACGCTCGGCACCGGCACGATCACCCAGCCGGTGGCCTCGTGCAATTGTGCCGAGAGGCGGTTGATGTCGGGGACGCCGCCGGCCCCCAATTGCAGCCGCTCAATCCCATCGAAGAATTGCTGCGCCGCGCGATCGGGCAGCAGCGCCATCTGGCGGGCGTAGAGTTCGTCCCAAATGGCGTCATCGTCGGCGGTATAGACGCGCTGTGCTGCTTCGAGCCAATCCTCGCCCACGTGGGCGGGCTTAATCAGCGGCGCGCTAAAGGCGCCGGGCGGCAAATCGGGCAGGGCGTGGCGCGCGGGCGCGGCGGTGTCCATGGCGGGCCGAGCTTACCGCAAGTGCGAAGAATGCGCGAGCGCGCTACTGGGCGACGAGCCGGTAGGCCACGCCGAGCGCCACGATCAGCGCCAGCGCGAACTGCACCAAAAACGGGGCCCGCGCGATCCATTGCCCTTTCGCCGTTTCGCCGGAGGTGCCGACGAACAGCGCCACCAGCGCCACCACCAGCGCCACGCCTTGCCAGGTGAGCACGGCGCTCACGCGATTGAGGCCGCGAGTGAAGCCGTCGCCCTCCGGCGGCAGCGTCGCCGCGACGATGAAGGACACCGCAAACAAGACCGCCCACAGCCCCACCAGCATCCACGTGATGGCCCTGCGCTCCACGGCTTAAATCTCCCGCCGCAACGCGGCCGTAGCGGGATCGCCGGTATTCGGCGTTCCCTTCGGCTCGATCAGCAGAACATGTGCTTCTTCAGCGGCGTAGGGCGCATGCTCGACGCCCCTCGGCACCACGAACATCTCGCCGGCGCTCAGCGCGACCTCGCGATCGCGCAAGCGGATGACGATCTCGCCCTTCAACACATAAAAGAAATCGTCGGTATCCGGGTGCTGATGCCAGGGGAACTGGCCCCGCAGCTTCACCACCATCAGGTCATGGCCGTTGAAGCCGCCCACGACGCGCGGTTGCCAATGCTCGTCAAAGGTCGCGAGCTTCTCAGCCAGATTGATCGCGCCGCCCATGAAGGGCGATTGCGTCAGGAGTGGGCGAAGATGTCAACCTCTTCCCAGCCCGCTAGATCGAGGGCGGCGCGCGCGGGGAGAAAATCGAAGCAGGATCGCGCGATATCGGTGCGGCCTTCACGCGCCAGCATGGCGTCGAGTTTTTCCTTCAGCGCATGCAGGTGCAGGACGTCAGCCGCGGCATAGGCAAGTTGAGCATCGCTCAATTCGGCTGCGCCCCAATCGGAGCTTTGCTGCTCCTTGGAAATGTCGCGGCCAAGCAATTCCTTGGTGAGGTCCTTCAGGCCGTGCTTGTCCGTGTAGGTTCGCACCAGCCTCGAGGCGATCTTGGTGCAATAGATTGGCGCCGTGACGATGCCGAGATCGCGCATGAACATGGCGATGTCGAAGCGGGCGAAATGAAACAGCTTGAGTGTGCTGGCATCGGTCAGCGCGCGCTTGAGATTGGGCGCGTTGTAGGCGCTGCGGTCGAGCTGCACCAGATGCGCCTCGCCCTCGCCGTCGGAAAGCTGAACCAAGCAGAGCGGATCGCGCACCAACGACAGCCCGAGCGTTTCGCTATCGACCGCGATCGGGCCGTTGAACGTAACCTCCGCAGGCAGGTCGCCCTTGTGCAGATGCACGGCGATGTTGCGGTTGTCGACAGTCAAGGAAAGCTTGCGCGCCATGGGGGCGCTTTAGGGCAATTCGCCGAAGGAGGCTAGGGCGCCGGCGCGGGCTCCGGCTTGGCGCGGATCAGGCGGAAGAGGAAAGGATTGAGGGCAATCGAGATCAAGGCGCCGGCGAGGATGACGTTGTACGTCTCGCTCGACATCAGATCGAGCGCGCGGCCCATGCCGGCCAGCACGAAGGAGAATTCGCCGATCTGCGCCAGCGCCGCCGCTACCATCAGCCCGCTCTCGAGCGGCAGCCGGAAGGCGCTGGTGATGAGCAGGGCCGCTACCCCTTTGCCAAGGACGATGATGGCGACCACCACCGCCACCTCGACTGGCGAACGCAGCAGCGTCGAAGGGTCGAACAGCATGCCGACGGAGACGAAGAAGAGCACCGCGAAGGTGTCGCGGAATGGCTGCGAATCCTCCGCGATCTTCTGGCTAAACTTGGTGGAATTGAGCGCGACGCCGGCGAGGAACGCGCCCAGCGCAAACGAGGTGTCGAACACGAAATAGGCGGCCGCCGCCATGCCGAGCGCCAGCGCCAGCGTGCCGAGCGACAGCAACTCGCGCGATTTCAGATGCGCCACCATCATGATCAGCCACGGAAACACCCGCGCCCCGACGATGAGCATGAGCGCGGCGAAGCCGGCGATCTTCAGCAGGGTCACGCCGATGGCGGTCAGCGTCGCCTGCGAGAAGCCGGCGTCGGCGTTGGCGGCCAGCATCGGCAACAAGACGATGGCGAGGACGATGGCCAGATCCTCCATCACCAGCCAGCCGACGCTGATCTGGCCCGCCTGCGACTTGATGAGGCGTCTATCTTCCAATTCGCGCAGCAGTACGACAGTCGAAGCGACGGAGAGTGAGAAGCCGAGCATCAGGCTTTCCGCCAGCGGTAGGCCGATCAGCGTGCCGAAGAGATAGCCAAGGCCGGTGGCGGCGCACATCTGCACCAGCGCGCCGGGCACCGCGATCAGCCGCACGGCCCAGAGGTCGGCCAAGGAGAATTTCAGCCCGACGCCGAACATCAGCAGGATGACGCCAATCTCCGCCAGCTGCATGGCGAGATTGATGTCGCCGACGAAGCCGGGCGTGAACGGCCCCATGGCGACGCCCGCCAGCAGGTAGCCAAGGATCGGCGATAGCCCGATCCGCCGCATCGCCACGCCGGCGATGAAGGCGAGCACGATTGCCGCGCAGATGGTGAGGATGAGGCCGTAATTCTCCATGCCGCTCCCAGGCTAAAGGCGTGCGCTCGCGCTCGCGCCGCTGAAGGACGCGGGCGCGCGCCGCCTGCCGCTGATGTGCTGCTGACGCAGCCTTAATGGGGGCTGGCGCCGCCAGTGTCCAGCAATGCCGCCGGGCGGCCAGATTGACGCGGCGCCCGCGCTCGCCTACATCCGCCCGCTCGGATCGCGGCCCCGCGCGCGCGGTCCGGACAGTGCCCAGATGGCGGAATTGGTAGACGCACCAGTTTCAGGTACTGGCGGGTAACACCGTGGAGGTTCGAGTCCTCTTCTGGGCACCAGTTTCCAGTGTGAAGACCGGACCTGCAATCCCGCCGCAGCGCCTGCGCTTGGCGCGCGGGGCGGGCTGATATACCCACCGAAGCCGATGACGCCCCGCGACAAAATCCGCAACTTTTCCATCGTGGCCCATATCGACCACGGCAAGTCGACCCTGTCGGACCGGTTGATACAGCGGACGGGGGGGTTGAGCGCGCGCGAGATGACGGAGCAGGTGCTCGACTCGATGGAGATCGAGCGCGAGCGCGGCATCACCATCAAGGCGCAGACCGTGCGGCTGGATTATAACGGCTACGTCCTCAATCTGATGGACACGCCCGGCCACGTCGACTTCGCTTACGAGGTCAGCCGCAGCCTGGCGGCGTGCGAAGGCGCGCTGCTGATCGTCGACGCCTCCCAGGGCGTGGAGGCGCAGACGCTGGCCAACGTCTACCAGGCGCTCGACAACGATCTCGAAATCGTGCCGGTGCTGAACAAGATCGATCTGCCTGCGGCCGAGCCGGAGCGGGTCAAGGCGCAGATCGAGGAAGTGATCGGGCTCGACGCGTCGAACGCCATTCTCGCTTCCGGCAAGACCGGCGAGGGCATCGACGAATTGCTCGAAGCCATCGTCACCCGGCTGCCGCCGCCGAAGCATGGCGATGCCGCGGCGCCCGTCAAAGCGCTGCTGGTCGACGCCTGGTACGATTCCTATCTCGGCGTCGTCGTGCTCTTCCGCGTCATTGACGGCGTGGTGAAGAAGGGCATGCGCATCAAGCTGATGCAGACCGGCGCGGATTATAACGTCGACACGCTGGGCGTGCTGACGCCGAAGCGCGTCGACGTGCCGGAATTGGGGCCCGGCGAAATCGGCGTGCTGACGGCGAGCATCAAGGAAGTGGCCGATGCGCGCGTCGGCGACACCATCACCGAATATCGGCGCGAGACCGCGGCCGCTCTGCCGGGCTTTAAGCCGGCGCAGCCGGTTGTGTTCTGCGGGCTCTTCCC
>JBFWZB010000039.1:0-25972 GCA_050185805.1 Hyphomonadaceae bacterium
GCAAAGTCTTCGCGGAGGTGCCGCCGCGGGTCGAGTATGCGTTAACGCCCGCGGGGCGTGCTCTTGAACCGATTGTGCGCGCGATGTGCGAATGGGGGCAGGCGCACGTGCTCGGCGTCGCGCCGGATTATGAGGGCTTGATGCGCCGCGTGCCTTAGCGCGTCCCGGATCTGGCGTTGGCCGGTACAAATAGCATAAGGGTAAGCAGGGCGCTTGCAGCGCCCATTACCAAGACGGCGGCGTTCGCACCGAGAGCGCGAAGCTCCGTACCGTCGGTGTGAAGCATCGATCCGCCATAGGCGACGCGCGTAGCGTAGGCCGCCAGAAAACCGCCGGTGACGATCAGGCCGAGAACGCTTGCGAGCCGCACGCGTTGCTGAAGCCAGACCAGCCACAGACACGTCGCCGCAAGCGCGCCATTGGTCATCAACTGCCACGCTTCGTGCAGTCGCGCGTGCGCGGGCCATAATGGATTGAAGAGATGCGTATCGTTGATTTCCAGTATGGGGACGATGAGGCCAAACGTGAGAACGCACGCCGTGACGCTTAGCTTTCTGAACATGTGCGTCTCCTGATCCAGTGAGCCATCACGCCCGCGCGAGCACGGCGCCGCGCGCTATGTCGCGCAGCACGCGGGACTCAAGTTCAGCGCTTTCAAGACGCGCCTTGACGAGGTCGCCGATCGACACGATGCCGACGGTGCGGCCGTGCCTTTCGACCAGAAGGTAGCGAACGCGCGTGCGCGTCATGAGCGCCATCGCGTCGGCGACATGCGTGTCGGCGTCACAAGCGGGCGCCGGCGTGCGCATCGCGTGCGAGACGCCCCGCAGAAGACTGGGGGCGCCGCCCCGGGCGATTGCGGTGACAATGTCGGGCTCGGTGATGATGCCAAGCGCATGACCCTTCGCGTCCACCACAGCGAGCGATCCGACATTGTGCTGCGCCATCATCGTGACGGCGTCTTCGAGCGTGCGATCGTTGGCGAGTGCGAGAATGGCGGCGCCTTTCCCACTGACGACATCTTGGACATTCATGACGGTCTCCTGGACATGACCGCTTCCCATCAGGGCTTCGCCTGAAAGCGGGCGTGGTTACGCCAGAGACAGTGGGGCGAGGTCTGAACCTGAAATAGTCCTTCGTGTGGAATGGCCAATATTCCATCCGCCGTCAGGGCGCGTCGTTGAGCGTCCAGTCATAGCCATGACCCGCGACCCGCGTGACGGTCGCGAGACGTCTGCGAAGCTCTTCAGAGCCGTGTTGGCGCAGATGCGCGATGACGCCGGCATCGTCGCCGCCGAAATCGTCCTTGAACCATTCATAAATGCTGGAGACCCGCAATTGAGCATTGCCAGTGATGCGTGCGCCGCGGGGGTGGTTCACGAACGCGCGCGCGGCGCGATCAAGGTCCAGCTGCAGGGTTGCCGCACGCCACGGCGTGACTTGCAGATTGGGGCAGCCGATCGAGGCGCAATTGACGGCGTAGTGGACACGCGGATCGCGGGCGAGCGGGCGAAGAATCCGGTGCTCAATGTCATCGAGAGAAAGGTGATCGCCTTCGACGCGCACAAGCCGGGTTTGCCATGGGCCAAGCAGGGCCTGCGGGTTGAGGCCCGCGCCCTCGCTGCGGATATTGCGGATGGAGCGGACCGGATAGCGGCGAAGAACGATCTGCAGCGTGAGCGCGTTATAGAGATTGGCCCAGTAGGCGATCGCTGCATCGCGTTCCATGGCCGAAGGCCTACGAAGCGCCAGTCCTGCAACAACGTCATCGAGGCGGCGCAGCGCGCCGCCATCCGCGCGCCATCGCCGGTAAGCCACCCGGTTCACCCCATCAGGGGCGGCCGAGACATAGGCGGCGAGCAGTGCTGCATAGGCCTCTTCCTCGGCCGGGCGCTCCTGGGCGCGGGCCAGCCCGCCGAGAAGGGCGGCGGCGCCGGCGGCCAGGGCTATGCGGCGCGTCAGGGCGTGAGCTTTCTTCACTGGTTAACCTCCGGCGTCTCGATCGGCTTCGGTTCGCAGCGATCGAAAGTTACAGCCCGCATGTAACCGCGGCGCGGGCCGGCCCGAAGCCGCGCCTGAAACGGGCTCGCCAAGAGCAGTCGACAATTCGGAGGTGTTCATGTTCGGCGCGGCGGCGCGGATTGAGGCTGGGGCCTGGATTGCGCCGCGTGTCGAACAAGGCGCGGATCGCCGAAAGGGCGGCGAGCCTGCCGCGGAATGGCGTTTTGTGCAAGCGCGGGCCAGACGCGTCCCGTCGCGCTTTGCGGGCCTCTGGTGGACATCCTCGCTGCGCGCAGCGTACGCGCCGCACCGGGAGCTGCGGGAAGGAAAGCGTGCGCGCGTGAAGGATGTTGAAGCTGAGCTGCACGGATTGATGGTGCGCGGATTGTCCGGCGATGGCGCCGCGCATCGTCAATTGCTGATTTTGCTGGGAGAGCGATTCCGGGTGTTTTTTCGCGGGCGCATGCGCGTGGGCGATCCCAGCATCGTGGAAGACCTCGTCCAGGAAACGCTTATCGCCATCCACACGCGCAGGGAATCCTACGATCCGAGTCAGCCCCTGCGCGCCTGGGTCTATGCGATCGCGCGCTATAAGCTCATCGATCATTTTCGTCGAACGCGCACCGCCGGGAGATCAGTGCCAGTTGACGAGGTCGAGGAGCTGTTTTCGAGCGACGTCGCCGATGCGTCTGATCCTGCACGCGATGTCGCGACGCTGCTTGCGAAACTGCCGGCGAAACAACGATTGGCGATTCAGCTGGTGAAGCTTGAGGAATTGTCAGTCAGGGAGGCCGCGGCACGGACCGGGATGACGGAGTCAGACATTAAAATTTCCATCCATCGAGGCATGAAGAAGCTCTCGGCGCTTGTTGGAAAGGAAGCGCTGTCATGAAAACAGACGCTCTTATCGAGGCTTTGGCGCGGGATATTGAACCCGTACGCCCGGCGAGAACCCAGACTAAGTTTGCTTTGGCTGGCCTCGTCGGCGTCGTGCTGGCGGCCTGTGTCGTCTCGGTCCTCTTCGGCCTACGCCAGAACCTTGGCGGAGCGATCGGCGCGGTAACCGCGAAGTCGCTCTATTGTTTGGCGATCGCCGCCGCGGCGGCGCCGCTCGCCTATCTCTTGTCGCAACCGAATATCAGCGTGCGACGCTGGGTCTTGCCTGTGGCGTTGGTCGTGGTCGCGAGCCTTTCCGTTGCGGCTCTCACGTTGGCGGCGACGCCGTCTGAAGCGCGCATGACGGCGTGGCTTGCCGGCGGCTTTCCAGAGTGCTTGCGGCGCATTCCGATCCTCGCCACCCCTGTGGCGGTGGCCTTGTTGTTTGTCGCCCGCTCGATGGCGCCGACGCGCCTGACACTTGCCGGGGGAGCGCTCGGCGGTCTTTCAGGCGCTATCGCGGCGGTCGCCTATTCCTGGTTCTGCCCGGTAGATAGCGTAGCCTATGTCGCCACCTGGTATCTGGCCGCGATTCTGCTGTGCGCGGCGCTCGGCGCCGCCTTTGGACGCTGGCTTTTGCGGTGGTGAGAGAGTCCCAGTCATTCCGGAGCGGCATGAGCCTTATTCCGAGGGCGCGGAGCAAACGCTGAAATTCGCGGGCGCGCCCTCGCCCATAGAGCCGGAGCGCGGCACGCGATGAGCAAAGAGTCAGAAGATGAGTCGGGCGAAGAGGGGGCGGGCGCCCATGCGAAGCCGCGTCGCGCGCACCGGCTCGGTCAGGTCGCGCTTATTGCGGTGTTGGCGTTGGCGCTCGGGCTCGCCTGGCGCGCCGGCGTTTTTGACCTCTTGAGTTTCGAGACGCTCCGCGGCCGGCGCGCGGAGCTTCTTGCGTTCGTCGCTGACAATCGCGCCTTGGCGGTAGCAGCGTTCATCGGCCTCTACGCGCTTGTGACATGGCTTGCGATTCCGGGGGCGCTTTGGATCACGATTGCCGGAGGATTTTTGTTCGGTTTGCCTGGCGGCGTCGCGGCGACCAGCATCGGCGCGACGCTTGGCGCAACCGCCTTGTTCTTGTCGGCGCGTTATTTGTTTGCGGACGCTTTGCGTAGGCGGGCGGCGGGCTTTCTCCAGCGCTTCCAAGACGGATTTCAGCGCAATGCTGTCTTCTATCTCCTGACCATCCGCTTCGCGCCGATCGTTCCGTTCTTCATCGCCAATATCGCGCCCGCTCTGCTCGGTGTGCGTTTGTCGACGTTCGCGGCGACGACGTTCGTCGGAATTCTTCCGGGGGTCGCCGCCTATAGCTGGGTTGGTGCGGGGCTTGGCGCGACCTTCGACGCCGGGCAAACGCCCGACCTTGCGCGGTTCGCACGCGAACTCGCGCCGGCGTTTCTTGCGCTCGCGGTGTTGTCGCTTGCGCCTGTAATCGTAGGCCGCATTCGCGCGAAGACGCCTGCGAAGGCAGATTCAAAGGAAAGTGCGTGATGAAGGATGCGGCAAGGCCGACGCGCCGGTCTCTGAAAGCGGATGTCGCCATCGTGGGGGCCGGATCGGCGGGGCTCGTGGCCGCGTCGGGGGCCGCGCAACTCGGCCTCAAAGTCGTACTGTTCGAAAAGGGTGCGATGGGGGGCGACTGTCTCAATTATGGCTGTGTGCCGTCGAAGGCGCTGATCGCTGCGGGCCGCGCTGCGCAGGCCGCGCGTGATGCGCATCGGCTGGGCGTCCACGCAACAGACCTTCATGTCCAGTGGAGCGACGTGAGCGCTCATGTGCGCGGTGCGATCCAAACGATTGCGCCGAATGACAGCCAGGAGCGCTTCGAAGGCCTGGGGGTTACGGTGATCCGCGAGTCCGCGGCGTTCGCCGATGAACGGACGTTGGTCTCCGAAAGCGTTGAAGTGCGTGCACGCAAGATTGCAATCGCAACGGGCGCGCGTGCTTTCATCCCACCGATTCCCGGTCTGGTCGCGGCGCCTTACCTGACCAACGAGACTGTTTTTGATTTGCGCGCGCCGCCGAGCCGTCTGCTGATCTTGGGCGCCGGCGCGATCGGCGTGGAATTGGGGCAAGCGTTCCGGCGCCTGGGCGTCGATGTCGTGCTTGTCGAGGCCAAAGATATGCTTGTAAGCGCGGATCCAGAGGCGCGTGCGGTGGTGCGCGAGCGTCTGGAATTGGAAGGCGTCGCTATTCGGGATGGAGCCGACGTTGTGCGGGTTGAGCATGGCGATGACGAGATCGCCCTGATCTTGAAGGCAGGCAGTGTTGAAGAGCGTGTGGCCGGTTCGCATCTCTTGGTGGCGGCAGGGCGGCGCCCGGTTGTCGAGGGGCTTGATCTTGAGCGAGCAGGCGTTGCGCATGATGCGCGCGGCATTCGGACTGATGCCCAGCTTCGGACAAGCAATCGGCGCGTATGGGCGTTGGGCGATGTCGCCGGCCGCGAGCAATTCACCCACGTCGCCGGCGCTCACGGCAGTTTGTTTGTCCGCAATGCGCTGTTCCGCGTTTCACCGGGCGCAGCGAGCGCCATCGCGCCGCCCCGGACCGTCTTTGCCGAGCCGGAATTGGCGGAAGTCGGACTGAGCGAAGAGGCGGCCCGCGCAAGGTATGGTGCGCGGTTGCGTGTGGTGCGCTGGAGCTTTGAGGAAAACGATCGCGCGATCACTGAGCGTGCGGCGGAGGGCTTCGCGAAATTAATCGTGGCCCCGGGCGGGCGCGTTGTCGGCGGCGTCGTCGTGGGAGAGGGGGCGGGTGAACTGATAGCTCTCGTTCAGTTTGCGATCGCGAACAAAAACAAGATCGGTCAATTGGCTTCAGGTTTTCTGCCTGGCTATCCGACACGCACGGAGGCGCTCAAGCGGGCTGCTGGCCAATATTATGCTGGCGCGCTGTTCTCAAAGCCGGTGCGTGCGGCAGTGTCGATCTTGTCGCGCCTTCCTTGACGCGCCTCGGCGTTAGGCGAGTGCGGCGATGCGCTGGGCGGCGAAGTCCATGAAGGCGCGCGCTTTGCCTGGAAGGCGTCGGTTGGACGGCCAAACGGCGTGGACGTCCACGCTCGCGCCGCGCCATTGCGGCAGCACGCGTTCCAGACGGCCTTTGTCGAGGTCATCGAGAATAAGAAATGCAGGTACCAGACCGACGCCGACACCGCGCAGCATCGCCTCGTGGACGATCCCGCCTGAATTCGCGCGTACCGGCCCGGTGACGGCGACTTGCGCTTTGCGCGCGCCATTGACGAGAAGCCAAGCCTCCGGCGTGGGCGCTGTCGTGAACACGACGCAGGGGTGCGTCGCCAGATCCTCAGGCGCATTGGGCCGACCATGCGCCGTCAGGAAGTCAGGCGAGGCGGCGAGGACACGGTCAAACCCTCCGACACGTTTGGTGAAATGCGGAGAGTCTTCCAGCGCGCCCAACAGGAAGGCGATGTCGACCGCCGCCTCAACGAGATCGAGCGGCCGATCGTCGGCGAGGAAATCGATTTTGACATGAGGAAACGCTGCGAGAAACTCAGCTGCGATGGGCGCCAGCACATAGCGGGCAAGCGCCACCGACGCGTGCACACGCAGAAGACCCACCGGTTCGCGGTCACGGCCGGTGATCTCAAGATCGAGGCCGTCAACGGCGTCGAGTGCTGCGCGCGCCCGCTCAAGGGCGGTGCGTCCCGTTTCGGTCAGCGTGATGCGGCGGGTCGAGCGGAGAAACAGCGCCACGCCCCATTGGGTCTCAAGCGCAGCGACAGCTTTCGACACAGTCGATTGACGTACGCCGGCTTCCGTCGCCGCTTTCGAGAAGCTGCCGAGTTCGGCGGCGCGTACGAAAAGGCGCAGAGTGTCCAGTTTATCCATCGGTTCCCGCTCGCCTGTTCCATTCCCGTGCAGAATACCTCAAACGCTTGGCAAACCCAGCCGCCGCGCTCGTCCTTTGCCTTCCGGCGAAGACCAGACCCGTTCGGAAGCACCCTCGTGGCTGGCTTCGCGCGAACCATGGCGGCGGTTGCACTGATGCCTTGATCAAGTCGACCAGGCTTCAATTCACAGCGAAAACAGCCAGTTAAGGAGATGTCGGTGACCAATTTTCCCAGTCTGGACGAAAGCGCCGGCATGATCGCGGCCATGCGGCTCAACCCCGCCGCGGCGCGTCTTCTGATCGCTTTCCATACCGAGGTGATGCGCGCGCCCTCGGCGCTGAGCCCCGGCGAGCGGGAATTAATCGCCGCTTTTGTCTCTGCCCTGAACGCGTGCCGCTACTGTCATGGGGTGCACGAAAGCACCGCGCGCGCCTTCGGCGTGGACCCTGGTCTGATCGAGGCTTGGGTGTCGGACGGGGTTCAGACAGCGCCTGAGCGGCTTCAGCCGCTCCTGGCGCTCGCGCGCAAGCTTTCGCTTGAGCAGACGAAGGTCGCGTCAGCGGACATAGAGGCGGCGCTTGCGCGGGGCTGGGACGAGCGGGCCGTGCATGACGCCATCAATGTGATTGCGCTCTTCAACTTCATGAATCGCTACGTGCATGGTCACGGACTGTCTCTCGCCGATGGCGTGCTGACGGCGCGCGGCCAATTGCTGATGTCGGACGGTTATGATCGATTGCTGCCGTTGCTCGACGATTGAGATGTCAACGCATTCCTATGCGGAATGACAGTGTACGCGTCACGCGCTCTAATCCCGATGCGCAGCCACGCCTAGCTTTGGGCGAGCCGGAAACGCCGGCGGCGTTCCAAAGGAGAATTATTATGGCTAAGTTTGAATTCCACACCCCGCAAACTGCGCCGGAAGCGGCGCGTCCGGCGCTCGAAGCAGCGCAAAAGTCGCTCGGTTTCGTGCCCAATCTCTACGGCATGCTGGCCGAGAATCCAGCGGCGCTCGAAGCCTACCAGACGCTTGCCGGCATTTTCGCGAAGGCGGGCTTTACGCCCGTTGAGCAACAGCTCGTTCCCCTGATCGTCTCTGTCGAAAACCAGTGCCGCTTTTGTGTCGGCGCCCACAGCGCGCTTTCGACCATGGCGAAGGTCTCGCCCGACATCATCAATGCAGTGCGCGACGGCGCCCCGATCGGCGACGCCAAATTGGAAGCGCTGCGCGCCTTCACTCTCAAAGTCATTCGGGAACGCGGCTTTGTCGCCGACGCCGATGTCGCGCGCTTCCTCGAAGCGGGCTACACCAAAGCGCACGTGCTGGGCATCGTGTTGGGCGTCGCCTGGAAGACGATCTCCAACTACGCCAATCATCTTGCTGAAACCCCGCTGAATGAAGCGTTCGCGCCGTTCGCTTGGACGCCAAAGCAGCGCGCTGCATAAAGGGAGGCGCGCGCCCGGCGCATGCGCCGGGCGCGCGTTCCTCATGGTCTAGGGGCGGCGGGCGATGCGGATGACATGGCTCGGCCGCGACAACCCGCGCTCAATCGCGTGATCGCGCGGCCAATAGCGCAATTCAATATCCGTCAGCCCGAGAATGATCTGCGTCACGCTTTTGGTGTGCGCATAGGCGCGGCGCATCATCGGCGCCCATGCTTCATCGCGCTCGCGTCGCGCGCAGTGAAAACCCGAAAGCGCCTGCGCCCCACCTGTGTCCATGGTTTCCCTGAACAGGGCTTGGCGCTGGGCGGCGACCGCCGCGAAGCGCCACGACGAAGAGGTCATCATCATGGGCTCTTCCAACGATATGCTCTGCCGGACCATGGCGGACCCGTTCCAATCGAAGCGACAAGCCGCGCTCGATGAAACGATGACACATGCGAATGGCGAGTACGCGTCGTGCGTCAACGCCTCGATCGCATTGGCGGCGCTATCCAAGCATTGGCCGGCAAGCGCGAGCGGCACGATGCCGCCGCGGCTGCGCGCGCCCTTGGGCGCCGCATCGTAGCGGTTCAACAGGCAGGCGGCGACGCCCGCGGCATTGACCCCGATCCAGGTGCCGCCAGCTTCGAGATCGACGGGGCCGGCGAAGCGCACGGCGCCGTCCTCCCAAATGCGCGGCGGCGCTTCAGGGCGCGCGGGCGCATCGTCGCGGTTCATCGTGAGCGTCAGCGCATCCTCGGCGCGAAGCAGCGTCAGCGTGCACATGAGGCGTTAGAACGCGATTCGCACGCGCCCATAGAGGTAGCGCCCGTTGACGCCGATGGGCGAGAGGATGTCGTAGGGCAGGTTGCCGAAGAAGTTGATGTCGCTTGACGAGCGGTCCGGATACTCATCCAGCAGATTGGCGCCCCCAAGCGCGATCGAGGCGTGTTCGTTGAGACGGTATTCTGCCTCGCCGTCCCATTGGTATTCGGCGCCATATTCTTGACGCGGCTCGAAGCCGCCGCCGAAGTTAAAGACCCGCACGGTCGTGTCAAAGCGGCTCAGACGCGTGGAGAAGCGCCAGCTTCGGTTCGACCAAGCGGCGGACAAAATAAGCTTTGAGTCAGGCGCGGCTTCTTCGATCGTGTTGATTTCCTCGACGCCGATCAGCGCGAAGGCGGGGTCGAGCGACGTCAGCGCCGCTGGCGTGGCGATAAAGCGGGCAATGTCCGTTGTCGCATAGGTATAGGCGGCGGACATTTCGAGATCGCCGCCGAACATTGGTCGCGCATAGCTCAGAACCATATCGACGCCCTCGGTCTCGGTGTCGATCGCGTTGGTGAAGAACCGCACGGATTGGATATCGGCGCCGCCGGGCTGGCCTTGCACGAAGGCTTCGAGAGCGGGTCCGAAAAAGCGATCAGACAAGGTGATGCGATCGTCGACTTCGATACGGAAAGCGTCGACGGTAAGGGTCAGCCTGTCGTTAAGGCGCGCGGTCAGACCGAGCGTGTAATTGACTGAGGTTTCCGGTTGAAGCGCTTGCGCGCCAAGCGCTTTAGCGATGGGGTTGTCGACCGGCAGCGTGCGGGTGCGCACAAGAGTGCGCCCGACGCCAAAGTTGAGTGTCGTGTCCGAGAAGCCGATTTGCTGCAGCGCCGGGGCGCGTACGCTGTTGGATATGGAGCCGCGCAGCCGGATGTCGTCGGTCAGTCGGTAGAGCAGGGCGACTTTGCCCGTCGTCTCTTCGCCGAAGTCTGAATAGTCTTCAAAGCGCGCGGCGGCTTCGACATACAGCCGCTCGGTAAAGTCGGCGCCGATTTCGCCATAGAGGCTCCACACATCGCGCTCGATGCTGGCTTCATCGTCTGGCGTGAGGCCAGGGGCGCCTTGGGCGCCGATGGCCAGATCGAATGGTCCCGCCGCGTAAGAAGCCGCTTCGCCGGCCTCGCTCCGGAACGCCTCGTTACGATACTCGCCGCCGAACGCCAGCGTCAGCGGGCCATGCAGGCGCGGCGCTGCAAAACTGCGGACAAGATCGGCGTTGACGCTCGTCTGTTCGAACGTGAAGGCGCCGGAGCGAAAGCGCGTGGGGCTGGTTGGCCCCAGAGACGCGTTGAGTGAATTTTGCACGCCGTATGCGAATTCGTTTCGCCCGAAGGTCACGCTGGTGTCGAGATCCCAGCCGGCAAGATCTGTGCGCAGGCCCGTGGTCAGGGATAGGTCTTCATTAAAACCGAGGGAGTCTGGCCGGAAGCCTTGCGGATAAATCGCCGGCACATTGTCGAATGCGTCAGGGTAACGGAAGAATGTCGCGCCGGTTGTGTCGCGCTCGCCATATGTGCCGAACCCGTAGACCTCGCCAAAGGACAAGCGGGTGGCGGCGTTGAACCAGAGATTCCAGTCTTCGACTTCTGGATCGCCCTCGGCGTAATTGCGCTGTCCTTGAAGCGCGAGATTTGCCGGCGTAGGCGCCACGAAGAACGGCACCTGGTCAAATCCGGCGCGATTGGTCGCCTCGCGTGTCTCGAAATCGGCGCCGAAGCGCAGAAATCCGTCGCCCAGCGGCACGCCCATGGAGGCGTCGATGGTGAAGGTTTCGCCGTCGGTGAGGGAGCGCCCGATAGGATCGAGCTCCGTGACATGCGCGCCATAGGTCGTGGTGAGTTCGGCGCCCTCGGCGCGATCGTCAAGGATGACATTGACCACGCCGGCGATGGCGTCCGACCCGTATTGTGCGCCCGCGCCATCGCGCAGCACCTCGATACGGCGCACCGCGCCAAGGGGGATAGTGTTGAAATCGACGGCGGCGGTGCCGCGCCCGATCTTGGTCTCTGAATTGACGATGGCCGACGTGTGACGCCGCCGCCCATTCACGAGAACCAACAATTGGTCGGGGCTCAAGCCGCGCAATTGTCCGGCGCGCACGTGATCGGATGAACCAGAATTGGATTGGCGCGGAAAGTTGAAGGACGGCGTTGTCACAGCCAGGGCCTGACCCAGTTCACCAGCGACAGCGCCTGTATTGCGTAGGTCGTCGCCACTCAACACGTCGACGGGCACGGGACTTTCGGTCAGCGAGCGGGCGCCGCCGCGCGTGCCGGTGACGATCACGATATCGGTTTCGGCATTCACACTCGTTTGAGCATAGGCCGATTGGGTCGCGCTCGCGAGGGCAGCCAGCCCCAAAGCAAGCACCAGCGCCGGGTGCGAGACGGATTTGGTGAATGGCATTCCCTGAGCTCCCCGGCCTTCGTCCTGAAACAACAGGTGATGGCTTCGTGGGTCTGGCCTCGCTGGTTACAGGCGCCCAAGCCACAGAACCTTGGCGGTGCGGACGCATCTGGCGGGTCGCTGCGGCGGTGTAACCGGCGCGCAAAACACGCCGAAGACGGGGATGTGACGCGCTCAGGGACGCGTCGAGCGTTTCCAGCAGAGGAGAATACTATGATCCGTACGACCCCGATCGCCGCCGCCTTGTTTGTCGGCCTGTCTCTCGCCGCCGCGCCTGCGTCGGCGAAGCCCAACGCCCAGCTCACGATTGCGCAGAATGCGCCTGCTGAAGCGCGCGAAGCCTTTACGCGCTGGGTCGCGTCCGACCGCATTCAAGGCCGCCGCGATCGTTGCTATGGCGTCGCGCTCGCTGGCGAGAACGATTGCCGTGCAGGCGCGGGCACCACATGCGCCGGCACGTCGACGCACAACTTCCAGGGCAATGCATGGACTTATACGCCCGCCGGCACCTGCCAATATATTCAGACGCCTGACGGCGCCGCTTCGCTGCAAGAGATTGCGCGCAACAACTAAGCGCAACCGAACGAGGACCGCGCGATGGCCGCCCGCCTTCCCCCACCGCTTCCCGCAAGAGCGGGCGTCGGGCTCAAGCCCGAGCACTATCGTGCGGTCCTCGACAGCGCCATTGATGGCCTTTGGCTCGAAGTCCATCCGGAAAACTACATGGTGGCCGGCGGGCCGCGCTTGGCGTGGCTCGATGCTTTGCGAGGCCAGCATTCGCTCTCTTTCCATGGCGTCGGCGCCTCGCTCGGCGGCCCCGATCCATTGAACGTCGATCATTTGCGCGCGCTCAAGCAACTTATCGATCGCTTCGAGCCGGCGAGCATATCCGAGCATGTGGCGTGGTGCGCCGCAGGCGGCCGGTATTTCGCCGATCTATTTCCTTTGCCGAGAACAGACGAAGCGCTTTGCCATCTCAGCAATCGCATTGATGCGTTTCAGACCGCGCTCGGCCGCACCATTCTTGTTGAAAATCCGTCCGTCTATGTATCGCTCAAATCGGAAATGGATGAGCCGGATTTCCTGGTGGAGCTTTGCAGGCGGACAGGATGTGGGCTGCTTCTCGATGTCAACAATGTCTATGTCAGCGCCAACAATACAGGCTTCGACGCCGCGACCTACATTGACGCCATTCCAGGGACTTATGTCGGGGAAGTGCATCTGGCGGGCCATGAAGCGGATGCGCAGCGCGGCGAGGCGCTGCTCGTAGATACGCATGGCGCACCGGTCGCAGAGGCGGTGTGGCGCCTCTATAAGCGGCTTATTGATCGCATCGGCTCGCGCCCGACATTGATCGAGCGTGACGCCAATATTCCGCTCTTTGGCGATCTCATTGCAGAGCGCGACCGCGCCGATGCGCTATTGCAGCGTCAGCTGGAGGCCGCATGACCACGCTTGCCGGCTATTTTGATGCGTTTGTGGATGCAGTCGTGGCGAAGGATCCTTCCGCTTTGACGCCGCATCTCACTGACGCGTCCTCTGACGCGAACGTGATCGTCTATCGCAACACGATTTTCCGGGGCGGCGCCGACGCGCTTGCGAGCGCCTTTCCCGCTGTCGCGCGCATGGCCGGCTCGGCCTATTTCGAGCGCGTCGCTGTCGCTTATATGAGCGCTTCGCCTCCGGCGACGCGATCACTCGTCGGTTATGGCGAGACGTTTCCTGCTTTTATCGCGAAGGCGCCGGGGCTCGATCGGGCGCCTTACCTGGCGGATGCGGCGCGCCTCGATCGCGCCTGGCTCGAAGCACATTTGGCGCCGACGCGAGAGCCGTTACAGGCGGGCGCTCTGGCGGCCCTCAAGCCGGAGCGGCTGGCCGAACTCCATCTGGGTCTGCATCCGAGCGCACGCCTGCTTCGTCTGGATTGGACCGTGCATGATGCATGGAAACACAATCGCGCCGAACAGCGCCCAGTCGATCATATCGTGGCGCCGGACGAGCAATGGGTCTTGGTGTGGCGGCCGGTATTGGACGTTGAGAGCCGCGTGCTCACCTGCGCGGAGGCAAGTTTTCTTCGCTGTCTCGGTGCTGGCGGCGCTCTTGGCATGGCGGCCGAAGAGGCCGCCAAGGATGGCGATGTCGACATCAGCCTGCTCTTCGCCGCCGCGCTCGAAGGCGGTGTGTTCGATGCGGCGCCGGGTGAATTGGAGTCGATGCGGGAGGAATGGTGGTGAATCTAGCAACCCAAAAAGCGGAACCGGGCATGCTCGCAAGAGTGCTCGCAATCTATCGTGGAGCCGCCGGCGCCGCGGCGAAATTGGAGAGCGTGGCTCTGCTCGGGGCGCGGCTGTTGATCGCGCGTGTTTTCCTCCTCTCGGGCCTCACGAAATGGGACGGTCTGACGATACGCGAAGACACGTTCTATCTGTTCGCGGACGAGTATTTCGCGAAATATGCGTTGCCGCCGGTCGTCGTGAATGGATTTGCCGTCGCCGCGTCAGTCGCGGAGGTGGCGCTTCCAGTCTTGTTGATTGTGGGGGTCTTTACGCGTGCGGCGGCGCTGGGGCTGCTCGTCATGACGCTCGTCATTCAGATTTTCGTCTATCCCGATGCCTGGTGGACGGTCCATGTCTGGTGGGTCACGGTGTTGGTGCTCATTGTCGTACGCGGCCCCGGCGCCCTTTCGGCGGACCGTCGTCTGAAGCTCGACTGACCGTTCTTTGGGTGTATGAGCGCGACCATGACAGATATGAAGCCGGCCGTGCCGGTGCGCTTTTGGAATCGGCTGACGGCGGCGGCTCGTGGCCCGGAGGGGCGCCGGGCGCTGATCGTCGCCATTCTCGTTGGCACGGTGCTCAACCTCATCAATCAGGGCGACGCGCTCTGGTCGCACCATCAGTTCAGCTGGCCCAAGGCTTTGCTCACCTATCTGGTGCCCTTCTTCGTGAGCTTGCACGGCGCGGTCAGCGCGCGCGGCGGGCGGGCGCTGTAACCGCGCGGCGCCCGTCTGCGAAGACGGGAGCAAGTGCGGGAGCAAGGCGATGAAAATCAGGGTCATAGGGGAGTGGGCGCTGGCGTTGGCGCTCGCCGGTGCGTTTGCTTTCATGGTGGGGCTGCCCAAGTTTTTCGGCCCCAGTCCTAATCCGATCTTCGCGCTGATCGCTGGCCGATCGGGACTGGACTGGTTTGAGCCCTATGTGCGTTACGCAACCGGCGCGGCGGAGCTGCTCGCGGCGGCGGCGCTGGTGATCCCGCGCACAAGACGCCTGGGCGCACTGCTCGCCGGCGCTGTAACGGTCGGCGCAATCGGATTCCACCTCTCGCCTTGGCTTGGTGTTCAGATTCCGGAAATGGGACGACTGGTCGCTGAATTGCAGGCGGGCAAGAGCGTCGCCGAGATCGACGCGATGAACCTGCCGACCGATGGCGGCATGTTGTTCTATACAGCGATCGCATTTCTCGTCACGGCCGTCCTCATCTTCGCCCTTAGCGCGCCGGGCAAAGCCCAAAAAGTCTGAGCCGCCTTGTGTCGACATCGGCTTTCACAACGCCTACCGACGCGCGGGCGCGCGTGCAGGACGCGCCCGGCGCGCACCAATTGACGGATTGGAATCCGGCGCGCACGCGCGATCAACTGCAGCGGCACATCTATGGACGACTGCCTGACCTAAGCTGCCTCGCGCTCACGGACGTTACTCCGCTTGGCGATGTGGGGGCGCGGCTGGTTGTGGAGGTGTGGCGCTTTCGTGTTGAGGCTGGGGGTACGGACCTGGATCTCGCGGCGCTGATGGTGAGGCCGAGCCAGGCGCCCACGCATACTGTTTTATTTGCGCAGTGCTTTCGTCCGCATCTCGGCAGTCTCGATGGCTGGACACGGGCGCTTCGCGGCGAGCGGACACGGCCCAGCTTAACCGGGCGGGTCCGCGAGATCATCTTGGGCCGCCACATCCACACGCCTCCGTTCGAGCGCGTCGCCGCAGCGGGCGTCGGCCTGTTTCTCTTTTACCCCGCGGATTTGGTCCCAGATCATAGGCAAGCATGCAGGCCCATACTGGAGGCGCTCTCGGGAGCTGAAGCATCAACGGAGCGCGGCGGCGTGCTCGCGCACTGGGCCGCCATCACCATCGCACTGCGCGGGCAGCTCGCGGCGCATTTCCCGAACGCGGCGCATGTCGCGTGGGGGCATTCGCGTCATGGCAAGGCGGCATTGCTCGCTGCGGCGTTTGATCCGGGATTCGATGCCGTGATTGCGCATCAATCGGGCCGCTATGGCGCGGCGATGACCGATGGCGCGCGCGGGGAAACCGTCGCGCAGATTGTGCGCGCGTTTCCGCATTGGTTTTGCGAGCGCATGTCGGTCGAGCAAGGGCGGGGATGCGAGGTCGATCAGCAGCATCTGCTCGCGCTTCTCGCGCCGCGCCCAATTCTTCTAAGCGGGGCGCGCGCCGATTTCTGGGCCGATCATGCCGGCGCTGTGCGCGCTGGGCAGAGCGCGGCGCAGATCCTCGGCGCTGGCGGCCTGACTGCATATCCTGACACGAGCGGCGCGGTGGTCAGCTTTGAGCGACCGGGCTGGCATGGCGTCACCGGCGAAGACTGGCGCTGCTTTCTCGACTTCCTCGGCGCGAAGTTTCGCCGCGCTATCAGCGCGGGCGATAAGGCGTCAGCTGCAACAGGTCAGGCGTGATGCAGCGATCCTGGTTTTCGACATTCACCATCCGTGACGGGGTCGTCCACTATCACGACACCGGCGCGCGCATTCGTCTTGACGGCGCGCTGCTGCACGACATCGCCGCCTGGCTCACCTATTACATTCCAATCCGCCTCAACGCCGCGGTGCGACAGCTGGTGCGTCCCGGTCCGCGGCTCTGGTACATGCCGAAGCCGCCGCCGCCCTGGTACCTCATCTGGAATGCGAGCGCATGGATCGGCGCGCGCATCGCAGCTTCGCCCGAAAAGGCCGATGCCTGCGTCTATTTCGAGGACGCGACCTGGGCCGCCACGAACGAGGCGGCGGCCGCCGGTTGTATCAACGGCGCATGCCGCGATGTGTCCAAGACACGCGTCGCGGAAGTCTTTGCGCGCGTCTTTGGCTACGACCTGCTGATCGATCCCGCGCAAGGCAGCGGCGCCGCCGTCGAGAAGGGGGAGATCAACGGCGCACACGATGGAAGGATTGTTCAGCGCCCGACGCCGGCAAAGCCCGGTCGGGTTTATCAGAAACTCATTGAAACGGGGGCGGGCGATCTGGTGGAGGATTTGCGCACGCCGTGCGTCGGCGGCGATCCTGTTCTGGTTTTCATTAAGCGCCGCAACCGGGCCTCGCGCTTTGCGAACTCCAATACAAGTGTTGCGCTCGCGGACGTCGGCGCCGTGTTCTCGGCGGATGAGGTCGCCCGCATTCGCGCGTTCTTGCGGGAGATGCGGCTCGATTGGGGCGGTCTCGACATTCTTCGCGATCGTCACTCCGGGCGCATCTATATCGTTGATGTCAACAAGACTGACATGCCGCCTCTGAAACTGCCGTTCAGAGACAAGATGCGTGCGAGCCGCCTGCTGGGCGCCGCGCTGCAGCGGCTTGTGAACGCCATGGATGGAAGCAACGCGCAATGATCCCCTTCAAGAAGGATTTTGTCTTTCGATATGGTGAAGCACAGCCGGTCTCGCCGCTGATCCGGCGTGTCGTTGCGCGCAATGCGGGCCGATTCACCGGGCCGGGAACCGGTACGCTCATCGTCGGGCGCGGCATCGTCGCCGTGATCGATCCCGGACCTGACCGCGACGATCATTTTGACGCGCTCCAGACGGCGCTGGCTGGCGAGCGCGTGTCGCACGTATTGGCGACCCATCAGCATATCGATCACTCGCCGCTAGGGCGCCGCCTTGCGGACGCGCATGGCGCGATGTTGTGCGGCTGCGCGGGACTGGCGACGGACGAGCATGGCGGGCAGGTGCGGGAGGAGGCGAGCGATGACGCATGGTTCGCGCCGGACATTGAGCTGACGGATGGTCTCGTGTTCTGCGGTGATGGTTGGACGCTGCGCGCGCTGCACATGCCTGGGCACACTGCGACCCACTTCTGCTTTGCGCTGGACGAGGAGAAGACACTCTTCTGCGGCGATCACGTCATGGCCTGGTCGACAAGCATTGTGAGCCCGCCGCACGGACATATGGGCGACTACCTTGCAAGTTTGCGAAGGGCCCGCGACGGTGGGTTTACCCGGCTTGTGCCGACACATGGTGCAGACATCGCCGACCCCGTCCCCTTCATCGAGGCTTATATCGCGCATCGGCTGCGCCGTGAGCATGAGATTTATGAGCGCGTCCGTTTAGGAGACGGGCGTATCCGGGACATCGTCGAGAGTGCTTACACAGACATTGACAAGTCGCTCCATCCCGCCGCGATGCACTCCGTCTGGGCGCACCTCATCCACCTGACGGAGCGGGGGCGCGTGGCAGCCGATCCGTCGCCTGGGATCGACGCGTTCTATCGTATCAGCGAAAGGAATGGCGCGTGACGCACTGGAAGTTTGGCGTGATTGGCGGTTCTGGCCTCTACGATCTGGAGGATATGGAAAACGGCGCATGGGTGGAGATCGACTCTCCGTGGGGAGCGCCGTCCGATGCAGTCCGCGTGGGCAGCGTCGCCGGGGTGGAGGTGGCGTTCCTGCCGCGCCACGGCCGCGGGCATCGTCTGGCCCCGCACGAAGTCAACGCCCGCGCAAACATCGATGCTTTGAAGCGGCTCGGGTGCACCGACATTCTGGCGGTTTCCGCAGTGGGTTCGCTGCGCGAAGAACGCCCGCCGGGGACACTGACGGCGGCGCGTCAATACATTGATCGGACCCGTCAGAGACCGGCGAGCTTTTTCGGCGATGGCGTTGTCGCGCATGTCTCCATGGCCGATCCGGTGTGTCCGCGCCTCACGCAGATGGTGGTGCAGGCCGGGCTCTCAGCGGGAACGGAGATTGTTGACGGCGCAACCTATGTGGCTGTGGAGGGACCGCAATTTTCCCCGCGCGCCGAGAGTCTGATGTTTCGGCAATGGGGCGGCGACATTATCGGCATGACGTCGATGCCGGAAGCGAGGCTCGCGCGGGAGGCTGAATTGCCCTACGCCAATCTCTGCATGGTGACCGACTATGATTGCTGGCGCAGCGCTGATGCTTCGGTGGATGTCCCTGAGGTGTTGCGCATCATGCGCGAGAACACGGTCAAGGCGAAGGCGCTGATCGTGGAACTGGCGCGCACGGCGGCCGCGACGACGCGCACGGCTTCGCCGATCGATACTTGTCTCGATGTCGCCATTGTCAGCGCTCCGGAGCATTGGAGCGCGCAAGCGCGTGTGCGCTTGTCGGCGGTGGCGGGGCGACGTCTCGGCTCGCCGCCAGGCTAGGTCGCCGCGCGGCGCATGAGCGCGCGTACGCGTTTCAGGCTCGCGGCGTCATCGACGTCTTCACGCACGTCAAGCATGGCCACGCGTACGCCCGATAGGTTGTGAAGAACATCGGCAAGGGTCTGCGCGCTCGACCAGCGCACATTGTCGAACGGCAAAGTACCGCGTGCGCGGCGCGTGAATCCGATGAGCCAGAAGCCGCCATCTCGGGCAGGGCCCAGCACGACGTCGACGTTTCCGAGCCGCTTGAAGGCGCGTGCGATGTCGCGCGCCGAGATCTGGGGCGTATCGCTGCCGATGATCACGATATCGCCCGCCGGCGCCTGCGCGATCGCCGTGGCGAGGCGGCGTCCAAGATCGCCTTCGCCTTGAGGCAATTCTCCCAGAGGCCGGCGCACCGCCGGGATATCGGGCGTAAGCGCCTGCCAGAAGCGCCAACGCGGGTCCTTGGAAAGAGTCCGCGCGAGCCGAGCCAGGGCCCATCTTTGAAAACGCCACGCTTCCAAGTCGCCGATCTCGCGGGCGAGCCGGCGTTTGCCACGCTTCAGCTGCGGGCGCCGCGCAAACACAACGAGGTGACGCTCAGCGGCGTTCATAGATGGTCCGAATACGGGCGGGAGACACGCCGATCAGATAGAGCAGAAGGCAGACCTGGTTGCGCAGGCTCTGAGCCAGCCAGCCATTGCGGCGCCACCGCTCGGCGGAGGTGACGGCCTGGTGCGGCATGATTGTAAGACGCGCGCGGCCAAGTCTCCGGACGATATCGACGTCTTCCATGAGCGGCATCTCCCGGTATCCGCCGATGGCGTCAAACAGTGTGCGGTGAATGAACAGACCCTGATCGCCATAGGGCAGGCCAAGCAAATGCGAGCGCCAGCTGACAAGGCGTTCGAGAACACGCGCTTGCCATGCGCTGTCATCCAAAGCGAAGCGAAAGCTGCCCGCGCGGTCTGCTGTCGATGTAGCGAAGCGTTCGCATGTCTTGCGCCATCCCGGCTCGAGAACAGTGTCAGCGTGCAGGAAGAGCAGCCAGTCGTAACGCGCGGCCGCCGCGCCGGCCGACAATTGTGCGCCCCGCCCTTTGGGCGCCCGGATCACGAGCGCGCCTGACCCGCGCGCGCATTCGACGGTGTCGTCGTTCGAGCCGCCATCCACCACCACGATCTCATCGGCATTCGTGACGGCCGCGAGCGCCGCCGGCAGCGCACGCGCGGCGTTGAGTGCGGGGATGACGATGCTGATGCGTATGGCCACGTTGGTTCGGCTTCGCTGCGGATGGCGTGCTGGTTACGCCCGAAATCGGAAACGGACCGCGTAACCTTTTTGATGGCGGTCGCGAAGCCGCAGACGAAAAAGGGAGGATGCCTCATGTGGAGACAGGTTTGGAGAGGCGCGGCCGCGGTCGCGCTGGCCTGGAGTGTAGCCGCCTCGGCCATGGCGGCGGAATGGCGTGCGTTCACACCCGAGGCGTTCGCCGCCGCGCAAGCACAGGGCCGGCCGATCCTGGTCGAGGCTCACGCCGATTGGTGCCCGACCTGCCGCGCCCAGGCGCCGGTGGTGCGCGCCGCCGCACAGGCGGATGAGTTCGACAACATGATCGTGTTCACGCTTGATTTCGACAGCCAGAGCGCGGAGCGGCGCGCACTCGGTATCCGGACGCAGAGTACGCTGATCGCCTTTCAAGGGCGCACGGAGACGGGGCGTTCGGTCGGCGACACCGATGCCGGACGCATCGCCGCACTCATGCGATCGGCTGTCCGCTAGACCATGGATGCGCTCAACCCTCTGCTGGCTTTCCTGGCGGGCGCTCTCTCGATCCTGTCGCCATGCGTTCTGCCGCTTGTGCCGATTGTCGTGGGTGCAGCGGCGGCGCGAAGCAGATGGGCCCCGTTCGCGCTTGCGGGCGGGGTTGCTTTGTCCTTTTCACTTCTCGGCGTCTTCCTGGCCACGGCGGGCTTTGCATTGGGCATGGACAGCGATTTCGTGCGCCGTGCAGGGGGAGCCGCGCTTGCGCTCATAGGCGTCGTGCTTCTAACGCCCAGCTTTCAAGTCAAGCTCGCTTCGGCTTCAGGGCCGGTGGGCGATTGGGCCAATCAGAAAATGTCGGCGCTGCAGGAGGCAGGTCCCGCGGGACATTTGGGACTGGGATTGCTTCTGGGCGCTGTCTGGAGCCCGTGTGTCGGGCCGACGCTCGGCGCGGCATCTCTTTTGGCCGCGCAAGGACGCGATCTTCCGCACGTCGCATTGGTGATGCTGGCGTTCGGCGTCGGTGCGGCCTCGCTGCTGCTGGCGCTTGGACTAAGCTCGGCGGCTGTCTTCAAGCGATTGCGTGGCCGCATGCGAGATACGGGTCTCGTTGGGCGCGCAGCGCTCGGCGGCGCGCTTGTCATACTTGGGCTGATGATCGCAACCGGCGCAGACAGGGTCGTGGAGGCGTTCCTTGTGTCGGTCTCGCCTGACTGGCTCACGCGTCTCACGACGCGTTACTGACGAAACCGGCCCATGTCGCGCCCCCGATCAAATAATCCAGATATCGTCGCCGGAGCGCGGGGGCCGGAAGCGCCCTGTCAGGCGCGTCGGAAGGACCGACGCGCGCGTCGCGCGGCCCCCCGCCAAAAGCGCGTGCGCGGAGAGTCCGGCCGGCGCTGGCCAGGCTATGGATTGCTTACGGCGCTCCTCTTCAGCGCGGCCGTTTGGTGGGCGGTGCTCGCGGCCATTGGACCGATCCTGCGCCGCCTATTGATGTCATGACGGAATAGGACTTATTCCGCGCAGCGCTGCATTGCTGGGCCTGCGGCGGCCTTACCCTGCGATGATCGGATATGGCGACTTTTCCCTTGCACACCTTGATGAGCGCGCCCGGCGGCTCGAAACCGTTCTTGGCGCTAGCGCGCCGGATGTTTGGCGAGGTCCCAAACCTCGCAGCGACGCTCGCCGAGAGTCCATCGGCGATCGAGGCGTACTTTACGCTCAACGGATTGTTTGCGCAGGGCGAGCTCACATCGGCCGAGCGCTTCATCGTTCTGTTGACTGCGTCGGTCGAGCAGGAATGCCATTATTGCGTCGCGGCGCACAAGCGCGAGGCTGAGCAGAGCGGTCTGGAAGGGGCGGTGATCGCGGCGCTCCTCGACCGGGCGCCTCTTGCGGACGAACGCTCAGAAGCGCTTCGTCAATTTGTTGTCGCCGCGGTTCGCCAGCGCGCGCAAGATTGCGGGGCCGAAGCCGACCGGTTGCTTGCGCTTGGTTATTCTCGCGCAGCGCTGCTCGACGTGGTGCTTGGCGTGTCGCTCGCTGTCCTTGGCAATTACGTCAATCACATCGCCGAAACGCCGCTCGATGATTTTATACGCGGCGCGCAAACCCCGGACGCGGCCCGCTGAGGCGGCGCGTCATCGCTGCAGCATGGCGCGCGCGGCGCCGATAAAGCTCTGTCGCGCTTGCTCATTGTCCGCCGCGGGCAGATCCCCGGGTACGGCCAGTCCACGCTGTGCGGCGGGCCTCTCTTCAATCGATTTGAGCCAGCGCGAGAGGTGACCCAAACCGTCAACGGAAACCCCGGACCAGGCGTGGCTGCGCGCCCACGCCCAATTGGCGATGTCGGCGATGGAATAATCTCCGGCGAGATATTCCGCCTTTGACAAACGTCGATCGAGCACCTCAAACAAGCGACGGCTCTCGCCTTGATAGCGGGCGATGACCGGATCGATCTTTTCGGGCCAATAGCGGTAGAAGACGTTGGCCTGCCCCATCATCGGTCCGAGGCCGCCCATCTGAAACATCAGCCATTGCAGCACGAGTGAGCGTTGCTTGCTGTCGTTCGGCAGCAGACGACCGGCCTTCTCGGCGAGATAGATCATGATCGCGCCGGATTCGAACACCGCGAAATCATCGGCGTCGCGATCAATGATCGCGGGAATCCGTCCGTTTGGATTGATCTGCAGGAACCAATCTTCTTTCTGCTGTTTAGCGCCAAGGTCGATGCGCGTGACCTTGTAGGGCAAGCGCAGCTCCTCCAGCGTGACGGACGCCTTCCATCCATTGGGCGTCGGCGCCGTATAGAGATCGATCATGGCGTTACACGGCCAACACGACGGCGCCTACGGCGACCAAGGCGAACGCCGCGCCCGCGATCGGCAGGAGACCGTCGCAGAGCGCCGACAGCCGGCACAGAAATTGGTGGGACATTGACTATTCTCCAGATGGCGCGCGGAAGCCTGCGCGTCATGGCGGGCTTCGGGGCGATGGGCGCGCCGGTTACGCGCGCCTCGCCTGCAACCATTCGGCGCCCCTGCGCGAAGACATGCGAAAGGGGAGCATAGGCGTGAATGTAAGCCGGAGAGCCGCCGTCACTTGCGCCATCGGCGCTGTGGGCGCGTGGAGCCTCACCTATCGCGATGCCGGCGCATGGCCTCTGACGCCGCCCCGTTCGTTGGAAGAGATCGCCCGGCGTCTGGAGGCATCCTATCCGGCCATCGCGCATACGCCGCCGCCGGCGCTCGCCGCCCTGATCGCGGCGAACGCGCCCTTGTTGCTGGTCGATGTCCGCGAAGGCGAGGAATATGAAGTGGGCCATCTCGTTGGCGCTGAACGTGTGGACCCTGGCGCGGCGCGCGAGCGGGTTATCGCGCAGCTCGCGGGCCGGGCCCTGGGCCGCGACGTCTGTTTCTATTGTTCGGTTGGGCAGCGAAGCTCACGCATGGCGGCGGAGGTGCGCGCAGGTATGCTCGATCACGGCGCCCGCCGCGTGCACAATCTCCGCGCCGGCGTATTCGCCTGGCACAACCAAGCGCGTCCGCTTGCCGATCGCTTCGGCGCGACGCCCTTCGTTCATCCCTACAACGAAGCCTGGCGGCGTTTGCTTGAGCGCCCGCAATGGACGGCCTTTGCACCTCGGGAGCGCGGCTGATGGACGACGCTGCGTGGCAGGAGGCGCAGTCGCTCTTGCGTCTGGGCGGCTTTACGACCGCCTTGGCGGTGATGATCGTCGCAGAGGCGCTGTGGCCGCGACGCACGCGTGCGGCGCCGCGTTTCAGCCGCTGGACGACTAACATGGCGCTTGTGATGGCGGGTACGCTTGCGGTGCGTGTGTTGTCGGCGCTCGCCGCTCCGCTCGCGGCCAGCGGGGCCGCGCTCTGGGCGGCGGCGCATGGCGTCGGCCTGTTTAATGTGATCGATACAGCGCCGCTCCTGGGTTTCCTCACCGCGGTCTTGGCGCTCGATTTGGTTGTGTGGGCGCAGCATAGAGCGTTCCATGTCTGGCCTTGGGCGTGGCGGCTGCATCACGTGCATCATGCCGATCGCGATGTCGACGCGACCACGGCGCTCAGGTTTCACCCTCTCGAAATCGCGCTTTCAGCCGTGATCAAGAGTGCGGCCGTGATCCTGCTTGGCGCGCCGGCGGAGGCGGTCCTCGTTTTTGAAATCGTGCTCAATGCCAGCGCGATCTTCAACCACGCCAATACGGCGTTGCCATCCCGTTTGGAGCGCATCGTCCGGCTCGTCCTTGTAACGCCGGACATGCACCGCATTCACCACTCGGTGCGTTCTGAGGAGCACAATGCCAATTTCGGCTTCTTCCTCTCGATCTGGGACCGGCTATTCGGCTCGTATTGCGCCGCCGGCTCAGGCCCGGAAGGAACGCCGGAAGCGATCGGTCTATTGGGACTCGATGACGCCAGGCCGCAGCATCTTGGCTGGTCGCTGCTGGCGCCGTTCAAATCCAGACTATAGGGCGCAACATCCTAACGCATGCGCGCGGCGATGATGTCGGCGACGCGAAGCGCATTGGCGATGCAGGTGAGCGCCGGATTGACCGCCGCGCTCGATACGAAAACGCTGGTGTCGGCCACGTAGAGATTGTCGAGATCGTGGGCTTTGCATGCCGGGTCCACCACTGACCCGCGTGGGTCAGCGCCCATGCGCAGCGTGCCGCATTGATGCGCCGTGCCGTAGAGCGGCAGTATCTTGTCCATCTGCGCGCGATAACCCCGCATGCATTTGCACGTGCGTCCGGCCCTGGCCATGGCTTTGTGAAACCGGCCGATCAGGCGCTTGTGCGCCGTGAGATTGTTGTACCAGTAATCGAGCCGGATCGATCCATCCGGGTTGAGCCGGACACGGTTTCGCGCTTCGGGCAAATCCTCGGTCATCAGCAGAAACGCTAAAATCCGGTCGCCCATGAAATCGGCGAGCCCTTGCGGCACCATCCAGGAGGGCAGTGTCTGCGACAGCTGGCCTCGGATGACGTCGCCGGAGAGATATTCCAGCAATTGGACATGGCCCATCGGGTAAGGAAATTTGCCGTCGGGATCGCCCCAATAATAATCGTTGAGCGCCATGGTCTTCGGAAAATCGGTGTCGATCTTCGGCCAGGCAAAAGAGAGCGACGCCGAGGCCGTGTGGAACATGTAATTGCGGCCGACCTGATCGGAAGCATTGGCGAGACCATCGGGATGATCGCCATTGGCCGAGCGCAGCAGGAGCGCTGCCGAGTTCGCCGCGCCCGCCGCGAGCACGACGATGTCGCCGCGCACGCGTTCTTCAACGCCGTTGCGCTCATAGATGACGGCCGACACCGTCGTTCCGCCCGGCGCGGTCTCCAGCCGCGTGACCTTGGCGGAGGTGAGCAGTTCGACATTGCCGCGCGCCAGTGCGCGCGCAACCATCTTGCGCCCGTCCGCCTTCGCTTCACGCAGGCAAGGAAAGCCCCCGCACGTGCGGCAGCGCACGCAGGGACTGGCCGCGCCATCGGCGTCGTCGCGCTCTGCGGCTATGGGCATTTCAAACGGGCGAAGTCCCTGCAAGCTCAGCCGCGATTTCAGCTCTGCGATCTCAGGGTCGTGACGCATGGGCGGGTGAAGATAGGGCGGTGCGTCCGCGTCGTCGGTCGGGTCGGCGCCGCGCTTGCCGTGCACGCTCCAGAGCTGCTCGGCTTCGGTGTAATAGGGCGCAAGATCATCGTAGCCGATTGGCCAGGCGGGCGAGACGCGCCCGCCATGGTGGCGCGTTTCCTCGAAGTCGCGCTTGCGAAACCGATAGAGCGCTGCGCCATAGAAGATCGTGTTGCCGCCGACCCAATAATGAATGTTGGGCTGAAACGGGCGGCCCTTGCGGTCGGTCCAGGCTTCCTTGGC
>JBFWZB010000040.1:0-1317 GCA_050185805.1 Hyphomonadaceae bacterium
CCGCTGGCGAGGATGCGGGGCAGTCGGCCAATCGCCGCGCCAACATCGCGGCGCACCGCGCCACCAACTCGCTTATCATCAGCGCCGATCCAGAGACCCAAGAATCGCTGGCCAATGTCGTGCGCACGCTGGACGTTCGCCGGCAGCAAATCTTGGTCGAAGCCATTATCGTGGAGGTGTCGGACTCCGTCGCTCAGGAACTGGGGCTGCAATTCCTCGCAGCAGACCCGAGCGGCAACAATGCCGTGCCGTTTCTTTCGACCAGCTACGCCAACACGTCCGCACCGAATTTGCTCGCATTGACCGGCGCGCTGGCCGTGCGTGAGAGTGCGGACGATTCCGATGAAGACAACACGGCGCTGCGCGACCTGCGCCGCGCCGCAATCCAATCGCTGCTTGGCGCCAACGGCATGCTGGGCGGGATTGGCGGACAGACCGATAGCGGCGTGATCTTCGGTTTGATCCTCAACGCCCTGGCGCAGGACCGCGACTCCAACGTCCTCTCGACGCCTTCGATCATGACACTCGACAACGAATCCGCGTCGATCCTGGTCGGTCAGCAAATTCCGATCACAACCGGCGAGGCCTTAAGCGACAATTTCGAAAACCAATTCCGGACTGTTTCGCGCGAGGATGTCGGCGTCCAACTGGAAGTGCGCCCGCAGATCAGCGAAGGCGGTGCGATCCGTCTGCAAATTCGCCAGGAAGTGTCCGACATTTTCGGACCGATTGTTGCTGACTCCACCGATCTCATCACCAATCGCCGCGAAATACAGACCGTTGTTCAAGTCGATGCCGGGCAGATCATCGTGCTCGGCGGCCTGATTCAGGAGACTGTGCAGCGGGATGAAAGCGGCATCCCCGGTCTGCGTCGCCTGCCTGTCGCCGGTCGGCTGTTCCGCAATGAAGCCGAAACGCGGCGGCGTACGAACCTGATGGTTTTCTTGCGGCCCACCATCGTAAATACGCCGGAACAGGCGCGCGACGTCACCGCCCGGCAGTACCAGAATTTCCGCGGTCAGCAGGGGATTGATCCGAGCATCAATCAACGGCTGCAGAATGAGATCTTCAATTTCTCGACGTCGGCGCCAATCGCCGAGGCGCCGGCTGCCGCGCCCGCTCCGGCGTCGCCGGGACAGACGCCCTGAGCATTGAACGCTGAATGAGTGACGCCAGAACTCTCGCAAAGTCGAATGAGGTCTCCGGGCGCAGACTTGATTACGCCTTCGCCAAGGCTCATGGCGTCGTTCTGCTTTCGGAAGACGCGCCGTGGCGCGTGGGCGTCCGCGCCGGGGCCGATCCGCTCGCCCTGGTGGA
>JBFWZB010000040.1:1417-14864 GCA_050185805.1 Hyphomonadaceae bacterium
ATCATTTTGGTGACCGGCCCCACCGGGTCGGGAAAAACGACAACCCTCTACGCAGCACTTAATCTGCTCAACGATCGTTCGCGCAACATTCTGACGGTGGAAGATCCGATCGAGTACGCGATCGAGGGCATCGGACAAACGCAAGTCAATCCGAAGATCGGCATGACCTTCGCCGCGGGCTTGCGCGCGATTCTGCGGCAGGACCCGGATATCGTCATGGTCGGCGAGATCCGCGACATTGAGACGGCGCAGATCGCGGTGCAGGCCAGCCTGACCGGTCACTTGGTCTTCTCCACTGTCCATACCAATGACGCAGTCGCGGCGATCACACGCCTACGCGATATGGGCGTTGAGCCCTACCTTCTGGCGTCAACTGTGCGCGCGATCGTTGCGCAACGCCTGGTGCGCCGCCTGTGTGGCGCTTGCAAACGGCCGGCTGTGCTTGGCGCGCCAGAGCAGCGCTTGCTCAGCGCGATCGGCGCTGAGGGCGCGCCGATTTTCGAGGCCGCCGGTTGCCCGCAATGCAATCACACCGGCTATGTCGGCCGGATCGGACTCTATGAGTATGTAGCGCTCACGGATGATATCCGCGCCTTGATTCATGCCAATGCAACCGAGCAGGATATGGCAGCGCTGGCTTTTAAGGCGAGCGACCCGTTGCTGACGAGCGGCCTGCGCTGGGCCGCAGCAGGTGTGACGTCGCTGAGCGACGTATTGCGCGCGTGCAGCGCCAACCAGGCGGCTTGAGATGCCGCGCTATCAGTTCCTCGCCGTCGATCGGGATGGACGCAATCGCAGTGGCGGCTTCGACGCCGCCGATGAAAGTGCAGCGCGCCGCGCGTTGCAGCGGCGCAAATTGGTATTGGTCAAGCTGGAGCCCGCCAGCGAAGCCGTACCGTCGCGAACGCGCGATGCCGCGCCGGTCGGGCCGCGACAGGCGCTGTCGCACAAGCAACGACTGCTGGTGACACGTCAGTTTGCGACCCTGGTCGATGCCGCCGTTCCCGTCGACGAAGCGCTGGGCATGATTGCCGCGCAGCAGGATGTGGCGCTGACGCGCCGAGTAATGAGCGATGTGCAAGCGGGCATTGTCGAAGGATTGCGCCTCGCAGACGCGCTTGCCCGTCATCCGCGGAGCTTTTCTCCTATGTACCGCGCGGCTATCGCGGGTGGCGAACGCTCCGGCAAGCTTGGCTTCGTGCTCACCCGCCTGGCGGACTACCTGGCGCGCTCTGAAGCGATCCGCAGCAAAGTCACCACGGCGATGGTCTATCCGGCTGCGCTCAGTCTGGTGGCGCTCAGTGTCGTCACGTGCCTCATGATCTTCGTCGTGCCGAGCCTGACAGAGCAGTTCGAGAGCTTCGACACGCGGTTGCCGTTGATCACGCAAGTTCTCATCGGCGTGTCGAATTTTCTCGCGCGCTTTTGGGGCGTGTTGCTTATTGGGCTCGCGGTAGGCGCCTATGTCGCGAGCATCCTCCTCAGGCGCGAGCCCGTCCGCGCTGCAATCGACGCGGCGATGTTGCGTGCGCCATTGGTCGGCAAGTGGGTCACCGCCGTGCAGGCGAGCCGCTTTGTGCGTGCTATTTCCACGCTGACCGCTTCGGGTTTGCCGGTGCTTGAAAGTGTTCGTGCGGCGCACGAGGCCATCACCAATCGCGCGGCCTCGACGGCGGCGGCGCGCATGGCGGCGTGGATTGAAGAGGGCGAGCCGCTTTCGCGGGCCATGCGAAAAAGCGGCGTCATTCCTCCGTTGGTCGCCTACATGGCTGCGAGTGGAGAGAACGCTGGCGACCTGTCTGGTATGCTGGAGAAGGCGGCGGACCATCTCGACCAGGAGTTTGAAGCCGTTACCGCTACGGCCCTGAGCCTGCTTGAGCCGGCGATCATCATCATCATGGGCGTCGTGGTCGCGTCGATCGTGCTTGCGATCATGCTGCCCATTCTGCAACTCAACCGTCTGGCGATAGGATAATGCGCAAAATATTCTCGATCCTGCCACGTCGCCGTTCCACGCTTCCCGCCGACGCCGGTGTCACGCTGGTCGAAATGATGGTGGTGATCGTCATCATCGGTCTGATCACCGCAATCGTCGTCATCAACGTGCTGCCGAGCCAAGACGTTGCGCGCGTTGAAAAGGCGCGTGCCGACATTCGCGTGTTGGAGCAAGCGCTGGAACTCTATCGCCTGCAGGAGGCGCGCTATCCGAGCATTGAAGAAGGACTACAGTCCTTGCTTGGCCAGGAGGGGGGCGAAGGTTACATCCGCCGCCTGCCCGACGACCCATGGGGCCGCCCTTACGAGTATGTGATTCCGGGCGAGCGCGGCGCGTTTGATCTCTACACACTTGGCGCCGACGCACGCGAAGGCGGGGAAGGCGCGGACGCCGATGTCGGCAATTGGGAATAAGCGCGCGCACGCCGAAGCTGGGTTCAGCCTCGTCGAGGCGATGGCGACGCTGTTCGTCGTTGGTTTGATGGCAAGCGCTGTGTTCTTGCTGGCGCCAGGGCGTGACGACGAAACGCGCCTGTTCGCCGAGCGCTTTGCATCGCGCCTAGCGATGGCCTCGGAAGAAAGCGTCATCGCGAACAAGCCGGTCGCGCTTGTGCTCTCTCGCGACGGTTACGGGTTCACGCGGTTGGATGAACGCGGCTGGACGCCGATCGTGCAATCGGCGCTCTCCTTTCGCGCTTGGCCCGATCACATCGGATACGAGCTTAGCGGGGCCGAGAGCGATGCGCGTATTGACGAAGGCGCGGATACGGCGCGCCCGGCAGTTCGGTTCGACGCCACGGGGGCCTCGACGCCTGCGAGCATTTCCTTAAGCAGCGGCGGCGCGATCTGGATCGTTCGCGTGGATGGGCAAGGGCAGGTTCATGTCGCGCGTGAAAGCTAGCCACGCCGCCGACGCCGGCTTCTCCATGGTTGAAGCGCTGGTCGCGCTGGCGGTTTTTGCGCTCGCCGGCGTGGGCCTTGTGCAATTGCAGGCGCAATCGCTTCGCACTCTCTCCATCGCTGAAGGAAGGGCGCTCGCCGACATGGTGGCGCAGAACGCATTGGTGGACGCCGCGGCGCGCCTCGAAGCACCTGTGCTTGGTGCAGGTGAAACGGAGATCGAGAATGCCGGCCGCGATTGGACCCTTCGCACGATCGTCGCTCCGACACCAGACGCGGCGATACGGCGCATCAGCGTCGAAGTGCGTCGCAACGGAGAAGAGGGCATCGTCGCGCGTGCACATAGTTTTGTCGGAAGCCCACGACAGCTTGCCATGCCATCGCTGCAAGAGGCGGCGGCGCCATGAGTCGCCCCACTGCAGACGCCGGCTTCACGCTTGTCGAAGCAATGGTCTCGCTGTTCGTTTTCGGCCTGATCGCCGCCGGTTGCGTTAGCATGCTGATGCAAAGCGTGACGAGCCAACAGCGCGTCGCCGAGGCGCACGAAGGCCTGCGGGAACTACAAACGGCGCGCGCGCTGCTCGCCGCGGATCTAGCGCAGGTGGCGATTCGTCCCACGCGCGATGCGGAAGGCGCGCAGCGGCCGAGCTTTATCGGCGGGGCCGGAGCAACTGGCTTGGCTTTCGTTCGCGCAGCCGCGGAGCCAGACGCGGAACGCGGCGGCGATACTTCTTTGCTGTATGTCGAGTACTTGATTGAGGATGGCCGCGTGCTCCGGCGCAGCCGCTCCTATCTGGACGCGACAGTCGATACGCCGATCGGCGAGCGCGTCGTGCTCGAGGCGGCCGGCGATGCGCACTTCGTCTTCAATGATGGCGCGCGCTGGATTGAAGAATGGGGTGCACAGGGTGGACAGCCGCCGCGCGCCGTCGCGCTGATCGCCGAAACGCCTCGTTATGGTGCGGTCCGCCTTGAGGCGTTGGTGGGCCTATGAGGTGGCCGGCATTCCTCCGCCGCCTGCGCGATGAGCGCGGTACAGCGCTCGCGACCGTGCTGGTTATGGTGTCGGTTATGTCGGCGCTGGCGGTTGCTGTGACGGACGCTGCAAGCATGAGCCTGCGCCGCACGTCGAACCAGAGTGAGATGGAGCAAGCGCGCTGGTATCTGCTCGGAGCGGAGCAGTTCGCAATCAATCGCATTGGTGACCTGATCGAACGCAACAGTGAGATGCGTATCGATCAAAGCGAATGGCAGGGTAAGCCGGTTGATTTTCCTCTCGACGAAGGGGTGCTCAGGCTGACGCTTTGGGACGGCTCCAATTGCTTTAATCTGAATGGCTTGGTGTCGGCGGGCGATTCAAATGGCTTCGGCGGCGATGCAGCGGGTCAGGTGCAGTTCGCGCGATTGCTGGATCTGCTGAACGTTCGCAGTGAAAGCGCAACCAGCCTGGCGGCGGCGCTGACCGATTGGATTGATAGCGACGCAAACATGGGGCCGGGCGGGGCCGAGGCTTCGGCGTACGCGCATGAGCCCTACACTATCGCTGACACCTTGATGGCGGACATGAGCGAGTTGGAGCGCGTTCGCGGCTTCGATCAGGCCATTGCGCAAAGGCTCGCGCCCTATGTCTGCGTCCGGCCAATGGCCGGCGCCAATGCGCTCAATGTGAATACCTTGCTGCCGCATCAAGCGCCGCTGCTCGCAATGGTGCTGGGTGGAGATTTCTCCGCCGCCGCGGCCGAAGAGGCGATACGAACGCGGCCGCGCGGCGGCTGGGATTCGGTTGACGATTTCTTCGGAAGCGCGCGGCTCTCGGCGCTCGAACTGACGCCGACGACGCAGGCGTATTTCACAACGCAAAGCCGCTATTTCGTCGCCGTGATGCAGGTACAGCGCCGCGGGGCCAGCGAAAGCGCCGCGGTTCTGTTGGAAGCAGGGGGCGGGCGCGTGCGCGTCATTCGGCGCGTGTTCGGGGCGGGCGATTGGGAGCACGCAGTTTGAACCGCGCTCACGCCTTGGTGCTTATTGGCGGGCCGACCCCGTCAGCCCCCTTGATGTGGGCGACGGTCGACGATTCCGGCGCCGTTGTGTCGCATGGCGAGGATAGCGCCGCCCAGCCCCCGCGCGCCGCGCCGGAGCACACGATATTGATCGTGCCCGGCGCCGACGTGCAGGTGAAGCAGGTCGAATTACCGGCCCGCACGGATGCGCAGGCTCGCGCTGCGGCGCCGATGTTGTTCGAATCCGCGCTCGCCGCCACGGAAGGCGTCCACTACGCAATCGGCCCTGCCCAAAATGCGGATGGCCTTCGTCTGGTTGCAGCGATCGCGCAGACGAGATTGGATCAATGGCTGGCGCGCTGCAGGGCCGCTTCCGCCGATCCTTACCTCGTCGTCGCCGATTTTTCGCTGTGGCCGGTCGCGCGCGGCGAGGTGCACATTGTCGAGGCCTCGGACCGTGTCATGATTGCTGCCGGGGAGGCCGGAGGCTTCAGCATCGAGGCTGAGCTTGCGCCAGGTGTTTTCTCCCGGTGGGCGGCGCAGGCGCGCCAGCGCTTCGCGACGCTTGTTCTGGCGGAAAATGGAGCGGCGAAAGATTGGGCGGCGCTTCCAGGCGCTTCGGTACGCGCCATTTCTGCGCCGGACGCCGGACGTGTGTTGGCCGAAGCGGCCCTCGATCCGCCTGGCTATACGCCCAATCTGCGTCAAGGCGTTGCGGCCGATGCAACGGAAACGCAATCGCGCTTCCGCGTATGGCGCTTTGCGGCCGCGCTTGCCCTGCTTGCGGCGCTGTTGCAGATCGGCGCCCTCGTGGGACAAGGCTTGCAGGACCGGCGCGCCGCAAGGGCAACCCTTGCGCAAGCTGAAGAGGCATTCAGGGCGGCGCGGCCGGATGTGGGGCGGGTTGTCAATCTTCGCGCACAGACCACAGCGCTAATCAACGCGATGGAGCAAGCCGAGAACCATCCGGTGCTCGCCGCCACGGATCCCCTGATCCGCGCTTTGCAAACGCAGCCGCTAGCCCGCGTGGACGAAGTCCGCTTTGAAGCGCCGGGCCGCACCGTTCGTTTGCGTCTGTCGGCGCCCCAGCCCACGGCGTTGGAGGCCGCCGCGACGGCGTTGCGCGATCAGGGCGTGCAGGTCGAGACGCGCGACATGCAGCCGACTGACGGAAGATATGCGGCCGAACTCATCATAGAGGCGCCGACATGATCGCGCACCTTGCATCGTGGTGGCGCGCCCGCACAGCGCGCGAGCGCATGCTGCTGCAAGGCGCGGCGTTGTTTGTGCTCGCACTTCTCTTGCCGCTGGCCTCATACAACGCTGCGTTACGGTTTCGCGCCGCCGCCGCCGCCGAGCTGTCGAGCGCCGCCGAAGTGCGCGCCAATGTTGCGCGACTGGCGGAAGCGGCGGGTACCGAAGCTTCATCGGATTTCCCCGGCACGGACGGCACTCTGCGGGGCCTGGCGATGGCGGCGGCTGAGGCTGAGGGAATGGTGGTGTCGCGCATCGATCAGGCGGGGCCTGATCGCGTGCGCCTTAGCGTGGCGCCTGTGTCGTCGCTGGCGATCTATCGATGGATCGACGCAGTCAGCCGGCGTGGTGCGTTCGTAAGTCAGACCGCCTTGGTCCGCAGTGGCGAGGGTGACCTTGTCACTGCCGAAATGGAGCTTGCAACCAGTCCATGAAGTTTCGTCTTTGGCATATCGTCGTCTTCGTCATAGCGCTCGCCGCGTTCGCCGCCGCCCGGGCGCCGATCGGCGCATTCGTCAAAGAACGCCCCGGTCTGTTTACCTATGGGTCGGCCTCAGGGACAGTGTGGAGCGGCCGCTTCACGGACGTCGCGCTCGGCCCGTATCAGGCGCGCACCATGACGTGGCGGTTGTCGCTCTTGGAGCTGGTGCAAAGCCGCATGTATGCGGACATCACCTTCGACGAAGGGACCATCCGTGGGGCGGTGCGGCTCCTGGGCAATTTGCGCGGCGACCGGCGCCTGATCACGCACGATCTGGTCGTGCAGGGGGTCCCGCTGGGAGACAGCGGCATAATGCTGCCAGGCGATACGACGCTCCGCGGCGTTGATATCCTGTTCGAGGAAGGCCGTTGCACGCAGGCGGCTGCGAGCGTTCATAGCGATGTGTTGCAGCGAAGCAGCGAATCCCTCAGCTGGCGTGGTCCGATCCTGCGGGGAGATGCGCGCTGCGAGGGCGATGCCGCGCTGGTGGATTTAGCGGGTGTGACGCGCCAGGATGAGCGCGTCGCGGCGTTGTTGGACTTGCGGCCGGATGGTTCGGGCGGCTGGCGCGCCATGGTGCGCACCGAGGATCCGCAAGGTCGGGCAGCGCTTGCGGCGGCAGGATTTCAGGTGGATGCGGCCGAAGGCGGATTGGTGCGAACGGGAGAACTCCGATGGTTTCCATATTGAGGAGTGCGCTCGCGGCGGTGGCGGCGTGCGCCGTGTTGACGCCAGTTCAGGCCGGCGCGCAGCGCGACGCCGGCGTCGTGCGCGCTGGCGAGCTCTGGTTTGAGGAACTGCCGGCGCAACATCTCGACGCCGGCCGATGCGGACTGTTTCTCTGGACGCGCCAAGCAGAACCCGTGTTCGTGCTGGTGGCCTACGACGTTCCGGATTCCGCCTACGTTCGCGCCAATGGGCGCGAACGCATGCTACGGCGTACCGCTTTTGAAGGCGAACGCGTCCATGGCCAGTTCGAGCGCCAAACCTTTAGCGATGGGCGCCTGTCGCTGGAAGTGGATGTGCAGTTCGACCTTGAACGCCCCATCCGCGACGGCGCCGTGGTGCAGGAGGGTGTTATCCGCGCCGTCGACGAGGGCGGCTGGCAGACGGTTATTCCCGTCGGTGGTCTGGTCGCCTGTCAGGTCGCCTAGGAATAAACGTAAGCCGCCCACACGGCGAAAAGGCCTAGCGCGAGAAAGGGGCCGAACGCGAACATATGCGTTCGCGTGACCGGCCTGCCGGCAATGCGTAAGCCGGCGACGAAAACAATACCGAGCGCTGATCCAAGCAGTAGCACGAACGGCAGGCCCATCCAACCGATCCACGCACCGGCGGCGCCCATGAATTTCGCGTCACCGCGGCCGAGCCCGTCCCGGCCGCGCAGGCGGAAGTAGAGCTCAGCCAAGAGCCAGATGAGAACGAAGCCTGCGAACATTCCGATGAGCGCTGCGGGCAAGTCGCGTCCGAGAACAAAGTTTGCCCCGAGACCGCACGCTGCGAGCACTGCATTGAGCCAGTTTGGGATGCGCTGCGTACGCAAATCGATCACGGACACCGCAATCAACAGAGCGGCGAGCACCGCCGTGCATGCGTGGATCAGGAGCACGCCGGCACTATAGACGCAACGTGTTTTGCGTCGAGATCAGGATGCGACCGGCGGGCGGAGCAGCAACAGCAGCACCCCACGCGCCACGTAATCTGCTTGGACCGGCGCGAGCGTTAGTTGAACCGGGAGTTCATCCCCACGGCGAGCGATAAACGTAAGGTTCATCTCGGTTGCGACGAGGTCGCGCAACGTGCGTTCGAACTCGGCCACGAAGCGCCGGCGCTCAGCCGGTGGCATCAAATCCGCAAGCCGGTGGCCGGTGAGATCGTGCGCTGCGAAGCCGGACCAAGCGCAGAAGCGTCCGCTTGCGGCTTCGATCCGCCCACGCAAGTCAAGGCGAACAAGGGCGGCGCGTTCCGTTTGCGAGACCGCCGTTTCGAGCGCCGCGCAATCCTCAAGCAAGGTTTGGCGCAGCCGCTGTTCCGTAAGATTACGAAAAAGGACCAGCACGCCTTCACCAGCCGGCAACACTTTCACCGCCAAAGCGCGCCCGTCGAGCGCGCTGGATTCGAAGGTCTCAGCGCGGCGTGTGCGCAGCACGCGCTGCACGCGGTCTGTGATCAGAAGCGCGACCACATCCGAAAAGGCGTCCGCCACGGGGCGGCCGCGCATGTCTTCGACCGAGCAACCAAGAAAGGCGATGGCGGCGTTGTTCGCGTTGCGGACGAGGCCGCCAGCGTCGAGCTCCAAGAAGCCTTCGTCGATATGCGCAAGCATCTCGTGGTGGAGGAGGCGAAGCGACGAAAGCTCGGCATGATGAGAGGGCGGTGCCGCTCCATTGTCGCCGTTGAGCAAATCGGAAGCGGCGAGCACCAGGCGCGCCCGGCCATGGTGGGTGATGATCACCGGTTGGCGCAACGCTTCCGCCTGCCAGCGGCCAATGTTGCGGATGAATTCCGCCGAGGGGATAGCAATTCTATCCGGCACGAGTGTTTGCTCATTCCAGAATTATTCGGGGAATTAGAATCAGGATTCGCGGGCGACTACAACCTAGAGATTAGTGTTATGCTCTTCGCATCAGCGGACTAGTCCGAATGTTTGATGTCATTCCGCTAAAAAAGTTCGAATTGTTGGGAAAATTGGAATGCGCGCGGTCGAAACGCAGCCTGTGAGACGTTGCAATGAGTAATTGTAACGGAGGCATCAGTGGCGTTCTCACTGCGGCTCATGAGGCAATTCAGAGCGTTTCGGCCCGCGCCATGGCTTGTCGCGTCGAAGCCGCGGCGCTTTGATCGCGCGGGCGCTGCCGCGGTTGAATTCGCCATACTCGGACCGCTGCTGTTGGCGGTGTTGATGGGCATTTTCGCTTACGGTGGGTACTTCCTGACGGCGCACACGGTGCAGCAGATCGCCAATGATGCTGCGCGCGCCGCAATCGCCGGCCTCGACGACTCCGAACGAAGCGCCATCGCAACTCAGACCGCACGGGCAGGAATCACGACGCACCCTTCATTGCGCGGCGATATCACCGATCTTCGCGTGGCGCGCGAGGGGCACATGCTCGTTGTGCGTCTGGTCTACAATGCCGGCGACGATCCCTATTGGGCGTTCATGTCGCTTGTACCTGCGCCGCCGCCGGTCATCGAGCGCACGGCGTCAATCCGCATCGGCGGCTTCTGATGCGGCTGAAACCTTTCCTTCGCGCAGAGGCGGGCGCGATCTCGATGCTGACTGCGCTGAGCGGCGTGGCGGTGATCGGTTTCGCCGGACTCGCTACCGATGTCGGCGCTGTGTACTTTGAAACGCGCAGATTGCAGGGCGCGGCGGATCTCGCGGCGCTCGCGGCTGCACAGCATCTCGGGCGCGCACAGCGTTTGGCGACCGAAACGGCGCGCGCCAACAATTGGCCAGACGCGTCGCTGCGCGTTGAGACCGGCGCCTATACGCCAGATCCTGCTGTGCGGCCTGCCGCCCGTTTCACGCCAGCCGCTGGCTCGGCGAACGCTGTGCGTGTCGAAGTCAGCGCTCACACGCCGCTCTATTTCGCCCGCTTGTTTGTACCCGAAGGGCGCATGCGCATCACACGTAGAGCGACGGCCGCGCAGACGCGGTTCGCGAGCTTTCAAATCGGCTCACGACTGCTCTCGCTCAATGGCGGTGTGGCGAACCAGGTGCTGAGTGAACTCACCGGCAGCAATGTCAGTCTTTCCGTCATGGACTATAACGCGCTGTTGCAGGCCGATGTTGATCTGCTGACCTATGTGGACAGCCTCAGCACACATTTGGACTTGGAGGCGGCCAGCTTCGACCAGACCCTCGCGCACGAGATCGATGCGCCGGACGCAATAGAGCTCCTTGCCCAACAAGTCCGCGACCAGCGCGCCTCGCAGGCAATGCGCGCCTTGGCCTCGGCCTCTCACGGCGCGCCATCGATGCAAGGGCTAAACCGGCTGATCGATCTGGGCCCCTATGGCGAGCAGAGTGAAGCGACGCTCACGCGGAGCACTGAAATCCGCGTAAACGCGCTCGATCTCGCCACAGCCATGCTGCAATTGGCAGGCGGCGACCGTCAGGTACGCCTTGATCTCGGCGCTTCAGTGCCTGGCTTGGCGGACACAGACGTATGGCTTGCCATTGGCGAGCGGCCCAACAATTCACCGTGGCTCTCGGTGACGGACGATTCCGATGTCGTTGTCCGCACCGCGCAGATGCGCCTCTTCATCGACGCCCGCGTCCGTCCCCTAGGGGCGCTGGCGTCGGTTGCGCAGGTCCGAGTGCCTGTGCTTGTCGAGGCCGCGTCGGCGCAGGCGCGGCTGACGGATGTCGCCTGCGGTTTCGACCCTCGCGACCGCACGGCGACACTGTCGGTCGCGCCGAGCGTCGGCGCACTCATGTTGGGCGATATCGACATCGACCGTCTCGACAATTTCAGACGGCCGCTCGCACCGGCGAGAGCGGATCTGGTGCGAACACCCCTGATTCGCGTGCAGGGCAGCTCGCGCGTCGACCTGGGCGGGGAGCAGTGGCAGAGTGTGCGCTTCTCTCGCCAAGATATCGAAACCGGCGCGGTGAAGAATGTGCGCACGCGCGATATTGCGCGCGCGAGTGTGTCAACGCTATTTCAGAATGCCGACCTAAATGTGCAGGTGGGTGGTCTTGGACTTGGCGCGCAGCCGGTGACGGCAGCGCTGAGCCAAACTTTAGGGGCAGCCGCGGCGCCGCTCGACGCGCTGATCAACGGACTGAGCGACCTCTTGGGCTTGGGCCTCGGCGAGGCGGATGTGCGCGTCAACGGCGTTCGCTGCGGCGGCGCAGCCCTTGTGGGATAATGCCTATGGCCGACCCGAAACCATCCGCCAGTCAGAGGCCGCCTGAAGCTGTTATTCAACTTTGTAGGCGAGCTTTCACGCAATGATGATGCGTATTTCCATTGCGGCGACGCTCGCTGCGCTCGGCCTGTTGGCGCCGGTGGCGCCAGCGTTTGCCGGCAGCGATAGCGACAGCTTCACCGTGAGCGCGACTGTGCTCGACAGCTGCAGCGTGAATGCCAACGACCTCGCCTTTGGGAATTACGATCCCGTGGCGTCGACGCCGCTCGACGCCTCTACGACCATCGTCGTCACCTGCACCAACGGGACCGATTACGACGTCGCGCTCGACGCCGGCATCGGCGCTGGCGCGACCGTCGGTGCGCGGCGCATGAGCGCCGGTGCAGACGTCCTGGAGTACTCGCTGTTCACAGACGCGAGCCGGAGCGATCTCTGGGGCGAAGCCGGCGGTGATCTTGTCAGCGCGACTGGGTCCGGTTTGGCGCAAACGCATCATGTCTACGGCCGCGTGCCCGTCAATCAGGACGCGCCCGCCGGAGACTACGAGGATACCATCACCGTTACGGTGACCTATTGATGCGCACGATCGCAGCGCTCGCCGGCGCGTGCGCGCTGCTTCTTGCGCCGGCGGCCGCCGCGCAACAGGCAGGCGGATTGCGCGTTTCGCCCGTGCTTATCGAAATTCCGGCTGAGCGCGGCATCGGCTCTTTCAGGGTGCGCAATGACCGCGCTTCCGAAGCGGCTTTTGAAGTCCAAGTGTTTGCGTGGAGTCAGGAAACCGGGGAGGATGTACTGACGCCGACCGACGCGCTGATCGCGGCGCCGTCGGTGTTCCTCATGCCCGTCGGCGGTGAGCAGATCGTCCGTCTGGGCCAGCCTCTAGAAATCCGCGACGTGAGTCGAGAGCGGGCTTATCGAGTCGTCTTGCGCGAATTGCCGAGCGGTGAGCCAAGCGCCAGCGGTTTTCGCGTGCTTGTCGAGATGTCGATGCCGGTGTTCGTGCAACCCGGCGCCGCCGAGGGCCGTCTCGCTCTATCGCGCACGCGTGACTCGAGCGGCGCATCGGCCATTGCCTTCGTCAACTCCGGCGCGGGTCACGTCCGAATCGGCGCCGCGCACGCGCAGAGCGCGATCGACCCGCCGCGTTATGTGTTGGCTGGAGCGCGATTGACGCGACGCGTCGAACGCGAACTCGAAACGCTCACCCTGATCACCGCAGGCGCCGGTACGCCTGCGCCCCATGCGCAGACCTTTGAGCTGAGCGATGCGCCTGTGCTGGCTGATCTTCATTAGCGCGTTCGCAGGCGTGGCGGCCGCCGATCCCGGCGCGCCCGTGGTGCTTGAACTGCGCTTGGGACAGCGATCTGTCGAGACGATGGCGCGACGCTTGGCCGATGGGTCGTTTGCGATCGAGCAGGCCGCTCTGCTTCAGGTCGGCGTGACTGCGGCCCCCTCAGGCCTTGTCGACCTCGCCAGCGTCGACGGCTTGAGTTACTTCCATGATGAGGCCGGCGCCGCTCTGATCCTCGCCTGCACGCGCGCGTGCTACGCCGAACAGCGCTTGCAGCGCGCGCACGCGGCGCTTCCCGTCCAGATCAATGATGGCGCGTTCCTCAACCTCGATCTGTCCGCCAGCTTTATTGACGGCGCGAGCGACGCCGGTGCGATTGTCGAGACCGGCGTGTTCGGCGGCTTCGGCTTGGCCGAGTCCTCGTGGTTGGTCGCCGCAAACGGAGAGAGCCTTCGGCGGCTCGAAACCCGCTGGACCTTAGCCAGTCCCGCGCGGCGGGTTAGCCTTCGCATTGGTGATGGCTACACCCGGGCGGGCGCAAGCGGCGCGCCGGTTCGGTTTGGCGGCGTGCAGATCGGACGCGACTTCTCACTTGATCCTGGATTTGTCACGTTCCCAACGCCCACGCTCAGCGGTGAGGCGGCGGCG
>JBFWZB010000040.1:14964-20028 GCA_050185805.1 Hyphomonadaceae bacterium
CGCACGACGGTGAGGAAGTGCGCACCTTCGCGCTCTCTTATGCGCCGCGGCCGGTGCGCTATGGCCGGTTTGACCTACAAGTGATGCATGTGGCGGCGGCGGAGAGTATCACGACCGTTGGAGTGCGCGTTGTCGCCACGCTCGGCCACGATGTGAGCGCGAACGCGCAGCTGGAGCGTGACCAGACCCGTTGGAACGCGGCTATCGCCGCGCAACGCGCAGCGCCGGCGGAAATCGGTTTTGGTTGGCGGGCAAGCGCGCGCACCGGTGAACGCGATCGCATCGATGCAAACGTCACACATCTTGGTTCCTCACACGAGGCGGCGCTTGAAGTCTCCCATACGGAAATCAGCAGCGGCTTGCGTGGGCGGTATGCGGCGGGCTTTGCCTGGATGAACGGCGCGCTGATGGCGGCGCGGCCGATCCGCGGCAGTTTCGCACTTGTCGATGTTGGCGCGCCCGGCGTGCGCGTCCTGCGCGATCGCCGCTTCGCGGCGCTCAGCAACGCCCACGGCAGAGCTCTCGTCACGGGGTTACGCACGTATGAGGTGAACCCCATAGGCATTGATCTCGACCAATCGCCATTCAACCTCAGCTTTGCCCGCGATGAGATTGCTGTCGTACCCGCGGCTCGTAGCGGCGCGCTCGTTCGCTTTGCGCAGCAATCCACTGGCGCCGGGCAGGTCCGTGTGGTTGCCGCAACTGGCGCGCCTTTGCCGCCTGGCGCGTTGCTCACGCGAGAGAGCGACGGCGCGCGCTTCCCGATCGGCAGCAATGGCCGCGCCTATTTCACCGGTGTCGGCGAAGCAGCCCGTTATGTGAGTTCGAGCGGCTGCAGCTTTCTTCTCGATGCCACGGGCCTGCGTGGCGGCGGAGAGATCGCATGCGCGGCCTGATTGCGCTTCTTGTTGCCGGGTTCGCGATGCTGCGCCCCGATCCCGCGGACGCTCTCGTGTGTCAGCTCATCGGCGGATGTTCGTGCACAATCAGTGCGACGGACATGGCCTTTGGCAGCGTCATGCCCGGCGTGCAGGCGAGCGCCACGGCGGATGTTAGCGTTCACTGCACCGGGCTAGCGGAATTGTTCCCAAGCATCGGCGTCGAGATCGGGTCTGGAGCGTATGGGGCGTACGCCGCGCGAAAAATGCAGAGCGCCGGCGGGGCGCAGCTGACGTACAACATCTACGATGCGCCTGCCTCCAGCACGATCTTGGGAGAAGGAGCGGGTGGTTACCCGATGCTGACGCTCTCAGGGGGAATATTGGGGCTCGGCCAGTGGCAGGTGACGGGCCACCTTTACGGGCGGATGACGCCGCCGCTAGACGCGCAGGCGGGCGCGTATTCTGACACGGTCACTGTTCGCATCGATTGGTGATGCCGGTTGAAACGCGACGAGTGTGCTTTATCGTGCCTGGACAAGTGTTGGGGGCGATAATGGTGCGAGCTTTAGTCGTGGCGTGTGCGGTGGCGGCGGCGGGGCCGGCTTCGGCCCAAGAATCCGGCGCGCTGCGCGAGATCGTCAGCGATTATACGGCTTTCTCCCGAACTCTTGATCCGGTGCGTGCGGCGCAGCGCGGCGACGAAGCCGCCTCACGCATCTGGCCCGACAATAGCCCGCGCGCCGCGCAGGCGCGCGAAGAAGCTCTCGACGCGCTCATTGCTCGGCTCACGGCGCTCGAAGCGCAGGAAATGAGCTTCGCGGACTCCATCGAGCGCGATGCGTTGGCCCGCCGCGTAACGATCATGCGCGAAGTAATGGAGTTTGATGAAGAGCGGATGCCCATTATAAGCGGCGAAGGCTTCTTCATGCAGCCCGACTATGCCGCGACGACCACAGTGATCCGCAACGAACGCGATGCGGAGAATTGGATCGCCCGATTGGAGGCGATCCCCGGCTATTTCGCAACGGAAACAGCGAACATGCGACGGGGCATGCGCACCGGATTCGTTCAGCCGCGACTGGTGGCGGAGAACGCTTTGCGTTCCGTGCGTGCGCAGGCGGCTCTGCCCGATGCGGAAAGTCCATTGCTTGCGCCGTTCGCCTCTATGCCGGAGACAATTCCGGAGGCGACCCGTACGAGCCTCGCGCGAAGGGGCGCTGAGGTTTATGCACGGCGTGTCAAGCCCGCCCTGCAGGCGTTTGAGCGGTTCATGGCTGAAGAATATGTGCCGCGCGCGCGCACTGAATTGGGTGCGCGCGCATTGCCCGATGGCGAACAATATTACAGGCTCGCGGTTCGCCGTCACACCACAACCGACATGACGCCCGAGGAAGTGCACGCGCTCGGCCAGCGAGAAGTTGCGCGGGTACGGGCAGAGATGGATGCGGTGATGGCGGAGACCGGCTTCCAGGGCACTTTCCCGGAGTTTCTGGCGTTTCTGCGCAGCGATCCCCAATTCTTCGCCAGTGACGCCGACGAATTGATGCGCATCACCAGCGAGATCGCCAATCGCGCCAATGGTGCAAGCCCGCGGATGATTGGCACATTGCCGCGCAACGCGTACGCGGTCACGTTCATTCCAAGTGCGCTGGAAGGCGGCTCATCCGGCTATTGGCCCGGCAACCCGCTGCAAGGCGCGCCCGGCCAAGTTCTGTTGCGCCGCACCGGCGCCGAGCAGCGCACACTTTATGATTTGCCGGCCTGGGTGTTTCATGAGGGCGTGCCCGGCCATCACACGCAAATCGCGCGTGCGGAGGAATTGAGCGACATTCCCGAGTATCGCCGCGCGGACGACGTCACGGCTTATGTCGAAGGCTGGGCGCTCTATGCCGAACGCTTGAGCGAGGAGTTCGATCTCTATCAGACGCCCTATGAGCGCTTCGGCCGGCTTTCGATGGAGATGTGGCGAGCGTGCCGGCTCATCATCGATACCGGCGTGCATTGGATGGGCTGGTCGCGTGAAGAAGCATTGCGCTGCCTGCGTGAGAACAGCGCTCTTTCGGAGCAGCAGATTCAGCACGAGATTGACCGCTATATCGGGTGGCCGGGCCAAGCCCTTGCCTACAAAATCGGCGAGATCGAAATCCGCGATATGCGCGCCGACGCAACGGAGGCGCTGGGTGCGTGCTTTGATCTGCGCCGCTTTCACGACGCGCTGCTGGGCGCTGGGCCGATGCCGATGGCGGTTCTACGCCGTCGAATTGAAGCGTGGGTAACAGTGGAGCGTGAAGCGGGCTGCGCCGGCTGATGGCGCGCACGCAGGCCGCCGATTACGAGCAGCGTCGCGCCGAGATCGTGGGTCAGGCAGCGCGCCTTTACGCCAAGCGCAGCTTCCTTGGAGCGAGCATGAGCGATATCGCCGATGCTTGCCGCCTCTCAAAATCGGCGCTCTATCATTATTACGCTTCGAAAGAGGATATTCTCTACGATGTGATGCACGCACACGTACACGCCCTTGAGGTCGCTGCGCTTGATGCAACCGCGATGGGTGGTGACGCAGACGCCAGACTGCGCCGTTTGGCGCATAGTTTCATGCAGATTTATGTCGGGGCGGCGGCGCACCAGAAAGTATTGCTGAACGAACTCGATCAATTGCCGCCCGCCCGCAGCGCGGAGATCGTCGCGGTTCAGCGCCGCTTGATTGAGATCGTGCGCGAGCTCTTGGCCGCGCTCAAACCTGCTTTGGCGAACGACAAGGGCGCTAGCGTCGCGGCCGCCATGCTGTTCTTCGGTATGATCAACTGGACGCATACCTGGTTCGACACACGCGGTTCAGTAACCGCCGCCGCCTTCGCCGATATGGCGGTGACGACATTCCTGAAAGGACTGAACGGCTAGATGTCGTAGGTGAGGGCTACGCCCTCGGTGACCGGCGTGGCCTGGCAGGTCAGCACATAGCCCTCGGCCAATTCCGCTTCCGAGAGCCCGTAATTCACCTTCATCTCGACCTTGCCGCTCGTCACTTTGGCGCGGCAGGTTGCGCACACCCCACCCTTGCACGCGAACGGCGCCGGAAGACCCGCAGCGCGCACATTGTCGAGGATCGAGTGTTTTTCGGGATCGAAGCTCACATTCATTCGCCGGCCGTTAAGCGTCACGCTCATCTTCAGCCCAGCGGCTCTCTGCTCCAGAGCCCGTGCTGCGGCTGCCTGCGCTTCTGACAAAGCCGCGGTGGTGAAGCGCTCGATCAAGATGCGCGGCTTGCCGATACCGCGCGCGAGCAGCGCCGCTTCGGCGGCGTCCATCATTGGCCCAGGACCGCAAACGAAGAATGCATCGGCGCCAGCCGGCGCGAACGATGTTAGCAGCGTTTCGATCTTCTCGCGGTCGAGCCGGCCATTGAAAAGCTCGATCTCTTCTTCCTCGTCCTCAAGGAAATGAAAAACCTGAAGCCGGTCGATATATTTGTCTTTCAGAGCTGCAATTTCTTCGAGGAACATAATCCCGGCCGAAGTGCGATTGCCGTAGAATAGCGTGAACCGAGAGCGGGGCTCGGTTTCGAGGGCAGTCTTCAGCAATGAGAGAATGGGCGTGATCCCGGATCCGCCGGCAAATCCCACATAGGCGCGCGCCGCGTTGCGATCGAAGTCCCAGCAAAAGCTGCCATGCGGCGCCATCACCTCGATCGCATCGCCGGGCTTCAGTTCATCATTGGCCCAGCCGGAGAACACACCGCCGGCGATCTTCTTCACGCCGATTTTCAGCACGCCGTCGGAGGGCGAGACACACAGCGAATAATTGCGCCGCACTTCTTCGCCATTGATCTGGCGTTTCAGCGTCAGATGCTGGCCTGCGCGGAAGCGGAACTTGTCTGCGAGCTCTGCCGGCGCATCGAAGCGGATCGAGACGGCGTCGGGCGTTTCCCGTCTCACCTCGACGACACGCAGCGGATAGAAATCGATCGACATCAATGACACTTGAAACGGTCGAACGGCTCGGCGCACGCTTTGCAACGCCACAGCGCTTTGCACGGCGTCGAACCGAAGCGGGAGATTTCCTCTGTATTCTGCGAACCGCAACGCGGACATTCTGCGGCCGCCTCGTTCTTGAGCGATGCGGCGTCCGCGCCCCTTGGCGGCGGCGCGATGCCGTAGGCGCGCAGCTTGTCGCGGCCTTCATCGCT
>JBFWZB010000040.1:20128-24788 GCA_050185805.1 Hyphomonadaceae bacterium
TCCGTGCCGTCGCCCAGGCGCACAACCCAATCGCTAGAAAGCTTTGCGTGATAGGCAGTCTCTTTGACCGCCTTTGCAGCGACGCTTGCGAAGCGGGGATCCTTGACCTCCGCAAGCGCTGCGAACAGGAGTTCCTGATAGTGCGAGAACAGGAACTGGCGCGCGATGGTTTGCGCGAAATCGCCGTTCGGCTGCTCCACCAAGAGACAATTGGTGAAATCCATGACGTCGCGGTGGAAGGCGAGGGCGTCGCCGTCGCGGCCTTTGCCCTCGATCGTTCCGGCGAGATTGAGGAAGTGGGTCGCTTGGCCAACCTGATCGAGCGCGATGTTTGCAAGCGAGAGATCTACCTCCAGCGCTGGCGCGTGCCCGCACCACTCGCTGAGCCGTTGCCCCAAAATCAGCGCATCGTCACCGAGGCGCAGCGCGTAGGCCGCCAGTGCGTCCATCAGATGTGCTTGATGTGGTCGGGGATGGAATAGAACGTCGGGTGGCGATAAACCTTGTCTTCAGCCGGCGCAAACAGCGCGCCCGCTTCCGCAGGGTCGGAGGCGACGATTTGTGCGGACGGGATCACCCACAAGCTCACGCCTTCCATCCGTCGCGTGTAGGTGTCGCGCGCGTGTTCAAGCGCCATCTGCGCGTCGGCTGCGTGAACGCTGCCAGCGTGACGGTGCGAGAGCCCGCCTTTGCCGCGGATGAACACCTCCCAAAGCGGCCATTCCTTGCTCGGGTCACTCATTGTTTTGCTATCCACATTGCTTCGTTAGCCACGCCTTCAAGTGTGGCAGGTGATCCCAGCCGTACGCGTAATCCGTCGAGCCGTGCCTCCGCAGGTGATCGAGACGCTGCATGGCCTCATCGAGCGTGGGCGCGCGGCTCGCTTCTATCGGCCACATCACAAAGATAGCCTGCGTGGGCTTTTCGAACCAGGAATGCTTGCCGTTGTAGATTTTCTTGTGCGCCGTGTTCCAGACGAAATGCTCTAGCGCTTCGACGCTCTCCCAAACTGTCAAGTTGGCGATGTCGAGCAGATTGTCGGTAAACTTGATGTCCGTCGCGCCGGCGCCGCTGTCATCCTTCATGCGCCAGACAAAGCCCGGCGTGCGTTCGGCCAGAGCGTTTATCGCTTCCAGCGCGTCCATGAACCCCGCCATGCGCGGATCGTCGAGGGGGTAGAGCGCCCGGCCGACGTTCAACTCCGCCACGTGCATGATCTCACTCCGCCGCGATCTTCGCGTTAGCGCGCTTCGCGGCGTGCACACGCGCCGCGTTACGCACCCAGGCGCCGTCTTCCCACGCTTTCACGCGCGCCTGCATACGTTCCTTGGCGACCGGGCCTTCGCCCTTCACGACGGCGTAAAACTCTTCCCAATCGACTTCACCGAAGTCGTATGCACTGCGTTCTTCGTTCCACTTTAGCGCCGCATCCGGCACCGTAAGGCCGATCGCTTCGGCTTGCGGCACGGTAATGTCGACGAACTTCTGGCGCAGCTCGTCATTGGTGTCGCGCTTGATGCGCCAGCGCATGCTCTGCTCGGTGTTTGGCGACTTATCGTCTGGCGGGCCGAACATCATCAGTGACGGCCACCACCAACGATTAAGCGCGTCCTGCGCCATTCGTTTCTGTTCCGGCGTTCCAGCGGCGAGATGCATCATGATCTCGTAGCCCTGCCGCTGGTGAAAGCTTTCTTCCTTGCAGATGCGCACCATCGCGCGTGCGTAAGGGCCGTACGAAGTACGCTGCAGCGGCACCTGATTCATGATGGCGGCGCCGTCCACGAGCCAGCCAATGGCGCCGATGTCGGCCCATGTCAGAGTCGGGTAGTTGAAGATAGTCGAGTACTTGGCCTTTCCGGAATGCAGCGCCTCGACCATCTCGTCGCGTGACGTGCCTAGCGTTTCGGCGGCGGCGTAGAGGTAGAGCCCGTGACCGCCTTCATCTTGCACCTTGGCCAGCAGGATCGCTTTGCGGCGCAGGTTCGGCGCGCGCGTTATCCAATTGCCTTCCGGCAACATGCCGACGATCTCGGAATGGGCGTGCTGGGACATCTGGCGCACCAATGTCCGGCGGTAGGCGTCCGGCATCCAATCCTTCGGCTCGATGAAGTCGTCGGCGGCTACCCGCGCCTCGAACGCTGCCAATCGCGCAGGGTCTTCCTCACCCAGCGCGACGCCTTCTGTTTTTTTCTTTATTTTCTGTGTCTTGCCGCTCAAATCGGTGGTGTACATGGGAAGCGCCTCTGTGCCCTAAAATAAACCGTCCAAGCGGTCGGTCAATCCTTTTCCGTCTGAGCCGCAAGATAGTCGCCGCCGATCGTACGCGAGGTTCCTGCAAATTCCGCAATTGGCCGGCCGTCGCTCGTCCGGACGCTCACCGAATAGGTGCCGGTACGTCCCACCCTCGCTGTCTCGGACGCTTCGGCGATCAGTATTTCGCCCTCGTTCGCCGCGGAAAGATAGGTAATCGATGCGTAGTGTCCCACCGTGATTTCGTTGCGCGAATTGCAGGCGTATGCGAACGCGGTGTCTGCCAGCGCAAACACTATCCCGCCATGCGCCGCATCGTGCCCGTTCAGCATATCGGCGCGCACGCGCATCGAGAGCTTCGAATAGCCAAGCCGTGCGCCTTCGATCGCCACGCCCCAAGCCGCGCTCGTTCCTTCACGACGCCACATGTTTTCGGCGACACGCCGAGCCAACGCGTCCGCTTCGCTCATGTTTTGCGCGCCCCGTTTAATTGACCGTCCAGGCGCTCTATCATAGGGAGACGCCAGCCGCGAGCGGACGTCGATGGAGCGTGTCATGGCCGCGTTTGAGACTATCGTATTCGATGTCAGCGATGGCGTGGCGCGTCTGACGCTCAATCGTCCGGATCGCTTGAACAGCTTCACGGTGCAGATGCACGATGAGGTGCGGCGCGCCCTTAGTGCGCTGGGCGATGCGCGCGTGCTCGTTCTAACCGGCGCTGGGCGTGGCTTTTGTGCAGGTCAGGATCTCTCCGACCGCGCAGTCGCGCCCGGCGGAGAGGGCGTTGATCTCGGGGAGTCACTCGAAAATCGATACAACCCGCTCGTGCGCCGCCTTGCCTCGCTGGAGCTGCCGGTGATTTGCGCCGTCAACGGCGTTGCAGCTGGCGCCGGCGCCAATATCGCATTGGCCTGCGACGTCGTCATCGCGGGCAGAAGCGCCAAATTTATCCAGAGCTTCGCCAACATTGGACTGATCCCCGATAGCGGCGGCACGTGGATGTTGCCGCGACTTGTAGGGCAGGCGCGCGCGCTTGGGCTGGCGCTCACTGGCGATGCGCTGTCCGCCGAGCAGGCCGAGGGCTGGGGGTTGATCTGGAAGTGCGTCGATGACGACAAGCTCGCCGCGGAGACGGAGGCCCTTGCGGCGAAGTTCGCAGCCGCGCCCACACGCGGCCTCGCGGCAATCAAGAAGCTGATGCGCGAAAGCGCCGCGCGGACCTTGGATGCCCAGCTCGATGTCGAGCGCGACACACAGCGCACGCTCGGGCGCACAGGCGATTATAAAGAGGGCGTCGCCGCGTTCATGGAAAAGCGCAAGCCAAACTTCACGGGAAGCTGAAGCTCATGAAACCGATCACGCTGCAAAATTACGCCGAGGGTAAATGGGTTGCGGGTTCGGGCGCCATGGCGGAGCTGCGCTCCGCAGTGACCGGCGACGTCGTCGCGCTGACCTCGTCGCAAGGGTTGGACTTTGGCGCGATGGTTCAACATGCGCGCGAAGTCGCTGGGCCTGCATTGGCGGCACTGACGTTCCACGAGCGTGCGCGCATGCTGAAGGCGCTAGCCGAGGCGCTCACCGCGCATAAGGACGCCCTCTACGAACTCAGCTACAACACCGGCGCCACCAAAGCCGATAGCTGGATCGATATTGACGGCGGCATCGGCACTTTTGCCGTTTATCAATCCAAGGGCCGGCGTGAGCTCCCTGACGAACGCATTTTGATTGACGGCAACGTCGAAGCGCTGTCGCGCAACGGCACGTTCCAGGGCCTGCACGTCTACACGTCGCTCAAAGGCGTCGCGGTCCACATCAACGCCTTCAATTTCCCCGTTTGGGGCATGCTGGAGAAATTGGCGCCGACTTTCCTCGCCGGCATGCCGGCGATTGTGAAGCCCGCAAGCGCAACGGCCTATCTGACCGAGGCCGCGGTGCGTTTTATGCTTGGCGCAGGTGTTCTGCCGCCGGGCGCTCTGCAGCTGATTGTGGGTTCGACCGGCGACCTCTTCGATCATCTCACGAGCCAGGATTTGGTCTCCTTCACCGGTTCGGCGCAGACGGCGGCGAAGCTCAAGACCCATCCAACGATCCAGCGTGAGAGCGTGCGCTTTGTCGCCGAGCAGGATTCTCTCAATGCGTCGGTCCTTGGTCCGGACGCAAATCAGCAATCCCCAGAGTTCGAGCTCTTCGTCAAAGAAGTGGCGAAGGAGATGAGCGTGAAGGCTGGGCAGAAATGCACGGCCATTCGCCGTGCCTTCGTCCCAGCCGAACTCATCGACACCGTGCAGGAGGCGCTGATCTCCCGACTCGGCAAAGTCACCATTGGCGATCCGCGCGATGAGACGACGCGCATGGGCGCGCTGGTGAGCAAAAGCCAGCGCGATGACGTGCGCGCCAAAATCCGGGAGAT
>JBFWZB010000041.1:0-4602 GCA_050185805.1 Hyphomonadaceae bacterium
CCGATCTCGTGCAGCATCTGACGGGAGGTGCGCACGAGCTTGTTGATGGTCTCGATCATGTGCACCGGAATGCGGATGGTGCGCGCCTGGTCGGCGATCGAGCGCGTGATCGCCTGCCTGATCCACCACGTGGCGTAGGTGCTGAACTTGTAGCCGCGGCGATACTCGAACTTATCGACCGCCTTCATCAGGCCGATATTGCCTTCCTGGATCAGGTCGAGGAATTGCAGGCCGCGATTGGTGTATTTCTTGGCGATGGAGATGACGAGGCGAAGGTTCGCTTCGACCATTTCCTTCTTGGCCTGACGCGCTTCGCGCTCGCCCTTCTGCACGGCGTGGACAATGCGGCGGTATTCGTCGATCGGCACGCCGGTTTCCTGCGCCAGCACGCCGATCTCGGAACGGATGTCGGCGATCTCGTCGGCTTCGGAGGCGACGAATTTGGTCCAGTTCTTGCCCTTGGCGGAAACCTTCTCGGCCCATTTCGGATCGAGTTCGCTGCCGTAATAGGCTTCGAGGAAGGCGCCGCGGGCGACGCCGTTGGATTCGGCAAGCCGCATCAGCTTGCCTTCAAGTTGAATGAGCTTCCTGTTGATGGCGTAAAGCTGTTCGACCAGGCTCTCGATCCGCGCATTGTTGAGCTTCAGCTTCTTCAGCTCTTCGATGATGGTGTTCTGCGCGGTCTCGTAGGTCTCGTTCTTGGCGCCGGGCAGGGACTTGCCCTGCAGGCGAAGCTCGATGCGCTTTTCCTGCAGCTTGCGGAATTGGCCGAAGGCTTCGGCGATGGCGTCGAGCGTCGACATCACACCTTCTTTGAGTTCGGCCTCCATCGCCGACATGGAAATGGCCTGCTCGTCGTCGAACTCGCTGTCGCTGTCGGCTTCGGCGGCCAGTTCACCCGGATCGCGCTCCTCGCCTTGCTCGTCCTCGCCGCGCGGCTTGGGCGCGGCGCGGGCGGCGGCGGCTTCGGCCTTCTTGCGCTCCTGCTCGGCGATCTCGGCCTTGGCGGCTTCGGGATCGACCAGACCGTCAGCGTTCACGCCGGGCGCCGATTGCGGCACGATGCCCATCTCGGCGCCGTAGGTGGCTTCGAGGTCGATGATGTCGCGCAGCAGAATCTTCTGCTCCCGCAATTCGTCGCGCCACACCATGATGGCTTCGAACGTGAGCGGGCTTTCGCACAGGCCGCGGATCATGGCGTCGCGGCCGGCCTCGATGCGCTTGGCGATGGCGATTTCGCCTTCGCGCGAGAGCAATTCGACGCTGCCCATTTCGCGCAGATACATGCGCACGGGATCGTCGGTGCGGTCGGCGTCTTCGCGGGTGTTGGTGACGGCCGGCTTGGCGGCTTCGTCGCGCACGGCGACGGCCTTGTTGTCTTCCTCGGCGGCTTCGCCTTCCTCTTCCGAGTCGACGACGTTGATGCCCATCTCGTTGAGTTGGGACATGACGTCTTCGATCTGCTCGGAGGAGAATTCCTCGCTCGGCAGGACCTTGTTCAATTCTTCATGGGTGACGAAGCCGCGCGTCTTGGCGGCCTTGATCATCTTCTTCACCGCGGCGTCGGACAGATCGAGGATGGGGCCGTCCGGCGCCTCTTTTTCCTCGACGGCTGCGTCTTCGGATTTGTTCGCCGTTGTGCGGGTTTTGTTTTACGACTTTTTGCTCATTCTCAAGCAACCAGATCGTCAGCGGCGCCGCTGGGTTGAAAGACCTGGGCCTCGCGCGCGCGGGCCTCGATGTCTCTCGCTTCCCGGCTAAGCGCCTGGAAACGGGCGAAAGCGGTTTCGTCGCCGGCGTCGGCGAGGGGGCGCAATTCCGCCAGTTCCTCCCTGATCGCCGGCAACACCACTTCGCGCGTCACGAGCGCCAGCCATTCAGCCTCAACGTCCGTCCCTTCCTGGGCCCGGCGGGGCTTTGGCCAACGCTGCAGACGCGCCTGCGCACGCGTTTCACCCGATTGCTGGAGATGGCCGCTCACAGCTTCCCGGTCAATGGCTTCCGCGCGGTCGTGCTCTGCTGAAAGCGCATGGATGGCGGCGCGGATGGCGTCGAGATCGGGATCGAGGGCGAGGCGGTCGAGCCAATCGGCGTAGCGGCGAAGGATGGCGGGATAGTCGATCGCCGCGCAGAGGAAGCGCTCTGGATCGGCCAATCGGACGCCGGCGGCGCTTTGGGCCTTCAGTTCAGGCGTCGCGGGGGGGACGAAGGGCGCGCGGCCGGGCGGGCGCGGACCGCGTTGGAATTGGCCGGATTCCGGCGGCCGCCAAGGGGGACGCAGCACGGCGTCGGCGCGGGAGAGGAGGTCGGAGAGATAGAGCCGTTTGGTGTCGGCATCGTCGATCTTGGCGGCCGCTTCGCGTAGCGCCGCCTTGAAGGCTGCCCGCGCCTCCGGCGTGTCGAGCGGACGGCGGTGCTTTTCGCGCTCGAACAAGGCGTCGGACGCCGGCCGGGCGGCGGCGACGATGGCGGCGAGGCCCTCGGGGCCGGCGCGGCGGTGGACGTCGTCCGGGTCTTCGCCCTCGGGCATCAGGGCGATCTTGACGGTGCGGCCGGGCCCAAGATGCGGCAGCGCCAGATCGAGCGCGCGTTCGGCCGCGCGCTGACCGGCGGCGTCGCCATCGAAGCAGAGCGTCGGCTCGCCCCCCGAACGCCACACCAGCTGCAGCTGATCTTCGGTGAGCGCAGTGCCCATCGGCGCCACCGCGCCGATGCCCGCGCGCTCGAAGGCGATGACGTCGAAATAGCCTTCGGCGACAATCAGGCCGGGCGCCTTGTTTTTAGCCGCGAGCTCGCGCGCCTGCTTAAGGCGATAGAGAACACGTCCCTTCGAGAACAGCGCGTTTTCCGGCGAATTGATGTATTTGGCTTTGTCGTTCGGATCGAGCGCGCGGGCGCCGAAAGCGATCGGTTTGCCGGCGGAATCCGCGATCTCAAAGGTGATCCGATTGCGGAACGTGTCGTATGGGCGCTTGCCGGCTTCGCCCGGGCGCAGCAGGCCGCATTCGATCAATTCGCCGATCTCGAACGCGCCTTTCAGCTTGTCGATCAGAAAGGTGTAGCTGGCCGGCGCGAAGCCGATGCCGAATTGCGCGCAGAGTTCGCGATCGAAGCCGCGGCCCTCCAGATATTTGCGCGCCTCGGCGGCTTCCCGGCTGCCGAGCGCATCGCCGTAGAGCCGCGCGGCGCGCGCGACAGCTTGGTAGAGCTTCTTGCGACGCTCGGCTTCGCCGCGATCCTCGTGCTCATCGACCGGCAGCGGCACGCCCGCCAGTTCGGCCATCTTCGCCACTGCTTCGGGAAAGGAGAGACCTTCCAGCTTCATCGCCAGCGTGAAGGCGTCGCCCTTCTCGCCGCAGCCGAAGCATTTGTAGATGCCTTTCTGATCGAGCACGTGGAAAGAGGAAGTCTTTTCCTGGTGGAATGGGCAGCACGCCCAGAAATCGCCGCGGCCGGGCTGGCTTTTGCGCTTATCCCAGGCGAGCTTGCGGCCCGCATAATCCGCGATCGAGACGCGGTCGCGCACTTGGCGCAGGAAGGCGTCGGAGAAGCGCATCGCGGCCCTTGGGTGAGGAAGCTATATTATACAGCGATTCGCCGAAACGATTCGGCGCGCCCTGTTTTCATTCAGCTTTCGGAACTTTCGCCGGCTGTCCGTCGCGCCGCCGCTGACGCGTGCGCGGGCCGGTGATAGCTGGATTGCGAGGGAGCGAGGCCGGATGCAGCGTGGATTGCTTTTGGCGGCGATGCTGGCGCTTGCGCCGCCAGCCTGGGCGCAGAGCGAGGCGGACGTGGCGCAGCTGACGCGGATCAAGACCGAGATCTGGCCGTCCTTCTATCGAACGCAAGACGTGGAGGGCCTGGCGGCGTTCCTCGCTGCGCCGTTCGTCAATATCGGGCCAGAGGGCGGCGTGCAGACCCGGGCGGAGGCGTTGGAGGATGTGCGCGCCAACGCTTGGATGCCGGCGAACTTTCAATACGTGATCGAGCGCATCGTTTGGCTCGATGGCGATCATGCGATCGTGGTCGGGCGGGGCGAGAGCGATCGCACCGATCCGGCGGGCGCGGCATGCCGGCACCGCTATACGTCGTCAAACCTGCTGCGCCGTGCCCCTGAGGCGCCCCAGGGCTGGCAAGCGCTCTCTAGCCACGTTTCCGGCGTAGGCTGCACGGCGGCTCAATAATTGCCGGGCGGGTCGGAGGCCGGGAAGCTTTCGTCGGATTGTTCGTCGACTGTGTCCCAGCGTTTGGGGGGAACCGACATGGCTTCGGGGCCGGCGTCGCGCACCTTTGGCGGCTTTCCCGCTTCGCCCGCGTCGGGTTCGGTTTCCGCCAGAAAGCGGCCGATGGCGATGCCGGTCCCGATCAAGCCCGCGGCGCCAATCAATTTTCTAAGCATTGGATCACCTCGTCTGTCGCGAACCAACGCCGCAGGAGGAACAAAGTTCGCCGCCTCACATTCTCGATATTAGAGGCGGATCGGGTTCCGTCGCCGTAATTTCGGCGCGGTCCTCGGCAGGCTCAGGCCGAGGGAAAGTGGAGTAATCTCATGCGTTTGATCCAAGCCGCCGCGGCGGTTGCACTTGCATCCGCGGCGGTCGC
>JBFWZB010000041.1:4702-24310 GCA_050185805.1 Hyphomonadaceae bacterium
TATCCCGTGCCGATGATGATGGAGCGCGCGCAGGATGCGTCGCCGGCGCCGCCGCCGCCGCCGATCGCGCCCGGCGAAATCGAAACCACGGCGACTGTCAGCGTCACGTTCGAATTGCAGCCGTAAGGGGAAACGCGTGAGCCTTGCCCGCACGGACGATCAGCATGGATACGCCGCGCACGGCCTCTTGCGAGCAGCGTGCGCGGACGCCCATGCGCGTCTCGATGCGAAGGCTGGGCGCTTCGACCTCTCGGACCGCGATTCTTACGCGGAAATGCTGATGCGGCTCTCGGGCCCGTTGACCGCGCTGGAATCCGCGCTGGCCAACGGCGCCTGGCCGCGCCTGTTCGCTGATTGGCGCATGCGCGCGCGGGCGCAGGCGCTGCGCGCCGACCTCATGCAATTGGGCGGGCATTTTGTCGAAGAGAGAGCCGCGCCGATCGAGGACGACGCGGCGGCATTCGGCGCGCTCTACGTGCTGGAAGGCTCGCGCCTTGGCGGGCGCGTACAGGCGCGCATGGTGCAAGCCAGCGCGGACCCGGTCGTGCGCGGCGCCACCAATTTCTTTCATCACGGCGCGGGGCAGCCGTTCTGGCGCGATTTCATCGTCGCGCTCAATGCTTCCCCGGCGGTCGCGGCACAGCCGGAACGCGCGCGCGCCGCAGCGCTTGATGCATTCGCCCGCTTTGAGGCGGCGTTCGGATGAGCCAGCTCGATCTCACCAATTGCGACCGCGAGCCGATCCACATTCTAGGCGCGGTGCAGCCGTTCGGATTTCTGATCGCGGTGTCGCCCGATTGGATGGTGCGGCATGCGTCGGCGAACGTCGCCGATTATCTCGGCGCCGCGGCCGAACCTGGCGCGCCGGCGGCGCCGCTTCTTGGCGAAGGCGCGGTGCAGGCGTTGCGCCGGCACGTGCAGCGCTTGCGCGACGAGGAGACGGTAGAGCGCATCTTCGCCGTGCCGACGGGCCCCAAGCAAACGCTGATGGATTTCAGCCTGCATCGCTCGGGCGCATCGCTCGTGATCGAGGCCGAGCCAACCCAAGCTGAAGATGAGTTCGACGCCGCCAGCGTCGTGCGCGCCACCATCGGCCGGCTGCAGCGCCATCGCACGGTCGCTGAATTGTGCCGCGAGGCGGTGCGGCAATTGCGGGCGCTAACCGGCTTCGACCGGGTGATGGCGTATCGCTTCGATGAAGACGGCGCAGGCGAGGTGGTGGCCGAGGCCGCGCGTTCGGATCTGGAGAGCTTTCTCGGGCTGCGCTATCCGGCCTCCGACATTCCCCAGCAGGCGCGCGCGCTCTATCTGCGCAATTGGCTGCGCATTATCGCCGACATCAACGCCGAACCCTCGCCGGTGCAGCCTTTTTCGGACACCACCGGCGCGCCGCTCGATCTGTCGCACTCGAAGCTGCGCGCAGTGTCGCCGATCCATATCGAATATCTGCGCAATATGGGTGTGTCGGCCTCGCTCTCGGTGTCGATCGTGGTGCGCGGGAAGTTGTGGGGCCTGTTTGCATGCCACCATTATGCGCCGCGGCGGCTTTCATATGCGCGGCGAACGGCGGCGGAACTCTATGGCCAGATGTTCTCGCTGTTGCTGGAGAGCCAGCAGCGCGAAACCGCGGCGCACTACGAGCTTGGCGCGCGCGATCTGCACAACCGGCTGATGGCGGCGATCGCCGACGATCAGCCGCCGTTCGAAGTGCTTTCGGCGTACCTCGACGATTTCTGCGAAGTGGTCGCGTGCGACGGGGTCGGCGTTTATGTCGAGGGCAAAACCGCGCTGCGCGGCGCCACGCCGAGCCAGGAGCAATTCACCAGCCTGCTCAAATTCCTGAACCAAACCGCGCCGAGCCAGCTCTACGCGACGCATGAACTGGGCGCGAAGTACGAGCCGGCGAAGCAGTTTCAGGTGGCGGGGCTGTTGGCGGTGCCGATTTCGCGCGCGCCGCGCGACTATCTCGTTTTCTTCCGCAAGGAGGTCGCGCGCACCGTCAATTGGGCCGGCGATCCGACCAAACCGGTGGTGCAGGTCGGTCCGTTGGGCGACCGGCTGACGCCGCGCAAGAGCTTCGAACTGTGGCGACAGACCGTGCGCGGGCAATCGTCGCACTGGAGCGACATCGACCGGCGCATCGCCGAGAGCCTGCGCGTCACCATGTTGGAAGTGGTGGTGCGGCTGACGGATGTGGCCGCGCGCGAGCGCAAGATTGCGCAAGAACGGCAGGAATTGCTGATCGCCGAACTCAATCACCGGGTTCGCAATATCCTGACGCTGATCCGTGGCCTAGTGGCGCACAGCAAGGGCGGGACCAAGACGGTCGATGAGTTCGCCGCCGTGCTGAACGACCGCATCACGGCGCTGTCGCGCGCGCATGATCAGATCACGAAGGAGCATTGGGAAGCGGCGCCGCTGATCGATCTCTTCAAGGCGGAGACGGCGGCTTATCTCGGCAGAAACGCCAACCGCGTCGAGTTGAAAGGCCCGCCGGTGCTCGTGGCGCCGCACGCCTTCGCGACCTTGGCGCTGGTCGTGCACGAGCTGGTCACCAACTCGGCCAAATACGGCGCGCTCAAGGATAGCCATGGCAAGGTGAAGGTGGATTGGTCGCTTGATAAGACCGGGCGGCTTGTCATCGAATGGGTCGAGCGCGGCGGCCCGCCGGTGCAGGCGCCGACGCGCCGCGGCTTTGGCTCAACCGTTATCGAGCGCTCCGTGCCCTACGATTTGCAGGGCGACGCGCAAGTCACCTACGCGCTTGCCGGCATCGAAGCGCGCTTCGTTATCCCAGCAGCGTTTGTGCGTGGCGGCCCCGCGAGCTCAGATGGCGCTTCCAAGGTCGAGCACATGCAGAAGCCGAACGAATTAAAGGGCGCCAAGCTGAAAGGCCGCGTGCTGCTGATCGAAGACAATCTCATCATCGCACTCGATGCGCAGGAAATGCTCCTCCGGATGGGCGCGGAAGGCGTCGATACGGCCTCTTCCGTCAGCGACGCGATCGGAATCATCGAAAAGCGGATGCCGGATTTCGCGCTGCTCGATGTGAACCTTGTGGGGGAGACGAGCTTTCCCGCAGCCGAGCGGCTGATGTCGGCCGGCGTGCCGTTCATGTTCGCCACTGGCTATGGTGATGATCTGAAATTTCCGCGCGAATTTTCCGGCGTCGCCGTCGTAACCAAGCCGTACAGCGAAGAGGGCGTGCTTGCGGCGCTGAGCGATAAGAGCGCGAAGCGAAAGAAGGCCGGCGCCTGATCGGCGCGCGCTTCAATCCAACGGCGTGAGCAGAGCTTCCCCCGCGAAATGGCGGCGCAAATTCTCCATGACGTTTTGTGCGCCGGCCATGAGCGCTTCTCGCGTGCCGCCGCCCAGGTGCGGTGTAAGGGTGGCGTTCGGCACGTCGCGCCAACGTTCAGGGGGCGTTGGCTCTTCTTGGAATACGTCGAGGCCGGCGCCGGCGAGCGCGCCTGATTTGAGCGCCGCGATCAGGGCGTCTTCATCGACGACATTGCCGCGCGACACGTTGATCAGGATGCCGTCCCCGCCAAGCGCGGCGATGATCCCCGCGCTGATCAGGCCTTCGGTGGATTTGTCGCCGCGGGCGGCGATCGCGAGGATATCGGCCCATTCCGCCAGTGCTTTGAGGTTGGGTTCGTAGGCGTAGGAAACGTCGGGCTTCGGGCGTGGGCCATGCCAGCGAATGTCGATGCCGAAGGCCTCGGCGCGCTGTGCGATGGCCTGGCCGATGGCGCCCATGCCGACGACGCCAAGTTTGCGCCCGCGCAAGCGCCGCTGCGGCGGCACCGCCAGCGGCGGCGTCCATCGCCCTTCGCGCAGCACGCGCTCGCCGCGCGTGAAATCGCGCGCGACGGCGATAAGGAGGCCCAATGCGACGTCGGCGACGTCCTCGTGGTTGATCTCGCGGCCGTGGGTGATGCTTATGCCGCGGGCATCGCAGAAGGCGCGGTCGAGCCCATCGACGCCGACGCCGAAGCAAATGATGGTTCTGAGCCCGGGCAGCGCGGCGATCATAGCGTTGCTGAGGCCGACATGGCCGATGGTGATGGCGGCGGTGACGTCGGCGCGCTCTGTGGGCCAGTGCACGATCTCGTATTGATTGGCGAGTTGAAGTTCGAACAGACCGAGCGTGGGATGGACGAGGACAGGCGGCTTGGACATGGCGTCCAGCGTTAGCATCAGGTTTTGCGCCGTGCGAGCGGGTGTTTGGCCTCGACCACCGTTTTCAGGCGGCCCTCGGCGACATGGGTGTAGATTTGCGTTGTGGCGATGTCGGCGTGACCGAGCAGCGTCTGCACGCTGCGCAAATCGGCGCCGCCTTCGACCAGATGCGTGGCGAAAGCGTGACGCAGGACGTGCGGCGATACGCGGGCCGGATCAATGCCAGCGCTTAGCGCGGCCCGCTCCAAAATCTGAGCAACGCGGCGGCGGGTGAGCTTGCCGTCGGCGGCGGTGGCGGATGGGAAGAGCCAGCGCGCCGCCTTTTCGCGCCGCGCCTCAACCTTGGGCAGCGCCGCTTCACGCGTGGCGATGTGCGCTGCGAGCGCCTCAAGCGCCGGCCGGCCGAGTGCGACCATGCGCTCCTTGCCGCCTTTGCCCTCGACGATCATGTGCGCCTGGCTCGGCCGCGGCGCGGCGCGCGCCGGCAGCGACACCAGTTCGCTGACGCGCAGGCCGGCGCCGTAGAGCAATTCGATTAGGGCGCGGTCACGTGGCGTCTCCGTCGCGGCGATCAACCGTTCGATCTCTTCAAGAGAAAGCGTCTTCGGCAAAGTGTGCGCGCGCTTGGGCGCATCGAGCCGCGCCGTCGGATCGTCGTCGCGAATTTTCTCCTGCATCAGGAAACGGAAGAATTGTTTGAGCGCCGACATGCGCCGCCGCACCGTCGCCGCCACCAGGCCGCGCGCCGAGAGCGACGCAACGTAAGCTTCCACCGCATCGGCCGGCGCAGCACTCAGGCCGCCGCGCACATGCGTGCGGGCGTCGTCCAGGTCGCGGCGGTACGCGTCGAGCGTATTGGCGCGTGCGCCGCGTTCAGCCGAGAGCATTTCAAGGAACGCTTCGATCAGCGCGGAATCGCTCATGCGGAAAAAATATCACGCAAACAATGCAAAGTGGTTCGACCTCAAACGGCGCCCGCCGCTACCCCGGATTTTGTATCGACTCAGTGTTACTCGCGCGCTAGTCGTAATGTATGGGGTGTTACGTAAGGGGTTCTGTCGGCGTGATGGCGATCTTGTAGCGGTTAGCGCGGCGCCGTAGGCGCCCCGCACCAGGCACTGAAATCACACAGAGTTTTTCGCCGCGCGGCAAGCGCGGACGCGGTTGTGCGTCCGTGACGATGGGCGGCTTTGGCCATGGGGGTTCCATGTTTACGAAAAAATCCAAGCCGCTGAGCGGCAAGCTCAACGCGTTCACTGCGCTTTCGGGCGTTGCGGCGTCTCTGGTGGGCGTCGGCGCGCACAATGATGCGGAAGCGCAGACCGCATGGGTGTCGAATCCCGGCGAAGTGGCGGTGTTCGATGCGGATCGCTCGGGCGATCCGGCGATCCTGATCGATGGTCAGGACACAGACGTTACGATCGCCGGCGGGACGACCATTTCCGGCACAGGCAATTACCGCGAATTCCCGCCCACGTACGATTATTATTATACTGCCGGGCAGGGCGGCATCAATGTGTGGGGCACGGGCGGCGACATCAATGTCGAAGCGGACGCGACCGTCATCGGTGAAAACTACGGCATCACCACCTACGACAACATCCTGAGCGATCCCCGCGCGGAAGCAAACGTCACCATCGTCAATGACGGCGACATCATCGGCAAAGCCAATGACGGCATCCGCATTTTCCACAACGTCACCGTTATCAATAACGGCACGATCGTTGGCGCGCGCGATGTGCCCGGCGCAACCGACGCGGACTTCAACAATTCGCTCGGCGACGGCATCTCCAACGCCACCACCGGCACGCAGGTCATCGAGAATTTCCCCGCCGATGGCGTGACGCTTCGGGTGGAAAATTACGGCGTCATCGATGGCTGGCGTATGGGCATCATCGGCAGTTCCGGCGGCATTGTGTACAATGAGGGCACGATCCACGGCGACAGCTCCGGCGTGCTGCTGCAAACGCCAGCGCAATTTGGCGGCCCCGGTGTGCTGCTTTATCCGTTCATGCAAGCACGGCTAACCAATCTGGGCTCCATCACCGCCACCTTCCAGAACGGCGCCAATGTGCAATCGGTGTCAGGCGAAGATGATGTGTTCGCGGTTGATCTCACCGAACTCGACACCGAGAACATCACGCTGTTCGATGATTTCGATCCCGCTGGCGCATATGCGTACTTGTACAATGAAGGCTTGATTGAGACGTTCGCGGAATCCGGCGACACGACGTCGGGCGTCGTGATTGATCCGGTCACGGGCGAACAGGTTGTCGTCGAAGGCCAGAGCGAATTCTACGCGGTCTCGATGGAATCCGCGAACGGCTATATCGGCAATGCGGCCGGCGGTACGATCCGCGCGCTCAACGGCGCCAATGGCGTGCGCTTGAACGCATTCGACGAGGTCGGCCAGATCAGCGGCGTCATCGTGTTCGACAACCAGGGCGAAGTCGTCGGCGGCGTCGTCGGCAGCGACGGCCAGGAATTGGTGCGCAACAGCGGCTCGATCGACGGCGACGTGGCGCTCGGGCTTGGCGACGATCTCTTCTATCTCGAGGGCAGCGTCACCGGCACGATCGATCTCGGCGGCGGCGACGACATCATGGTGTGGCACACCACTGGATTGGTGGGTGAGATCGTCACTGGCGGAGAGGGCGCCAACACGCTGGCGCTGTTCCTCGGCGGCGAAAATTTCGACGCCGGCCGGGTGTTCAATTTCGACACCGTGTTCACGTATGGCGGCGGCGATCTCGACGGCGTCGATCTCTCGCTGTTGCCGGAGATCCAGGTCAACGAAGACGTCAGCCTGAATATCGGCAGCACCGGATTCGGCGGCATTGTGGTCATGGACGGCGGCGAGCTGGTCGGCATTGGGGAAGTCGACGCCATCATCATTCGCGGCCCCGCCACGCTGGCGCCGGGCAATTCGATCGGCACCATCAATGTCGTCGGCAACGTCGATCTCGCGCCCGCCTCCACCTATGAGGTCGAAGTCAGTCCGCTGGGTTCTGACCAGATTCTGGCCGGCGGCGCCGTCACGGTGGACGGCGCGGTTACGGTTACGAGTGAGAACGGCGTCGAAGTCGGGCCGGGCGCAGCGCAGGATTCCTACGTGATCCTTCGTGGCGATGCGGGCCTCACCGGCGCCTTCTCTTCGTTCAGCGAAGATTTCCGCTTCTACGCGCCGACGCTGACGTACACCGCCAACGAGGTGGTGTTGAACATGATCCCGGTGGGTGCGGATTTCATCAGCATCGCCGGATCGGGCACGCAGGCGCAGCTTGGCGCGTTGCTCTACGACGCACTGCCCACCGCGAGCGGCGATCTGCTCGACGTCCTCGCGGATTCGTTTCCCGGACTGTCGGACGCTGAAGTTCGCGAAGGCCTCGATGCGATCTCGGGTCCGGCGCACGGCTGGGCGGCGGTCGCGGCGAGCGAAGTGGCGACGCAGGCCGGGCGCATCGCCGCGCGTGCGCCGGCGCTGGCTTCTGGCGAGCATCAGGTATGGGGCGCGGGGTTCTTCAACGCGCTTGAAGTCGATCCGTCCGGCGGTTCCGTCGGCGCCGACGCCGACGTTTACGGCGCTGTGTTCGGCGTCAATGGGGGCTTCGGCGAACATGTCAATCTCGGCCTGTTCGGCGGTTACGCCACCGCTGACGGCGGCGACGACGCCGGTGGCGCCATCGACGGCAATTCTTGGTTCGGCGGCGTGCAAGCGCGCGCGCGCACGGCCTCGGGCTTCTCCGCTGGCGCACACATTGGCTACCTCAACCAGAACACCGACGCTTCACGCTCCATCAGCATTGGCGGGCTGCAACGCACCGCCAATACCGACTATAACGTCGAAGGCTGGTTCATGGGCGGCGATGTCGCTTGGATGAAGAATGTCGGCGCCTACCAAATCGGACCGTTCGCCGAAGGCGCGCTCGGTGGGTACGAGGGCGATTCCTTCAGCGAAACCGGCGCGGATTCGCTCAACCTCAGTTCGTCGGGCGCGGAATTCACGCGCGCGGCGCTGCGGGCGGGCCTGCGGCTAACCGGCGACACGGGCTGGATGCGCCCACGCATCGAGGCCGGCGTGCAGGCCGAAGACGGCGACCGTGCGGCCTACACGCCGACAACCATCGCCGGCGTCGGCTCGTTCACGACGCGCGGACCTGCACTTGATGCATCCGCGCCGTTCGCGTCTCTGGGCGCCGATTTCGCGCTCAGCTCGGGCATGACCATCTCGCTCGGCTACGATGGCGTGTTCGGCGATAGCGGCTCGAGCCACGCGGCAATGGCGCGCGTTGGGCTGAACTTCTAAGCCTAAACTCGAAGATGGCCGAGGCGGCGCCGCGTTCGCAAGAGCGCGGCGCCGTCGCGTTATGAGCTGGGTGGCATTTCGGCGATGCGGCCCATAAACAAGATGGCGCCGCTTCGCTTGTGGCGCAGCACGATGAAGAAGGGGCGGTCGGCGCGGAAAACGATCGGGGGCGGCAGCGGCGCGGGTGCGCCGGTTGCGACAATGCCGATGCCTGTTGCAGCGGCGGCCTCCGTGCCTTCCTCGTCGATCGCCAGGAAGGTTTTCTGCACCGCGGCGCTGACGTGCAGCGGGGCTTGCGCCGAGATGCCGGCGAGATCGCTGCTGGGCGCGAACATGGCCGAGACACCCATTGTCCGCATGATCGGGACTAGGTCGTAGTCGCTGTTCATCTCAACGCGCGGCAAGGTGACCTCGAGGCGCGCCGTGCGCGCGCCTTCCAGGTCGGTCAGCCATTGCCGAAGTTGAGCGCCGTCCAGGCGGCTCTCGAACGCGGCTATGCTCGAATTCTCCCGCGGCAGAAACACAGCCAGAGCCAATGCGCCTTCGTCGTAATCGAAGTCCGCAGCCTGGAAGCTTTGATCCTGGATGTAACGGAAATGCGCCGTCTGGCGCATGAGGCGCGCGGTCTGATCGCCGCCCGCAGCGTGAAACGTGCCTTCGCTTGTGTTGCCCTCGTTGAACGGCTGGGTCCAATCGCCGTTGAAATAGACGGCGTTTGTGAGCGCGAGCACGGTGTCGGCGCTGATGGCGCCGCGGCCGAACAATTCGGGAATGCGGTCGCGCGTCGCTTCCGCCACGGCCGCGTTAATCCGACGGCGCGCGGCATCCGGGTTGCCTGCGAAGTCCAGCGTTTCGACGGTGCTGCCGAGGTCGTCGCGGACGGCGCGCTCATACGCGGGTCGCAAACTGAACGTGCGCTCGACCCACACCGCGTTGGCGATGTTGAGTTCACTGCCGCCGGCTTCGCCCAAAGCCGCCTCGCGCGCAGCCTGCTGGGCGATAGCCTCGGCGGAACTGGCGGGGAAGCCGAACACGGCTTGCATTTCTCGCGCAATGGCGCCGCTGGCGCCGGGATAGAGCAAACCGAAGGCGGCTTGCATGCTGTAGGGCGAGATGAATTGATTGCCTGGCTCGCTCGCCGCGGCGCGGTAAAGCGCAAGCTCAAACGCTAGCGGCGCGCTATCAGCTTGAACCGGTTCGGCTTGCACAGGCGTTTCCGTTGCGGCTTGCGGCGGCGCTTGCACGGCGCTGCAGGCCGCCAATACGACGCTTAAACTCATGATGGCCAACAAGCGATGCAGCATGAGAGGTTCCTCCGGAGCCGCGACGTTAGCAGGTCGGCGGGAGCGGCGGCAGCTTACACCTGCGGTTTGTCGCGCACCCATTGCGAAAGAAGCCATTTCTCGCCGCGCGTTGGGGGCAATCCTGCATGCAATGTGCGTGCATCGCCGCTTCCGCCCCGCGGCGCATTCACAAACACGAGCGCTTCGCCGGCTTGGCCGCGAAAGCGGCGCTGAAGCCGCGGAAATTCGGTTTCTCCGCCTTCGAAATCCTCGTTCAAGTAGACCAGGAACGTGATGATGCGCTGACCCTTGCGAGCCAGGCTGGCGGCGAGGCCCGGATTGGCGGCGTCCATGTAATCGTAATGTGCGTCGAAACGCTGGCCGGGCGCATAATGCAACACATTGGTCAGCTCCAAGTGAGGCGGCGGCACGCCCAACGTGTGGGCGATGCGCGCGCGCAGCAGCACCAGCGCCATGTCAACCAGCTCTGGACTGAACTCGGCCGCGCTGTTGGAACGGGCGTCGACTACCGCGCCGCCGCCGCCCTGGTTGTCGTAAACACGCGCCGGTTCCAGTAGCGCGCGCGCCTTCGTCATCATCCACGCGCACTCGGCAGGGGACATGAAATCGGGGATGGCGGCGATACGCGGGCTCGCGTGTGCTTCGCGCAAGGGCCGTGGCGCGACGAAGGCGCGGATCGCGGTGGCGACGTCGAGATGTCCGCCGCGGATGAGTTCGGCTTCCTTGGCCGCGCGCACGTCGCCTTGCGCGCCGGCCTTGCGTAGAAGCGCCAAAGCGGCGTCCCAATCGGCCGGACCTGTGAGGCCGGCCGCCAGAAGGTGCGCACGCCTTGCGGTTGCTGCGCCATCGCCCGCAGCGGATTCGCGCTCGAGCCGCGCGGTCAGAGCCGCGAAATCCTCGCTCATGGTGCTTCTATAAATTGCCGGCCCGCTTGCGCTCAAGCGCTTGGCGGCTACCCTTCGGCGCAAAGAGTGGGGGTTCCAGCATGACAAACGAAGACGGGAAAAACACGCCGAGCCGGCGCGGCGTGGTGCAGGGAGCGGCGGCGGCGGCGCCGTTTCTTATGGCGCCGGGCCTGGCGGAAGCCAGGACCCCGAGCCGCGGTACTTTCCAGCGCGTGGTCGAAGCGCAACGCGCCGAAACCATCGCCCGAATTCAGGATTGGATACGCTTTCCCTCGATCGCGGCGGAAAACCTCAACATGCAGGAAGGCGCCGCGTACATGCAGCGTCTGGCCGACGAAGCCGGCTTCACCCACAGCGAAATCGTGCAGACGAGCGGCCATCCCGGCGTGTTCGCAACGTGGGATGTCGGCGCGCCGCGCACGCTTGGCGTCTACTTCATGTACGACGTCAAGCAATTCAATCCGGCGGAATGGTCGTCGCCGCCGCTGGAGGCCGCCATCGTCGAGCGCGAGCCGTTCGGCCAAGTGATGATCGGACGCGGCGCGGTGAACCAAAAGGGGCCGGAGGGTGCGTTCCTGGCGGCGCTGCACGCGATCCGCGGCGCGGGCCGCACGCCGCCGGTCAATCTTGTGCTGGTGGCCGAAGGCGAAGAGGAAATCGGCAGCCCGAACTTCCATGAGATCGTGCAGCGGCCCGACGTGCTTGAAGCGCTGCGCCGGTGCGACGGCGTGTTTATTCCGGTCGGCTGGCAAGACCCAGTCACTGGCGGCTTCACCATCAATCTGGGCGCCAAGGGCATCATCGAGTGCGAATTGGTGGCGAGCGGCGAACGCTGGGGGCGCGGGCCGGTACGCGACATCCACTCGTCCAACAAGGCCATGGTCGATTCTCCGGTGTGGCGCTTGGTGTCGGCGTTACAGACACTGGTGACGCCCGACGGCAACACCCCGGCCATCGACAATTGGTTCGATAATGTTCGCCCGCTGACGGCGCGCGAGCGCGAGCTGATCGCACAATCGGCGCGCAACCAGAGCGAGGAGCAATGGAAGGCGCGCAATGGCGTCGCGCGTTTCATCGACGATCTGGCCTGGCAGCCGGCGCTGGAGCGGCTGGCCTCGCAGCCGACCGTGAACATCGAGGGTCTGGTCGCGGGTTATACCGGCCCAGGCGGCATGACCATTCTGCCGGGCAGCGGGACGGCGAAGCTCGACTTTCGCCTGGTGCCGAACCAGACGCGCGCCGAATGCGAGGCGAAGCTCCGGGCGCATCTCGATGCGCGCGGCTTCAACGACATTCAGATCAATTTCACCGGCGGATACGACCCGACGGAAACCGCGGAGAACAGCCGCATCGTGCAGGCCCAGGTCGCGTTGCTGCGGCGCCTGCGCGTGCCGACGGCGCTCAATCCGCGGCTGGCGGGTTCATGGCCGGGCGCGACCTTCACGGCGGCGCCCGTCAGCCTGGCTGCCGCGCAATTCGGCTTGGGCCATGGCGGCGCCCAACATGCGCCGGACGAATATTTCGTCATCGAGAGCGCTAATCCGCGCGTGATGGGTATCGACGGCGCGGTGATGAGCTTCATCGATTTCATGTATGAGATGGCGCGCTAAGCGGGGCTATTCCACTTCCCAATTGATTTCGCCGCGCAGGTCGGCGGGCACGCGTTCGCACAAGGCGGCGTGCAGGCCGGCTTGCGTCGAATTGCGCGGCGCGCGAAACACGTAATCGATCTTGCTCTTGGAGAAGGATTTGTCCTCGCTGATGATTGTGCAGCCCAAGGCAGCCAGAACGCCGCGATAGCTCTCCGATGCCTCCTTCACGCGGCCTTTGGGAATTTCCTCGACCTCGAGGCTGCACACTGGGTGGCCGTCGAACACGTAGATGACGACCCACGCGAACAGTGCGGAGAGCACAGCGTAGTGCGGAAGGTTGAGGCCGCTGATGAGGCCGAGCAGCGTGACGATAATGAGCCGGCCGGTGTCGCGGGTGTTTGCGGTGTCGGTGCGGAAGCGCATGAGGCCGCCAAGGCCGAAAACGATGAAGCCGACGACGATGCCGTATTCGAGCACCAGCGCGCCCACCACGGCGCCGACCAGCGCGTACATGATGTAGACTTTCGGCATCTCCGCTTCTTCGAGCGTGTCGATGGAGCGGCGCGCGGTGGGGTGAAACGCGATCAGCGCGCCGAGCGCGGTGGCGAGTGCGAGAGCCGCGAGCGATTCAAGCAAATAAGGCCAATCGAGAAAGCCGCTCCAGCCGACGGCCTGAAGACCTTGCGTATCGAGAATTTGCATCGACGCCCCCGCGTGGATTCGCGTTGACCGCATCATCAGGCGCGGCCGGGGGCTTCGCCAAGATCAATCGCTTTCTGGGACGCGAAAGGCGGCTAGGCGGCGCTGCGTTTTTTCGCCATGGCCCCGGCGAAACGCTCAAACAGGTAATGGCTGTCCTGCGGCCCGGGCGAGGCTTCGGGGTGATACTGGACCGAAAACACCGGCTTGCCCTCAAGCTCGATGCCGCAATTGGAGCCGTCAAACAGTGAAACGTGCGTTTCCTTCACGCCTTGCGGCAGCGTGGCCGTGTCGATGGCGAAGCCATGGTTCATCGACACGATCTCAACTTTGCCGGTGGTGACGTCCTTCACCGGATGGTTCGCGCCGTGATGGCCTTGCGGCATCTTCAGCGTTTGCGCGCCCAGCGCGAGGCCGAGCATTTGGTGGCCAAGGCACACGCCCATGACCGGCGTGCCGCTGTCGATCATCTTGCGGATTTCAGGCGCGGCGTACGCTCCGGTCGCGGCCGGATCGCCGGGGCCATTGGAAAGCAAGATGCCGTCCGGCTTGTGCGCAAGCGCTTCTTCCGCTGTCGCGCTCGCCGGCAGCACGATCGTTTTGGCGCCGACATCGCCGAGCGCGCGCAGGATGTTTCGCTTCACGCCGTAATCCATGACGACGACGGTGAAGCGCGGGTTCTCGGTTTCGAGAAAGCCCACGGGCCAGCGCCAACGGCCTTCGCTGACGACATAGCTCTGCGCTGTCGTGACATCCTTGGCGAGATCGAGCCCGACCAGGCCGGGCCAATCGCGCGCACGCGCTTTAAGGGCGTCCAGGTCGAACTTGCCGTCGGGTGCGTGGGCAATCACGCCGTTCGGCATGCCATGCTCGCGAATGCGCTTGGTGAGCGCGCGGGTGTCGAGTCCGGCGAGGGCGATCACGTTGCGCTTCTTCAGCCAGGAATCGAGGTCGTCGGTGGCGCGCCAGTTTGAGGGCGGCGTCGGACGCGCGCGGAAAATCGCGCCGCGCGCCGCGGCCGCCGCCGCCGGCGACGAGGTTTCGAGGTCTTCGTCATTGGTCCCGACATTGCCGACATGTGGGAAGGTGAAGGCGACGATCTGAGCGGCGTAGGAAGGATCGGTCAGAATCTCCTGGTAGCCGGTCATCGCGGTGTTGAAGCAGACCTCGCCGACCGCCTCGCCCACGGCGCCCAATCCCTCCCCGAAAAACACCGATCCGTCGGCGAGAACGAGCGCGCCGGTTGCGGCGGAGGCGGGGGTGCGAGTCGATGGGGCCAAAGCGCAGGTGAGATAAGGGGCGTCGCCGGAGGTGTCAAAACGACGCGAAATGCGGCGTCTCCACAGCCCTGGCAGACGAATGGCGCCCCCTGCCTAAACCATGCCGCAAAGGTGAATTCCCTGTCAGTGATGGACGTTGGCTGCACTATGACGGCCCTGTAAGGTTGGGACGTGGGGTACGTAAGGCACAGGTTTTTGGCCAGGGCGGCGGTCGCTCTGTGGCTTGCAGGGGGTATTGCCGCCTGCGGCCGCATCGGCGCGCGCGCGCCGGAGCCCGCCCCGGAACTGCCGCCCTTGATCGCCCGCGCCGACCTTTTTGGGGACCCCGTTCGCCAGGATGCCCAGATTTCGCCGCGCGGCGACCGGATCGCCTTCCTCGCCCCCCGTGACGGCACGCTCAATCTCTGGGTGGTCGCTGCGACCGGGCTCGATGAGCCACGGCCCGTAACTGACGATCAGGATTATGGGGTACGCGAATATTTGTGGGCGCACGATGGCGCCTCGCTCATCTACGTGCGCGACACTGGCGATGAGAACACGCAAGTGTTCGCGGCGCCCGCCGCCGGCGGCGAACCGCGCGCGCTCTCGCCGGAAGGCGCGCGCGCCGAGATATTGGGCGTCAGCCCAAGCGATCCCACTGGCGTCATCATCACGCTCAATCAGCGCGACCGGCAATGGCCGGACGTTTTCCGCGCCGACATCAACACAGGCTCGCTGACGCTGGTGCATCGCAACGTGCAGAGCGCTGCGGCGCCGCGATTCTCGCGCTTCTTGGTCGATCGCGACAATCGCCTTCGGCTTGGCTTGGCTGCACTGGAAGATGGCGGCCTTGCCGTCATGTCGCGCGGCGAGAATGGACGCTGGTCGAGCTTGTTCAACATTCCGTTCGAGGACGCCGTAAGTTCGCGGCCGATTGCGTTCGAGGCGGGCGGCGCGTCCTTCCTCATGCTGGATTCAACCGGGCGCGACCGTGCGGCGCTCGTGCGCGTTGACGCTGTGACAGGCGTGAAAACAGTGCTGGGCGAAAGCCCGCAAGCGGATGTCGTTGATGTGTGGCTCGATCCGGGCACGCACGCGCCGGAAGCGTTCGCCGCCGACTACCTGCGGCCGGATTGGCGCGCGCTCGATGCCGACGCGCAAGCCGATCTCGACTTCCTCGACCAATCCATGATCGGCGACCCGAGCGTTGTGTCGCGCAGTCTCGACGATTCACGCTGGATTGTCGTTGAAGCGGGGCCGACCAATCCGGAACGCTCGTATCTCTACGACCGCAGCGACCGCAACAATCGCCGGCTGACGTTGCTGTTCCGGCATCGGCCAGCTTTGGCGGAGGCTGCGTTGCAGCCGATGACGCCGGTCGAGATCGAGGCGCGCGATGGCCTCACGCTGGTTTCATATCTGACGCTGCCGGCCGGTTCGGATGCGAACCGCGATACCCGCCCCGATACGCCGACGCCGCTCGTCGTGCTGCCGCATGATGGGCCTTGGTCGCGCGATTCCTACGGTTACAACGCCTTGCATCAATGGCTCGCCAATCGCGGCTATGCGGCGCTCAGCGTGAACTTCCGCGGCTCGACCGGTTTAGGCAAAGCCTTCCTCAACGCCGGCAATGCCGAATGGGGCGGGCGCATGCAGGAGGATTTGCTCGACGCTGTGCAATGGGCGGTGGAGCAGGGCGTGGCGCGCTCCGACCGGGTCGCGATCATGGGCCAGTCCTATGGCGGGTACGCTGCGCTGGCGGCGCTAGCGTTCGCGCCAGATCGGTTTCGCTGCGGCATCTCTTACGGCGGCATCGTCGATTTGAGCACGATGTTGGAGGCGCCGCCGGCAAACTGGAGCGCGTTCCGCGACGCGCTAGCTTTGCGAGTCGGCGATACAGCGACGCCAGAGGGGCGCGAAGCGTTGCGCGATCGCTCACCGCTCAACAGCGCGCGCGCCATTCAAGCGCCGCTCTTGCTGGCGATCGGGGGACGCGATCCGCTGGCCTCCCGCGCGGACACCGATCAGCTGGCGCAGGCGCTACGCTCCCGCCGGCTGCCTTTCACGTACATCAACTTCCCTGACGCCGGGCGCGCGCTGGCGCGTCCGCAAGACCGGCTCGCGTTTCTCACCGTCGCCGAACATTTTCTCGGAGAATGTTTGGGCGGGCGCGTTGAGCCGGTCGGCGCGGCGTTCGAGGGCGTGCGCATGGACGTGCTCGACGGCGCGGGCGTAGCGCCGGGTCTCTCAGCGTTTGCGCGGCGGGCGACGCCGTTGCCGCGCTCAACGCCGCCTGCTGCAGAGGCCGAAGCAGAGGATGCGGAATCGACGCCGCTTTCGTTCGGACCGACGCCAACGCATCGCGCCGAAGAGCTGAATTAGGGCAGCGTCAGCAGGTCGGCGCAGATGCGCTCGAGCCCCGCTGCGTCGGCTGCGTCAAACGCATTGAGCGCGGTGGAATCGACGTCGAGCACGGCCGCGAGCGCGCCGGTCGAGTCGAACACGGGGACGACGATCTCGGAATTGGAGCGGCTATCGCAAGCGATGTGCCCGGGAAAGGCGTGCACGTCGGCGACGACGATGGTTTGGCGCTGCGCGGCGGCGGCGCCGCAAACGCCCTTGCCGAACGGTATGCGCAAACAGCCGAGCGTGCCCTGGTAAGGGCCGACGACGAGTTCATCGGCCTTGGCGTCGTCGACCAGGTAAAAGCCGCACCAGAAATAGCTCTCGGGAAACGCTTGCGTCAGCAACGACGCGGCGCTGGCGTAGCGGGCGATGCGCGATGGCTCGCCGGCGATGACGGCGGCGATTTCCTTGCGTGCGGCTTCGTAGCGCGCGGCCTTGTCCTCAGGCAGCGCGGCTGCGGGGCGCGCGCTCATCGGTTCGACTTGCGATGCCGAAACGCGCCCGACGCCTTGGCCATCGTCACCTGCTTATGCTGGCGGCGCGTCAGCCCGCGCCGGTTGAGCGCCGATCCGACGATGACGGAGGCGCCGACGATGATCAGGACGGAGATGACAATGCCGATCCAGAATCCCATGGCGCAAATGTAGCGCTCCGGGGCGGCTTCTCCAAGACGCGGCGCGCCTTTGGGGAGGCTCGGCTTGTGTGGCGCCGGCCCGCCGTTGCAGTCTCACTGCGGGGAGGGCGCGCGATGGAGCCGAAAAGGTCACGATCGTCACAGTGCATGGCACGGGCGATACAGCCGCCGGACCGGACGGCGAGAAATGGTTCCAGACGCGCTCCGCCTTCGTCGCGCGGTTGCAGGAGCGGCTGGCGGCGGCGGGCCTCAGTGCGGAGATCGATCCGTTTCTCTGGAGCGGCGCCAATTCGGCGCGGGCGCGCGAAAAAGCCTCTGCCGACCTCGCCAAGGGCATTCGCCGCAAGACGCGCACGCGCGGGGCGGTGCACCTCGTCGGCCATTCGCACGGCGGCAATGTCGTCAACGAATCCGCGCGCCTACTGCGCTGGCGGCCGCGCTTCAACTGGTTCGATTTTCTGCTGAATCCGGCGTCGATCTTCCCGAGCCGCGACCGCATCGCCAGCGTCACCACGGTAGGCACGCCATTCTTCCGCAGCAGCCTGACAACAGGTGAGGCGCTCGGCGGCGCAGCGTTCCTGATCATGGCCTTCATCAGCACGGTCGTGCTGCTTGGCATCGCGCTCTTCATGTTGGCGCAGATCGACGACACGCGGATGAGTTACGATCAGTGGCTTGCCGAAGCGAACGCATCGGCTTGGTTGGAACCCCGCCTGCGCGAAACCTATGCGCAGGGGCGCTTCCAAGACGCGCAGGCGCTGAAGCCGTGGCTCCCTTACTGGCTTGGCGGCGCATTGGCGGGCCTAGTCGCGCTCTTCTTCGTCTATCGTGTAGCGTTCAGCGGCGTTGCGCGCATCGTCCGCCTGCGGCGCAAAAAGAACGCCAACGCCAATGTTTGCTCCATCTGGCATCCGAACGACGAAGCCATCTCCTTCCTGCAGCGCGTGGAAAAATTGCCGTTCGAAGCGTTTCCGCGCGGCAGCTTCTGGCGCGGCTCGCGCACGGCGGGGATCGTCTGGGGCGTACAAACCGCCGTTTGGGTGGCTGCGATCGGGCTCGTTATGCTTGCGGCGGGTGTAGTGGGGGTTGAGTTTCCCGATTGGTTTCAGCAGGCGTTTTTCGCTCCACGCTGGATGCCGGAACTCTGGGATTATCTCTATCCGTCGCTTTATTCGACGTTGGAGGTGACGCCGGACCAGATCGGATTGCTGCTCGTCACCGCGGGCATTGTCGGCATGCCGATCATCTTCGCGGTGGTTTATCTGTTCGCGCGGCTGATCGTTTTCGGCCTGTTCCTTGAACTGGGCTTGCGCGGCGTCGGCAATGGCATCGTCTCTAACGCGCTGCGGGGCATGGCGTTCGGACGCGACGGTGACGAACGCATCGGCGACGTCGCGACGCAATCACATTGCCATGGCGCGCATTGCATCGCGCTGGATGGCGAGGTCGCACAGCGGATGCAGCACGGCGCGCGCGGCGCCGCCGATGCGCTGCTGGAGAAATATCGTTGGGCTTTGTTTTCGGTGAGCGCCGACAGCAACGAGGCAATGGAAGCGCTCGCCGTCGACGCCATGACCTGGGACAGCCTGATCCACACCACGTACTTCGATCAGCCTGAAATCGCAGACATGATCGCCGATCACATCATCGCTGAAGAACGTCACCTCGCCGAGCAGGATGCGAAGGCGCGCGACACGGTGACCGCAATGTTCAGGCAGTTGGGTCCGCTAGCGCCGAAATGGGCGAAGGCGCCGGCGGCGGCGCCGTGAGCGGCGGGATCGCGCTTGCGCGGAAATTGGATGGCGCCGCGCATGGCGCCACTTTGCGTGTTCGAAGGGTGATTAGTCGCGTGAGCTGACGGCCATCGCTTGGCTGTTGACGCGATCGTCGCGCGGGCGATGCTGCCGATAAAGGGGCAGCACATGGCCGCATTCTCCTGGTGGACCGGTTTAGCGCTTTGTCTCGCCGCGCTCCTCACCATTGGCATCAACGCCGTTCTCACGCCGATGCTGCCGCAAGGTTCTTTCGCCGACATCGCGGCTTCGCAGGTGTTTCTCGTACGCCAGAGCATAGCCTCTGCGGCGGCCTTGCTCATGCTGTTCGGCATCGTGGGCTTGCATGTCAGTCGCCTGGATCGCGTTGGCGCGTTTGGCGGCATCGCCTTCGTGGCCGCTGTCGCCGGCGGCGTGGGGTTGTTCGCAGTGGAGTGGAACCAGATCTTCACCGTCCGCGACTTTGCCCTTCATGCGCCCGATGCCCTGATCGCCATTGAGGACGCCGATGGACTCACGCCGTTTGATATCGGCGCGCTTTCAGGCGCT
>JBFWZB010000042.1:0-23476 GCA_050185805.1 Hyphomonadaceae bacterium
CGATTGACTTCCCCTGCGACGCAGCCTTGAGCTAGCCTTCGGAGGCTCGGTTCATGGGTGCGCGATTCATTGCAGCGGCGGCGGCAAGCTTGATCATGGGTTTGGCGGCTTGCGTGAGCATCCCGCCAAGCGAGAGCATGAGCCGTGCGGACGCGCAATTCGCCTGCTATTGGCTGAGCAACGAAGGCGCGGGCTGGGTGCACAGGCCAGACCTCGATACCGAGCGCGCCTGCTTCGAAATGGATTCGTGCGACGGCGGCCTGGGGCATTCCGGCGGCGGTTGTTACATGTGGACGCGCGATCTGAACGGCCCGCGCCAGCCGTGGTCGCGCCAGGCGTCCAAGCCTGCCGGCGACACGCACTAGCCGCGGCGCGCGGCGTCGATCTTGGCGACGTCGATCTTCTTCATCGTCATCATGGCGTCGAACGCGCGCTTAGCTTCAGCGCCGCCCGCCGCCATCGCCTCGTTCAAGGTGCGCGGCGCAATCTGCCACGACACGCCCCACTTGTCCTTGCACCAACCGCATTCGCTTTCCTGGCCCCCATTGCCGACGATCGCATTCCAATAACGGTCGGTTTCGGCTTGATCGTCGGTCTCGATCTGAAACGAGAAGGCTTCGGTTTGCTTGAACGCCGGTCCGCCATTGAGGGCCATGCACGGAATTCCGCAGACGGTGAATTCCACCACCAGCGCTTGGCCTTCCTTGCCGCCGCCTGGAAAATCAGCCGGCGCATACTGCACCTTGCCCACCGCGCTGTTGGGAAACACCTCGGCGTAGAACCGCGCCGCCTCCTCGCCGTCGCGTTCGAACCAAAGGCAAACCGTGTTCTTATGCATCACGCGCCCTTTCCTTCGGGATCGGCAAGCCGATTAGCATGTCCAGCGATCCGCGCCACGCTCGCTGCGCCGCGCCGCCTGGCTCAAACGATCGCCAGATGTCGGCGGTTCCGGTCGCAGCGGAGGGGCGCGGCTGGCGCCAGGGCCCACAGCAATCTGGCGCCAAACAATACGATGCGCTCGTGCGAGAATGACACCCATGTCAGACATTGTTCATCGCATTGGCGTGCGGGCCCCTGCTGCAACGGCGCTGGAAGCCTTCACCACCCTCAAAGGCTTAGCTTCGTGGTGGACCACGCACCTGGAGGGCAACCCCCTTCCGGGCGGAGCGCTGACGTTTCGCTTTCCGAACACAGGCCCAAGCTTCGATGTGCTGACCTCCGAACACCCGAACCGCGTTCTGTGGCGCTGCACCGGTGGTCCCGACGATTGGATTGGAACTTCGATCGCGATCCAACTCGTCGAACAAGGAAACGAAACTGCGATCGTCTTCACGCATGCAGATTGGCGCGAACAAACGGAACTCATGCATCATTGCAGCACGCAATGGGCGTATTTCCTGATTGGCCTGAAGCAGCATCTGGAGGGCGGCGCCGGCTATGCCTTCGGCAGCTCCACGTATCGGGAAATAAGCGATTGGTCGCCACCGCGCCGTTAAGAAAAAGGGCGGCGCCAGACGGCGCCGCCCTCGTTCCAATGCGGATATGAGCGCAGGCTTAGTGCGCGCCGGTCGATGGCGGCTGGCGCAGATCGAAGCGATCGAGCTCCATCACCTTCGCCCACGCTTTGACGAAGTCCTTCACGAACTTCTCCTTGGCGTCGTTGGCGCCATAGACCTCGGCCAGCGCGCGCAGCTGCGAGTGCGAGCCGAAGATCAGATCCGCCCGCGTGCCGGTCCACTTGACCTGCCCGCTCTTGCGGTCGCGCGCTTCGAACACGTCTTGGCTGCCATTCACACCCTTCCACTGCACGCTCATGTCGAGCAGGTTGACGAAGAAATCGTTGGTCAGCTGGCCCGGACGATTGGTGAGCACGCCGAGCTTGTCGTCGCCGACTTGCAGCGCGCGCAAGCCGCCGATCAGCACCGTTAGTTCCGGCGCCGAGAGCTCCAGCAATTGCGCGCGATCGACCAGATGGTCTTCGATCGGCATGATCGGTGCGCGCGTGTAGTTGCGGAAGCCGTCCGCCTTCGGATTGAGATAGTCGAAGGAATGGACTTCGGTTTCCTCTTGCGTCGCGTCGGCGCGGCCCGGCGTGAACGGCACTTTCACGTCGTAGCCGCCGTCCTTGGCCGCTTTCTCAACGCCAACCGCGCCGCCTAGCACGATGAGGTCGGCCATCGAGACCTTCTTCGCGCCGGCATTGAACTCCTTCTGAATGCCTTCGAGCTTCGACAGCACCTTTGAGAGTTGCGCGGGCTTGTTGACCTCCCAATCCTTCATCGGCGCGAGACGGATGCGCGCGCCGTTGGCGCCGCCGCGGCGATCGGAGCCCCGATAAGTCGAGGCCGACGCCCAGGCGGTTTCTACCAGTTCGCGCGCCGTGAGGCCGGACGCGGCGATCTTGGCCTTCAGCGCGTCGGCATCGTTTGCATCGATGCTGCTGGGCGCGCCCGAGATCGGATCCTGCCAGATCAGCGTCTCTCTCGGCACGTACTTGCCGCGATAGAGAACCTTCGGACCCATGTCGCGGTGCGTGAGTTTGAACCACGCCCGGGCGAACGCATCGGCGAACTCGGCCGGATTCTTGTGGAAGCGGCGCGCGATCTTCTCGTATTCAGGATCGAAGCGCAACGCGAGGTCCGCCGTCGTCATCATCGGCTGGTGCTTCTTGTTGGGATCGAACGCATCCTCGACTACGCGGCCGCCGTCGCCCTTCGGCTTCCATTGATGCGCGCCAGCCGGCGATTTGGTGAGCTCCCACTCGAAGCCGAACAGCGTGTCCAGATAGCCCATGTCCCATTTGGTGGGGTTCGGCTTCCACGCACCCTCGATGCCGGAGGTGATGGTGTGGCCGGCCATGCCGCTTTCGAAAGTCGAAATCCAGCCGAGACCTTGAAGCTCCATGTCGGCGGCTTCCGGCTCCTTGCCGACGTGGCTTTCCGGACCGGCGCCGTGCGCCTTGCCGAAGGTGTGACCGCCTGCCACGAGCGCGACCGTCTCTTCGTCGTTCATCGCCATGCGCGCGAAGGTTTCACGAATGTCGCGGGCGGAAGCGACCGGATCAGGGTTCGCGTCCGGGCCCTGCGGATTGACGTAGATCAGGCCCATCTGCACGGCGCCGAGATTGCCATGCAGTTGGCGCTCGCCGGAATAGCGCGTGTTCGGCGATTTGCTGTCGGCAAGCCACGCTTCTTCGGCGCCCCAATTGACGTGATTTTCGGGCTCCCAAACATCGGCTCGGCCGCCGCCAAACCCGAACACCGGGCCGCCCATGGATTCGATGGCGACGTTGCCGGTGAGGATGAGCAGATCGGCCCACGAGAGCTTCGCGCCGTATTTCTGTTTGATCGGCCACAGCAAGCGGCGCGCTTTGTCGAGATTGCCGTTATCCGGCCAGGAATTCAGCGGCGCAAACCGCTGCTGGCCGCGCCCGCCGCCGCCGCGTCCGTCGCCGACGCGATACGTGCCAGCGGCGTGCCACGCCATACGGATGAAGAACGGACCGTAATGGCCGTAATCAGCCGGCCACCATTCTTGGCTGTCGGTCATGAGCGCACGGAGATCTTTGATCACCGCATCGAGGTCGAGGCTGTCGAACGCCTTGGCGTAGTCGAACGTCGGACCCATCGGGTCCGATTCGGGCGTGTTCTGATGCAGCACGCTGACATTGACTTGATTGGGCCACCAATCGCGATTGGTGCGCGCCCGTCCATGCGGCACGGGGCATTTTGAATCGGTTCCGTCGGCCATCAGAGTTCCTCCTGTGCGTGTCGATTAGCGCTTCGGCGCCGGGCGGCCCAATCGGTTCTACGAACCCGATCCATAGAGCCCGCCTATGGGAAGCCGGCGCGCGCGCCGCGCCTCCCGCTATCTGCCGAAAGGCTCTAGGGTCTTCGGCGCGCACCGTCTACGCGAGCGTCCATAAGTTCGGGTGGAGCGACCATGATGTTTCGGCAATTTGTGCTCGCGGCGGCTCTAGTCGCCCTTCCGGCCGCCGCCTCAGCGCAGCAGGCGCCGCTGATCAATGGCGCGGCGCTCGCCGGCGACGCGCCAGCCGCCGGTTCCGCGCGCGACGCCGCCGATCGCCTGAGCATGCGCCCGAATGTCACCGAGGCGCGCCTGACGCAGGCGCGTGCCGATCAGGAGGCCTCGCCGTGGCGCGCGCTGGCGCCGGTGATGGGCGATCAATTCACCGAGACGCGGCTGCCGCAAACAGCGCGCATGTTTGCCTCGCTGCGCGCCGCTCTCGGACCTTCGGTGAACACCGCGAAAGAGGCCGCCAACCGGCGCCGGCCTTTCCTGTCCGATCCGAGCGTGGCCCGCTGCGACCCGCCGACCGAATCCGTCGCGCAGGACAGCTCATACCCTTCCGGCCACGCCGCGATCGGCTGGGCTTGGGGTCTGGTGATGGCGGAGCTGCTCCCCGCGCGCGCCGACGCGCTGCTGCAGCGCGGACGCGATTTCGGCGATAGCCGCGTCGTCTGCGGCTATCATTTTCCGAGCGACATCGAGGCCTCGCGCTTGATCGCCGCCGCCGTCGTCGCGCGCCTGCACGGCGAAGCGAACTTTCGCGCCGAACTCGAAGCGGCGCGGCGCGAATTGGCGCGCGCCTATCGCTAGAGCGCTGCGCGCCGAGCGCTGAGGAAGCGAATGATCGCTGGGTCGCGTTCGCGGGCAATGGCCTCGGCGTAGGCCGCATGCGCCGCTTCGGCACGTCCCAATTTGGCGCACAGGTCAGCGATCAGCGCCCAATAGGGCTGATAGGATCGCAATTCCGGCTGCGCAGCGGCCGCGTGCTCGGCGGCGGCGAGGCCTGCCTCCGGGCCATCGCGCCGCGCCAACGCCGCCGCCGCATTGAGCCGCGCCACCGGCGAGCCGGTCAGCATCGACAGCGCCTCATAGAGCAGCACGATCGCATGCCAGTCGGCATCGCCGCGCCACACGCGCGCCGCATGCGCCGATTGCACCGCCGCTTCAAGTTGGAAGCGGCCGGGCCGCTGCGCGGCGCTGGCTTTGCGCAGCGTGCGCTCGGCTTCGTCGATGAGGTCGCGCCGCCACAAGGTCACATCCTGCTGGTCGAGCGGCACATATTCGCCGTTCGCATCGCGCCGCGCGGGACGTCGCGCTTCCAGGTGCAGCATCAGGGCGAGCATACCTAAGACTTCGGGCTCGTCCGGCAATTGCTGCACAAGCACACGCCCAAGCCAGATCGCCTCCTCCGCCAATCCACGCCGTTCGGGATCGGCGCCAAGGGGATCGCTCCAGCCAGCGCCGTATGCGGCATAGATCGCTTGCAGCACGGCGCCGAAACGCTCGCCCCACGCAGAAGGTTCGGGCACGTCGAACGACGCGCCGCTTTCCTTGATCTTTTTCTTCGCCCGCACCAGCCGCTGCCCCATCGCGCCGGGTTCGACGAGAAAGGCCGAGGCGATGCGCTCGGCGGAGAAGCCCAGCACCGCTTGCAGCATTAGCGGCGTGCGCACGCTTTCCTCGATCGCGGGATGCGCGCAGGCGAACATGAGGCCCAGGCGGCGATCCGGCGCGCCGTCCGCCGCCATCTCCGCCTCCATTTCAGCGATCCCGCGCAGGATTTCCGCCTCGCCCGCGGCGGCCGTCCGAGCCCGCCGCGCCGCGTCAATCAGCTTGCGCTTGGCGGCGGCGAACAGCCACGCCTCCGGATTATCCGGCGCGCCGATGCGCGGCCAGGCCGTCAGCGCGGCGGCGAACGCCTCCGCCAGCGCATCTTCGGCTGCGGCCACATCGCGCGTGCGCGCGGCAAGCAAAGCAAGCAGGCGCCCATAGCTCTCGCGCGCGACGCGTTCGGCCAGAGCGCTCGGCTTCACCGCACGACGACGGGGCGGACCTCGATCACGCCATGATGGGCGCCCGGGCATTTCGCGGCCCAATCGAGCGCCTCGGCTTCAGTTTCCGCTTCGATCAGATAATAGCCGCCGACAGTCTCCTTCGTGTCGGCGAAGGGACCGTCAACGACGCCGGTCTTGCCGTCGCGCACGCGCACGCACTTGGCCGTATCGTTTGGCTGCAACTCGTCGGCGCTCACAAGCTTGCCCGATTTCGCCAGCGCTTCCGAGTAGGCGAAATAGGCGCCCATCGCTTCCGACATTTGTTCCGGCGACAGTGCGTTCCAGCCGGCTTCGTCAGCGTGGATCAAGAGCAGGTAGCGCATAGCTTCACTCCATAGGCGCGCCATGCGCCGTCAGCGCCATGACGCGCGCGGCCGTTGGATTTCGACAGGCTCACGCCGCACGCGGGGCGCTCTTCAAGAGGCCAAGGCGCATCAGGCTCTCGGCCGACGCCACCAGCGAATCCTCCGGCGAGATCGGCGCCCATCCCAACACCCGCTGCGCTTTCTCGCCCGTGCCGTTCTTGTATTTGCCGAGTTCGGGCAAGAGCTGGCGCACGGCGGGATCGCCGAGCGCCGCCAGATGCAGCATCCAATCCGGAAGGTCTTTGGTCGGAATTCTCGCGCCTGCCGGCCCAAGCCGCGCCTTCAGCGCGGCGGCGATCTCACTGATTTTCATGAACTCGCCCGACAGCGCCAGGAAGCGCTCGCCCTTGGCTTCGGGCCGCGTCATCGCCAACAGGTGCAGGCTCGCTACGTCGCGCACATCGACAGCGCCGAAGGCGAGGCGCGGGCAGCCCGGCATCGCCCCATCGAGAAGGCGCTGCACCAAGAGGATGGAGGTCGAATAGTCCGGCCCGAGCACCGGACCGAAGATGCCCACTGGATTCACCACCGACAGCTCAAGCGCACCGCCCTCGTTGGCGATGAAATCCCATGCCGCGCGTTCGGCGATGGTTTTCGATTTCACATACGCACTAACGCCCGTCCCATTCACATTGGTCCAGAACGTCTCGTCGAAGCGCTGGTTCGGATTGACGTGTCCGTAGCCGATGGCGGCGAAGGACGAGGTGAGCACGACGCGCTTGACGCCGGCGTCGCGCGCGGCGCGCAGCGCCCGCAGCGCGCCCTCCCGGGCCGGCACGATCAGTTCGTCCTCGTGACGTGGCACGTTTGGCGGGAACGGCGAGGCGACGTGGAGCACGAAGGCGCAATCGGCGACCGCTTCGGGCCAGCCTGCGTCCTTGGTCAAATCAGCGGCGGCGAAGGTGAGGCGCGAGCCCGGCTCGGCGCCGCCCACTTTGAGCATGGCGCGCACGTCGCCTTCGCGCGCCAGCGAGCGCACCGTGGTGCGCACATCGTAGCCCTGCTCCAGCAATTGAAGGATGCAATGCGCGCCGACGAAGCCGGTGCCGCCAGTGACCAGAACACGTTCGGCCATGACGGCCTCCGTCTATTGCCTGGGCGCGACCCGATCAGCCAGTTCGTCGAACGCGGTCCAGAATTGCGCGCGGTAATCGTCGCGCTCCATCAATATCTCGTGCTTGGCGCCCTCCACCGTCACGTGGCGCGCGTCCGGCAGGGTGGCGACGACCTGATCGTGGGTGCGGTTATCGACCAATTGCTCAGCCGCCGCGGTGACGATCAGCATCGGGATGCGCACGTGCGCGAACGCATTGGGCTGACGAAAACCTTCGGTGGCGTCCGACGCCGCGGCGACCCAGCCGATCGTGGGGCCGGCCAGCGCCAGGCGCGGCTCTTCGGCGATCAAGCCTTGGCTGCGGGCATGGCGTTCCTTGTCGCTCGTCACCGGGTTGCGCTTGAAGTTCTCGCGCCGCCATTTCTGTTCAACGCCCGGCGCAAATTGGCCGCCGGCGCCGACCGACGCCATGAAGCGCACATAGGATTTCGCCATATCGCCCAGATTGGCGATGCCCCACATCGGCGCGCTGAACGCCACCGCGTCGAGTTCGATGCGGCGCGTCTGCAGCGCCCGCAGCATGATCGCCCCGCCCATGGAATGCGCCAAGCCGATGTGCGGACGCGGCAGTTTCGGCCCCAGCAATCTGAGCGCCGTGGCCAGATCGTTCACCGGATCGTCGAAGCTGTCGAAATGGCCCTTGAGCGGGTTGGGCACTTCGCGCCCGGAGAGCCCCTGCCCGCGCCAGTCGATGCAGAATACGGCAAAGCCGCGCTGCTGCAATTCGCGCGCGACCTCGAAATATTTCTCGATGAATTCCGTGCGCCCCGGCGCGACGATGACCGACCCGCGCGGATTCGCCGACGCGGCGGGCGCCGTCATCACACGGATGCGCACCCCGCCGCGGCCTTCGAGCCAGTGCTCTTCAGCGCCCGCCGGAACCTCGTTGCCGGGGACGCGCACGAACCCCATGCTGCCTGCCTCAGCCCCGCAACTTCGCCATGACGCCTTGCAGCTGCATCGCGACGCCCATGTCGCCCTCGACGCGCAGCTTGCCTTGCATGAAGGCCGCAGTCGGATCGAGCTGGCCCTGCGCCATGGCGGCGAAATCGGCCAGTTTCAGCTTCAGCGTTGTGTCGGCGGGGGCGTCATCGGTGCCGACCGAATTGCCGACGCCGTCCAGATAGATTTTGCCCTCGTCGCCAAAGTCGAACTTCACCTTCTTGCCGGGGACATAAACGCCCGCGCTTTTGAACCGATTGAGAATGTCGTCATAGGTCATGGCGTGTTCCTCCGGCCTGCTCTTGAACGCCCCTTACACACCAGCCGCGAGAAGCCTGCAAGAGTGACGCTTGCGTCACGGACTAGGCGCAGGCGCAGCTGGCGCCGCAGCGGCAGGCGCGGCGGATGCTTCCGCCGGCCGGCGGAATTTCAGCGTCATGCGGTCGCTTTCGCCGATCTCCGCATAAGGCCCGCTATCGAAGTCGGGATCGTCCGGCAGGCCTAGCGCCGACGTGCGCAACGTCGGCGGCAGCGTCCAAACCCCGAACGGATGGTCGCGGTCGTCTCGCGGATTGGCGTTGACGTCGGTGGCGGCGACGAATTCGAAACCAGCCTCCTGCGCCAGCGCCTTCACGTACGCCTCCTGCACGTAGCCCGAGCCGGCCAAAGGGTCCTGCAGGCCGGTCGACGAGGCGCGGTGCTGCTCGACGCCGAACACGCCGTTCGGCTTCAGCGCGGCGCGAATGTCGCGAAACACACGCTCGGCCAGCCCCATCGCCATCAGGGTGTGCACGCTGTTGGTGAGGATCGCGAGATCGACGCTTGCCGGCGGCGCTATCGGCGCGGAATCGCTAGCCACAATCGTTCGCACGACGCGCCCGTAGAGATTCTGATCGCGCAGAAAGCGCGCGTCGAAATCGGCTTGTGTTTCGCGTTGCGCCATAGAGCCGGTGTTCGGATCGAACCCGGCCGCAATCAGCGTGCCGCCGCCGCGCGCAAGAAAAGGCGCGAGGATGCATGTGTACCAGCCGCGTCCCGGCAGAATTTCAAGCACCGTCATGTTCGGCTGCACGCCCCAGAACTGGAGCGTTTCAAGTGGATGGCGCCAGGTGTCGCGTTCCGGTTCGAGACGCCACGGGCCCTCGATGGCCCAAGGCAGCGAACCCGCCTCGGGCGTTGACTCGCGGCGGCGCCGCGCGCCCTGCGGCGGACGCGGCCGGTCTTCGCAGGCGGCCAAAGCGACGGCGGCCAAGCCGGCGATGGCGAAGCGTCGAGACAGGCGGTTCATGCGCAAGCGGCTACGCCGTGAGCGTTGGTTTTGTCAAAACAGCGCACCTCTTGATCGCTCATCGCCCCTCCCCATCTGAACCCTGCGCGGCGCTTTCCGGAGGCTGCGCTGAGGCCACGGAACGCAGCCTTTGGGGCGTTCTCCGGCCCGTAAGCCGCTCCCGCCGGGAGCATATGTCGCTTTGAGGAGGACATGATTATGGCCAGCAACGATTTGAGCCCGCTCTACCGCACCCTCGTGGGATTCGACCGCATCGCCCATCTGATGGACCAGGCCGCGCGCCTGGATAGCGCGCCGGGCTATCCCCCGTTCAACATCGAGCAGACCGCCGAGGACGGCTTCCGCATCGAGCTCGCCGTGGCGGGTTTTTCGGAGGACGACCTGACCATCGAGTTCAAGCAAAACACGCTCCTCGTCTCCGGTCACAAGCCGCCGGCCGAGGAAACCCGGCGCTTCGTGCATCGCGGCATCGCCGAGCGCAATTTTGAGCGCCGCTTCGGCCTCGCCGATCATGTGCGCGTTCATAACGCGAAGCTCGAGAACGGCCTGCTGACGATCGATCTCGTGCGCGAGCTGCCGGAGGCGCTAAAGCCCCGCACGATCCAAATCAATGCGCGCTCCACCACGAAGCCTAAGGCGAAAGTGGTCGAGTCCGCAGCCAACGACGAAACCGAAGCGGCCTAATCCCCTCGTCGCTTCGCGCTCGCCGCGCGGCACTCCCCTCCCCCTCGCCGCGCGGCGAGCCCCTACGCCAAGGGCGCGTCCTTCCCCCGGACGCGCCCTTTTTGCTGTTGTGCGCGTTCCCGCCGCGCCCGAACGGGCTTGTTCGGAGCGTCCGCCTGTGTTCGATTCCGCACAGATGAGACTGGCTCACCCCTTCGTCCAATTGCCGATCCGCTTCGACGCCGAAGTGCTCGCGCGCGAGATCAAAGCGCTGGGCGAAGCGCCGTGGCGGCCGCATCCGCAGGGCTTTCCGGGCAATTCAATGTTGCCGCTGATCGCCGTCAACGGCGACCCCGTCAACGAAACCTTCGCCGGGCGGATGGGCCCGACGCCGCATCTGCAGCGCTGCCCATATCTGACGCAAACCATGGCCGCGCTGGGCGTCACTCTGGGCCGCAGCCGGCTGATGCGGCTTTCCGGACGCGCCGAGGTCACCGAGCACGCCGACCAGGGCTATTATTGGATCGAGCGCATGCGCGTGCACGTGCCGATCGTCACCCAACCGAGCGTGCGCTTTCTGTGCGGCGGCGCCGAAGTGAACATGGCCGCGGGCGAATGCTGGATCTTCGACACCTGGCGCCAGCACAACGTGCTCAACGAAAACGACGACGAGCGCATCCACCTCGTTGTCGATACTGTCGGCGGCGAACGCTTCTTCAATTACGTCGCCGCAGGGCGGCCGCATCCCCCCACGCCGCAACAAACACCGGGCTGGAGCGCAGCACTCATTCCGCCCTCGGCTGAAACACCGCAGCTCGACCTGGAAACCGTCAACGTGCCGGTGGTGATGAGCCCGTGGGAAATCAGCGCCCATCTCGGCATGCTGTTCTATGACGCACGCGGTCACGCCAATTTGCCGGCGCTGCAAAGATCAGCGGCGCAATTCCAGCGCCAGTGGCGTTCGCTGTGGGCGCGCTATGGTGAAGGGGCGGAGGGCTGGCCGCACTACCGCCGCGCCGTCGATAGCTTCATCGCCGTGGCGCGTCCTGCGGCAGAACCGATCGATCTGCCGAATGGCGTGCCGCTCTACAGCGCGTTGCGCGCGATGATCGGCGAGGTCGCGGCGCCCAAAGCCGGCGCGGCGACGGCAGGCGCGCAGCGCGCGACGGCGATGGCCGATCGCGCCTAGCGCTTAATCTTCGCCTTCGTCCTCAGCGTCGTCATCCGATTCCGCAGCGGCGGCCAAGAACGGCGTACAGCCGCATTCGGCCATCAGGCCCGCAAGCCCGGGCGCTTCGGCGGCGGCAGCGTATTTGCGGCGCAGCTCAGCCAGTGCTTTGGCTGCGTAACGCTGCGGCTTCTGGGCGAAGCCGGCCCCGCCCAATTCAGCGCTCACCATCACCGCGTCGGAGGCGACGGCCTCGGCGTTCGCCGCCATCCAAGGCAGATACGTAATCGCCACTTCATCGCGCAATAGAGGCGTGAGCTCTCCCTGCACCTCGCTCAGCGATGCGAAGGCGCCCCCGGTGCTGGGATTTTCCATCCGCTCGATCCAACGCGTCAAAGCGGGCGCGCGCTCGCGGATCAAGGCGCCCGGCGTCGGATCGGAAAGCAATTGCTTCAATTGGCCATAGAGCCCGAAATCGGCCATCGAAGGCCGCTCGCCCAGCAGATAGGCGCGCTTCGCCGCCAACGCTTCGAGCAGGCCCAGCAGGCGCGTGAACGACGCCTCAATCACCGGCGCCGTTTCGCCCGACGAGCCGACATGATGCAGACGCCCGATCATGCGCGCCTTCATCGCCTGCTCGGCGCCTTCGGGCGCTTCGCCACCGGCGAAGAGCATGTCCGTCAAACGGCGCGCGGCGCTCTCCTGATCGTCCGGATACGACCAGCGATAATGAAACATCGCCTTGTTGAGCCATTCGTCGGCGTAATCTTCCAGCAGCGCCGCGATGAAAGCGACGGCGGCATCGCCGGGAACGACGCTCGGCTCTGGATGCGCCGCTTCCAGCGCTTCCATCATCGGCGTTGAATCCTGGACCGCGTTGTCTTCCGCATCGACCAGGATCGGCGCCAGCGGCAGCTTGGCGTAACGCGCGAACTCCTCCTGGCGCGCGAGCGTGCGCTCCAACCACTCGAAATCGAGGCCTTTGAAACGCAGATACGCCCGCACCTTCACCGAATACGGTGAAAGCTCAGCGCCATAGAGACGGAAAGGAGCATTCATGGGGCTGCTGTTTGGCGTGCTTTCGCCGCCGCTTCAAGCGCCCTCGCCGCTTAGACCGGCTTGATGTTCACCGCAGAAGGCTTGTTCTTGCGCGGGTCGTTCTCAACGTCGAAAGACACGGCCTGACCTTCACGCAGCCCGGTGAGGCCCGAACGCTCCACCGCGCTCACGTGTACGAACACGTCGGCGCCGCCTTCATCGGGAGCAATAAACCCGAAACCCTTCGCCATATTGAACCACTTCACGACGCCCGTAGCCATCGCACACTCCTCAAATGCGCCGCTCGCGCTAAGCCCAATGCCCGCAACGATCGGCTGGACTTCGAGTGGAAGGAACGAGAGCCGGCGCCTTTAACGTGAGGCGCGCGGTCGAAATCGTCTCGACCGGTTAGTCCGGACCGCATAGGGCGCGCGGCCAAGGGCGAAGTCAAGGTTTTCGCAACTTGGCCGCGCGCGCCTGCTGATTTCGTTCGCTTTCTACCGTCCCGCCGCGTCGGGGCCGACGCGGTCGAGCGCCACGGCGAGCATCGCCCGCAACGCAGTCTCCATAGCCGGTTCGTGGACGAAAAAGCGCGGATTGTGATTGGGCGCAGCCTCGCCGGCGGCGACGCCGGGCGGATTGACGCCGTAAAAAAAGAAGAGCCCGGGTACGGCCTGCTGGAAGTAGGCGAAATCCTCCGCCGGCATCACCGGGGCGCCCGTCAGCACATTCTCTTCCCCGATCGCGCGTGCTGCAGCCGCGCGCCCGCGCGACGCCAATTCCGGGGGGTTGACGGTGGGAATGGCGTTCTCCGCGATGGTGATCTCCGCGCTCGCGCCGGAGGCGCCGGCGATGTCGGTCACCGTGCGCCGAATGCGAGCGTAGAGATCCTCGCGCGTCCCCGGATTGAGATAACGGATGGTGCCCTGCATCTCCACACTTTGCGGAATGATGTTGTAGCGCACGCCCCCTTGAATCATGCCGATGGTGACGATCACCGGCGAATTCACCGCATCCATCTGGCGCGATGGAATGGTCTGCAGCGCATTGATGATCTGAGACGAGATAACGATCGGATCGACGCCGGCGTGCGGCTGCGCGCCGTGCGTTTGCCGGCCGGTGATGGTGATGTCGATGCGGTCGGAGCCCGCCATCACGGAGCCGGGCATCATCGTGATCGTGCCGCTGGGCCCCGGCCAAGCGTGCAGACCGAAAATCGCTTCCGGCTGCAGATCGCCGAACACATTCTCCGCCAGCATGCGCCGCGCGCCGCCAAGCCCGCCCGGAGGCGCGCCTTCTTCCGACGGCTGAAACACGAAAATCACCGTGCCGGCGAGGTCTTCGCGCCGCGCAGCAAGCACACGCGCCGCCGCCATCAGCACGGCGACGTGGGTGTCGTGGCCGCAGGCGTGCATGATGCCGACCTCCTGGCCGTTATACGTGCCGCGCGCCCGCGAGCGGAACGGCAGATCACCTTCTTCCGTCACCGGCAGAGCATCCATGTCGGCGCGCAGCGCGATCACCGGACCCGGACGCCCGCCGCGCAGCACGCCGACCACCCCGGTCTGTGCGACGCCGGTGCGCACCTCCATGCGCAGGCTGCGCAGATGCTGGGCCACGACGCGCGCCGTGCGCACCTCCTCGTAGGAAAGTTCAGGGTTTTGGTGGAGATCGCGGCGCCAAGCGATGAGATCGGGCAGCACCGATTGGATTTCCGCCTCGACCGGCGCTGCGAAGCCAGCTTGCGCCCGCGCTTCGTGCGGCGCGGCGAAAGCAAGTGCGGCGGCGAATGCCGCCCAAGTCAAATGTCGCATTCCGTCCCCCTTAATCGGCGCTCGCATCGGCGCCGACGCGATCGAGCGTCACCGCAAGCAAGCCGCGCAGGCCTGCCTCCATCGCCGGCTCGTGCACATAAAAGAGCGGACTATGATTGGAGGCCGCGTCTGTCACGCCTGGCGCGTTGACGCCGAAAGCAAAGTAAAAGCCGGGGACCTCATTGGCGAAGAACGAAAAGTCCTCCGCGCCCATCACCGGACGCCCAGGCCGCACGCTATCGGCGCCGAGCGCGCGCTGTATCGCAGCGACGCCCCGCGCCGTGGTTGCGCTGTCATTGTTGAGCACGGGATAGTTACCGTCGTCCCAAACCACTTCGGCGCTTGCGCCAGACGCTGAAGCGATCTCCTGCGCCGTACGCTGAATCCGCTCCATCGCGTCTTCGCGCGCATCGGTGTTCAGCGCGCGCAGCGTGCCCCACATCTCCACCTCGTCCGGGATGATGTTGGAGCGAATGCCGCCGCGAATTTGGCCGACGCTGATGACGACCGGCGTATTCACCGCGTCGATCTGACGTGACGGAATGAGCTGCAAAGCCTGGATAATTTGCGCCGCCGTCGTGATCGGGTCGAGCCCCTGGTGCGGGCGCGAGGCGTGCGTTTGTCGCCCGCGCACGAAGATGCGGTAGGAATCCGCGCTCGCCATCATCCCGCCGGCGCCGGCGAAGATCACGCCGCCTTCCTGGTTGGAAGCGTGCAGCCCATAGACAGCATCGGGCTGCAGGTCGCGGAACAGCCCCTCCTCCAGCATCAATTCGGCGCCGCCTTGCTCGCCCTGCGGCGCGCCCTCTTCGGCCGGCTGGAAGATGAACACGATCGTGCCGTTGAGTTCGTCACGCCGGCGCGCCAGCACCTCGGCCGTCGCCATCAGGATCGCGGTGTGCGTGTCATGCCCGCAGGCATGCATCACGCCGACTTCCTCGCCGTTGTATTGCGTTCGCACGCGCGAGCGAAAAGGCACGTCCACCTGCTCCGTCACCGGCAGCGCATCCATATCGGCGCGGAGCGCGATGGTAGGCCCAGGGCGGCCGGTGCGCAGCACGCCGACGACGCCCGTATGCGCGACGCCGGTGCGCACCTCATCCAAGCGCAGCGAGCGCAGATGCCGCGCAACCAGCGCCGCCGTGCGCGTCTCACGATTGCCAAGCTCAGGGTTCTGGTGAATGTCGCGCCGCCACGCGATCAGGCGCGGCAGCACCGTTTCGATCTGGGCCTCCACCTCCGGCGAAAAGCCCGCGCCCTGCTCTTGCGCGAACGCAGGCGTAGCCAGCGCACCCAGAAGCGCCGCCAGGCTGATTGCTCTCAGCATGTCATTCCCCCTCGTTGATGGCGCGCCGCGCGATAGCGAGGTCGTTCGCTACGCGATCGCGGAAATCGACTGCGCCGGCGCGATCAAGCGCCGCATAACTGGCCTCGTAATGACCGATCGCCCGTTGCAAGCACGAACGGCCGCAATCGTCGGCGCCGCGGTCATGGTAAGCCGTGCCCAGATTGTATTGCACGATTGCCCACTCGTAGGAGCCTTCAGTGAAGGCCGGCAAGAGCGCCTCATACGATGCAATCGCACGCGCCATCGCAGCCGGATCGCCTTGCCGCCCGAGAATTTGGTAAGCCGCGGCTAGATTGTTCATGGTCGATGCCCAGACACGCGGCTGCGTCTCACGCGTTGTCACCCTAAGCGCGGCCTCAAACGCCGTGATGGCGCGCTGCAGCAGGGCCGGGTCGTTGGTTCGCATCCCCAGCGTCCGCAGGGACGCGCCCAGGCTATTTTGGAGCGCGGCCCAAACCGGCGAACCACGCTGTTCGAAACTCAGCGCCGCCTCGTTCGCGGCGATGGCTTCGTGCAGCGCTTGGGTGTCGCCGCGCTCGCCGAGGCGCGCAAGCGCCGACGCAAGCCCTTCCTGCAAGTTGGCCCAAACCTCCGGATCCTCATCACGCGAAATCATCCCGAGCAATTCGCGGTGCAGCGCCGCCGATTCACGCAGCCTTGCCGGGTCGCTTGTCTCGCCGAGAATGCGCAACACACTCGCCTTGCGACCATGCGCGAGCGCCCAGATGCGAGGGCGGGCGGCGCGCACCGTCTCGCCGAAGCGCTGATCCACGACAGCGACAGCCTCCAGCAAGGGCTGTGGCGCGCCGGTGAGGTAACCTTGCTCCAAAAGCGCATCGACCTGCTGAAGATACCAGTACTCGCGCTCGTTCGATTCCGGCGGCGCCAGCGCTGCGGCTTGTCCATAGCGGCGCGCGGCGTCGAGAAAATCCGCCGAGACGTAAGCAAGGCGCGCCGATTCCGCCAGTTCGCGACCGTCAGCTAGATCCTCGGCTGCGCGCTGCGTCGTGCGATTGGCGCGCCCGGCGGCGATGAGTTGATCGTAAAGGGCGCGCGCTTCGGTGAGCCGCCCCGCCTCGGCGGCGGCGACAGCTTGTTGGCGCAAGCCCGCGACGATCGGATCATCGACTCTGCGGTTCTGCGCATCGGCGATATAGCCGCGCAGCGAGCGCGCGCCGCTGTCGATCAGGCCGGCATAGGCGTCGAAATCGAGCCCCGGCTGCGCGCCGAAAATCTCAATGGCGATGTTCCGCACGGCGTCTTCACGCAGCGCGGTTTCCTGAGCGAGCGAGGAAAACCGTCCCTGCAGCGCCCCGAGCCGGCGCGTCAGCTCTTGTTCTTGCGCCACCGTCAGGCGGGAGGAACGCAGCGCGTCCGGCAATTGCGCCGACGCCAACGGCGCGCCGGCGCTCAGAGCCAGCGCAATCGCAAGCAGCAAGGCGCCGCGCATCAGCGCACACCCGCGCTGAGCAAGTCGTGCATATGCACAACGCCAACAGGCGCGCCCTCTTCGACCGCGAACAAGAGCGTAATCCGCTGTTCGTTCATGATGGCGATGGCGTCGGCGATGGGCGCGTCCGGCGTGATGGTTTTCGGGTTGGCGGTCATGATCGCGCGCGCGTCCTTAGCGAACATATCCGGCGTCAGTTTCCGGCGCAGGTCGCCGTCCGTGATGATGCCGATCAGCTTGCCGGACTCGGTCACGCCGACTGCGCCAATGCCGCCGGCGCTCATCGCCTGCATCGCCTCTGCCACCGGCACGTTGGGCGCAATCAGCGGATCGCTCTTGCCGACGCGCATGATGTCGCGCACGCGCATCAGCGCAGCGCCGAGTTTGCCGCCGGGATGGATCGCGCCGAAATGGTCGGCGGTGAAGCCGCGCGCCTTCAACAGCGCCACCGCGAGCGCATCGCCCAGGGCCAGGCACATCGTGGTCGAGATGGTCGGCGCCGGCGCTTCCTCGCTCGCCTCGCCGCAATCGGGCAGCACCAACGCCGCATCGCTGGCGCGCGCCAGCGAGCTTTCGGGCTTGAATGTCATGCCGATGAGCGGCACGCGCAGGCGGCGGCCATGGTGCAGAAGGTCGTTGAGTTCGCGCGTCTCGCCGGAGCGCGAAATCGCCAATACGCAATCTTCGTGCACGATCATGCCGAGATCGCCGTGGCTAGCCTCCGCCGGATGCACGAAATAAGCGGAGCGGCCGGTCGATGCGAAGGTCGCCGCGATCTTGCGAGCGATATGCCCGGACTTGCCCATGCCGGAGACGATCACCCGGCCGCGGGCCTCGAACAGCAGCCGCGCCGCGTGGGCGAACGGTTCGGACATCGCCCCGGCGAGCGCCGCCGCCAGTTCTTCGAGCGCCTTGGCCTCAGCGCGGATGGTCTCCTGACCAGCGGCGACGGCCGCCTTGGGGTCGATGGCGCTGGTGATCATGCCCTTGCCTGTTCGCACGCGGCGCGGGGCTTGTCATCCGCGCGCGAAGAGGCTGGCGGGACGCGCCCAGGGCATGCGCGTCCCGCCAGAGGGCGCGGGGCTCAGGCAACGATGCGCGCGCCGACGGCGAGCACGGGCAAAGCAATGATGAGCACCAGCAGGGTCGAAACCGCGACGGAAGCGGCCTTCACCGCCAGCGGGGTGCCGTGCTCAAGGATATGCAGGTACATGACGCTTTCTCCGAAAGGCGGCCGGGACGGGGAGATTTCCGGCTTCACGAAGAGGAGATGCGCCCTGGACCCCTTGATTACGAACGAGGTGTTCACGACTTGGATGTGAGCGAGATTCACAGGCTGACCAGGCCCAGGGAGGGGCGGATCGGTGCAGATTCCATCGCTTCAAACCCTGCGCGCCTTCGACGCTGCGGGCCGCCAGCAATCCTATTCCAAGGCCGCCGAGGAGCTCGGCCTCACCCACGGCGCGGTCAGCCACCGCATCCGCGAGCTGGAGCAAAGGCTGGGCAAGACGCTGTTCCGCCGCGTCGGCAACACCATGGTGCTGACCCCCGACGGCCAGGCGCTGCAGGCGCAGGTGCGCCAGGCGCTCTCGCTGCTTGAGCAGGTGTTTGCCGATCCGCGCCCGCGCAGCGCGCCTGCGTCACGGCCGCTTGTCGTCACCTCGGTGCCTAGCCTGGCGTCGACCTGGCTCTTCTCCCGGCTGAGCGAATTCCGCGCCGAACACCCTGATATCGATATCGCCCTGCGGGTGAGCGAACAGCTCAACGATTACCGCAAGGAGGGCATCGATGTCGGCGTGCGCCTGGGCGCTGGCGGCTGGCCCGGCCTCAACGCTGTGAAATTGTTCGACGAGGCGCTGTCGCCGGTTTGCACGCCGGAATACCGCGACCGCTTGCAGCTGCAGGCGCCGACCGATCTCGCGCGGGCGACCCTCCTGCGCAATACGTGGACGCCCTGGGCGCAATGGTTTAAGGCCGCCGGGCTCGACTGGCCGGAGCCCAACAAAGGCCCGCTGTTCGATGACAGCCCGTTGCTCTTGCGCGCAGCGCTGCAAGGCGACGGCGTCGCCCTTGGCCGGCATTGGCTAGCGGTGGACGAATTGCGCACCGGTCGGCTCGTCATCCCGTTCGATCTCGCCGTGCGCGACGATTTTTCCTACTGGCTCACGTGGCCCACGCGCGGCCAAACCCATCCGCACGCCGAGGCTTTCCGCGCGTGGCTCATTGCGCGCGCGGCGGCTGAGGATCACCCCTGTCCGCTCAACATCCGCTCGGCGTCCGCCGCATGAAAGCCATGCGGGCGCCGCTGCGGCCGGGCCATTGAGCCGCCCGGCGCCGCGGCTTATGTGCTACGCCTCAAGAGGAATTCGATGACCAGCCCCGCCCCCATCGTCCGCATTGCGCGCAGCGGCGACACGCCGCTCGAAATCGGCAACGCGCTGCCGCTCACCTTTATCTGCGGGCCGTGCCAGCTGGAAAGCCGCGCGCACGCGCTGGAAACGGCGGAATTTCTGAAGGGCGTGTTCGCGCGCGCCGGCGCCGGCTTCATCTACAAAACCAGCTTCGACAAAGCCAACCGCTCGAGCCTCAGCACCAAACGCGGCGCGGGGCTCGAAACGTCCGCTCCGATTTTCGAGGAGATCCGCGGCAAGCTCGGCGTGCCGGTGCTGACCGACGTGCATCTACCCGAGCATTGCGCCGATGTCGCGCAAGTCGTCGACGTCCTGCAAATCCCCGCCTTCCTCTGCCGGCAAACCGATCTCCTCGTTGCGGCCGCCGAGACCGGCAAGCCGATCAACGTGAAGAAGGGCCAATTCCTGGCGCCCTGGGACATGAAGAACGTGATCGCCAAGATCACCGGCTCGGGTAATCCCAACGTGCTCGCCTGCGAACGCGGCGCGAGCTTCGGCTACAACACGCTGGTTTCCGACATGCGCGCGCTGCCGATCATGAAGCGCTTTGGCGCGCCGGTCGTGTTCGACGCGACGCATTCCGTGCAGCAGCCCGGCGGACGCGGCGATACCTCGGGCGGCGAGCGCGAATTCGTGCCGGTGCTGGCGCGCGCAGCGGTCGCCATCGGCGTCGCCGCGGTGTTCATGGAGGCGCATCCCGATCCAGATAATGCGCCAAGCGACGGGCCGAACATGGTGCCGTTCGCCGAGGTCGAGGCGCTCGTCAACGAGCTGATGGCGTTCGACCGCTTGGCCAAACGCACCGCGATTGCAGCGGAATGAGCGATCGCTTTGAACGCCATCGCCAGCCCTGGCGCCAGGATGAAATCCAGAAACTGCATCAGCTCGCCGGCAAAGGCATGTCGCTCAAGGCCATCGCCAAGGCGCTCACGCGCAGCGAAGAATCTATAAAGAACCGCGCCCGCGAAGACGGCCTCACCATCGCCAAGCTGCGTTGAAGGCGCGCCCGCTGGCGCGCGGCGGCGGACCTTGCTAAGGCCATTCGATGTTTGAACGGCGCATTCTCGTCACCGGCGGCTCCGGTTTCCTCGGCTCGCATCTGTGCGATCGGCTGGTGGCGCGCGGCGACGACGTGATCTGCGCCGACAATCTCTTCACCGGGCGCAAGCGCAATGTCGCGCATTTGCTCGATGCACCGAACTTCGAGTTCGCGCGCCATGACGTGACCTTCCCGCTCTATGTCGAGGTCGATCAGATCTACAATCTCGCCTGCCCGGCTTCGCCGATCCACTATCAGCACGATCCCGTGCAGACGACGAAGACGAGCGTGCATGGCGCCATCAATATGCTGGGCCTGGCCAAGCGTCTGCGCGCGCGCATCTTTCAGGCTTCGACGTCAGAGGTGTACGGCGATCCCTCCGTGCATCCCCAGCCGGAGGAATATTGGGGCAACGTCAATCCGATCGGTTCGCGCTCCTGCTACGATGAAGGCAAACGCTGCGCCGAGACGCTGTTCTTCGACTATCACCGCCAGCACAAGCTCGACATCAAGGTCGCGCGCATCTTCAACACCTACGGCCCGCGCATGCATCCGAATGACGGGCGCGTCGTCTCCAACTTTATCGTCCAAGCCTTGCGCGGCGAGGACATCACGCTCTACGGCGACGGCAGCCAGACCCGCTCCTTCTGCTACGTGGACGATCTGGTCGACGCCTTTCTGGCCTTCATGGACACCGAGGCCGGCGTGACCGGTCCGCTCAATCTGGGCAATCCAAACGAGTTCACCATCAAGCAACTAGCCGAGCAGGTGATCGAGCTGACGGGCTCGCGGTCCAAAATGGTGTTCCGTCCGCTGCCGAGCGACGATCCCAAGCAGCGCCAGCCCGATATCGCCAAGGCCCAAGCGCTGCTCGGCTGGGAGCCGAAAATCCAGCTGCGCGAAGGGCTAGCCAAGACCATCGCCTATTTCGACGGTTTGATGAAGGAGGGCGATCCCCTGGTGACGGGACGCCAGCCCTGACGCGGAAGGTTTGCGAAACCGTCGCGTTTTGTTTACTCACACAATCTCCGCGCGGGCCCAGGAGAAGCTCGGGAAATGCGCATTCTACAGGTGATGGCCGGCGCCAAAGAAGGCGGCGCTGAGAGCATCATGCTCGACGCCGTGCTCGCGCTCGCCGAGGCCGGGATCGAGCAACACGTCGTCACGCGTGGCGAGAACGAAAACCGGCTCGCGGCGCTGCGCGACGCGGGCGTTCCCTACACCGCCGCCAAGTTCGACAAAGTCTGGCGCGAGCCGACGAAGACGATCATCCGCGATGCGGCTGAAAAATTTCAGCCAGACGTGCTGCATTATTGGATGGGGCGCGCCGGCACGTTCGCGCCGAAGAAATACCGCGATCGCTCGGTGGGCTGGTACGGCGGCTATTACAAACTCGAGCGCTTCAAGAACTGCGCCTGGCATGTCGGCATGACGCGCGACATCGTCGATCACATCTTGAAACAAGGCGCGCCGGCAGAGCGCGTCAGCATTCTCAATTCCTACGCCAATCTTGAGCCCGCGCCGCCGACGCCGCGCGATACGCTCAATACGCCGGAGGATGCGCCCGCCCTGCTCACGCTGGCCCGGCTGCACTGGAAGAAAGGCATCGACACGCTGCTCGAGGCTTTAGCCGATTTGCCCGGCGTCTACGCCTGGATCGCCGGCGAAGGCCCGCTCGAACAGGATTTGAAGGCGATGGCCAAAAAGCTTGGCGTCGCCGACCGCGTGCGCTGGCTTGGCTGGCGGACCGATCGCGCCAGCCTTTTCGCCGCCTGCGATGTGGTGGCGTTTCCTTCCCGCTATGAGCCGTTCGGCAACGTGACGATCGAGGCCTGGGCGGCGCAAAAGCCGCTCGTCGTCGCCGATGCGGCGGGGCCGGCCGCGACGGTCACGAACGAGGTCGATGCGCTGCTGGTGCCGAAGGACAATCCCGAAGCGCTGCGCGAGGCGCTGCGCCGCGTGATCGAGGACGCAGAACTCGCCAAGCGCCTCGTCGAGAACGGCTCGCGCACCTATCAGGCGCACTTCACCAAGCCGGCCTTCGTTCGCGCATCGATGGCGCTTTATGAAAAAATCCGGCGCGCGGCGCAGGAAGCGGAACGCGCGCAACCCGCGGCGTGACCGCCTAGCTGAACTGGCTGAAGAAATTCGGATTCTGCGCGCGGGCTTCCACTTCCAGCAGACCGCCTTCGACTGCGATCCCAGCGCTTTTCAGCCGCGCAGGGCCAACGCCCTTCGCTAAGGGATGCGGATCGCTAGCGCCGTAGACGACGCGCGCCAAGCCGGCTTGCGCCAGCAAATCGGAACAGGATGCAGTCCCGCTTGAGCGCTGCGCGCACGGCTCGACCGTGACATAGGCGACGGCGCCGCGCGCTTTGCCGCCGGCTTGCGCCAGCGCCTGCTCCTCGGCGTGAGGGCGCCCGCCTTCGGCGGTGGCGCCTTCACCGGTCACGGCGCCATCCTTAACGATGACACACCCTACCGCGGGATTAGGCCCGGTGCGGCCCGCCATCTGCGCCGCCAAAGCCAAAGCGCGCTGCATGAAGGCTTCGTCGCTCACGCGAGCGCCGGAATTTTCTCCGCGCGCGCCGCATCGAGGTAGCGCGCGGATTTTGGTTTCAGCGCCGCGTCGAGGTCGATCAGCAGCGGATTGCCTGTTGGCATTTCGACGCCGACGATTTCGCCGTCCGGCACCTCGAAGAGATGCTTGACGATGGCGCGTAGCGAATTGCCGTGCGCCGCGATGATGAGATTCTTGCCGGCCTTGAGATCGGGCGCGATAGCCTCGTTCCAATAAGGCAGCACGCGCTCAAGAGTGAGCTTGAGCGATTCCGTCTGCGGCACGTCGATGCCGGCGTAGCGCCGGTCCTGCGAAAGATCGAACGCGCCGCCTTGGGCCAGGGGCGGCGGCGGCGTATCGTACGAGCGCCGCCACACCTTCACCTGCTCCTCGCCGTGCTTGGCGGCGGTCT
>JBFWZB010000043.1:0-7462 GCA_050185805.1 Hyphomonadaceae bacterium
ATTCCCGCCGAACTGATCGAGCGCGTGGAGATCGTGCGCTCCAATTCCGCCAACCGCTCCGGCGACGCCCTCGCCGGCGCCATCAACATCGTGCTGCGCGATTCCTACTCGCTCGACGGCGGCTTCGTCCGCGCCGGCGCGCTCTATTGGGACAACGACCAGAATTGGGGCGAAACGCTGGGCGGCGTCTGGGGCGGCGAGGCGCTCGGGGGGCGCCTGCTGCTCGGCGCCAACATGCAAGACCGCCACAACCCAAAGGACAAAGTCTCGCTGCGCTTCGACGAACCGGGCGGCGCGCTGGTCGACAGCGAAGTGCAGACCGACGTCCGCGACGGCACGGATTATTCCGCCAATTTCAATTACGAACTCGAAGGCGCCGGGACGATGTTCTCGCTCGACGGCTTCTACGTCCACACCGACCGCGCCCAGATCGAAGATTCGATCGAATACGATCTCGGCGTGGTCGATGACGCCAACATCCTCACACAGAACGCCAACGACGTTCTCATCGATCAAAACAGCTTCTCGCTCAACGGCCGCTTCAGCGTCGAGGCTTTCGGCGGCGAGACGTCGGCGCGCATGGGCTTTGCGCGCTTCACCAATGAATCAACCGAGGTCGAGGATGAGCTGTCTTTCGATGGCTTTCCTGCACCTGAAGAATACGAATCGGAGCTGATCCGCAGCGACCTCACCGACGACGAATTCAAGTTCAAGCTTGAGCACGAGCGCGCGCTTTCCGACGCGCTCACGCTCGAATTCGGCGTCCATTACGAGAACAAGGAGCGCGACAATCTGGTGGAATCGGCCGATTTCGGCGCCGAAGAAGGCGATGCGGAATTCCCGGCTGAATTCCCGTTCGACGGCTCGCTCGTCGATCCGGCCGATCTCGAAGCCATTGATGGCGGCGACAACACCATCGAACGCCGCCGCATCGATCCCTATCTGATGCTGAGCGGCGAAGCTGGCCTGTTCAGCTGGGAAGCGGGCCTGCGCTACGAGACCACGGAAACCACGATCGAGGATCGCACCACCGCCACCACGACCGAATCTTCGCACGAAATCCTTTTGCCCTCCGCGCACATGCGCTGGAACGTGAGCGAGAACGGCCGCATCAACGCCTCGGTCGCGCGCACCATCCGCAACCCGAGCTTCACCTTCCTCTCGCCGGCGACGCTGGAAGAGGAATTGGGCGACAATGATTTCATCGGCAATCCGGAACTCGAACCGGAAACGGCGTGGGGCGTTGATATCGGCTACGAACATCGCCTCGGTCGCGCCGGCGTGTTCGGCGTCAACTTCTTCTATCGCGACGTCAGCGATCTGATCGAAGTGTTCAACACCGGCGATCCCTCGGCCACGGCGCTCGACGATTACGAAGAGGAAGTCGAAGAATTCCTCGATGATAACCCGGGCGCCGACGAGACCACGCCGGGCTATCCGGAATTCGATCCCGACTCGTTCGTCTATTCGGCCCGCAACACCGGCGAAGGCGCGGTGTGGGGCGTCGAGTTCGACCTCTCCACGCCGCTCACCGTCATTGGGCTTGAGAACACCGGCGTGTTCTTGAACTACAGCTGGCTCGACAGCGACGTTGAAGACGAATTCGGCTCGCGCCGCTTCAACAGCCAAGCCGAGTCGATCCTCAATGTCGGCTTCATTCAGGATTTGCCGGCCTGGAACACCTCGTTCGGCGCCACCTACCGCGACCAGGGCGAAGCGTTCAGCCGCGTCGTCAGCGAAGAGGTCGTCACCAATTATGGCGCGGACCTCGAAATCTTCGTCGAGCATCGCGTGAGCGACCGCTTCACCATCCGCTTCACCGGCTCCAATTTGCTCGATGAATCCAAGGACGAGGTGTTCGACAAGTTCGACAACGCCGCCGATCAGATCGATCGCGATTACGACGAGTACGAAGTCGAGTCCGAGACCGCCGGTCCGGTGTTCCAGCTGGTCGGCCGCTACGCTTTCTAGAGCGATCCTTCCCTGCGACGACCTCAAGGGCGCGGAGCAATCCGCGCCCTTTTCTTTTTGCGCTTTCTTTTCGCCGCATCATGGCGTTTGAAAGGAGCCAGGAGGACGCAATGGCCGAACTGATCTTCTACACCAATCCCATGTCGCGGGGCCGCATCATCCGCTGGATGTTGGAAGAAGTTGGCCAGCCCTATCGCACGGAAGTGCTCGGCTACGGCACGACGATGAAGGGCGCCGACTATCTCGCCATCAACCCGATGGGCAAAGTGCCAGCGATCAAACACGGCGACACCGTCGTCACCGAAGCGGCCGCCATCTGCGCCTATCTCGCCGACGCTTTTCCGCAGGCCAATCTGGCGCCGCCACCGACCGACCCGAAGCGCGGCACGTATTATCGCTGGCTCTTTTTCGGCGCCGGCTGCGTCGAACCGGCGGTGACGGCGAAATCCATGGGCTGGGAAACGCCGGCCGAGCGCCAAGGCATGGTCGGGTTTGGCTCGATGGCCGATGTGCTCGCTGCGCTGGAGCGCGCCATCACGCCCGGGCCCTTCATTCTGGGCGATCAGTTCAGCGCCGCCGACCTTTATGTCGGCTCTCAACTTTCCTGGGGCATGCAATTCAACACGCTCGAAAAGCGCCCCTCTTTCGAAGCCTACGTCGCGCGGTTGATCACGCGGCCCGCCGCGGTGCGCGCCAGCGAAATCGACGACGCGCTGATCGCCGAGCAGCAGGCCAAGAGCTAACAATGCCGCCGCCGGTCCGGCCCATTACGCTCGCTGAGATCGGGGCCGCGCGCACGCGCATCGCCGACACGGTGGTACGCACGCCGCTGGTTAAGCTCGATCTCGGCCCGGGCGGGCCCGACATCCGGCTTAAGCTGGAAAACCTGCAGCCGACCAACGCCTACAAAATCCGCGGCGCCGTCAATGCCGTGGCGATGTTGAACGAAGACGAACGCAAGCGCGGCGTCTGGACCATGAGTGCGGGCAATGCCGGCCAGGGCGTGGCCTATGCGGCGCGCGCCTTGGGCGCGCCGAGCACGGTCGTCGTCATCGACACCGCGCCCGCAACCAAGGTCGAGCGCATGCGCGCACTCGGGGCCAAGCTCGTCCCGGCGCCCTTCGACATCTGCTGGCGTGCGCTCGAGGAGCACGCCTTTCCCGGCGTCGAGGGTACGCTGGTGCACCCGTTCGACGATCACAATTTCATCGCCGGCCACGGGACGATGGCGCTCGAAATCCTGGAAGACCTCCCGGAGGTGACGACGATCATCGCCTCCATCGGCGGCGGCGGTCTGATCGCCGGCGTCGGCGCAGGCATAAAGGCGCTGGCGCCGCAGGTGAAAGTCTTGGGCGCCGAACCGGAGACAGCCGCGCCCTTCGCCCTTTCCATGGCCGCCGGCGAGCCTCGCGCATTCCCAGAATGGCAAGCCAGCTTCGTCGACGGCGCCGGCGGGCGCAGCGTCATGCCGCGCATGTGGGAGCGGATGCGCCCTGTGGTCGATGGCGCCGCGGTGGTGACGCTTGATGAAACGCGCGCCGCCTTGCGGTTGATGGCGGAGAAGGCGCGCGTGATTGCCGAAGGCGCGGGCGGACTGCCTCTTGCGGCGGCGCTGAAGGGCGATCTCGGCGACGGGCCAATTGTCGCCATCGTCTCCGGCGGCAACGTGGATTTGGACAAATTCCACGCATTGATCGCTGATTAGCGCTCGGTTCCGACCGCGAGCCCCGCGATCGTGCGCGCGAGCCTTCCGGATTTGGCATTGACTTAAGCGCGCCGCGTCACGAACTTTCAGCCCGGTAATGAACGCGCGCGGCCGTTAGCCGGCACAAGCGCGCGTCGCCTGGGCGGAAACACCACGGAGATCGGGTCGGGTCGAAGAGCGCGGATCATGCCGCGCGCCGTGGGAGTGCGCATGTCCGGGCTGTCCTTAGCCGCCGCCGAGCGATCGGTGCGCCAATCAGCGGCGACGCCGCCTGAGGCGCCCTTGCACATGCCCATCCAGCCGCTGGATGCGCCACGGCTTCGTCCCGCCGGCGAAGACGCACAGCAGCATTGGCGCCTGGCGCTGGTGCTGACATTGGGTGCGGCCATCGCCGCTTTCGCGATCTCCGAAATGGTGAAGCTCGCCGGCTTCAACGGCCTCTCGCTGCTGGAATGGCTCTCGCTCACTCTGTTTGCGCCCAGCATCCTCTGGATCGCCACCGCTAGCGTCACGGCGATGACCGGCGCCGCCGTGCTTCTGTTCGGCCGCCGCCAGCGCCTGCCCGCGCACGGCTTCGCCGGCAACGCGCGCACAGCGATCGTCTTTCCCATCTACCACGAAGACATCGACGCGGTCGTCCGTAACGCCGAGGCGGCGCACGATGCGCTGCGCAACATTGGCGCGGCGCGCAATTTCGAAATCTTCTTCCTGAGCGACAGCATCGATCCCGCTTACGCGCACGCTGAGGAAGCGGCGATGGAGGATTTGCGGCGGCGGCGTCCCAGCGGTGCGTTCTTCTATCGCCGCCGCACCGCCAATCATGGCCGCAAGGCCGGCAACATCGCCGAGTTCGTACGCCGCTGGGGCGGCCGCTACGATTATATGATCGTGTTCGACGCCGACAGCGTCATGACCGCGCAAGCCATCACCGAATTGGTGGCGCGGATGGAAGCGAGCCCGCGCACGGCGCTGATCCAAACCGTCCCATCCATCATCAATGCGCGCACGCTGTTCGCGCGGCTGCAGCAATTCTCGCTGCGCGCGTGTGGGCCGATTTTCGGTGCTGGGCTGGCCTGGTGGTCGGGCGCGGCTGGCAATTATTGGGGCCATAACGCCATTATCCGCACCCGCGCCTTCGCCGCGTGCGCGGGCCTGCCCGAGCTTCCGGGCCGCGCGCCGATCGGCGGCACGATCCTGAGCCACGATTTCATTGAAGCCGCGATGCTGCGCCGCGCCGGCTGGCGGGTGGAGATCGCCGCAGACATAGCCGGCTCGTACGAACAATGCCCGCCGACGCTGGCCGACATGGCCGCGCGTGATCGCCGCTGGGCGCAAGGCAGCGTACAGCACATCGGCATTATCGGCGCCTATGGCTTCGATTGGCGCAGCCGCGTGCACATCCTCGCCGGCATCATGGGTTACGCCTGCTCGACTCTGTGGTGTCTGCTCCTAGCGCTCAGCGTCGCGCTGGGTTTCGCCGCGCAATTCGAAGCGCCGGCGCCGTTCGCCGCGCTCGACACGCCCTGGGTGTTCGGCGCGCACGAGCCCGCCCGCGCCGCGCTTCTGTTCGGCCTCACTGCGGCGCTCGTGCTTTCGCCGAAATGGCTGGCGCTCGCATTGTGGTGCGCGGACAAATTGCCGGGCTGGCCGCGTGAGCGTCGCTTCCTCGCCGGGCTGGCGCTCGACACGCTCGCCTCCATCGCTGTCGCGCCGATCTTGATGGCGCATCAAACCAGCGCCGTGCTGGCGACGCTGCTCGGCCGCGACGCTGGTTGGCGTCCGCAAGTGCGTGACCGCAATGGCGACGCCGTTGCGCAAGCCGAAGCGCCGCACATGGCGCTCGCGGCGCTCTTCTTCGCCGCCAATCTCGCGCTGTCGCCGGCGATGGCGCTTTGGGCCGCGCCGGTCGCGCTCAGCCTCATGTTCGCCCCGCAGATCGAAACCCGCCTCGCCCGCATCGTCCGGCGCGACAGCCGCCTTTGGCGGCTGACCGAAACGCCGGAGGAAATGGAAGGAGCGCCGAGCATGCCCAAAGCGGCCGTCGCGGTTGGCGAGCCCGACGTGGTGGAAATCGCCCGCAGGGCTTAGGCGGAGCGTGCGACCTGAATCGCAGCTGAATTGAAAAGCCACGATTTTTCCGCGAGCGAACCCTTTTTTCCGCCATGCGTTTGAGCCACATGGATACCGCCATGAACAGACGCACCCTTTTCGCCGCCGCGCTCAGCACGCTGGCGCTCTCAGCCGCCCCAGCCCTCGCGCAGGTGCAGCCGCAGAACACGCAGCTGGCCGGCGCAGAGCGCGCCGAGGCGTTGAACCGCGCCAACCGCGCCCTCAACGGCGCCGCGCGCGTGCAAGGCCGCTTCACCCAAACCGCGCCCGACGGCAGCCGCGCCACCGGCATGCTTTACATGCAGCGCCCGGGCAAATTGCGCTTCGAGTACGATCCGCCGGCGACGCTCTTGATCGTGTCGGACGGCAGCGTGGTTTCCATGCGCGACACCGCACTGCGCAATACGGAGCGCACGAATCTGCGCTCGACGCCGCTCAATCTCATCCTGCGCAACAATGTCGATCTCGCCCGCGACGCGCGCATCGTCGGCGTCGCCCGCAACGCCGACTGGATCATCGTCGCCGCCCGCGACCGCAGCGGCGCAACCGATGGCGAGATCACCATGTTCTTCCGCGGGCCCAACACGGAATTACGCGCTTGGGACATTGTCGACGCCACAGGCGGGCGCACCCGCATCGTGCTGAGCGACATCAGCCGCCCGGCGAGCTTCAGCCAATCGCTGTTCCGGCTGGAGGACCAGCTTGAGCGGCGCCGGCCAGGCCAGCGCTAACTCGCTTCGCGCGGATGTGAAAAGGCCGCTACAGGCAAGCCGTTTCTCTCCGCTGTCTTGATTTTTTCTGTCTTGTGGCGTATATACAACGCCTGGGCTGCCGCTCATCCCCCTGGATTGGCGTCGTCCCCCCCGCTGACGGATCCAGCGCGGCGGCCCAACGTCGGACATCCCCTGCCGACGGAACCGCGCCGCCCTCAAGGCGCAGGAACGCCCGGTTGCGGAACGCGATCGGGCGTTTCCTTTTGTCTCGTTTGCATTTTCCGCCCCGAGCGCCAGGAAGGCCCATGCTCCGCATCGCCAGCTGGAACATCAATTCCGTGCGCCTGCGCATCGAGACGGTCTGCCGCTTCCTCAGCGAGGCGAAGCCGGACGTGCTCTGCCTGCAGGAGATCAAATGCCGCGACGGTGAATTCCCAGCCAAGGCGTTCAAGCAAGCTGGCTACAAGCACATGCATGTCGTCGGACAAAAGGGTTGGCACGGCGTCGCCATCGTCTCCAAGCGCAAGCTCGAACCACTCGCCGGCCCGGATTTGTGCAGCAAGAAAGAAGCCCGCGTCGCCGCGGTGAGGGTCGACGGCATCGAGCTGCACAATCTCTATGTGCCCGCGGGCGCCGATATCCCCGATCCGATCGGCAATCCGAAATTCGCCCACAAGCTCGGCGTGCTCGACCGCATGATCGAGGCGTACGGCGCGCGCAAAGGCAAGGGTCCGCTTGTGGTGGTCGGCGACCTCAACGTCGCGCCCGGCGAGCACGACGTCTGGAGCCACCGCCAATTGCTGAAAGTGGTGAGCCATACGCCTGCCGAAACCGATCGCCTAAACGCCGTGCGCGATAAAGGCGGCTTTGTCGATCTGGCGCGCCTACACCGGCCCGATCCGGAGAAACTCTTCACCTGGTGGAGTTATCGCAGCCCGGATTGGACCAAGAACAATCGCGGCCG
>JBFWZB010000043.1:7562-21937 GCA_050185805.1 Hyphomonadaceae bacterium
GGCGCGCCCGCCGCCGCGGGGCCGGCGTCAGGCGGCGAATCCAGCGCCCGGCTGAACGACATTCTCGAACGCGCGGCGACAGCGATCCTGCGCGAGAACCCGCAGCGCGCTACAGCACTCGGCGTTTCCGAGGAACGCGCCGGCGGCCGTTATATCGACCGTCTGCCGGACAGCACGAAAGCGGGCAGCCGGCGTGTCCGCGAGATGCTTGCAAGCCATTTGCGCGAACTCGATCAGCTCGACCGCGGCGCACTCTCGGCGCAGGACGCCGTCACGCATGACGTCGTCAGCACCTCGTTCCGCAACACCATCGCCAGCTTGAACTACGAAGTCGGCAATGGCGCGCAGGAACCCTATGCCGTCACCCAGCTGACCGGCGCCTACACCGATATCCCGGACTTCCTCGACGCCCAGCATCCGCTGACCAATCGCGAACAGGCCGACGCGTACCTCGCACGCCTTTCGGGCTATGCGCGGATGCTCGACGAAGAAACCGCCATCATCGGCGAGGATGCGGGGCTCGGCGTCATACCGCCGGATTTCGCCATCGCACGCGGCCTGGGCCAGCTTACCGCTCTGGCCGGCACCGCGCCGGCGGACACCGTGCTGGTCCAAAGCCTGGTGCGGCGCCTGCCGCAAGTGGCCGAGATTTCCGAAGCCGACCGCAACACCATCATCGCCCGCGCCGAAGCCATCGTCCGCGACGAGGTGCATCCCGCGCATCAGCGCCAGATCGATGCGCTGCGCGCGCTGCAACCCCGCGCCGTACATGACGCCGGCGTGTGGCGCCTGCCGCAGGGCTCGGACATGTACGCGGCCGCCCTGCGCGCGCGCACCACCACCACCATGACGCCGGACGAAATCCACGACACCGGCGTCGAGCTCATTCGGCAATTGCAGAGCGAGATGGACGCCATCCTGCGCGCCGAAGGCATGGATCGCGGCACGATCGCCGAGCGCGTGCGCGCGCTTTCCGCCCGGCCCGATCAGCTCTACCCGAACACGGACGAAGGCCGCGCCCAGATCCTGGCCGACCTCACGCAATGGACCCGCGAAATCGAAGCCCTCATGCCGCAAGTCTCCGGCGTGCTGGCGCAGGCGCGGCTCGAAATCCGCCGCGTGCCGCCTTACACCGAGGCCGGCGCGCCCGGCGGCTATTATCAGCGCGGCGCGCTCGATGGCTCGCGGCCCGGCGCCTATTACATCAATCTGCGCGACACATCGGAATGGCCGCGCTTCACGCTGCCGACGCTCAATTACCACGAAGGCATCCCGGGCCATCATTGGCAGGGATCGATCCAGCAAGAGAGCGGCGGCCTGCCCTTCATCCGCAGCGCGCTCTTGGGCTTCGGCGCTTTCGGCGAAGGCTGGGGACTCTATGCCGAGCAGCTCGCCGACGAATTGGGCGTCTACGCCGAAAACCCGCTCGGGCGCCTGGGCTATCTCCAATCGATGACGTTCCGCGCCTCGCGCCTCGTGGTCGACACCGGCATGCACCACAAGCGCTGGAGCCGCGAGCAGGCCATCGACTCGATGGAGGAAGCCACCGGCGATCAGCGCTCGTCGATCACCACCGAAATCGAACGCTATTGCGTCTGGCCGGGCCAAGCCTGCTCCTACATGGTCGGCAAGCTGGTGATTCTGCGGCTGCGGGATGAGGCCCGCCAAAGCATGGGAGCGCGCTTCTCCATGGCGGGCTTCCACGACACCATCCTGACCAACGGCTCGGTGCCGCTGTCGGTGCTGGAGAGCAACATCCGCAGCTGGAGCGCGGCCTAGTCCGCGCCGAAGCGTTCGACGCACCAAGCCGAGGGCGTTTCGCTGACGCGGATTTCGCGCAGCTCAACCGTGTTGCGCCATTCGTTGTCGCCCTCGGCATAATCTTCGAGGCGGTGCGGGAAGGTGACGCCGCCGGCTGAACGCCAGCGCCCGAGCCGGCGCCATTGGCCCGGCGCGCCCAAGGCCCGCAAATGGCCGTCCTCAAGATCGAATTCGGCCCATCGGCCGCCATCGCGGCTGAGCCGCCAAGCGCGCCCGTCCTGCGACAACGACACCGTCGCCGCGCGCCATTCCGCCTGCGTGTGCAGCAAATCCTTGTTCGCATGCTGCGCCGTATCGAGCAGCTCGGCGGCGACCTCCTCCGACGCGGGCCGGCAATCGGCGAAGCCCGGCTCGCACGCGACGGGGCCGTCCGCGCGCAACGCCTGCGTCACGTTCCACGGCCCGGCGCTGACCTCCACCGCGACGCGATCGGGGTAGCGGAGGCAGGTGTGGTAGGTCCCCGCCAGCAGACCGGCTTCGCCCGTCGCCACGCTGATCCAGCCGATGCGCTCGATCACCCGCAGTGCCGCCAGCCCTTCGCCGCGATGAGCCAAGTAGCGGTCGAACACCGCCTCGGCGCTGGGTGGAGCGCGCTCAGCCTCAGGCCGCGCCGCGCTGGCGCAGCCGAGCGCCGCCGCCAAACCCAGAAAAATCAGGCCTCGCATCAGCCTTAACGGCTAGCCCGGGCAAGCGCGCTTCGCAGGCGCCATTAACCGCGGCGGCGTGGGCGCCACCCCAAAAGCGGATTGCCGCACTGTCATTTTCTGGCTCGGCGGCCGAGAGGGTTTGACATACCCTGCCCAAACGTTTGTCTGGAGGGGGCGGCTAACGCCCCTCGCCCACGCGCACACTCAGATGCGCGGGGCTATCGCACTTTGGAGAGGTATTGTGACGGGAAACGTAGCAGGGCTTTCGCCCGCGCCGACGCGCCACGCTGGTCTCATCGCCTGGGTTGAAAGCATCGCCGCGCTGACTAAGCCGGATCGCGTCCATTGGTGTGACGGCTCGGACCAGGAATGGGATCGTCTGACCCGCGAACTGGAAGCGGCGGGCACGCTGAAGCGGCTTGACCCCGCCAAGCGGCCGAACAGCTTTTACGCCGCCTCCGACCCCAAGGATGTCGCACGCGTCGAGAAGCAGACGTTCATCTGCTCCGAGCGCGAGATCGATGCCGGCCCGACCAACAATTGGAAGGCGCCCGCGGAAATGCGCGCCAAGCTCAACCAATTGTTCGACGGCTGCATGAAGGGGCGCACGATGTATGTCGTGCCGTTCTGCATGGGCCCGCTCGGCTCGCGCATTTCCCAGCTTGGCGTCGAAATCACCGACAGCGCCTATGTCGTGCTGTCGATGCGCGTGATGACGCGCATGGGTAAGGCCGCCCTGGATCAGATCGGCGACGACGGCTTCTTCGTGCCCGCCGTGCACTCCGTCGGAGCGCCGCTGGCCGAGGGCGAGAAAGACGTCGCCTGGCCTTGCAATGAGGAAAAGTGGATCGTCCACTTCCCCGAGTCGCGCGAGATCTGGAGCTTCGGCTCCGGCTATGGCGGCAACGCCCTCTTGGGCAAGAAGTGCTTCGCCCTACGCATCGCCGGCGTCATGGCCCGCGACGAGGGCTGGCTCGCCGAGCACATGCTGATCCTGAAACTGACCTCGCCCAAGGGCGCGGTGAAATACATCGCCGCCGCTTTCCCGAGCGCCTGCGGCAAGACCAATCTGGCCATGCTGCAGCCGACCATTCCCGGCTGGAAAGCGGAAACCATCGGCGACGACATCGCCTGGATGCGCTTCGGCGACGATGGACGCCTTTACGCCATCAACCCGGAAGCCGGCTTCTTCGGCGTCGCCCCCGGCACCGGCTCAAAAACCAATAAGAGCGCGCTGGAAACGCTGCACGCCAACACCGTCTTCACCAACGTTGCGCTGACCGAGGACGGCGATGTTTGGTGGGAAGGCTTGTCGAAAGAGCCGCCGCCGAACCTAACCGATTGGCAAGGCAACGCGTGGCTGCCCGATTCAAAATTCCCGGCCGCGCATCCCAATGCTCGCTTCGCGGTGCCCGCCGGCCAATGCCCGGTGATCGCGCCGGAATGGGAAGACCCCAACGGCGTGCCGATCGACGCCATCCTCTTCGGCGGCCGCCGCGCCAGCGCCGTGCCGCTGGTGACGGAAGCGTTCGACTGGCGCCATGGCGTGTTCATGGCCTCCAACGTCGCCTCCGAAGGCACCGCCGCGGCGGAGAACAAGATCGGCGAATTGCGCCGCGATCCGTTCGCCATGCTGCCGTTCTGCGGCTACAATATGGGGGATTATTTCGCGCATTGGCTGCGCATCGGCGAGAGCGCCGATCCTGACAAACTGCCGCGCATCTTCTTCGTCAATTGGTTCCGCAAGGACGAAAACGGCAAGTTCATCTGGCCGGGCTTTGGCGACAACGCCCGCGTGCTGAAATGGGTTTGCGAGCGCTTGGACAACAAGGCGCAGGCGCGCGAAACCGCGATCGGCTTGCTGCCGACGTTCGACGGCCTCGATCTTTCCGGCCTCGATCTGTCGCCGAAGGCGATCGAAACGCTGCTGACGGTCGATGAAGCGGTATGGCGCGAAGAAGCCGCGCTGATCCCGCCGCACTACGAAAAGTTCGGCGATCGGCTGCCGAAGGCGCTGTGGGAAGAGCACGCCGATCTGGTGAACCGGCTCGAAAAGCCGGCCGGCGCGGTCAAGCGCGCCGCCGCACGCGGGCCGCAGGGCGCGCGCATCACCGCCGCGGAATAGACGGGGGTTCCAGCCTCGAAAACGCCGCCCCAGTTCGGTGGGGCGGCGTTTTTGTTTGCGCGCCCTCTAGAAGCGCGCCCGCAGCGCCAGCCGCACCGCTGTCGGCGAGCCGGGCGTGATGTTGTTGTCGTTGTGCGCGGCGCCCCAATAGGTCTCGTCGAACAGGTTTTCGATATTGACCTGCGCCTCGACCGAATCCGTGATCGCGTACGTGACCGCCGCATCGACGCGGGTGAAGCTCGGCAGCTCCACGGCATTGCTGATCGAGGCGAAGGATTCGGTCTGATGCGTCACGCCCAAACCCGCGCTAAGGCGCGGCGAGAATTGATAATTGTTCCAGAGCGAGAAGGCGTGCTCCGGCGTCAGCGGCGCGCGCCGCCCGGCGGGCGCCGCCGTCGTGGTGCGGGTGATCTCGACATCCTGATAGGCGTAGCCGCCGAGAATTTGCCAATTCTCGCTGATCGAGCCTGCGATCCCAAGCTCGACGCCCTGGCTGCGCTGCGCGCCGGTGAGCACCGTCAGGCCCGAAACCGGATCGAGCGCCGTCGTATTGGTGCGATCAAGCTGATAGATCGCCGCCGTCACTTCCAGGTCCGCCGCCAGCTCCCATTTCACCCCTATCTCGACATTCTCGAATTCCTCTGGCTCGAGCGCTGCGCTGTTGGCGCTGAGCGAGGCGAATTGATCGCCCGATTGCGGCAGATACGACACCGCATAACTGGCGTAGATCGAGACCGGCTCGATCGGCTTGTAGATGACGCCCAGACGCGGCGACACGAACGAATCCTCGCGCTCGAAATCGGCGGCGCCGGGACGGCGATCGTCGAAGCTGAGGTCGAAGCGATCGTAGCGCGCGCCGACAAGCAGGCGCCATTGCGGCGCAAGCTCGATCTGATCCTGCAGATAAAACGCCATCACATCGACATCGGCATGATTGTCGGTGAGCAGCGGCGCGCCGAAATCGTACGCCCCAAACACGGTCGGGTCAGTCACATTGACGATGCCCGGCGCCGTGGTCGGGGAGCGCGTGTTCGCCGTCTCCTGCCGGCCGAATTCCGCGCCGGCCAGGATCGTGTGCGCGATGCCGCCGGTGCGCGTCTCCCAGACAAGATCGGTCTGGTTGAACAGGTTTTGCCGCTCCGTGCCGCTGGCATAGGCGCTCAAGGCGACATTGCCGGCGCCATTGACCGCGCCGCCGGCGAAAACGTTGGCGTAGGCCTTTTCGTAATCGCCGTAGAGCGTGTGATTGCGAAGGCGCAGGTTCGGGCCGAATGCGTGCTCGATGGTCGCGCTCAATGCATTGACCTCGGCTGACGCCTGGCTTGCATCGGGATTGCCGAAGAACAGCGAACGCCCGCCATCGAACGGCCGACCGTTCTGCGAGGGCACGCCGCGATCGACCGTGCGCTCATCGCTGAAATATTCGTAGCCGAGGCGCAGCTGCGTGTCGGGCGAAAGCCGGAACGCCGTCGTCGGATTCACACCGTAGCGTTCGAGCGTCACGAAATCGCGATAGGATTGGGCGTCCTCGTACATCGCGTTGAGCCGCGCCGCCGCAGATTGGTTCAGCACCCCGCCCAAGTCCGCGGCGATGCGATAGTGTTCGAACGCGCCAAGCTGAGCCTCGACCTCGCGCACCGGCGACCAATTCGCCCACTCGGTCACGCGATTGATGACGCCGCCGCCGCCGCCGCGGCCGAAAATCATCGCGTTCGGCCCCTTGAGCACTTCGATCCGCTCGGCGTTGTAGAGGTCGCGGTAATATTGAACGTCGTCACGCACGCCGTCGACGAAGAAATCCGCCGTCGAGGAATTGCCGCGCAGCGTCGGCGCATCGCGATGGCCTTCGCCCTGCCCCATCGAGACGCCCGGCACGTAGCGCACGACGTCAGCCATCGAGCGCATGCCTTGGTCTTCGATGACGTCGCTGGTGATCACGCTGACCGATTGCGGCACGTCGCGCAGCGGCGTCGGGGTTCGGGTGGCCGTCGCGGTCTCATCTTCCCGGTACGCCGGCCGCTGGCCGATGACAGTGATGCCCGGTTGCGAATATCCTTCGCCGGACTGAGCCAGCGCCGAGTTGGCGCAGACGAAAACGGCCGTTCCGGCCAATAGCGGCAACAAAGAAACGCGCACCCCGACCCCCAACGCTTCTGCGTGTCATTCGCGACTAACCATGGCCGCGAATGACTTGCAAGAGCGTCTTCAAAAAAGCTGGACGAAAGCCGGCCCGGCCGGCCGCTACAATTGCAGCCGATAGCCGCCGGTTTCGGTGATCAGGAGCTTCGGACTTTGCGCGTCCGGCTCGATCTTTTGGCGCAGGCGATAGACGTGCGTTTCCAGCGTGTGCGTGGTGACGTTGGCGTTGTAGCCCCACACTTCACGCAGCAATTCCTCGCGGCCGACCGGCTTCTCGCCGGAACGATAGAGATAGCGCAGGATCGAGGTCTCTTTATCGGTCAGCCGGATCTTCTTCTGTTGCGCGTCGGTCAACAGGCGCATGGCGGGCCGAAAATCATAAGGCCCGATACGGAAAATCGCGTCTTCGCTGGCCTCGTGGCTGCGCAGATGCGCGCGAATGCGCGCCAGCAGCACCGAGAATTTGAACGGCTTCAGCACGTAATCGTTGGCGCCGGCGTCGAGCCCTTTGACCTGGTGCTCCTCCTCCTGCGCCGCGCCGGTGAGCAGAATGATCGGCGCCTTCACGCCTTGCGCGCGCAAATGCTGGCAGGCCTCGAACCCATCCATGTCTGGCAGGCTCACATCGAGCACGATCGCCGCGGCGCGCCCGTCGGCGGCCTTTTGCAGCCCATCCGCGGCGTCGGCGGCGCCGAGGCCCGCGAAGCCCTCTTCCATGTCGAATTGCTCGACCAACGCCTCCCGAAGGTCGGCGTCGTCGTCGATAATCAGAATGGTCGCGTCGCGTGTTGTCATTGGCCCGCCGGCGCCAGTGTAAGCTCAGACCTTAAACAACGCCTATCGTGTTTCACCGCGGAATAGCCAGCGGGTTCACCTCCCCGTGTTCAGGCCCGCGCCCCAAACACCGCCGAGCCGACCCGCACCTCGGTCGCACCGAAACGAATGGCCGTCTCGAAATCGTCGCTCATGCCCATGCTGAGGGTGGCCAGCCCATTGCGGGCGGCGATCTTCGCCAGCAGCGCGAAGTGCATGGCCGGCTCCTCCCCTTCGGGCGGGATGCACATTAGGCCGCTCACCGGAAGCGCGAAGGTGCGCCGCGCCATCTCTATGAACGCATCCGCATCCGTGGGCGCGATTCCGGATTTCTGCGGCTCCTCGCCAGTATTGACCTGCACCAGCACGGCCGGGCACCGCCCCTGCTTTTGCGCTGCGTCGGCCAGGGCGCGCGCCAGCTTCTCGCGATCAAGCGACTCGATGGCGTCGAACAAGGCGACAGCGTCCGCCGCCTTGTTGGTTTGAAGCGGCCCGATCAGATGCAGGCGCAGATCGGCCAGCGCGCCGCGCCGATCGGCCCAGCGCGCCTGCGCCTCCTGCACGCGGTTCTCTCCGAACAAGCGCTGCCCTGCTGCGAGCATCGCCTCGACGCGGGCCTCCGGCTGTTGTTTGGATACCGCGCAGAGAGAGACGCTTTCCGGCGCGCGGCCGGCGGCGCGGGCGGCCGCGGCCATGCGGGCGAGAATGGCGGCGCGCGAAGCGGCGATGTCAACGGCGAGATCGGCCATGAGGGTAAGTGAGGTGCTAGCCAAGGAAGCCAGCCGACTCAATCGCGAAGCTGGCGCACCGAACGCGCCGGCGCTCTATTTCTTGACCGATCCATCCCGGACGCCAGATCCCGTCGCGATCGCACGGCGCCTGCCCCGCGGCGCATGCGTGATTTATCGCCATTTTGGCGCAGCAAACCGCGCCCGCGTGGCGCGCGCGCTCCTGCGCGTGTGCCGGGCGCGGGGATTGATGTTGCTGATCGCGGCTGATCCCTGGCTGGCGCGGCGCATCGGCGCCGACGGCGTGCATTGGCCGGAAAGGCGTTATCGCCCCACGCGGGCGAGCGTTGGCTTCACCAGCGTCGCGGCCCACACGCTGCGGGGCGTACAACGCGCAAGCGACGCCGACGCTTGCCTGCTTAGTCCGGTGTTTGCGTCCGCCAGCGCGTCGGCGAAACGCACGCTCGGCCTCGCGCGCGCCGAGCGATTGGCGCGGGCGAGCGCTGCGCCGGCGATCGCGCTCGGCGGCATCGGCGCGCACAATGCGGCGCGCCTGCGCGGACGCGGCTTTAGCGGATTGGCTTGTGTTGAAGCTCTGGCGAAGGCTTAGAAGCGGAACGCCGATTCAATCCGCACGCCAGCTGCCGGCTCGCGCTCTTGACGCTCGACGCCGGTGAGCGTGTTCGTGCGCGGATCCTCGACGCTGACTTCGGCCCCGACGCGGGCGCGCGGCGTGAATTGATAGAATGCGCCGACCGACGCGCCGGTGTTGGGCGCAGCGCCCTCCGGCGTGCGTTCCAGCCGCTGCGCTTCGTTCAGATCGACCGTCACGCCCCAGCGCTGGTTCAAGCGCCAAGCCGGCGTCAGCGAACGATCATTCTCGGCCAAGCCGGTGATGCTTTCGGTGACGCCATTGGAGGTGGTGAACCGTTGGTACCAGGGTACCGCCGCTCTCGTCGCACTCAATTCCGTCACAGGAGAGGCTATCTCCTGCGCATGCGCGAGGCCCGCTGTCGCCATGACAGCGCCGGCCAGAACCCATGCAGACGATTTGAACACGCCCTTACCCCTGACTTTCCCCAAGTCGGAACCAGCAATATAGCCGACTCAAGGGTGCTCCGCAGTGAATTTTAGGTCACAGGGTCCCGAAATTTTTCGTGAATATTTTGTCGCTCCAGAGCCGAAATTATCCCCAGGTGGCGTCCCGCGCCACAACATCGCCCGCTTCGCAGCGGACCCCTGGCCCCGGCGAAAGCCCATGATATATGGGCGGGCGCGGCAGGCTCCCGGGAGCCCGAGCGGCTTTTGAGGGCGGAGGAACAATATGCAGCATGCGGGGCGGAAGCTGTTGAATGCGGCGGCTATATTCGCCGCGGCTTTTGCGCTTTCGGCGTGTGGCTCCTCCGGCGACCGGGCTGAGCAGCGCGACGAAGGCGGCGGCATGTTTGGCCTGTTCGACGGTGACGGCGAGCGCGAGCAGGTAGACGAATCGCAGGCCGGCATCGGCGTTAACTCGTTTCTCTGGCGCGCGTCGCTGGATACCCTGAATTTCATGCCGCTGGCCTCGGCTGATCCTTTCGGCGGCGTCATCATTACCGACTGGTACACCGACCCGACGGTTCCGAACGAGCGCTTCAAGGCCACGGTCTACATCCTCGACACGCGGCTCCGCGCCGACGCGCTCAACGTCTCGATCTTCAAGCAGCAGACGCAAGAAGGCGGCGGTTGGAGCGATGTGGCCGTCGATCCGGCGACCGAAACCCAAATCGAGAACGCGATCCTTACCCGCGCGCGCCAGCTTCGCTTGGGCGCGCTTGGTGATAATTAGGGTTCAGCGCGTCTCCTCCCATTCTGATTAAGACGCGCCGCAAACAGGGCGCTGGTCATTCATGTCTCGGTACAATCATCGCGAGGTCGAGCCGAAATGGCGCGCCGCGTGGGAAAGCGCGGATCTGCATCGCGCGCTGACGCCTGAAGAAGCTCAGGGAAAACCCAAAGCGTACATCCTCGAGATGTTCCCCTATCCGTCGGGGCGCATCCATGTCGGCCATTCGCGCAATTACACGATGGGCGATGTAATCGCGCGTTTCCGGCGCGCGAACGGCTACAACGTCTTGCATCCCATGGGTTGGGACGCCTTCGGCCTCCCGGCCGAAAACGCCGCCATGGAGCGCGGCATTCATCCCAAGGGTTGGACTTACGACAACATCGCCGCCATGCGCGAACAGCTGAAGCTGCTCGGCCTGGCGATCGATTGGTCGCGCGAGCTCGCGACCTGCGACCCGAGCTATTACAAGCACCAGCAGGCGCTGTTTCTCGCATTCTGGAAGCGCGGCCTCGTCTATCGCAAAAAGCAGAAGGTGAATTGGGATCCTGTCGATCTCACCGTGCTCGCCAACGAGCAGGTGGTCGACGGCAAGGGCTGGCGCTCCGGCGCGCCGGTCGAAACGCGCGAGCTCGAACAATGGATGTTCCGCGTCACCGCCTACGCCGAGGATTTGCTCGACGCCATCGGCAAGCTTGATCGCTGGCCCGACAAAGTGCGGCTGATGCAGTCGAACTGGATCGGCAAAAGCCAGGGCGCGAAAATCTGGTGGGACATCGCCTCAGTCCCGGATTTCGTGACCGGCGGCCACGCACGCGATCCGATCGAGGTTTACACCACGCGCCCCGACACGCTGTTCGGCGCCAGCTTCCTGGCGCTCGCGCCGGATCATCCGCTGACCAAGACCATCGCCGCGCACAATCCGGCGGTCGCGAGCTTCATCGAGGAATGCGCGCGCCTGGGCACCTCCGAAGCCGACATCGAGAAAGCTGAGAAATTCGGCGTCGATCTCGGCGTGCGCGTAAAACATCCCTTTGACCCAAGCTGGGAATTGCCGGTCTGGGGCGCGAATTTCGTGCTCTCGACCTACGGCACGGGCGCGATTTTCGGCTCTCCCGCCGGCGATCAGCGCGACCTCGATTTCGCAAACAAGTACCGCTTGCCGTTCAAGCCGGTGGTGCTGCCGCCGGGCGCCGACGCAGCGACGCATACGATCACGACCGACGCCTTCACCGATGACGGCGTGATCTACAATTCGCGTTTCCTCGACGGCTTCTCCACCCGCGAGGCGATCGCACGCGCCCTCGAAGAATTGGTGAAGCTCGACAAGGGCGAAGCGACGACGCAATGGCGGCTGCGCGATTGGGGCGTCTCGCGCCAGCGCTATTGGGGCTGCCCGATTCCGGCGATCCATTGCAGCGCCTGCGGCGTCGTTCCCGCACCGGAAAAGGATTTGCCGATCGCGCTTCCGGACGACGTCAGTTTCGACCGTCCCGGCAACCCGCTCGAGCACCACCCGAGCTGGAAACACACCACCTGCCCGCAATGCGGCGCCGCTGCGACCCGCGAGACCGACACGCTCGACACTTTCGTCGATTCGTCCTGGTACTTCGCCCGCTTCACCGACGCGCACAACCAAACCGCGCCGTTCGGCAAAGACATCGCCGGCTATTGGCTGCCGGTGGATCAATATGTCGGCGGCGTCGAACACGCCGTGCTGCATTTGCTCTATGCGCGCTTTTTCACGCGCGCCATGCGCGATTGCGGCTATCTCGACGGCGTCGCCGACGGCGAGCCGTTCGCCAGCCTGTTCACGCAAGGCATGGTGGTGCACGAGACCTATCGGAGCGCGGCGGGCGCATGGCTGCTGCCTGAAGACACCGAGCTGCGCGACGGAGCGCGGATCGAACTCGCCACCGGCAAGCCGGTGGAGATCGGCGCCATCGAGAAGATGTCGAAGTCGAAGAAAAACGTGGTCGACCTCGACGCCTTCGTCACCGATTTCGGCGCCGACGTGGCGCGCTGGTTCGTGCTGTCCGACTCGCCGCCCGAACGCGACGTGGAATGGACCGCGGGCGGCGTCGAGGGCGCGTGGCGTTTCGTGCAGCGTGTCTGGTCTCTGGTGGAGGCGCACGGCCGCCCCGCGCCGAAGCCGGGCGACGCCCCTCCTCCTGGCGCCAATGAAGGCGAAGCCTACGCGCTGCGGCAGCAAGCCCATCGCGCCGTGAAACACATCACCGACGCCATCGAGGGCTTCCGCTTCAACAGCGCCGTGGCGCGCTGCTACGAGCTCGTCAACGCCATCGCCCGGCTGAAGGGCGATGACGCCGCTGCAATCTTCGCGCGCGGCGAGGCGCTGCGGCTGCTGACGCAATTGATCGCGCCGTTCATGCCGCACCTGGCCGAGGAATGCTGGGAGAAGCTAGGCTTTGCGCCCTTCGTGGCCGCTGCACCCTGGCCGCAGGCCGATGAAGCCGTGGCCGCTTACAACACCGTCACCCTGCCGATCCAAGTGAACGGCAAGCGGCGCGGCGAAATCGAGGCCCCCAAAGGCGCCGCGGAAAGCGAAGTGCGCGCCCTAGCGCTCGCCCATCCGGGGGTCGCGCCTTTCCTGGCTGAGGGCGAGGTACGCAAGGTGATTGTGGTCCCCGACAGGATCGTCAATATCGTCGTCAGCTGAAGGGACAGAATGCGCACGCTCCTCGCCTCGTTTGCCGTGCTGATGCTGGCCGCGTGCGGCTTTCAGCCCATGTATGCGCCGCCGGGCGGCGGCCCCGCGATCGGGCCGGTGGTGGTGCAGACCATCCCTGGCCGCTCCGGGCATGTGCTGAAAACCGAGCTGGACCGCATGCTTGGCGTCGAAGCCGGCGCCGGCGGCCCGCCGATGCAGCTGCGCATCACGCTGACCGAGACCGCCAACAATCTCGGCATCCGCATCGACGAATCGGCCAGCCGCGCGGAATTGCGCCTGGTCGCCAGCTACATCCTGACCCCGCCCAACAGCGAGGACGTCATCCGCGGCTCCGCTTCAAGCGTCGTCACCTACGACATTCCGACCGCGGCCTTCGGTGAGATCGCGGCGCAGGACGACGCCAGAGAGCGCGCCGCGGAAACGCTGGCGCAGCGTCTGCGCGCCGAACTCGCCATTCGCGTCGCCCAATGGCGCGCCGACACCGGCCGGCAAGCCGCCGCGCCACAGGCGCAGCCTGCCGCTGGGGCGCAATGAAGCTGAGCGGCGCGGCGCTGCGGCGCTATCTCGATGCGCCCGACAAAGCGACACGCGCGGTTCTGTTCTACGGCCCCAATCAGAGTTTCGTACATGAGGCGGCGCAGCGCGTGGCGCGCGCGGCGCTCGGCAAGGACGCCGACGATCCCTACGCCATCACCAAGCTGGGCGAAGACGAGATCAAACGCGACGGCGCGCGGCTCGCCGATGCCTTGGCCGCGCAATCGCTGCTCGGCGGCGCAACGCTCGTTTGGGCGCGCGTTGAAGGAAAGAGCGCGGACGGCGCTCTGCTCGCGGCGCTGAAGGCGATCGAGGCCGGCCAGCCAAGCGCGTTCCTGGTTGTCGAAGGCGGCGAACTTTCAGGCGCCAGCGAATTGGTCAAGGCCTTCAACAATGCCGAGCGCGCGGGATGCGCGCCGTTCTACGAGGAGACCGAAGCCGAGCGCAGCCAGTTCGCGCGCACGCTCGCGAATGAGCTGGGCGTCGCGTTCGAGCGCGACGCACAGGATGATTTTCTCGCCGCCCTGCCCCAGGATCGCGGCCTCGCGCGCAAGGAGATCGAGAAGCTCGCGCTCTACGCGCATGGCCTCGGCCGCAAGCTCAGCAGCGCCGACCTCGAACAGCTGCTCACCGACGAAAGCGAAAGCGCGCTCGATGCGGCGTCATCGGCGGCCGCCTCCGGCAAGGCGGCGCAAGCCGCCGAGGCGCTGGCGCGGATCGACAATCTCTCCGGCGTTTCGGCGCTGCGCGCCTTGCAGCGGCGCATGATGCAGTTGAATGACGCGCGCGCGCTGATCGATGCCGGCGCCAGCGCCGCCGACGCAGTCGGCAAATTGCGTCCGCCCGTGTTCTGGAAGGAGCGCGACGCCGTCGCCGCGCAGGCGCGCGCATGGAGCGCGAAGAAGCTCGCCGCCGCGTTCGACATTCTCTGGCAGGCCGAATTACGCTCCAAAACAGCCGGCGCGCCGCAGCACCTGATCGCCGCCGACGCCTTCCGCGCCGTCGCCAAACTGGTCGGCGCCTAGAAGACGCGCGTTCCCTTTCTCCCGCC
>JBFWZB010000044.1:0-21887 GCA_050185805.1 Hyphomonadaceae bacterium
AGGGCGTGCGTTTCGTGCTCGGCGGCCAGCCAGCGCTGATCAAGGGTGTCGATCGCGTCACCGGCATTGCGCTGGCTGACGGCGAGGAGGTGGCGGCTGATCTCGTTATCGCCGGCATCGGCATCACCCCGGAAACCACGCTGGCGCAGCATTGCGGGCTGAGCGTCGACAACGGCATTGTCACTGACCGCGAATGCCGCACCTCCGATCCCGCCATTTTCGCAATCGGCGACTGCGCCTCCCGGCCGATGGCGCATTACGCGCAACGCGTGTGCCGGCTTGAGAGCGTACATAACGCCGTCGAAGGCGCACGTATTGTCGCCGCCAGCATTCTCGGCCAGGGCCCTTACGTTGAGGAAACGCCGTGGTTCTGGTCCGATCAGTACGATTTGAAGCTACAGATCGCCGGGCTCTTCCAGGGCTATGACCAATTGGCTATGCGCGGCGCTGTGTCGGATCGCGCTTTCGCGGCGTTCTACTATAAGGAAGGCAAGCTGATCGCCGTCGATGCCGTGAACAAGCCAGCGGAATTTCTGGGGGCCAAGATGCTGATACAGAGCGGCCGGTCGCTCCCCGCCGAGACCATCGTCGATACGTCGCGGCCGATGAAAGAGCTTGTCGCCGCCGCCAGTTGAGCGTTGAAGGAACCCATGCCGAAAATCACGTACATCGAGCATACCGGCGCCGAGCACGTCGTCGACGCCGCCAATGGCCAGACGGTGATGGAAGCGGCGGTGAAGAACGCCGTGCCGGGCATCGACGCCGATTGCGGGGGCGCGTGCGCCTGCGCCACTTGCCACGTCTATGTTGACCCGGCTTGGACCGACAAAACCGGAGAGGCCTCCGGCATGGAGCAATCGATGCTCGATTTCGCCAATGACGTTGAGGACACTTCGCGCCTTTCTTGCCAAATCAAGGTGACCGACGCGCTCGACGGCTTGGTCGTGCGGCTGCCCAAAAGCCAACATTGATGCGGTCGATCCCGCCGCCGCTGTGGATGCTGCTGCTGATCGCAGCGACCTACGCGCTGGCGCAATTCACACCGCTTCAGGATCTGCCGGTTCTGCGACATCAGCCGGCGGCGGCGCTCGTCACGGCTCTCGCGCTTACAATGCTCATCGCCGCTATCGTGCAATTCCGGCGCGCCGACACGCAATTGCTGCCCAACTCGCCCGAGAACAACGCATTGGTGACCGGCGGCGTGTTCAATCTGACCCGCAATCCGATGTATCTCGGCATGACGCTCATCTGCCTTGCCGCGGCGCTCTGGTTTGGCCACTCAATCATGCTCGCCGCCCCCGTGTTGATGTTCGCGGTGGCGAACTGGGCCTTCATTCCCTTCGAGGAAGCCAAGATGCGCCGCCAGTTCGGCGAAGCGTTCGACGCCTACACAAAGCGCGTGCGCCGCTGGATCTGAACGAATGCGGCTTGCCTAAGCGCCCCCTATCCGTTTCAACGGAGCCGATGGGGAGGCGCGCAATGAAGAATTTGCTTTCGGCCTTGACGCTTGGCGCAGCCGTGCTGGCGGCGCCCGCATACGCGCAGGAACGCGACAACACGCAATTGCGCGCCATCCTGGAAGAGATGGTCGAGATCGATTCCTCGCCCACCACCGGCTCATGCACCCGCGTCGTCGAAGCGACGGCGGCGCGTTTACGAGAGGCCGGGTTCCCGGAAAGCGACGTCAGAATCATCATTCCGCCGGATCGGCCTGACGATGGCAATCTCGTCGCCGTTTTGCGCAGCGGCCAGCGCAACGCGCGCGCCATTCTGTTGCTTGCACATATCGATGTCGTCGATGCGCGGCGCGAGGATTGGGAGCGCGACCCCTTCACGATGTTCGAGGAGAGCGGCTATTTCTACGGACGCGGCGTCGCCGACGACAAAGCCATGGCGGCGATTTTCACCGACCTGCTGATCCGCTTGCGCGCGGAAGGCTTCCGCCCGCGGCGCGATCTGAGGATGGCGCTGACGTGCGGCGAGGAAACGTCGAACCGCGTCAATGGCGTCGACTATCTCATCCGCAACCATCGCGATCTTGTCCAAGCCGATTTCGCCATCAATGAAGGCGCCGGCGGCATTCTCGCGCCGGACGGGCGGCCGGTCGCGCTCAACGTGCAAGCCGGCGAAAAAATTCATCAGGTGATGACGCTCACCGTCACCAATCCTGGCGGCCATTCTTCGCGGCCGGTTGCGGAAAATGCGATCTATCGGCTCGGTCAGGGGTTGGAGCGACTGTCGGCCTATCAATTCCCCGTCGAGCTCACCGAGGTGACGCGGACCTTCTTCGAACGCATGGCGCCAATCGTTGGCGGTGAGATGGGCGATCACATGGCAGCACTCGCGCGCGATCCCGAAGATGCAGAAGCGCAAGCCGCCGTCGCCGCCGATCCGAGCTTCAATTCCATGATGCGCACGACCTGCGTCGCCACACAGCTCGATGCGGGCCACGCGCCGAATGCGCTGCCGCAGCGCGCCGTCGCTACGCTTTCGTGCCGGTTGATGCAGGGCCATACCGCGGAGGAATTGCAGGCGGAATTGCAGCGCGCCGTGGGCGACGAACAGGTCCGTGTTGATATCGTTCGGCGGCGGGAGGGCTCTTCGCCGCCGCGGCTTGCGCCGGCCATCATGGGCCCGGTGGAGCGCACGGCCGCGCGGATGTGGCCCGGCGTGCCGATCGTGCCGATCATGATCGCCGGCGCCACCGACGGCCGCTTCTTCAACAATGCGGGCATCCCGACGTACGGCATGAGCGGCATATTCTCGGTGCCGGGGGAAAACAACGCGCATGGGCTGAACGAGAAGCTGCGCGTTTCTTCGTTCTACGAAGGCCGCGACTTCCTCGAAGCGATCGTGCGCGAATACGCCAGCACCCGGCGCTAGCTTTTACGCGGCCTTGCCGGCGACGTGCGAGCTGGCAGGCAGGTGGCACGTCACGGTGGCGCCGCGGCCAGGCTCGCTGGTCAACGCGACCCAGCCGCCATGCATCTCGACGAAGCTGCGCACCAGCGCCAACCCGAGGCCCGCGCCGCGGCGATCGCCTGAGGAGAAGCTGTCGAACGCGCGCGCCTGTGCTTCGAGCGGCATGCCTTTGCCGGTGTCCTGCACCCAAATGCGCACAACGCCGTCCAGCCGTTCGGCCCCCGCCGTGATGGTGTCGCCGCGTTCGGTGTGCCGGAGCGCATTGGCGAGCAAGTTCACAATCACTTGGGTAATGCGCTTCTGGTCCGCCTCGATCGCGCCGATCTTGGGATCGCATTTGACTCGGATCGGCACTTCGGTGTCGCGCGCCTTGGAAGCGGCCATCTGCACGCTTTCCACCAGCGTGTCGTACACATCCATGGGACCGAGATCGAGCTGCACGTTTCCAGCCTCGACCATGGCGACGTCGAGGATGTTGTCTATCAGCTTGGAGAGATTGCCTGAGGCCTCGATGATCGACGCCACCTGCTCAACCTGACGATCGTTGAGCGGCCCGAACAGACGGTGATGCAGCATCTCGGCATTGCCGTGGATCGCCTGCAGCGGATTACGCAACTGATAGGACACGTTCTCGACGAATTGGGTCTTGAGCTTGTCCGCGGCCTCGAACGCTTCGGCGCGGTCGCGCAGCGCGTCCTCGACGCGGCGGTCCGCCGTGATGTCCTGAAACGCCACCAGGGTAGCGCCGTCCGGCAACGGCCGGGTGAGGAATTTGAGCACCGTTTCGTCAGAGCGGCGCATCTCGCCACGGAATTCCGTGCGCGCCTCGGGCGAAGGATCGGTGATGCGCGCACGCACCTGGCTCCAGGTGGCGCGATCATGAAACAGCGGCTGACACGCCTCGATTACCTTGTCGAAGGGCGCGTCCTGCTCCAATGCAGGCGCGTCGAGCTTCCACATAGCCGCGAACGCCGCATTGGAGAGTTTGAGCCTGCCGTCGAGGCCGAACACAACGATCGCCTCGTGCAATTTGTCCAACGCCGCCTTCTGCGTCTGCATTAGCGCATCGTAATTGCTGCGCAGCGACACCTCATCCGTGATGTCGGAGAACACCAGCAGCAGCCCACCGCCCGGGTGGCGTTGGCGCGCGATGCGCAGCATGCGCCCGTCGGGCACCAGCCACAGATCCTGCGGTAGTTCGGCGACTTCCTGGTAGAGCGCCAGTTCGCCCGCGCGCCATTCGGCATAGTTCGCGTGCGCCGGCAATTTGCGCTTCTCCTTGAGGTGATCGAGCCACGCCGCGTGCGAGGGCCGATCCTGCAGGAAGCCCGGATCGAGCTGCCACATCGCCTCGAAAGCCCGGTTGTGAAACACCAGCCGCTTCTGCGCGTCGAACACGGCGACCCCTTCCGCGAGGTGATTAAGCGTCTCGTCATGCGCGCGTTGCTGCCGGGCCAATTGCTCGTGCGCTTCCTCTGCCTCCGTCACATCGATGGCGAGGCCCGCGGCGCCGCCAGCGACTGGGCTCATCTGCAGGCGCAACGTGCGCAATTGCCCGCCGACCACGGCGGAACGGGTTTCCTCCACGCTCTCGCCGGTGTCGATCGCCTTGCGCGCCATGTCGGCCGCGGCTTGATCGAGCTGCAGATTGCGACCAATCGCCTGCTCCAGCGATTTTGCTTCGAGCGCCTGAAGATAGACCGGATTGGCCCATTCCAGCCGCAACGCGCCGGAGACGCGCCAAGCCATGAACGGCGCCTGGTTCATCATTTCCAGGAACGCGGCCGGATCGCGCGCAATCACTTGCCGCGCCTCTTCGATACGTCCGCGCGCGCCGCCCTCTTCAACGCCGCGCACGCTTGCGTCGATGATCCAGGCCACCGCGCGCGCGCCAGCGGTGCGTCCGTCGATCTCGACGAACACGCCATCCGGCGTCGAGATCGTCATCGAAAACGCCGCGCCTTCGCGGCGCAAGCGCTGCAGCGCCGGCGCAAGCCGCGTAACGCCGCCTGTCGCGTCCTGCGCGTCAAACAGCGAAAGCCCTTGCAGGATGCGTACGGCCGGATCGGCAGCAACGGCGCTATCGGAGAAACGCAGCAGACTGGCCAGCGCCAAGGGCGAACCATAAATGCGCGGCGCGCCCCATTCGCCTTCGTTTTGGCCCGTGACCGCTTCTTCCCAGATCAGTACCACCCCCGGATGCGCGCCGAACACGGAATCGGCGACCGCAAGCTTGTCCTCGAGTTCGCGCGTGCGCCGGCGCCACGCCTCAATGCCCCCGCGCGCGCCATCGGTGACGCGCAACGCCCACAAAAGCGAAGCGATGCCGAGCGCGGCTGCGCCAGCCGCGACAATCCAGGCTGCAAATCCGCCGTCCAACACTGACCCCATGCATCCAGCGGCGAAACGATTTCGCGAATCGCCGCAACCCCGGCCAGCATCCTCACATGACCCCGCGCGTGAGGGAAACGCCGGAGCTGGCGGAAACTCTTAACAAAGACTTAAAAAGATTGACGCGCCGTTAAGCGCTGCGGCGGAGCTTTTCCACAGCGCGCTCGGCCGCGATCACTGCGGGGCGCAATGTGCGCGCCCTTCGCCCGGAATCTTTCAGTTTGGCTGCGCCGGCGATACGAAACACGAACGGCATGCGATAAGCGGCGCCGAAGCGGACGTTCGCTTCTAACTTCGGCTTGAAGCGCGCATGCGCCAAAGCCTCGCGCGCGGCGTCGTAGAATACGTCCGAGGGCCACGCATAAACGCAATGCACATTCTTTGGCGCGCCTTCAGCCGAAATCTCATATTCGACAATGGCGACGCCTTCGACGCCGAGCCGCCGCGCCAGCGCCGGATAGCGCGCGCGGATTTGACCGATGGGCTCCCACGGCATATCCGCCTCGCCCTCACCGACGCGCCAGACCACGCAGCACGGCCCGCTGGGCAGTCCCTGACGCATCCGCTCCAATTCGCGCCGCGCCGCGCGCCGTTCGCGCACGTAATCAGCCGCGTTCACCAGCACCAGCACGACGCCGAGCACGGCCGCACCCGAGACAAACAGCGATGCGCCCCCGCCCCATCCCGCCGCGCGCAACGCGCTCGTAATCGCCACGTGCACGAGCGCTACGACGAAGAACAGCCCGGCATAGAAGCCCGCGCGCAGCGCAATCGCCGAAACAGTGCGAGTGGTCGATACAAGCATAAAGGCTGCGGCCCCAGGGAGGAGACGCAGCCTTTAACGCATGAGATGCGGCGCGGCGCAATCGCGCCGCGCAATTGTCACAGGTTCGTCAATACGACCGGTAGAACGCCCCAACCGAGTAGAAGCAGGGGTTGGTGTTGCATTGGTACATGCGCACGCGCAGCTCGTAGGCGCGCGAGGCGTCCGGCGTAAACGTCACGACCGGCGTCGTATCAATGGAAACGTCCGACACGATCTCGTTGCCCGCATCGTCGACCACGAAAAGATCGAGATCGCTGCAATCGGAATCGCAGAAGCCGGTGACGGTGACGACGCCGCCGCCCCAGTTGCTGATAAGGTGCGCCTGACGGTTCTCATCATCGTTGAGCGAACCGACTTCGCCGTGGAAATACGTTGCGCCCTCATTGCCCGGCGCGGAAACTTCCCGGCGCAACATCTCGGCGCGCAGCGCGTCCATCATCGAGCCGACATAAGCTGAAATCTGCGCCTGCGCCGGCAGCGCGGTAAGGCCAATGACGGCGGCCGCCGCCGCCAGGCCGATTTTCAGATGACGCATGAAACCCTCTCCTCCGCCAGAATCCCTGCAAGATGGAGAGAACGTCATTTTCCGCGGCCGAGCAAGCGAACATTGGGCGACAGCGGTCACAGCGCAATCGCGGCGCGCATGATAGCGCGCCGCAACCGCGCCTAACTCAATACCGGTAGTGATCCGGCTTGAACGGACCCTCGGCCTTCACGCCAATATAATCGGCCTGGTCCTTCGACATTTTCGTGAGCTTGGCGCCCAATTTGTCGAGATGCAGACGCGCGACTTTTTCATCGAGGTGCTTCGGCAGCGTATAGACCTTCCGGTCATAGGCCTTGCCGTTGGTCCACAGCTCGATCTGCGCCAGCGTCTGGTTGGTGAACGAAGCCGACATCACGAAGCTGGGGTGGCCGGTCGCGTTGCCCAGGTTCACCAGGCGGCCTTCCGAGAGCAGGATGATTTTCTTGCCGTCGGGAAACTCGATGTGGTGCACCTGCGGCTTGATTTCGTCCCACTTGAAGTTCTTCAGGCCCGCGACCTGAATTTCACTGTCGAAGTGGCCGATATTGCAGACGATGGCGTTGTTCTTCATCGCCCGCATGTGATCGACGGTGATGACATCCTTGTTGCCGGTTGCGGTGACGAAGATATCGGCCTGCGGCGCCGCATCTTCCATCGTCACCACTTCGTAGCCTTCCATCGCCGCCTGCAGCGCGCAGATCGGATCGACTTCGGTCACCTGCACACGCGCGCCGCCATTACGCAGCGACGCGGCCGAGCCCTTGCCGACATCGCCGTAGCCGGCGACGACGGCTACCTTGCCGGCGAGCATCACATCGGTGCCACGGCGGATGGCGTCGACCAGTGATTCACGGCAGCCGTAGAGATTGTCGAATTTGGACTTGGTGACACTGTCATTGACGTTGATGGCCGGGAACGGAAGTTCGCCCTTCTCCGCCATCTGATAGAGGCGATGCACGCCCGTGGTGGTCTCTTCCGACACGCCCTTCACGGCGGCGCGGATCGATTCATAGAAGCCGGGCTTTTCCTTGAGATAGCGCTTCACTGTCTTGAACAGCGCCTGCTCTTCCTCGTTGGAATGGTGTTCGAGGAAATCGGCGTCCTTCTCCGCCTTCGGCCCGAGCACGCAAAGCAGCGTCGCGTCGCCGCCGTCGTCGAGGATCATGTTGGCGTATTGACCGTTCGGCCATTCGAAGATGCGGTGGGCGTAGTCCCAATATTCTTCGAGCGTCTCGCCCTTCACCGCGAACACCGGCGTGCCCTTGGCCGCGATCGCGGCGGCGGCGTGATCCTGGGTCGAGAAGATGTTGCACGAGGCCCAACGCACTTCCGCGCCCAGCGCCTGCAGCGTCTCGATCAGCACGGCGGTCTGGATGGTCATGTGCAGCGAGCCGGCGATGCGGGCGCCCTTCAGCGGCTGCTTCTTGCCGAATTCCTCGCGCACGGCCATCAGGCCGGGCATTTCGGTTTCGGCGATCTCGATTTCCTTGCGGCCCCAGTCAGCGAGGCTGATGTCCTTGACGACATAATCCTTAGCGCTCATCGCGCGCCCTCCTTCGAAAGCTCGCGAGCGTCGTTTTCCAAGCGGGAAATCCGGCAAGCCTGGCGGCGCTAAAGGCCGTCGCAACGCTCCTTGCCGAACGGGCGGCTCATAGCAAACCCGGGCGCGGGAGGCAAACCAGCGGCTGCAGCAAAATGAGAAAGCCGCCGGCCAAAACCGGCGGCTCTCACAGGTTCCGCAAGCCTTGCAGCGTTAGCGCTGCGCGTCGCTGGTCCAACGCTCCAACAGGCGCTTGGCGGCATCGCGCCCGCCGACGCCGAAGGAAATAGCCACCGCCACCGCGACCGCGCCGAGGACCAGGCCGAACGCGAGGACGATGATCTCGTTGGCCAGGCCCATGAAGCGCAGGCCCACCGCGGCGGCCAAGGCGATCACGCCCCAGCGCACCATGACGGCGATGATTTCCGAGCTTGGATTGTCGTCGCGCGCTGCCGCCGCCGAGAGGATGTTGGCTATGATCACACCGACGGCAATGATCACGGCGCCAAACAGCACTTGCGTGGCCAGCGAGAGCACTTCGCCCAGCATCACCGCCATCGAGGCGAAGCCAAGCACTTCAGCCGCCTCGATCGCAGCAAAAAGAACGATCCCCACCAAAACGGCGACACCGACAAGACGAGACGGCGGAAAGCCGCGGTCCGGCTCAGGCGATGGCCCGGCGCCGGCGACCTCCGCCGGGGTGGCCGCAGCCATGCCCTCGCGGATCGGACGCGCCGTCGCGATGGAGCGGATGATGGAATCGAACCCCATCCCCGCCAGGCCTTCTTCCGCCAGCGAGCCGACCCAACGCCCGATCAGATAGGCGATGAAGATGATCAGCACCGCGGCGATGACGCGCGGAATGGCGTTGAGAATTTGCTGCAGCATCGCCACCGCCGGCTCGGAGATGGCTTGGATCGACAACGCGTCGAGGGCGGCAATTGCGACCGGAATGATAATCAGCGTGAAGACCAGGATGCCCAAGAGGCGCGCCAGTCCCGGCCCGCGCGGCGTGTGCGTTAGCCCCGCGGCGATCAGCCGTCGATCGAGCTCGACCGCCTGCACGGTGGCTTCCACCATCCGCCGCACGATTGTCGCCAGAACAAAGCCGATGAAAAAGATGAGCGCGGCGCCGACGACATTCGGTATGTAGCTGACGAAATTGTTCACCATGTTGGTGAGCGGATTGAGGATGGCGCGCGTCGGTTCGCCGAAGACGCTGAGCGCCAGCATCAAGCCAAGCAGCCAAACGATCCAATAGCCGACTTCGCCAACGCGCTCGCCGACATCGACGGCGGGCTTGGCGCCTTCGGGCCGCGCGCTGTCGCGGCGCGCGAAGAATGGAATCCGATCGATGCCCTTCGCCACAGCCCACTTCACGGCTTTGGCGAAGAAGTGCGCCGCCACCAGGATCAGCAGCGCTATGGCGATCATGCTCGCCCATCGGATCGCGAGATCCGGATCGAAGCGGTACGTATATTGGCCGAACTGCATCTGCCTCTCCCAAAGCACGTCGGCCAGAAGCCTAGCCGCAAATGCCGGGAAAGGCAGAGAATTTTGCGATTTTCCCCCTAAGCGAGCGCGCGCGGCGCGGCAATTCGCGTCGCACGTGCGCGGCTTAGGTTAGAGGTCGGGGAAACCCTGGCAGCGCTTGGAAATCCTCTGGCACGTGCTGACGCACGACGCGCGCGCCTTCAGCTTCAAGCGCATCGACCTTGTCCATGGCGAGGAGTGTTTGCGCGCGATCCGTGTTGAAGCGCGGCACCAGACGCTGCGCGCGGCTTTCGGGCATGTGGTAGAGATCGCCGGTTAGCAGCACCGGGCCGGCCTCCGGCAGGCGCACCAGCAACACGCTGTGACCCGGCGTATGCCCCGGCGCCTGGATAATCGTGACCGAGCCGTCGCCGAATACATCGGTGTCGGCATCGCCTTCGAGCAGCCGCGTCGGCGCGTTCTCGATCGGCGCGATCAAGCCGAAATCTTCGGAGGCGCGCGCTTCTTCGCGAAACATCCACGCGCGTTCGTCAGCGTCGAGCAGCCAGGTCGCCACGGTGAACAAATTGGCGTTGCCGACATGATCAAAATGGCTGTGGGATATCGACACGTATTCGATGTCGGCAGGCGTCAATTCAAGCTGCGCCAATTGGGCGGCGACGCCGACAGGCGCCCGCAACGAAAATCCGCCACTGACCACCACGCCGTCCGGCGCCTGGGCGATGCTGTCCGGCAGGCCGACGTCCCACATCAAATCGCCGTCCGGGTGGCGGATGAGGTAGCACGGGTCAATCGCCTCGCGCGCTTGCCCATCCAGCGAACCGTCGTCGGCGAAGGCGCCCGCGTCCGCAATTGAGATTCGGCCGCAATCCATCGCGTAGAGCTGCACTGCCGGCGCTTCGGCCTCAGCCGGCGCCTGGGCTTGCGTGCACGCCCCGAGTGCGAGCGCAGACACGGCGATGGCGAACAACGATCTTTGCAGCATGACGCCCCCCTTTTGGATTGTCTCCGTTCAAGCGCCCCCTTCGCCGAAACGCAAGCGCAGAACGAGGATCGTCGTGACAAGCACGAGGCAAACCGCGTTTGCGGCTGTCACCGGCCACGAGCCGCTAAGCGCGCCGTAAGCTGTCCAGCAGGCGAAGCCGACAATCGTCACCGCGTACATGCGAAGCGAGACGCCGCTGGCGTCCCGCTCACGCACGATCTTCAGGATTTGCGGCACGAAGCTCGCCATCGAGCATAACCCGGCGACAACGCCGAAGGCATTGACCAGCCACGCCGCCGCCATGGGGTCAGGCGCGTTTGATGACGCGCACGATCAGCAGAAGGATCACTGCACCGATGATCGCCGTCAGGATCGTGTTCAGAATGCCGGTAGTGAGGACGATGCCGAGCGCACCGAATAGCCAGCCCCCGAGAACGGCGCCCAGAATGCCGACAATGATGTTGCCGACAAGGCCAAAGCCGAAGCCGCGCACGATCAAGCCCGCAAGCCACCCGGCAACCGCTCCGACGATAATCCAGATCAAAATGGTTTCGACACTCATCGCGCTTCCTCCCCGGGCGAGAGCGCCCGACGCAGCGCAAAACCCAAACCCCGCGCGTAAGGTTCCCTACCGCCGAACCAGGCCTATTTTTTCTCGAGCAGCAGCGTCCCTTGCTTCCGCAACTTGCCGGCGATCTTATCGGCGAGGCCAACCAAGAAAGCAGGCAGATCGACCTCGATCTTGAGATCGTCCTCGCGCACGTCGATGCGTCCGGTGAAGCGTTGGCCCAACGCCTGGGCCGAAAACGAGAGCCGGTCACCCTCCCAGCCCTGCTCCATGGCCGCCAGATTTGCGCCGGCCATCTGCGCCTTGAATTGCCCGAAGCCCCGTTCGATGCGTGCGCGCGCCTCGGCCTTGCCGAGCTTGTGCGGGAGAATGATCGTCAAGGGCGTCGCCATAACAACTCAACGAGAAGGCGCCCTCGCGGTTTCCGCAATGGTTTGACGCAGCGCAATTGATCGCAGCACGCGCCGCCTATAGGTTTACGCAAATTGAGCGGCGGACGGCGTTTTATGTTCCTGGAAATTCCGGAAGTTTTGAACGAAGCGGAGGTCGGCCGGCTGCGCGAACTCAGCCGTCAGCTCAACTTTGTCGATGGGCGCGTCAGCAATCCCGCCAACACCACCAAGAACAATCTCCAGGCCGACGTGAACGACCCGCTGTTCAAGGAGAGCGTCTCGGTCGTCGCCAACGGCCTTTCCCGCAACGAGACCTTCCGCAATTTCGCGTTTCCGCGCCGCGTCGCCCCGCCGCTGCTGTGCAAATATTCCGGCGGCATGACCTACGGCGCGCACGCCGACGCCGCATTCATGGTGCTGCCGAACGGCAATTATCTGCGCTCGGATATTTCCTGCACCGTGTGGCTGAACGACCCCAACACCTACCAAGGCGGGGAATTGGTGATCTACCTGCAGTCGCGCGCGGTGCCGATAAAGTGCCCCGCCGGCTGGGCGGTGGTTTATCCCTCGACACAATTGCACGAAGTGAAGCCGGTCACATCAGGCGAGCGCTTGGTCTCGATCACCTTCATCGAAAGCCTCATTCCCGACGCCGACAAGCGCGAACTCGTTTACGCCGTCAACGAGGTCGCCGCGCTCGAGGGCAATACCATCGCCTGGGAGAACAGGATGCGGCTGCAATTGGTGGCGCAGAACCTGCTGCGCATGTTTACGACCTAAACAGTCCGGCGGCCTTTGCGCTCGATTGCGCCGCCGTCTCCAGCCACGCCAACCCGCGCTTGATTTCTTCGCCATGCTGAACCCGCGCCGCCTGCATGGCTTCCGCGCGCACGGCGGCTGAATACGCATGCTCCGGCGCTTTCGAATAGGACCGCATCGCCGGGCCGGCGAGCGCGTCCGGCGCGCGCGCGCCGTCGAGGCCGAAATGGCTCGCGATCGCCGCCAGCTGTGGTTCCGGCGCGGCGAGAAAGCCGTCGAAATCCACGTCTAGAACGCGCGCACCGGCGGCGGCGCGCATGCCCGCATGCGCCGAACGCTCGGCCAGCCAGGCCAACGCCGCGGTTTCTCCAAGGCTCAGCCGATAAAGCGGGGCAGATTGCACGCCGAGCGCTTGGACGCGCCGCATGCGCTCTTGTGCAAAGGCGCGCAGATCGACGGGCGTGTTGGCGCCCGCCAGCAGCACAGCCAAATACGGCTCAGGCTTGAGATAAAGCGTGATGGCGCGCGCTTGCGGCGCGATTTGCAGCAAGGCCGCGCCGACCCGCCCGGCATGGCTCGTCGCCTTCACGACAGGAGTGCTGTACGCATCGAAGCGGCGCGCCCAGAAGTGCATCAGCGCCGCCGCCAGCGCCTCGAACTCCTCGCGGCCATAGAGGGAATGCGGCGCATCGAGGTTATCGTACAGCTCAGCCAAGCTCGTCAGCGGCGCAGGCTCGCGCACGCCGAACGCACCCATCGCGTCGAGCAGGCGCGAGATCAGGGTGGAGCCGGTATGACCCTGGTGAAAGATGAAATGCGGCGCATCGCCAGACCGCGGCGCGCGCGACAGCAGCTGACGCAATGGCGACCACACGGCGAACGAATCAGGCCTCAAGATGCGATCGTCGAGAAAGCTTTCGCGCCGATACGCCGCTTCGTCCAACACCAGCACCTGGGCGATCTGCTGAATCGGCTCGATCTTTTGAATGTGCAGCGCCGGGCTGGCCGCCAGCTGCGGCAACAGCGCGGAAACGGCCGCTTCCGCCGGCGAAAGAACGCGCTGGCCGCTCATTCGCCCTCGTGGAATCGCGCCGCAACCAAAGCTTCGATGGCATTGAGGGCTTCCTCGGCGCGCGGTCCCATCGCCTCGACCTCGATCTCGGAGCCGATTCCGGCGCCGAGCATCATCAAATCCATCAGTGAGCGTGCGTCGGCTTCTTCGTCCTCTCGCCGCACGACGATGCGCGTATCGTCGTAAGCTAACGCGAGTTCAGCCAGCTTGCGCGACGCTCGCGCGTGCAGGCCGCGCATGTTTACGATCGGCAAAGTCCGCTTGTGCCCCATGAGCCGCCCTTAGCCGGCGCCGCCCGCAAGTTCTACCGATGCGATTCGGATGTAGCGCCTGCCCGCATCCTGCGCCGCGAGCGCCGCTTCTGGCAATTTCATCCGATCGCGAACTTCGCCGAGCTTGATCAGCATCGGCAGGTTCACGCCGGCGATCACTTCGATCTTCACCTGATTGATGACGGAGATGGCGAGGTTGGAAGGCGTGCCGCCGAACATGTCGGTTAGGATGATGACGCCATCGCCGCGATCCACGGCGCGCACCGCGTCGAGGATGTCGGAGCGGCGCTCCTCCATGTCGTCGAACGGACCGATAGCGACCGCCCGCATCTGCTCCTGGGGACCCAGCACATGCTCCGCCGCAGCGACGAATTCGTCCGCCAAGCGGCCGTGGGACACCACCACGACGCCGATCATTCACGTCTCCCGCCGCCCGCCCGCTGGGCCTGGGTGGCCACCATACTATTTCGCACCTGCGAGAAAAGAGAAAGGCGCACGGGCAGCGGGGTTTTCGACGGGCGGCGCAGCGTTCATGATCGCCAACCGGGCGAAATCGATCTGTTTGCGAGCCTAGGTGCGCGCAGGCGCGCTTGCTTGCGGCAATTCGACCACCAGCCGCGCGCCGGTGGCGGCGCCGCCAGGACCAGCTAGGTTCTGCGCATAGATCTTGCCCCGATGCGCGGTGACGATTTGGCGCGCAATGGAAAGTCCCAGGCCCGAATTGCCGCCAAACGCCGCCCCTTGCGGCCGCTGCGTATAGAAGCGGCGAAACACGGTTTCGAGGTTCTCTTCCGGAATGCCCGGGCCATGATCCTCGACCACCGCGCGCACGATCGGCCCCTCGGCGCTGCGCGCGACGCCGACGCGAACCGTAACCACACCCGATGGCGGGCTGAACGAGATCGCATTGTCGACCAGGTTGCGGAACACTTGGCCGAGGGCGCCCTCCTGGCCCATCACCACCGCTTCCGTCGGCGCCGGTCCCGCGGTTACCGCAAACTCGACACGCACACCGCCTTCCTTGTCAGGGTCAGGCGCATAGGCTTGGCTCAATTTGCTTAGCATGTCGGCGAGGTCGATGCGGGCAAGATCACCCCGCGCAGTTTCGGCTTCGATACGGCTGGCGCGCGCGATGTCGGTGATGAGCCGGTCGAGCCGCTTCACGTCCTGAGCCACGATCTCCAGCAATTGATTTTGCCGGGCTTGGTCCTGCACCGCGCGCGCGGTGTCGACAGCAGAGCGGATCGAAGCCAGCGGGTTCTTGATCTCGTGGCTGACATCGGCCGCGAAGCGCTCGTTCGCGTCGATACGATCGGCCAAGGCGCCGGTCATCGCTTCCAGCGACTGCGCCAGCGCCCCGATCTCGTCCCGGCGATTTGAGACGTCCGGCAAACTGAGGCGCGTGGCCCCAGTGATGCGAAGCCTGTCGGCCGCCGCCGCCAGACGCCGCAACGGGCGCGCGATCAGCCACGTCAGCAACAGCGAAGACAGCGCAATGATGATCGCGGCGCCGGCCATGAACGGCAGCATGCCGGCGCGCTCGGCGACGAGAATGCGCTCGACATCGGCGCTTTCCACGGTGACGGTGCCGAGCACAGCGTGCACGCGGCGGATCGGCAGCGTCACCGAGACGACGCGTTCGCCCTTCTCGTTCAGGCGTTCGCCGCGGGCGATTTCTCCGGCAAGAGCGCGCTGCTGTTCTTCTTCAAGCGTGATTGTCGGCCGCCACGGCGTGAGCCGCAAATACTCCACTCGCTCAGCCGCGCGCTCAAGCGATTGGCCAATGCTGGGCTCCGCGCCGATTTCCGGCAGCGGCGTTTCGTTCATGCGAAAATAGATGACGTCGGTGTCGGCGATCCTGGCGCCGTCGGCGGCGAACACGCGCACGCGCGGGCCGGGCCCGGTGCGCGCGCCTTCCGCCACCGGCGGCAACAGCCGGCGCAGCACTTCGCGCACAGCCGGTTCGTTGATGCCGGGAAAGGGATCGCCCTGCACGGTGCCGGTTTCGATCAGCAGATTGGCGATCAGCTCGCCCTGCGTGCGCAGATTGCCGAATTGCGCCTGCGTCAGCCCCGCGCGCATTTCTGTGAGCAGCAGCACGCCCAGGACGAGCACGCCAAGCCCAAGAAAATTGCACACGAAGATGATGCGCGCGATGCGCGAGCGCGCGAACGCGCGCCAACCCGCGTCAGGCTTCGTTGTAGCGGTAGCCGACGCCATAAAGTGTTTCGATCGCATCGAACGAATTGTCGATGTCACGGAATTTCTTCCGGAGCCGCTTGATGTGACTGTCGATGGTGCGGTCGTCGACATAAACCTGATCGTCGTAAGCGGCGTCCATCAATTGATCCCGGCTCTTCACGTAGCCGGGACGCTGCGCCAGCGCCTGCAGGATGAGAAACTCGGTGACCGTGAGGCGCACCGGCTCGCCCTTCCAGGTGCAGGCATGGCGGTTGGGATCAAGCGTCAGTTCGCCGCGCACGATCGGCTTCTTGTCGTTGGTGTCGGACACCCCCGTCGCCGCCCGCGTGCGGCGCAGCAGCGCCTTCACCCGCTCATTGAGCAGGCGCTGGGAGAATGGCTTTTTGATGTAGTCGTCGGCGCCGACATTGAAGCCGACCACCTCATCCATCTCGTCATCCTTCGAGGTCAGCAGGATGACCGGCAGGTTGGAGCCTTGCCGCAGACGGCGCAGCACTTCGACGCCGTCCATGCGCGGCATCTTGATGTCGAGGATGGCGATGTCCGGCGGGGCCTCGGCCAAGGCGGTCAACGCGGCCGCGCCGTCCGTGTAGGTGCGCACGGTATAGCCCTCCGCCTCGAAGAAAATCTTCAAGGAGGCGAGAATGTTCTCGTCGTCATCGACAAGTGCGATCGTGGCCATGGCGCTTTCTAAATCAGGAGCAATGTTCCGGCTCAACCTGTCTTAACCGGCCCCGGGGTCGGTGGAAACAGGCCAAGCGCCCAGGCGGACGCCCAAGGCGCGGTTCTCACCCAATTTTGTCCCTGTTGGGGCGGTTTCAACCGCCTAGCACGCGGCGCCTCGCCTCTGGATCGTTGCGCCGTCCCGTTTTATGTCCTGCCGCTGCGGACGCGCGGGGCGAGGGACCGAGATGAAGCATTTCAAGGTGGCGATGACACGGCTGGGCGGCGTCGACCTCTTGCTCGTGCCGGTGGACAACATGGAAAGCCGCCCGGACCGCGAGCAGCAGATCATCATGGACGAATTGCAGAACCGCGCCAGCATGGCGGGGCTGGTCGGCCTCGTCATTCCGGTCTGGCGCGACGCCGGTAGCGCCAACGGCATGAAGTTCCGCGCACCGGACACACTGCATCCGCTGCTGCAGGCGCTGAACATGGATTGGGTGCTCTCGAACCTCAACAAAGTCGTGCGTTGGGACGGACGCCGCTAGGAGACCGATTGATGCCGCGTTTTGATCTCGTTCACACCAAACAGAACGGCGTTGAGCTGATCATCATCCCGCTGAAGAAGCACTTCGGCTACAAATCGCTCGACGAGCAGCAGCAGATGATCCGCGGCTTCCAGGATCGCGCCGTCGCCGCCGGACTCAAGGGTACGGTGGTTCCTGTCTGGGTGAGCGGGGAAACGTTTTCTTATATCGCCCCGCCACAGGCCGAGACCTTCATGAAGGGCGTAACGCTCGAATGGGTCGCCGCCAACATCAACAAATCGCTGCAATGGGATGCGGCGCCGACCTAAAGCTATTCGTCGATCCGGCGTCCGTTCCAAGCGGCGCCGGCGACTTCGCCATCGTCACTCGACCATACGCCCGTGAAATTGTTCGCGTCGGCGAAGACGAAGCGAAACGTCCCACGCGTCACGCCCTCGGGCCAAACGCTCACCCAAGGCCCGGACCAAACCAGCACGTCGCCCTCTTCCGTCACTTGCCCATTGATGACGCCGTCCGCGCCGGGTGAAGGCCAGAGGCCGTCGAGCGTATCCTCATTCTCCAGCGTGATGGTCATCGGCGCGCCGCCAGAAATGGGTTGGTCTGCGCCGTTGGACCATTCTGTCTCCCAGCGGCCGGCCAGCTCCGCCGGCTCAAGCGCGAACGCCGGCGCTGCAAGCGCCATCACTGCCGCAAACAAAAAGCTCCGCATGCTTGCCTCCGCATCCGATTGTCAGCAGCGGTGCGCCGTTTTGATGGCCGTCAGTGTGCTGCGCCCCAGGTAGCGCCAGCTTTGGCTTCAACGATCAGCGGAACGCTCAGGCTCGCGGCGGGAAGCGGCGCGGCCTCCATGACGCGCTTGGCCAATGCACAGAGCGCATCAGCCTCCGCTTTCGGCGCTTCAAACACCAATTCGTCATGCACCTGCAGCAGCATGCGCCCCCGAAGCCTCTCCCGGGTAAGCGCGGCGGGCAGTCGAGCCATGGCGCGGCGGATGATGTCGGCGGCCGCGCCCTGAAGCGGCGCGTTGATCGATTGCCGCTCGGCGAAGGAGCGCTCGGATGGGTTCTTGGATTTGATCCCTGGCACCCAGATCCTGCGGCCGAACAGCGTCTTCACATAGCCGTTGGCGCGCGCATAGGCCTTGGTCTCTTCCATATAATCGCGGATGCCCGGGAAGCGCTCGAAATAGCGTTTGATGTAGGCGCTCGCCTCCTCGCGCTCGATGCCGAGATTGCGCGCGAGGCCGAACGCCGAGATGCCGTAGATGATGCCGAAATTGATCGCCTTGGCGTTGTTGCGTATCTCTTTCGGCATGCCCTCCACCGGCACGCCGAACATTTCCGACGCCGTGCGCGCGTGAATATCGACGCCCTCTGCGAATGCCTGCTTCAATTGCGGAATGTCGGCGACGTGCGCCAGCAGCCGGAGTTCAATCTGCGAATAATCCGCCGACACCAGCACCTGACCTTTTTCGGCGACAAACGCCTCACGGATGCGCCGCCCTTCTTCAGTACGGATCGGGATGTTCTGCAGGTTCGGATCGTTCGATGAGAGCCGCCCCGTCGTAGTCGAGGCCAGCACGTAGGTTGTGTGCACGCGCCCGGTCTCAGGGTTGACCGCCTCCTTCAGCGCTTCTGTATAGGTCGAACGCAGTTTGGATATCTGGCGCCATTCGAGCACCTTGCTCGGCAGATCGTGGCCCTGCTCGGCCAGCTCTTCGAGAATGGTGGCGTCCGTCGACCAAGCCCCGGTTTTGGTTTTCGCTCCGCCCGGGAGGCTCATCTCGCCAAACAAGATATCGCCAAGCTGTTTCGGCGAACCCAGATTGAATTCGTGGCCGGCAAGCCCGTATGCCTCCTCCTCATATTGCAGCATGCGTTGCGCGAACTCTCCGGAAAGCCTCGACAGCATCTCCGGATCGACCTTGATTCCGGCGCGCTCCATCGGCGCCAGCACACCCGGCAGCGGCCGTTCCAACGTTTCGTACACGCTGATCAGGCGTTCCTGCGCCACTTGCGGCTTCAGCCGGCGCCAGAGCCGCAATGCGATCTCAGCGTCCTCCGCGGCGTAGGCGCTCGCGCGCTCCATAGGCGATTGCGCGAACGCGGTCCGCGTTTTGCCTTTGCCGACCACGTCGGCATACGCCATCGGCGCGTGTCCAAGCAGCCGCTCGGAAAGGTCAGCGCGCTCGTGTCCGCCTTGGCCGCCGCCAAGCACGTAGGACATAAGCAGCACGTCATCGATCGGATCGAGCACGACGCCGAGCCTCGCCAGCACATTGATGGCGAACTTCGCATTGTATGCGATCTTCAGGACGCCCGGATCTTCCAACAGCGGTTTCAACGCCGCAATCGCTTCAGCGAGAGGAATCTGCGGTCCGATATCGGCGGGCCGCGCCGCGGCCGGTTCTTCAACGGCGAAGAGATCCCCACCGCGCGCGTCGGCCGGCGCATGCGCCAAAGGGGCGTAACAGGCGCGGCCCGGCGCAACGCAAAGCGATACGCCGACCAGATCGGCGCGCGCGGGATCGATCGCATCAGCCTCAACGTCGAGCGCAACGACGCCACTCTCGCGCGCCATGGCGATCCAACGCTCGAGCGCGGCCGTCTCGCGCACAACCTCATAGATTGAGCGGTCGATCGGCGCTTCTTCCAGCGGCGCGCTGGAGGCAGGCGTCGGCGCAGCTGAAGGCGCGGCGACGATGACACCCTCTTTTGCCGCAGCTTCGCGCACACGCCGCGCAAGCGTGCGGAACTCCATGGCGTCGAGGAATTGCAGCAGCGTCGCCTTTTCCGGTTCACGCACGGCGAAGCTTGGCCATTGCTCTTCGACGGCGACATCGTCCTTCAATGTCACAAGTTCGCGCGAGAGCCTGATCTGATCGGCGAAATTGATCAGCGTTTCGCGACGCTTCTGCTGCTTCACCTCGGCTGCCCGCGCCAAAATTTCGTCCAGCGTTCCGAATTGCGCGATAAGCTCGGCCGCTGTTTTCGGCCCTATGCCCGGTGCGCCCGGCACATTGTCGACGCTGTCCCCAATGAGCGCCTGTACATCGATCACTTTCTCCGGTCCGACGCCGAATTTCTCCATCACCGCTTCCGGCCCGAGAATGCGGTTCTTCATCGGATCGTACAGCTGAATCACGCCCTCGACGATGAGCTGCATCAAATCCTTGTCGGAGGAGACGATGCGCACGCTCGCCCCCGCCCCTGCGGCTTGGCGCGCATAGGTGGCGATCAAATCATCGGCCTCGAAACCGTCCATCTCGATGCAAGACACGCCGAAGGCGCGCACCGCGTCGCGGATCAACGGAAATTGCGGAATCAAATCTTCCGGCGCCGGCGGGCGATGCGCTTTGTACTCCGGGTACATCTCCGACCGGAAGGTCTGCTCGCTCTTGTCAAAGATGACGGCCAGATGCGTCGGCGCTTCCGCGCCCTTCATCTCCTGCAGAAATTTCCACAGCATGTTGCAAAAGCCGGCCACCGCGCCGACCGGCGCGCCGTCGCTGGCGCGCGTCAGCGGCGGCAGCGCGTGATAGGCGCGAAAAATGTACCCCGATCCGTCGATCAGGTAGAGGCGCGCGTTCTTCGCAACACTGGCGGAATCCATAACCGCAAGATAGCGGCTGGCGCGCGCCGGGCCAGCCCTTTAGCCGCCGAACACCGCGTTCCAATTCGGCGGCTTGCCGGTGCGACCGCGCAGCGCGTCGGAATCGCCGAGTTCGAGGAATTCGACGGTCGCCGTTCGCACCGCTTCCATCGCCGCGCCAAAAATCGATGTCGCCGCCGACAGCCGCTTAACGCCCAGCGCCTTCAATTCCGCCAGCTTCGGCAGCCCGGTCCACGCCATCACGTTGACGGGCAGCCCCGCCTCCGCCGTCACCGCGCGAATATCGTCCGGCTTGAGAATGAAAGGCACGAAATAACCGCTCGCCCCCGCTTCACGGATGCCGCGCGCGCGTTTGAGCGTTTCCGCCACCGCCTGCTCCGCCGGCGCGAGCTGCTTCAAATAGACGTCCGTCCGCGCATTGATGAACAGCTTGACGCCGGCGCGTTCGCCGGCATTGCGCGCCGCCTCGATCTTCTTCAGATGCAGCTCGTGCGCGCCAGTCCCGTCTTCGAGATTGATGCCGACGGCGCCCGCATTGATCAGCGCCGTTACATTCTCCGCCACTTTGGCCGGATCGTCGCTGTAGCCGCCTTCGGCGTCGGCCGTGACCGGCAGCGCTGTCACGCGCGCGATCGTCTCGACCGTGCGCAGCAATTTCTCCACCGGCAGGTGATGCCCATCGGCATGGCCAAGCGCCCACGCTACCGCCGCGCTCGATGTTGCAATCGCTTTGGCGCCGGCAAGCTCAACCACTTTCGCGCTGGCGGCGTCCCAGGCGTTCGGCAGGATCAGCAAATCCCGGTGCAGATCGTGAAAGGCGGCGGCGTCGTTCGGGCGTGCAGGCATGAATAAGGCTCCTCCCCGGCGCATATAGGAGCGCGTCCGCGTGCGCGCTCGCCGCAATCGGACCCGTTCGTCGCAAAACTCTAGTGGCCGTCGCCGCCGTCGCCTTCAAGCACGAAGCGTCTGTCGCAATACAGGCATTCCACGAAATCCTCTTCGCCCATGTCGTAAAAAACGACCGGGTGTCCAAGCGCGCCGCCGCCGCCGTCGCACTTCACTCTGCGCGAGTGCACGGCGATCACTTCCGGCGCTGGAATGGCGTCCGGATTGCC
>JBFWZB010000045.1:0-20790 GCA_050185805.1 Hyphomonadaceae bacterium
TCTTGGCCTGGGCCTGCGCCGCCACCGGCCTGCCGCCCTGGGCCGATTCCAGCTGAACGAACGCGTCTTCGCCGACGCTCTCAACGCCCGCATGCCGCGCATGCCGGCGCCGCTGGCGCTGCGCGCTTTGCTCCCCCGCAAGCGGGGAGTGCGATTGGCTTAGGCTGCTTTGCGCGCCGCTGCGCTGCGCTGGAAAATCCCGTTCCCGCCGGCGAAGCCGCCGGCGCCGTCGGGCAGCGTCTCATGCGCGCCGAGGATCAAAACGCCATCGGGCGCCAAGGCGTCGCCGATGCGGTTGATGGTGTCGATGCGCGTGGCCGGGCCGAACGCCGTGATGACATTGCAGCAAAGGATGATGTCGAAGCGGCCGAGCTCGCCCGGATGGGTGAGCAGATTGTGCGCCTCGAACCGCACAGCCGCGCGCAGCCGGTCTGAAATGCGCCAGAGGTCGCCAGCCTTTTCGAAATAGGCGATCAGCTTGCGGATCGGCAGGCCGCGCTGCACCTCGAATTGCGTGTAGAGCCCGGCGCGCGCTTTCTCGAGCTGTCGTTCGGAGACGTCGGTGGCGGTGATCTCGGCGCCCGGCAGGCCCTCGGCGCGCAATTCGTCCATCAGCATGGCGATGGAATAGGCTTCCTGGCCCGTGCCCGCGCCCGCGCACCAGATCTTCAGGTGCCCGCCTTGGCGCCGCCGCACCAGCTCCGGAATGATGTCCTTGCGCAGCCGCTCGAACGTGCCGCGGTCGCGGAAGAAGCGCGTTTCGGTTTGCAGCAGCGCATCGGCGATCGCGGTCCAGGTGCGCGGCTCGTTCTTGATGCGCGCGATCTGGATAAGCTCGGCCACGGCGCCGTAGCCTTCGCGCCGCGCCAACGGCGCCAGCCGCGTCTCGGCGATCGCATTCCACTCGCGCGGAATGATCGTGCCGGTGCGCCGCTTCATTTCGTCCGCGACGATGGCGAAATCCGCGTCGGTCAGCATCAGCAGAGGCCCGCTTCGGCGAATTTTGATTGCAGGATGTCGCCGTCGAACGGCTTCATCATGTATTCGTCGGCGCCCGCTTTGATCGCTTCGGAAATCCGCTCGACATCGTTCTCGGTGGTGCAGAACACCACGGTCGGCTTGTCGCCGCCGGGCTCCTGCCGGAGCTGGCGCAGGAAATCGATGCCGCTCATCACCGGCATGGTCCAATCGAGCAGGATCGCGTCCGGCATCTGCCGCCGGCACGCCTGCAGCGCTTCGAGGCCGTCGCCGGCTTCCTCGATCTCGAACCGCATGTCTTCTAGGATACGGCGCGCGACCTTGCGGATCACGCGGCTGTCGTCGACGACGAGACAGCGTTTCATGCGAATCGCTCCAGCGGAAATCTGGCTTCCACACTGGGGCGTCGCGGTTATCGCGCCGTTAATGCTTCTTCAAAGCTTGAAATTGACCGAGCGCGCGATCAGCTCCACGCGTTCCTCGCTTTCGCGCGCCAGCAATTCCACCCCGCCCTGGCGGGCCAGAAGCCCCGTCAGCGCCGGCTGGATGGTGTGGCCCGAGAGCCCGCCTTCCGGCGCGTCGCCCTTGAGCGCGGCCGCCGTCGCTTCACGCAGTTTCGCACGCGGTCCGGTCGCGGTGACCCGCACTTCGCCGGCCTCGCCGGCCTTTTCCGCTGTCAATTCAACCGTGCCGCCCCGCGGCAGACATTCGTTGGCGATCAGCAACAAATTGACGATCACCCGCACCGCCGGGCGCGGCATCGCCACCGACGGGGCGTTCCAGCGCAATTCGGGCTTCAGCGCGCCGTAGAGTTTGTGCGCGACTTCGCGGCCTTCCTCCAATTGGCTGTCGCCCTCGGCCATCGCGCCCGCCAGCGCGAAGCGGAAGAATTCCAGCTTGGCCCAGGCTTTGCCGACGCCATTGTCCAACAGCGAAAGCGCGTCGGGATCGAGCGTTTTGCCGTCCGCGCCCTTGATCATTTCCAGGCCCTGGATGATCGCGCTCATCGGCTCCACCATGTCGTGGCAGATGCGGGAGGCCACCAGCGCCGTGAGCTGCGTATTCTCGATCATCCGCGCGGGCTCCTTGTTTGGGAAGGGGCAGACCATAAGTGATTCGGCTTTCCGAGACCCTTTTTGATCGCACGACGCCGGGGCCGTGCTAGGCGGTTGGCCGGTGGAGAAAATCGATGGCTGAACCGCACGGATTGGATTTGGCGCCGGCGATTGTGCTGCTTGCCGCAGGGGTTGCGGCGGCGCCGCTGTTCATGCGGGCAGGGCTCGGCTCCGTGCTTGGCTATCTTGCGGCCGGGCTCGCCATCGGGCCGTTCGGCCTGGCGCTCTTCCGCGATCCCGAGAGCATCCTGCATTTCGCCGAGCTCGGCGTTGTGATGTTTTTGTTTCTGATCGGCCTGGAGATGCGGCCGGCGAAATTGTGGGCGCTGCGGCGGGAGATTTTCGGCTTGGGCGCGGCGCAGGTGCTGACCTGCGGCGCGCTGCTTTCGCTGGTCGGTATGCTCGCCTTCGACCTAGCGCCCGCCATCGCCGTCATCGGCGCGATGGGCTTTGTGCTTTCGTCCACCGCCGTGATCATGAAAATGCTCGATGACGCTGGCGAAACCGCCACCGAAGCCGGCCAGCGCGCGATCTCCATCCTGTTGCTGGAAGATCTCGCCATTGTGCCGCTGCTGGCGATGGTGGCGGTTCTGGCGTCGCTATCCGGATCGGCCCCAGCGGATGCGCCGCCGCTGTGGCAGAGCGTGGCCATCGGCGTCGCCGCCGTGGCGATCGTGTTCGCCGCCGGCAAATGGCTGCTCAACCCGTTGTTCGCGATCCTGGCGCATGCCGGCGCCCGCGAAGTGCTGACGGCGGCGGCTTTGCTGGTGGTGCTCGGCGCGGCCTGGCTTATGGAATGGGGCGGGCTTTCGATGGCGATGGGGGCCTTCCTCGCCGGCGTGCTGCTTTCCGAATCCACGTTTCGCCACCAGCTCGAAGCCGACATCGAGCCGTTCCGCGGCATTCTCCTCGGCCTTTTCTTCATCAGTGTCGGCATGTCGCTCGATGTCAGCCTGGTGATCGAGAATTGGGTGCTCATCGGTGCGGGCGTCGTCGCCTTCATGCTTGTGAAGGCGATCGGCATTTACGCCGTCGCGCGGCTTTTCGGCGCCCGCAACCACGAAGCGGTTCAGCGCGCCGCCTTGTTTGCGCAAGGCGGCGAATTCGCCTTCGTGCTTTATTCCGCGGCGCTCTCTGCGCAGGTCATGAGCGAAAATGCGGCCGCCTCGATGACGGCGATCGTCATTCTCTCGATGGCGCTCACGCCGCTCGTGGTTCTGCTGCTCAAGCGCTTCCAGCCGCGCGAGAAGGAATCTCTCGACGGCATCGACCGCGCCGCCGATCTCCAGGGCAATGTGCTCTTCATCGGTTTCGGCCGTTTTGCGCAGGTCGTCAGTCAGGAATTGCTGGCGCGGGGCGTCGACGTGTCGTTGATCGAAACCGATGTCGAGATGATCCGCGCCGCCGGCAATTTCGGCTTCAAAGTCTATTACGGCGATGGCGCACGTCTCGACGTGCTGCGCGCCTCCGGCGCAGAACGGGCCGAAGCCATTCTGGTGTGCGTCGACAAACCGGAGGTGACCGATCGCATCGTCGCGCTTGTGAAGGCGGAGTTTCCGCACGCTAAAGTGTTCGCCCGTGCGTTCGACCGCGGCCATTCGCTACGCTTAGTGAAGGCCGGCGTCGATTATCAGATCCGCGAAACGTTCGAATCGGCGCTGGTGTTCGGCGCAGAGGTGTTGCGCGAACTCGGCTTCGACGAAGCCGCGATTTATGAAACCGTGCAGGATGTGCGCGAGCGCGACGCCGAGCGCTTCGCGTTGCAGATGACGGGCGGCATTGAGGCCGGCCGCGCGCTGCTGCGCAACAATCAGGAAACGCCGCAGCCGCAGCCTTACGTGCGTCCGCGCGAGAAGAGCGTTGCGCTCAATCCGGAAGCGGCGCAGGCCATCGGCGATGGCGCCGCGTAGCAGAAGGGGGGCGACGTGAAGCAGGCATGGGTTGGGCTTTTGCTGTTGCTGGCGGCGTGCGCGAGCGCGCCCGCGGCGCCGCCCGCGAACGCGCTAAACGCCGCCGCCGAGGATTATGTTCATCTCGCGCTGGGCGTCGGCGCGCGCGAGGAGGGCTATATCGACGCCTATTTCGGTCCGCCGGAATGGCGTGACGTGCGCGCGGCGCGGGCGCCGACGACGTCGGAATTGCGGGCCGAAGCTGATGCGCTCATCGCGCGGTTGCAGGCGCTGCCGGCGGCGCAGGACGAAGCGTCGCGGCGGCGCATCGCCTATCTCATCGCCGCGGCCGAGAGCACGCGTTTTCGCATCGACATGATCGATGGCGTGCGCGTTCCCTTCGCCGAGGAAGCAGAGCGTCTGTTCGCGCTGCGGCCGGAGCTTTTGCCGCTCACGCATTACGACGCCGTACTCGCGCGCATCGACGCTCTGGTTCCCGGCGCGGCGCCGCTGGCGGAGCGGGTCGAAAACCTGCGCGCGCAATTCTATGTGCCTGCCGATCGTGTCCAGGCGGTGATGGATGCGGCGATCGCGGCTTGCCGTGAACGGACCGCTGCGCATCTCGATCTGCCGGCGAACGAAAACTTCAGCATGGAATATGTGCGCGGCCAAAGCTGGAGCGCGTACAATTGGTATCAGGGCGACAATCAGAGTCTGATCCAGGTCAATCTCGACCTGCCGCTGGCGATTGATCGCGCGCTCGATCTCGGCTGCCACGAAGGATATCCCGGCCACCACGTGCAGGGCATCTACAACGAACGGAAGTATCGCGAGAACGGCTGGGTCGAGTTCTCTGTCGCGCCCCTTTACGCGCCGGCGAGCCCTCTGAACGAAGGCGGCGGCAATGCAGGCCTTGCGCTCGCTTTCCCGGAGGCGGAACGCCTGGCCTTCGAAGTCCGCACGCTCTATCCGCTTGCGGGCCTCGATCCCGCGCGTGCTGCGGAATACGACGCGTTGCTGACGGCGCTCGACGATCTGGCCGGCGCGCGCCTCACCATCGCCGCGCTTTATCTCGATGGCGAGATCACACGCGAGCGCGCCATCGAGCTCTCGCAGCATTATCAGCTGGTGACGCCGCAGCGCGCCGCGCAGCTGATGGCTTTCAACGATCAGTACCGCTCGTATGTCATCAATTACGTTTCCGGCGAAGCCCTGGTGCGCGATTATGTGGAGCGGGCGGGCGCCGATCCTGCCGCGCGTTGGGCGGCGTTCGAGCGCTATCTTTCATTGCCGATGCTGCCGCAGGACCTCGCGCCATGAATCCGGAATTCCGCATTGTCGCCGCCAACGGCATCAAGCTGCGCGCCGTCGTGCAAGGCACGGGGCCGCTGGTGCTGATGGTGCATGGCTTTCCGGAGAGCTGGTATTCGTGGCGTCACCAGCTCGCGCCGATCGCCGCCGCGGGCTTTACAGCCTGCGCCATCGACGTGCGCGGCTATGGCGGCTCGGACAAGCCCCATCCGGTCGAAGCGTACGACATGGAAACGATAACGGGCGACATCGCCGAGGTGATCGATGTGCTCTCGCCCAACGCGCCCGCGGTGTTGATCGGGCGTGATTGGGGCGCGCCGCTGGTGTGGAATACCGCCCTGGCGCATGCGCCGAAAGTACGCGCCGTCGCGGGCCTGTCGGTGCCGCATTTCGGCGCGCCGCCGGCGCCGTTGTCGCAAATCATCAAGGCGATGTTCACCGACCAGGGCCGCTTTTTCTACATGCACTATTTCCAGGAAGAGGGTGTGGCGGAGGCGGCGTTCGAGGCCGACGTGCGCGGCGCGCTTCGCAAATTGTATTTTGGCGGCTGCGGCGAGTCCGGCCTGACGTGGGGCGGCGTTGACAAGAAGGCCGGCGACGCTCTGCTTGACGGCATGGTCGATCCGGATGTGTTTCCATCCTTCTTGAGTGCGGCCGATCTCGATTATCTGGTCGGCGAATTCACGCAATCGGGTTTCCGCGGTCCGCTCAACCGCTATCGCAATGCCGAGCGCGACTGGGCGTTCATGCGAAGCCTTGGCGATGGCGTCATCCATCAGCCGTCGCTCTACATCGTCGGCGAACGCGATCTGGTGCTGAAGATGTTCGGCGGCGACGCCAGCAGCGCCGAAGCGCGCATGCGCCAGACAATGTCCGATCTGCGCGGGGTGCATGTCTTGCCGCGCATCGGCCATTGGACGCAGGAGGAGGCGCCGGACGAAACCACGGGGCTCCTAATCGACTGGCTGGCGACCGTTTAGATATTGGCGCTCTCTATGGCCGATAGCCCCATTTTTTATACGCAAGTAGGATTGCCCGCCCGGTCAAGGAACGCCATTTCAGGATGGAGGAGTTTGAGCCATGCCCGAAACGCGCAACACCCTGCCTGACAACACCCGCAAAGCCATGATCGCGCTGCTCAACGCGCGCCTGGTCGACACCATTGATCTGCGCCTGGCGCTGAAACAGGCGCACTGGAATGTCAAAGGCCCGGGCTTTATCGCCATCCACGAATTGTTCGATCAGATTCAGGGCCGCGTCGCGACCTTTGTCGACGATATCGCCGAGCGCGCCGTGACGCTGGGCGGCATCGCCGGCGGCACGCTGCAGCAGGTGGCGAAGGGTTCGAATCTCGATCCCTATCCCGCCGACATCACCGATCAAACGGAGCACTTGAAGGCCGTCGCCGATCGCCTGGCGGCGTACGGCAAATTGGCGCGCGAAGCGGTCGATGCGGCCGATGAGGCGGACGACAAAGACACTGCTGACCTCTTCACCGGCATCTCGCGCCAGATCGATAAAGACCTCTGGTTCGTCGAGGCGCACCTGCAATGATGCGTGCGCCGGCGGCGCGCTAGAGTTGCGCGGCGATTTCGGTGATGACCTCGTGGGCGCTCATGACGTCAGCTTCGGTGCAGTCGAATTGCCCGGCTTGGAAGCGGATCGCTACCGAACCGTCGACGCGCGTCTGCGTGAGATAAATGCGTCCGTCGGCGTTGATGGCTTCGACCAGCCTCAAATTAAGTGCGTCGAGATCGCCGGCGCCTGTCGGCGCATAGCGGAATGAGAACAGCGAGAAGGAGGGCGGCGTCACGATCTCGAAGCCCGGGGCGGCGCGCAGTTTCTCGCACAACGCGGCCGACCACGCGACGTGGTTGCGGATCATGGCGCGCAATCCTTCCAGGCCGTACGCGCGCATCAGGAACCAAAGCTTGAGCGCGCGGAATTGGCGGCCGAGCGGCACGCCCCATTCGCTATAATTGACGACCTCTTCCCGGCCGATTGTGTGGAGATAATCTGGCCGCGCGGCCAAGGTGCGCACGAGCGCGGCTGGATCGCGCACGAAATGCGCTGTGCAATGGCTTTGCGCGCCGAGCCATTTGTGCGGATTGACGACGATTGAATCCGCGCGTTCGGCGCCGGCCCAGAACTCGCGGAATTCCGGGCACACCATCGCCGCGCCGGCCCACGCCGCGTCGATATGCAGATAGAGGCCGAACTCTTCCGCCACGTCCGCCATCGCCGCCACTGGGTCTACGGCGCCGACGCCGGTTGCGCCCACATTGGCGATGATGCCAGCGGGCTTGAAGCCCGCCGCCAGGTCGGCGCGGATCAGCGCGCGCAGCGCTTCGGGATCGGCGCCGCGCCTTTCGCCCTTGATCGGGATGCGCACGAGATTGTCGCCGCCGATGCCTGCAAACCACACCGCGCGGTCGACTGACGTGTGCGCCTCAGCCGAACAATAGATACGCAAGCGCGGCGCGCCGGATAGCCCCGCCGCGTTGCCGCCGAAATCGAGCGCACGCTCGCGCATAACCAGCACCGCCGCCAAGGTGGCCGTCGAGGCGGTGTCTTGAATGCAGCCCTTGAACGCCCCCGGCAGGCCGAACGCCTGCCGCAGCCAGTCGATCATCTTGGTTTCGAGTTCGGTCGCCGCCGGCGAGGTCTGCCAGAGCATGCACACCGCCGCGATCGCGTTGACGAGGTGTTCGGCGACGATCGAAGCCGGGGCGGCGTTGGCGGGGAAATACGCGAAGAAGCGCGGATGCTGCCAATGCGTCATGCCCGGCGCGATGATGCGCTCGAAATCCTCGAACACAGCGGCGAAGGGCTCGCTACGCTCGGGCGGCGCCGGCGCGATCTCCGCGGCGACAGCGCCCGGCGCGATGTTCGGGCGCACCGGCAGCGTGCGCAGCCGCGCGCGATAGGCTGCGCCCCATTCCGCCGCCTTCACGCCCCACGCGCGCCAGTCTTCGCTCATCGCTTTTGTCCTTCGCAGTCGCTTTGGCATTGCCAAACCTGCACCCGCGCAGCAAGACTTCGGTTGCGTGCGGATGGGGGTGGGACGATGCGTTCCGTGCTGCGCTGGGCGTCGACGTTGTGGCTGACGGCCTCTGGCGCCGCGTTCGCCGAACTGCCGCGTTGGCTGAGCGACGATCAAGGCGAGTGGACCTACAATCTTGTCCACGAAAACGATCTCGTCGATGCAGGCCATGACCGGAATTACACGAGCGGCGTCATGATCACGGCGACCAGCCCGCCGGTCGATCCGCAAAGCCCGATCTGGCGGCCGGTTTGGGAGGCCACCAAATGGGTCACCGGCATCAATGACGGGCTTCAGGTGCGGCGCGAATATTCGCTGTCGCACCTCATGTTCACGCCGCACGATCTGACGCTCAATCCGCCCGATCCGGACGACCGCCCGTATGCGGGCATGATGTTGCTTTCACTTGGCGTGATCGGCGCACATCAGAATGAGCAGCGGCAAAGGTTCGACACCTTCAATTACACGATCGCCCTGATCGGCTCGCAATCACGCGCCGACGATATTCAAACCTGGCTGCACGAATATCAGGAAGGCATCATTCCGCAGGGCTGGCGGACGCAGCTTCCCAACGATGTCGTCGCGGGCGTCTCCTACCAGCGCACTTTGCGCTACCCGCTTACGGACGACGGGCCTTGGGGGGCTGACTGGTCGGTGCATTGGGGCGGTTCGCTGGGCTACATCCAGACCAACGCCAATGCCGGCCTGTCGGCGCGTGTCGGCTTCAATCTGCCCAACGATTTCGGCTTGCCGCGCATCGCGCCAAGCGTGCCGGCTTCCGGCTTCTTCGAACCTGATGCTGACCACGGCGTTTATCTCTTCGCCGGCGTGCAGCGCCGCTATGTCTGGTACGACGTGACCATAGACGAAGCGCCGGCGCATGCGCCCGCCAGTATAGACCGCGAACCATGGGTGTCGGACGGGCAGGTCGGGTGGGTGGCTTATTGGCGCAAGTTTCACTTCGGCTACACGCGTGTCTGGCGCGGGCGCGCGTTCCGGACGCAACAGCACGAAGACAGTTTCGGCGTCTGGGCCGCCGGCTTTCGCACCCGCTTCTGCCTTTGCCTGCTCGATCGCTAGCCTAACGGCCAGGGCGGGCTCGGCAAATCCTTGTAGGCGCCGCGCAACGCGTTCGACCAGCCTTCGCGGATGGCGGTGAAATAGAAATCGTCCTGCTGGATGCGGCGCCGCTGCGCCACCTTCAGAGCATCCCGCCGATAGACCAGCAAATCCGCCGGCATGCCGACCGAGAGATTGGAGCGCAGCGTTGAATCCATCGAGATGCAGGCGAGCTTGACGCCGTCCTCCAGCGGCGTGTCGTAGCGCGCCACGCGATCCAGAATCGGCTTTCCGTATTTGTGCTCGCCGATCTGCAGGAACGGTGTATCCGGCGTCGCTTCGATGAAATTTCCGGCCGAATAGATCTGAAACAGCCGCATGCGTTCGCCGCGAATTTGACCGGCCACGAGGAAATTGGCGTCGAAGGCGTAGTGCTGCGCCTCGAGTGCTGCGCCATCAGCGGCATACACCTCGCGCACGCACTCGCCGATGAGCCGCGCCGCCTCGAACATCGAACCGATATTGGCGAGCGTGGTCGGCGGCTGCGTGTCGCCGGCGGCGCGCTTGCCTTCCAGCGCGCGGGTCACCGCAGCCTGCGTCACCGCCAGATTGCCGGCGCTCATCACCGCGATCACGCGCTCGCCGACTTTCTCGATCACTGCAAGCTTCGAGAAGGTGGCGATATTGTCCAGCCCGGCATTGGTGCGCGTGTCGGAGAGCATGACGATGCCCTGGTCCAGCGCGAGCGCGACGCAATAGGTCATGAGGTTCAGTCTTGATCGTGAATCTCGACTTCGGGCCGGTCGTCGCCCGGCGAAATCTCTTCGTGCCAGCGCCCGCGCTCGTCTTCCCACGAGATGCCGGCGGTTTCTCCGGGGCGCATTTGCTCCAACGCCACGCGTCTGGCGGCGTTGAACGCGTCGTCGTGGCTCGCATACGTGGCGGAGATGGTGTCGCCCAGTTTGAACGCCCAGCCGCCGTCATGCTTGATGATGTCGTACACGATCTTGCTCATGGCCGATCCCTCGTCTGATCGGCTTGATATTGGGCCGGCGCCTTCCGCATTTCCAGCCGCGCGCCGCTCAAAACGCCGGCTGTTCGATCTGCTGCTTGAGTTCCTTCTTGACGATCTTACCGTTGGCGTTGCGCGGCAGCGTCTCCGGCCAGAAGATCACTTCGACCGGCACTTTGAACGCCGCCAGTTTCTGCGCAGCGTGGTGGCGCAGGTCTTCTGCGCTCGCCGCTTCGCCGGGCTTGAGATGCACGACGGCGATCGGCTCCTCGCCCAAGGAGGGATGCGGCTTGCCGATGACGGCGGCGTCCATCACGGCGGGATGATCGTAGAGCGCGTTCTCGACTTCGACGCAGTAGATGTTTTCGCCGCCGCGGATCAGCATGTCCTTGGCGCGGTCGACAATATAGATGAAACCTTCGTCGTCCATTTTCGCCAGATCGCCGGTTTTCACCCAACCGTCAGCGAAGGTCTCGCGCGTTGCGCTGTCGTTTTCCCAATAGCCGCGCACAACGATCGGGCCCTTGTACCAAAGCTCGCCGACTTCGCCGCGCGGCAAGTCCAGGCCTTCGGCGCTGACGATCCTCGCCTCGCCGGTGGGCGCCGGCACGCCGGTGGAAGCCGGCTTGCGCAGATAATCTTCCGCGACGTTGGAGACAGCCGTGGCGGAGGTCTCGGTCATGCCCCAGCCTTGGCTCGGCGTGGATTTAGGAAAGCGCTCCTTGATCCGCTTCACCAGTTCCGGCGCCGCCGGCGCGCCGCCATAGGCGACGCCTTCCAGCGAGGAAAGATCGTATTGATCGAGCTTGGGATGTTCGAGCACCTGCCAGGCGATAGTTGGCACGCCGCCAATGTGCGTCACGCGCTCCTTTTCGATCAACGGCAGGGCCTGATCGCAATCCCAACGCCGCTGCATGACGATCTTCTCGCCCCGCAGAAGCGCTGGGATCATCACGGCGAAGCAGCCCGTGGCGTGAAAAAACGGCACAGAAATGAGGAAGGCGCGCTGCGGCGCGTTCGGATCGGGCTGCGGCACCGGCTCGCCGCGGCGCAGGAAGGCGCGTGCTTGCGCGGCCAGCGAATTCCATATGTTGGAGATGATGTTGCGATGGGAGATGACCGCGCCTTTCGGCTTACCGGTCGTGCCTGAGGTGTAGAAGATGGCGACGTCGTCGTCCGGTCCGAGGCCGAGATCGGGGGGCGTGGTTTCCGGGAGCGCCGCCCAATCATTGGTCCCGCCGACGACGCTTTCCAGCCGCGCCACGAGCGGGTCGGCAATCTCGTCCTTGGCGCGCGAGACGTAGATTTTGCGCAAGCCCGGGCACGCCGCGAGGTGATCGCGCATGCGCTCATAGCGCTCGATATCGACGATGAGGATCGACGAGCCGGAATCCTGCATGCCGTATTCGAGTTCGCCGCCGGTCCACCAGGCGTTGAGCGGCGTGACGATGGCGCCGGCGAGCACCGCGCCCCAGAACGCCACCGGCCATTCCGGCAAATTGCGCATGACGATGGCGACGCGATCGCCGGGCTTTACGCCGTCGGCGATCAATCGATGCGCCATCGTCGCGGCCGCGTTGCGGAATTGCGCCACCGTGGCGCGTTCGTCCTCGAACACTAGATGCGTGCGCGGGCCAAGCATGGCGGAGAGGGCGAAAATGGCGCCGAGGGTCGGTGGCGCGCTCTTCCAGGTCTTCATGCTGACGCCGCGCACCTCCGCCTGAGCCACCTCGAACACGGTGCCCGGCTGCGTCAGCAAGGCGTGCGCCTGTTCGATCGACATGGCGGGGAAGGCGGGCTTCGCCGCGTCAGCGTTCATTGATGTCCTCCCAGCGCGGCGGCTAAAGGCGCCGCAGGCGTCATTTTTTCTGTTGGAGCACGGCTGAAGCGCTGCATCAACCAGAGCCCACGCCCGAAACTTGCCGGAATTTAATGATCCCTTGCGGCTAGCGCGATGCTCGGGCAGCGTGATCCATACCCGAGGCGGACGGGAGACGCGCATCATGGCTTTCGATTGGAAAACGGCGCTGCGGCGGCTTGATCCTCGCGGTTGGCGGCTGCCTGCCTCGGTTGGACCGGCGCGAGACTTCGCCGTGCGCCATCGCGCGACGATCTTGTCCACATCCTTGGCCTTGCTTGTCGGCCTTTGGGGCGGCGCCGTGCTCGGCCGGGTATCGGCCGGCGCGCCTGCGTTCGAGTTCGCCTCGCTCGGCACCATCGGCGCTCAAGAGCGCGCCCGCGGCGCCAACGCGCCCCGCGCCGGCCTGCCCATGGTGGACGGCATGGCGTTCCTGCGCCTGCGCACGGAGATGGATCAGGCGCAGCCGCGCGCGTGCCTGGAATTCTCGCAGAACCTCTCGACCGATCCGAATATCAATTACGCCGACTACATTGCACTCGATCCGACCACGACGTTCCAGACGGACGTCTCCGGCAATTTGTTGTGCCTCGCCGGTCTGCCGTTTGAGCCCGAGCGCCAAATCACCATTCGCGAGGGGCTGCCTTCCGCCGGCGGCGAACGCACCGAATACGATGAAACCTTCACGCTCACCTTCGGCGATCGCCCGGCTTATGTCGGCTTCGCCGGCGGCGGCGTGATCCTGCCGCGCGCCGAGGCTGATGGCATCGCCATTGAAACGGTAAACGTTTCGCGCCTGGCGATCGAAGTGCTGCGCGTGCCCGATCGCATCCTTTCGCAATATTCCGTCGATCCGGGTGAGCGCAACGAAGAGGGTGGCTGGGGCAATTGGAGCTTCCGCTCCGCCGGCGAGAATGTCGGCGTCAGCGTCTATGAAGGCGAGATCGACATCGACGCCGCCGGACGCCGCAACACCGCGCAAACCACAGTGTTCGCGCTTGGCGCGGCGCTCAGTGAATTGCGCGCGGGCGCTTATGTGGTGAAGGTGCGCGACGCCTCGCCGGGCGCCGGCTCGGAAGAGGGCGACAGCGATTCCGTCGCGTCCGCCTATCGCTGGATTTTGTACACCGACATGGCGCTGCAGAGCTTCAGCGGCGCCACAGGACTCGACGTCGTGGTTCGTTCGCTGCGCACGGCGCGGCCGATGTCGAACGTTCAGCTGACCTTGATCGCGGAAAACAACGAAGAGCTCACGCGCGTCCGCACCGACAATAACGGGCACGTGCATTTCGCCGATGCGCTCGTGAACGGCGACGGCCCTGCGCGCGCCCGCTATGTCATGGCGTACGGGGCCGAGGGCGATTTCGCAGCACTTGATCTACAGCGCCCGGCGCTCGATCTCTCCGACCGCGGCGTCGACGGCCGCCGTCCGCCCGGCGACATCGACGCCTATCTCTACACAGAACGCGGCGTTTATCGCCCAGGCGAGCGCGTCCGCCTCATTGGTTTGATCCGCGACGAAGTCGGTCGCGCTATCGACAACCGGCAATCGACGCTCATCATCTATCGTCCGAACGGCACCGAGGCGCGCCGCATCCGCATCGCCGAGGCCGAGGACGCCGGCGCCATCGCCAAGAATATTGATCTCGATCGCGGTTCGCCGCGCGGCCTGTGGCGCGCGGTGCTTGAGGTCGACGGTCAGGACCAAGCGGCCGGCGAAGTGTCCTTCTCGGTCGAGGATTTCGTGCCGCAGCGTCTGCGCGTGCGCATCGACGCCGAAGAGGGCGTGCTGCTGAGCGGCCAAACCCGGCCGGTCAACATCCAGGCCGATTTCCTCTATGGCGCGCCGGGCGCGGGCCTGCCGGTAGAAGCCGAGGCGCGGCTGATCGTCGATCCCAACCCGTTCCCGCAATTCGAAGGCTATCAATTCGGCCGCTCCGACGAGAGCTTCGAGGAACGCCTCTTCCAATTGCCGGGCACGACGACCGATGGCTCAGGCGCGGCGCAATTACTGGTGCAATTGCCCGAAGAACCGGAGACATCGCTGCCGCTGCGTACGCGCGTACTGGCGAGCGTCGCCGATCCGGGTGGGCGCATGGTGCGCGAAAGTTTCGTCGTGCCGGTGCGGCTCAACAACCTCTATCTCGGCTTGCGTCCGCGCTTTGAAAATCAGCGCGCCGGCGCCGGCGAACGCGTCGCCTATGAATTGATCGCCGTGAATGCGGCGGGTCAACGGGTCGCGGTGCGCGGCGTGCAATGGCAGGTGGTGCGCGAGGATTGGAGCTACGATTGGTACCTCGACAACGGCCAATGGCGCTGGCGGCGCACCGGCCGTGACATTCCTGTGGACGGAGCGACGATCAACATCGCCGCCAACCAGCCCTTCGTTATCGACAAAGACGATTTGCGCGAAGGCTCCTATCGCCTGATCGTAACCGCGCCCGATGGTGCGGAATCCTCGCAGCGCTTCGGCGTCGGCTGGGGCGGCCCCGCTGACGACGACGCGACCCCCGACATGGTCAGCGTGATCGCGCCGGAAGATCCGGTGCGCCCGGGCGCGCGTGCGCGCGTGCAAATCCGCCCGCCCTATGCCGGGGAAGCGCAGATCGTGGTCGCGACCGACCGCGTGATCGAAACGCGCACCGTGCGCGTCGGCGAAGATGGCGCGACGGTCGACCTTCCGGTGAGCAATGATTGGGGGCCGGGCGCTTACGTGCTCGTCACCGTGATGACGCCGCGCGACCCGGTGAACCTGCCGGTGCCGCGCCGCGCCATCGGCGTCGCCTACGTGCCGGTCGACATGGCCAATCGCACGCTCGAAGTCGTCGCCGGCGAGGGTCTGCAGAATGTCCGCCCACGTACCACAATCGAAGTGCCGGTCATTGTCCGCAATGCGCCCTCGGGCGAACGCGTGCGCGTCGCCATCGCCATGGTCGATGAGGGCATTCTCAACCTCACCAAGTACGAAAGTCCGAACCCGGTGGCGCACTTCTTCGGCCGCCGCGCGCTTGGCGTCGACGTGCGCGACGATTACGGGCGCTTGCTCAATCCCAATCTCGGCGCGCCGGCGACGGCGCGTCAGGGCGGCGATTCAATTGGCGGCGAGGGCCTGACTGTCGTGCCCACGCGGACGGTTTCGCTCTTCTCCGACATCGTCGAGGTCAGAAATGGGCGGGCGACGATTCCGCTTAGCGTTCCCGATTTCAACGGAACGCTGCGGCTGATGGCTGTGGCGTGGAGCGAAAGCGCGCTGGGCCAGGACGCCGAAGAGATCGTCGTACGCGACCCGGTTGTCGCTGAACTGATCCTGCCGCGGTTCCTGGCGCCGGGCGATCAGGCCAACGCTACGCTCAATATCGACAACGTCGAAGGCCAAGCCGGCGCCTACACCGTGACCATCACTGGCTCCGGCGTTGCGCAAACGGCGAATACGCCGCGGCGCTTCCAACTTAGCCGCGGGCAACGGCAAACCGCGGTCATACCGCTTACCGGCGGCCCGATCGGCATCGGCGCTATCGCGTTGAGACTCGACGGCCCTGGCGGCTTCACGTCGGTGGAACGCAGTTACGACATCCAGTCGCGCGCGCCATTCCTGCCGATTACGCTGGTCGACACCGCGCCGATGGCGCCGGGCGCGCAATGGCGCGCGCCGAGCGATGCGCTGTCGCGCTTTCAGGCCGGCGCACAAGCGCTGATCTCGTTCTCGAATCTCGCGGGGCTGGATCCGGCGCCGATTCTGGATTCGCTTTATCGCTACCCATATGGCTGCTCCGAGCAGCTGACGTCGGTGGCGATGCCGCTGCTCTATTACAACACGCTGGCGCAGGAGGCGAACCGCAACGCCGATCCGCGCATCCGCCGCCGCGTGCAGGACGCAGTGACGCAATTGCTCGATCGCCAGGGGCCGGACGGCGCGTTTGGGCTGTGGCGCGCGGGCGATGGACACGCGTCGCCATGGCTCGGCGCCTACGTCACCGATTTCCTCTCGCGCGCGCAGCGCGAAGGCTATGCGGTGCCGCGGCAGCCGATGGAGCAGGCGTATGCGGCGCTGCGCCAAGTCGCGCGGCTGAACGATTTCGGCTCGGTGGGTTACGATTTCAGCGTCTATCGCTGGCCTGGTTCGAATGATAGCGAGCAATTGCTGCGTTCGCGTGCGGCGGCCTACGCGCTCTACGTGCTGGCGAAAGCGGGCCGCGCCGATATTGGCCAGCTGCGCTATTATCACGACAACCGCCTTCGCAATGAGCCGTCGCCGTTGGCGCGCGCGCAAGTCGCCGCGGCGCTGGCGCACATGGGCGATCGCGCCCGCTCGCGCAACGCCTTCCGGCTCGCCGAACAAGCGCTTGGCTATCGCAATACTGGCGATTGGTATCAATCGCCGCTGCGCGACATGGCCGGCGTGCTGGCGCTCGCGGCCGAGGCGGGCGAAACGCAGATCGTTGACCGCATCCGTCAGCGCATCGAGCGGGATACGCCCAACGCCGGCGAATTGATGACGCAGGAGCAGGGGCAATTGTTGCTCGCCGCGAATGCGCTGTTGCAGCGTTCGGGCGAGGTTAATGTCACGCTCAACGGCGAGCGCATGGCGGACCGCCGCATCGTCGCCAGCGCGCAGCAGCTGGTCGCGGGCATGCTGTTCCGCAACGCGGCGCGGGGCGATGTGTGGCGCACGCTTTCGGTGACGGGCTCGCCGCTGGAAGCGCCGCCGGCGATGGCGTCTGGCTACCAGATCGACAAGCGCGTGTTCCGGCTTGACGGCACGGCCGCCGATCTTGGCGCTGTGCGTCAGGGCGACCGCGTCGTCATCGTGCTGTCGGGGCAGCCGGAGGGCGCGCGCACTTATCCTTCGGTGATCGTCGATCTCTTGCCCGCAGGTCTGGAGATCGAGACGCTGCTGGGTCCCGCCGATGGCGCAGGCGCGCAGCAATGGGACGGCAGCGTGCGCAACGGTCCGTTCGGGTGGATCGGAGCGATCACCTACACCAACGTCTCCGAAGCGCGCGACGACCGCTACGTCGCCGCCGCCGATCTGCGCGGGCAGTTCCGTTACGCCTACATCGCGCGCGCGGTCACGCCTGGGCGTTACACCATGCCCGCGGCGCAGATCGAGGACATGTACCGGCCAGGCGTGATGGCGCGCACCTCGACCGGCGCGATCGCCATCGCGCCCAGAGGACAGTGATGCGATGATCAAGCGCGGACCGCGCGCGCCGCTTCCGCTCAGCGCAACGCAAAAGCGCTGGGCGGCGGTGCTGCTGGCGGCGATGCTCTCGCTGTTCGCGCTGGATCAGATATTTCCGCCGCCCCTGGAGCGGGTGCGCGACGCTTCTCCCGTCGTCGTCGATCGCAACGGCGAATGGGTGATGGCCTTCACCACGCGCGACGGACGCTGGCGGCTGGCGGCGCGCCTGGACGAGATCGATCCGGAATTTCAGCGCCGGCTGATCGCTATCGAAGACGCGCGCTTCTGGTGGCATCCGGGCGTCGATCCGATCGCGCTGGTGCGCGCTACCGCCGCTTATGTGCGCGCCGGGCGCGTCACCCAGGGCGGCTCCACCATCACCATGCAGCTGGCGCGTCTGCTGGAGCCACGCCCGCGTACGATCCCTTCCAAGCTGATCGAGATCGTGCGCGCGCTGCAGATCGAACGGCGCCTGTCCAAGCGTGAAATCCTCGCCGCCTACCTGACGCTGACGCCCTATGGCGGCAATCTCGAAGGCGTGCGCGCAGCCAGCCGGGCTTATTTCCAGCGCGACCCGCAATGGCTGGAAGATTCCGAAATGGCGCTCTTGATCGCGCTGCCGCAGGCGCCCGAGGCGCGCCGGCCCGATCGGCACCCGGAACGGGCGCGGCGCGCGCGGGACGGCGTGCTCGACGCTTTCGTCCGCATCGGCGCCATCACGCGTCAGCACGCCAGTGAAGCGCGCCAAGCGGCGATCCCGGCGCGGGCGCCGTTTCCCTATTCAGCGCCGCACGCCGCGGAAACGCTGGTCGCAACGCATCGCGGCGAAGCGGTCGTCGGCTCGGCGCTCGACGCCCGGCTGCAGCGCGATCTCGAGGCGCTGGCGCGCCGCCGCGCCGTCAATCTCGAACGGGACGCGCAAATCGCCATCCTTGCTGTCGAACTCGATGGCCGCGAAGTGCGCGCGCGTGTCGGCGGCGCAGGTCGCGAGCGCGCCGGCGGCTATATCGACATGACACGCGCCGTGCGTTCGCCCGGCTCGGCGCTCAAGCCTTTTCTCTACGCTATCGCGTTCGATGAGAACATCGCCGCCCCAGAGACTCTTGTGCGCGACGCGCCGCGGCGCTTCGGCGGCTATCTGCCGGAGAATTTCGATCGCCGCTTCCATGGCGACGTCACGCTCGAAGATGCACTGCGCCACTCGCTCAACCTTCCCGCCGTCGCCACGCTGGAGCGCATCGGCGCAGGCCGCTTCCAGGCCGCGCTTACGCGCGCGGGCGCTGCGCCGCGTATGCCGCGCCAAGCCGATGCCGAACCGGGATTGGCGTTGGCGCTTGGCGGCGTAGGCGTCACGCTGGAGGAATTGGTGGGTCTTTACGCCGCGCTGGGCGATGCCGGGAGTGCACGCCCTTTGGTCACCGACACCGCCAGCGTGTTCGCCTTCAGCCGCCGCTTCGTGCGTCCGCAGACCGCTGAGCGCGTGCTCGAAATTCTCGCCTCCTCGCCATCGCCGGCCGGCCGCGCGCCGGCGCAATTGGCGCAGGGCGCGCCCCGCATCGCTTTCAAGACGGGCACCTCGTACGGATTCCGCGACGCTTGGTCGATCGGCGTCGGCGGCGGCTACGCGATCGGGGTATGGGTCGGGCGCCCCGATGGCGCGCCGCGTCCTGGCGCCACTGGACGCGAGGCGGCGTTGCCGATCCTGTTCGAGGCGTTCGATCTGCTCGGCCTGCCGCCAGAGCCGGCGCGCGCGCCGCACGAGGAGGAGAATGTGGCGCCCGCCCTTGCACGGCTGGATTCGCAGGACGCCGGCGCTGGCGAGGCGCTATCCATCTTATTTCCACCCGCGAACACCGAAGTGTTGGTGCTGGACTATGGACGCGACGCGCGGGGCCTCTCATTATCCGCGCGCGGCGGGCGAGCGCCGTTATCCTGGTATGCGGAGGGCGAACGCGTGGAAACCGAAACCACGAGCGGACGCGCGATCTGGCGCCCGAGCGCGCCGGGATTCCACAACGTCACCGTGATCGACGCTGATGGCCGTAGCGCCCGCGTGCGGGTCCGTATCCGGGACAGCGGCTGATGGTCCGTGTGTTCGCTGCTGCGGCGCTCTATTTCGCGCCCGTCTTCGCGCTCGCCTTCATTCTGGGCCTGGTGCGGGTCGTGTTTTTGGAGCCGCAGGTCGGCCGCGCGCTGGCGACCGCGATCGAGGCGCCGTTCCTAGTGACGGCGATGTATTTCTCTGCGCGCTTCGCCGTGCCGCAAGCGGGGGTTTCGCACAAGGCGCTTACGCTGTTGGGGGTTGGTCTGTTCGCTCTGCTGTTGCAGCAGATCGCCGAATACATCCTGCTGCGCGTCAATGGACAGACGATCGACACCTATCTCGCCTATTTCAGCACGACGCCTGGCTACATTTATCTCGCGCTCTTGTTCGTGTTCACGCTGCTGCCGCTGGCGATGTGGCGCAAGCGTTGAGACGAGTGCGCAAAGCAAAAGCGCGGACCGGGGAGGATCGGTCCGCGCTTCGCTTTGAGATCGTCGTGCGTTGGGGAGGGAGGGGTCAGGCGACGATCTGAGCGGCGGTGTACAGGGCGGCCAGCGCGACGGGTGTGAACATCACGAGCGCGGCGGTGATTGCGAAGAGCTTGGTCATGTGGGCCTCCAGTGTTTCGGTTGCGGCGTTTCGTTTGCCTTATGCTCAAGAGATGCGGCGGCGGCCGAATTCGGATGCGTGCATCGCGCGTTTTTTCATTTGAGTTCTGCGCGCGTCCGCACGCGCGGCTGCGCAGTAAAAAAGAGCGCGGACCTTTCGGATCCGCGCTCAAGTCTCGTCGTTGATGCTTGGAGGCTCAGCCGACGATGAGGGCAGCTTGATGCAGAGCGGTGGCTGCGATCGGAATGAACATCGCGAAGGCGATGGTGATGCAGGTGAACTTCTTGGTCATGATCTCAACTCCCGCTCTGATGTTGCAGCGTCTGATCTGAGAGATGCAGGCGCGCACGCGTTTGGATGCGCCTGATGTATGCGCTGTGCGTTGCGGGCGTGTTGCGCTCGATGTCGCGCCGATTGCGCAGAGATGAAATTCCACAAAAGAAGAGGCGCGGATCCCGGGCAGAATCCGCGCCTCTCTTATTGATCGTCGCGTACGGGTTTGGGCGGGTTAAGCGACGATCTGGGCGGCTTGAGCCAGCGTCGCCATGGCGACGGGGGCGAAAACGGCGGCGGCGGCGATGAGGCTGTAGAATTTCGACATTTGGCTCTCCCCGAAACTTGATGACTGCGTGTCTGCAGTAGTGATGCAGCCACCATAGCGTTTGGATGCAGGGCCGCTGTGACGCTGGT
>JBFWZB010000046.1:0-20706 GCA_050185805.1 Hyphomonadaceae bacterium
CTCCCCAAAGACGGGAGGCCATGTGCTTGGCCCGGAGAGGTGGCGGAGTGGTCGATCGCGCCGGTCTCGAAAACCGGAATACGTGCAAGCGTATCGAGGGTTCGAATCCCTCCCTCTCCGCCAGACCAAACCCTCGGCGTCGGTAGCGGCCTTCACGGCCGCGTTCTGGTCGCCGCTTTCATGGCGGCGACAAATTCGGCAGCGGCATCGATGCTATGCGCCGCGCGCTCGACGATGGCCGAACCGCTAATGCATCCGGCTGCGCCCGCCCGAAGCGCCTTGGCGACGTGGTCCGGTGCGGCGATGCCGAAGCCAAGCATGGCGGGCGGCGCTCCGGCGCGGGCCAGCACGTCGAAAACAGCGCTGTGATCCAAGCTGATATCTTGATCGGCCCCGGTCACGCCGGCGCGCGCCACGCAATAAACGTAGCCTTCACTCAAACGCGCGATCGCCTGGAGGCGGCGCTCGTCGGTATTGCTCGCCGCTATGAGCACAGGCGCAATCCCCGCGCTGTTCGCGGCTTCGACGAAGGGCGCCGCCTCCAGCAAGGGCGCATCAGCCACAAGAACGCTATCGACACCGGCGGCGGCGCTGCTTTTGTAGAAGTGATCAATGCCGGGCTGAATGACGAGATTGGCGTAGGTGAGAACGCCCAAGGGCGTAACGGAATCTTCGGCGCGAAACCTGCGTATCGCGTCGAAGCAATCGCCGGGACGCACGCCATTCTGCAGCGCGCGGCGCGCGGCGGCGGCGATGACCGGGCCGTCGGCTATCGGGTCAGAGAACGGGATGCCGATCTCGATCATGTCTGCGCCGGCGGCAACAAGCGCGCGTAGCAGGATTTCGCTGGTCGCGAGATCGGGATGCCCCAGCATGAGAAAGGCGCAAAACGCACCCTCTTCACGCGCCCTCAAGCGGTGGAAGGCGTCAGCATAGCGGCTCATGACGCCATCCCCAAAAGAGTCTGCGCCTGCGCCATGTCTTTGTCGCCTCTGCCCGAAAGATTCACGACAAGAACGCGGGCGTGATCGCTCTTCTGGGCGTGTCGCAGCGCAGCTGCGAGCGCGTGCGCCGATTCGAACGCACAGATTATTCCCTCACGCCGCGCCAGCTGCGTGAACGCGTCCAGCGCCTCGTGATCGGTTGCCGCCTCATAGCGCACCCGCCCGCTCGCCCGCAGATGGGCGTGTTCGGGCCCCACCGCTGGATAATCCAGACCCGCGGATACGGACCAGGTCTCCTGCACCTGCCCGTCTTCGTCTTGCAGCAGATAGGTGTAAGCGCCGTGCAACACGCCGGGACGGCCGCGCGATAGAGTTGCACCGTGCTCGTCGCCCGCGAGCCCCTTGCCGCCGGCCTCGACGCCGATGAGATCGATCGCGTCGTCATCCAAGAAATCGGCGAACATGCCGATCGCGTTCGATCCGCCGCCGACGCAAGCGAACACAGCATCTGGCAGCCCACCTTCGGCGCCGAGAATTTGTGCGCGGGTCTCGCGGCCGATGATGCGCTGGAATTCCCGCACCATGATCGGGAACGGATGCGGCCCCGCCGCCGTACCCAGCAGATAATGCGTGCCCGCGAAGCTCGCCGACCAATCGCGCAAAGCTGCGTTGATTGCGTCCTTGAGCGTCTGACCGCCGCTTTCGACGGGCACGACACGCGCGCCCATGAGGCGCATCCGGAAGACGTTCAGCTGCTGGCGGGCGACATCCTTGGCGCCCATGTAAATCGTCGTTTCAAGCCCAAAGAGCGCTCCCGCCATCGCGGTGGCGACGCCGTGTTGCCCTGCTCCGGTCTCGGCGATGAGCCGGGTTTTGCCCATGCGTTTGGCGAGCAACGACTGAGCCAGCACCTGATTGGTCTTGTGCGCGCCGCCATGCAGCAGATCTTCGCGCTTCAGGTAGATTTTCGTTGATCCTCCGAGATTGCGGCAAAGCGTGAGCGGCGTAGGACGACCCGCATAAGTCCGGAGCAAGACGTCGAGTTCATCGACGAAGTCTTGATCGCGCTGCGCATCGAGGAACGCTTTTTCAAGCGCTTCCAGCGCAGGCGACAAAATTTCCGGAACATAAGCACCACCAAAAGCGCCAAACCGGCCAGGGCTCAGCATATTGGTGCGGCCTCAATCCGAGATGGCGGCCGCAAAGCGCCAAACAGAGCTTTGAGTTTGGCTGGGTCCTTGCGCCTCGGGGCTGCTTCTACGCCAGAGCATAGGTCGATGGCGTAAGCGCCAACGCGCTGTGCGGCGCGCGCGGTGTCGGGGCCAATTCCACCGGCCAGCACGCCCGTTTCCAGATCGGAGCGCCCCTGCAGCAACGCCCAATCGAAGCGCTTGCCGGCGCCGCCGCAACGGCGTCCGGCTTGCGCGTCGAACACACTGCGATCCCCGCCGCGCGCTGGCGCGGCGACATCGCCGACCGCGCTCACAGTCCAAACTTCGCTCGCCTCCTCCACGGCGCGGCGCACCGACGCGATGTAATTTTGGTCTTCGTGGCCGTGCAATTGCACCACATCAAGCTGAAGCGTCCGCGCCGCATCGATCACGTGCGCAAGCGGCTGATCGCGAAACACACCCACCGAGCGCGCCTTCGCCTGTCGGACGCGCGCAAGGATAGGCGCCGCTTGGTCTAGAGAGATTTCACGCGAACTGCCCGGCGCGAACACAACGCCCGCGAAGCTCGCACCGGCCTCGCAAGCGAGTGCGGCGTCATGCTCATCTGTCAGGCCACAAATCTTGACGCGTCCGTACGCCAGCTCGCGCGCGCCCTCGCCCGGGCAGTCGCGCCGCATCAGGGCGGAGCCTACCAGGAATGCGTCCACATATGGCGACAGACGCTCCACATCGTTGCGTGAGCCAATGCCGGATTCGCAGACCAACACGGCGCCCGCCGGCGCCAACGGCGCCAGGGCCGGCGTAAGCGCAAGATCGACTCTGAGTGTCTTCAGGTCGCGGTTATTGATTCCAATAAGGCCGGCGCCGAGCCGGCGTGCGCGCTGCATCTCGCGCGCGTCATGCACTTCGACAAGCGCTTCCATATTGAGCGAGCGCGCGGCGCGCATGATCGCTGCGGCTTCAGCGTCTTCAAGAACCGAGAGCATGACCAGGATCGCGTCGGCGCCATAGCGGCGCGCTTCCGCCACTTGGCGCGGGTCAATGACAAAGTCCTTGGCGAGGATCGGGCCATCAAAATTGGCTCGGACCGCCGCGAGATCGCTCACCGAACCGCCGAAATATCGGCGCTCGGTCAGGACGCTGATGGCGTCAGCGCTTGAGCGATAGGCGGCGGCGATGGCTGCGGCATCGGCGTTCTGCCGCAGCGCTCCGCCGGAAGGCGACGCCCTTTTCAACTCGAAGATGAAGCGTGCGCCCTTCTGTTTCAGCACTTGAGTAAGGCTCAAGTTCGAAGCGCTGGCGCCGCGGCTGACCTCGTCAATGCTGGCGCCGCCATATCGGCGCGCAAGATCAGCGCGAGTAGCGGCGACAATTTTCGAGAGCACGCCGCCCGGCTCAAGCACGGCTCGCCTCCACATAGGCGGAAAGAATCTCGCCCGGCGCTCCCGATTCCAATTCGGCGCGCGCGCGCGCAACCCCCGCGGCCAGATCCGGGGTCAGCCCGGCCGTCATCAGCAAAGCGCCAGCATTGATCGCCACCGCGTGGGTGTCCGCTGCGCGGCCGCGTCCGCTCAAAACGTCCTGCAAGCGTCGCGCGTTTTCGCTGGCGTCGCCGCCGCGCAGCGCGCTCGCGGGAAAGCACGGGATGCCTGCGTCACGGGGTGACAGCGTGATTGGCTCGATGGCGCCATCGACAATGCGGATCGCCTGGGTTTCGTCGTGCAGCGCTATTTCATCCAGGCCAGCGCCGTGAACAACAAGAGCGCGCTCGACCCCCAGCGCAACCAAGACGTTGGCGACTTTCCGCAGCAGCGACGGCTCAGCGACGCCGAGCAATTGGACCGAAGGACGCGCGGGATTGAGGCATGGCCCCAACGCATTCATCAGCGTGCGGACCTTGATCGCGCGGCGCGCGGGTCCAGCATGACGCAGACCGGGATGATAGGCCGGCGCGAACAAGAAGCAAAAGCCGATCTCATCGAGAATGGCGCGCGATCGGTCGGGCCCAATATCAAGGCGCGCGCCAAACGCCTCCAACACGTCCGCGGAACCGCAGCGTGAGGTGAACGACCGGTTGCCGTGCTTGGCTACGGGGAGGCCGGCGGAGGCGCACACGAACGCGACCGCAGTAGAAACATTGATGCTGGCGGAATTATCGCCGCCGGTGCCGCACGTATCGGCGAAAAGATAGTCGGGACGCGGAAAGCTCGACGCCGCGCGTCGTAGCGACAGGGCCGCGCCAATCATCTCCTCTTCCGTCTCACCGCGCAGACGCAGGGAAACCAGCATCGCCGCCGTCAGCGGTTCTGAAAGTTGACCCTCGACCAAATCGTCGATCAAGCCATGCATCTGTTGGCGATTGAGCTGCTGGCCCGAGAACAGGAGCGCCAAACACTCCTCCGTGCCGCGATCCGCCGTGACGCCGGCGTTCGAAATGTCGTTATCCGGAGTAGCGGCGTCGTGCGCGCGCGCGAGAGCAAGGTCCATCTTGAGTGGCCCCCGTGAAGATGTCTGAAAAGAAAAAGCCCGCCAAAGGGCGGGCTGCGGATGGGTGAACTTAGTTGAGCTTCACCATCGCTGCAGGCGCGCCGCATCGGACATTGGCCGCCACCAACGCCAACCGGACTGCGCGCTTCCGGCGGCAGTTGAGGCTTGGAAGAGGGCCACGCTTGTCATCCGCTCCAATTTTCAGAAGCCCGGCTCGGCGTCAATCCTTTTCCTCGTCGAAGAACTCTTTTTCACACTACCAGGCTGGCTGCACATTATGACGCTCTGCTGCGAAACGCGTCCGTCATGACTTCGATCGAGCGCGCGACATCTTCGGGCGCGCCGACGCTGATACGAAGCCAATCGGGCATGCCGTAACTTGCCAAGCGCCGCACAAGAACGCCGCGTTGCGCCAGCGCATCACTCATGTCCCTGGCGTCGTGAAAGCAGGCCGTGACGAAATTTGCGGCTGACGGAAGCGTGCGGATGCCGAGCGCGCGCAGGGCGGCGTCAAGTCGCTCACGCCCTTCGGCGAACGTTTCGACGGAGCGCTGTAGGAAGGCCTCGTCCGCCAGGGCGGAGACGGCCGCCGCTTCACCGGCGCGCGGAACCGAAAACGGCAACCGGATGCGGTTCAGTGCTTCGGCGATCTCTGTGGGGGCGTAGGCCCAGCCGATACGCAGCGAAGCGAGGCCATACGCTTTCGAGAAGGTGCGCGTCACCAGCACGTTCTCCTTGTCGCGCGCCCAATCCAAACCGTCCGCAAAATCGGGGATACCCTGCGCGCATTCGCAATAGGCGCCGTCCAACACCAAGAGCACGCGAGCGGGAATCAGAGCTTGAAGACGCTTGATCTCGCCGAACGGAAGCATGGTTCCGGTCGGATTCGCGGGATTAGCGACGAAGATGATGCGCGTGCGTTCGTCGACGGCCGCGGCGAGCGCATCCACATCGACCACATATTCCCGTTCAGGCGCCGACTTCATGCTCCCGCCAGCGGCGCAAACGGCAATCGCCCACGCGGCGAAGCCGTATTGAGGCTGAACGGCGTTGTCGCCGGCGCTGAGATAGGCCTGCGCGGCCATGGCGAAGATTTCGTCGGACCCAGCGCCGAACACCAAACGCTCCGGCTCAAGCCGATATTTCTCAGCAATCGCCGCACGCAAGCGCGCGGTGCTCGCATCCGGATAGAGATTGAGTTCGGATGCCGCGGCGACATACGCGGCGCGGGCGGCTTCGCTGCAGCCGAGTGGATTTTCGTTTGCCGAAAGTTTGAGCGGCCGCGCCACGCCTGCTGCTGTCGCGGGGCCTGGCTTGTACGGCGCAAGCTGCAGGATGCCGGGCTTCGGCGTCGGCCTCACGATTCTGGCTCCGCCCGCGCTGCGAGGACAGCCATCACGTCGGCGAAACCCAAACCCCGCGCTTTCAGCAAAACGGCAAGGTGGTAAAGCAGATCGGCGGCCTCCTCACACAGCTCGGCATTGTCGCCGGCCGCGCCCGCGAGCGCCGTTTCGACGCCCTCCTCGCCTACCTTCTGCGCCACGCGCTTTACACCGCGCGCAAGCAACCGTGCGGTGCGGCTTTCTTCAGGGGCTACAGAGGCGCGCGCGGCGACAGAGCGTTCGAGCGCACCAAGCTGGCCCACACCCGGCGCTATCGCGTCACCAAAGCAGCTCACCGTACCCAGGTGACATGCGGGCCCGGCGGGATCGACAGAAAGCAGTAGCGTATCGCCATCGCAATCGGCGGCGATGCTGGTCACGCTGAGCGTCGCGCCCGAGGTTTCCCCTTTGCGCCAGCGTGCCTTCCGGGAGCGCGAGTAGAACGTCGCTTCGCCGCTCAACAGCGTCTCCTCCATCGCATCGCGATTCATCCAGGCGACCATCAGCACCTGCAACGTCAGCCGGTCCTGAACCACGGCGCAGACAAGTCCGTTCCCCTTATCGAAATCCACACGCGAAGAATCGAACGCAATCATATTCGCACCTCGAGACCGGCATCGCTGATCGCACGCTTCACATCGGCGACAGCGACGGCGCCGGCGTGAAAAATTCCGGCAGCCAAAGCGGCCGCGACGTCCGCCTTCCGAAACACATCGACAAAGTGTGACGGCGCGCCCGCACCGCCCGACGCCACGAGCGGAATGCGCAAACGTTGCCGTGCGGCGCTTAATTGCTCGACGTCGAAGCCCTGGCGCACGCCATCCTGATCCATGCAATTCAGCACGATCTCACCGGCGCCGCGTTCCTGCGCTTCTACGATCCAATCCAGCATGCGCCGGGGCGTGCTGCGGATGGTTTCAGCGGCGCCGGTGTATTGGAAGGCGCGCCACTCGCCGTCTACGGCGCGGCTATCGACACCAATGACCACGCATTGCGAGCCGGCGAGCGCGGCGATTTCACCGATCAGTTCGGGCCGCTCCAGCGCCGGCGAGTTAATCGAGACCTTATCGGCGCCGTGCGCCAGGCAAGCGATTGCATGCTCACGCGAGCGGATGCCGCCCGCGACCGTGAGTGGGATATCGAGCACACGTGCGACAGACGAGAGCCAGGCATAATCGATTGTACGCCGTTCGGCCGACGCGGTGATATCGTAAATGACGATCTCATCGGCGCCCTGATCGCGATAACGGCGCGCGAGTTCGGCCGGGTCGCCGACATCGGCGTGCGCCGCAAAGCGAACGCCTTTGACGACGCGCCCGCCTCTTACGTCGAGGCACGCGATAATGCGCTTAGACGGCAAGAGCGGCCTCCAGCGTAAATCGCTTTTCGTAAAGCGCGCGGCCGACGATAACGGCGCTGGCGCCGAGCTTCTTCAAAGCGACCAGGTCCGCGAGCTCGGTGACGCCGCCCGAGGCTTGAAGCTGGATGTCGGGCCGTACCGCCCGCACTTGCTGCATCAGATGAGTATTGGGCCCGCTGAGGGCGCCGTCGCGCGAGATGTCCGTCACGAGCGCGTGGCGGATAATTCCGGGAGGAAATTCAGCGAGCGCCTCAGGCAGCGACATTCCGCCTTCGCTCACCCAGCCGTCCGCCGCCACGGCATAGGTCTCGCCTCGCGATCGCACATCAAGCGCGACGCAGATGCGCTCGGCGCCGAATTCCTCGATCCATGTTCGCGCCTGCGCCGGCGCACGTACGGCGACAGAGCCGATGACGACGCGCGCAACGCCAGCATTCAATAGCGCCTCGATATCCGCGCGCGCGCGCACACCGCCGCCACATTGCAGGTTCAGGCCGGTGTCGCCGGCGAGCCGCGCGATCAAATCGCTCTGCGCGGGCCGGCCGAGGCGCGCGCCGTCGAGATCGACGATGTGTACCCAGGACGCGCCAGCCTCCGCGAACCTGCGCAGCTGCGCGTGCGGGTCGCCGTAATCCGTCACAGCGTCAAAACGACCCTGCAACAGCCGGACACACGCGCCTTCGCGCACATCGATGGCAGGGACGATCAACATGGAAGAGCCAGGAAGTTGCGCAGAACGCGCGCGCCTACGGCGCCGGATCTTTCCGGGTGAAACTGGCAGCCGAATAGATTTCCCTGGGCGATCGCCGCCGAGAACGCACGCCCATAATCGGCCACGGCGACCGTCGCATCGTCGACGGGGCAAGCGTAGGAGTGGACGAAATAGACGTAGTCGCCATTGCGAACACCTTCGAGCAGCGCGTTCTCGCGCTCAATGCGCAGCGCGCTCCAGCCCATATGCGGCGTCGGCAAACGCGGGGACCCCTCCAGCGCCGATACTTCGCCGCGGAGCAGGCCGAGCCCGGCGGCGTCGCCTTCGTCACTGCGCTCGTAGAAGAGCTGCTGACCGAGGCAAATTCCGAGCAAGGGCCTGGTGAAGCCGAGCAATACGTCGCGGAGCTCATCTTGCAGCGCGCGCGCCGCCGCCGCCGCGGCGCCCACGCCCGGAAGGATCACGCGTTCCGCTTCGGCTACGCGCGCGGGGTCCGCCGTCAGCACGGCCGCTGCTCCCAAGCGCTCAAGCGCGAACATCACCGACGCCGTGTTGCCCACCCCTCTATTGATGACGGCCACGCTCATTACATGACCCCCTTCGTAGAGGGCAGGTCCGCAGATTCGATCCGCACCGCCTGACGGAGCGCGCGCCCAAGCGCTTTGAAGCACGCTTCGGTCTTGTGGTGATCGTTCTCACCGGTGACGGAGAGATGGATCGTCGCCCCAAGCGCTTGTGAGAGCGAGCGGAAAACATGCTCCGTCATCTCAGCGGGGTACTCGCCGATCGCAGGCGCTTTAAACGCTCCGTCGAAAACGAGGTAAGGCCGCCCGCCTAGATCGATGGAGATCTTGGCCTCCGCTTCGTCCATCGGCAGCACGAAGCCGAAGCGGGCGATGCCACGGCGCGCGCCGAGGGCATTCTTCAGCGCTTGGCCGACGGCAATGGCGCAATCCTCGATGCTATGGTGCGCATCGATGTGAAGGTCGCCGGCACAAGACAGCGTCAGTGAAAAGCCGCCGTGATGGGCGACCTGCTCTAGCATGTGGTCGAAGAAGCCGACACCGCTCGCGATCTGCACTGGAATGGCGCGATCAAGATCGACGCTGACGGCGATCCTGGTCTCCATTGTGTTACGCTCGATTGCGCCGCGGCGGCGACGGATCGGCGCCTGCTCATTGGACCCAGTGGGGGCGCCCGCGCGAATATCGGCGGCGCGGGCGTGCGCCTCCAACCCCTCAAGCCGGGCCAGCCGCGCGGCGGGCCCGGCAAGCGCCCGCGCGCCCAATTCGCTCACCCGCTGCACGGCAAAACTCTTCATGAAGGAAGCGACGCTCACACCGCTGAAAGCCTTGGCTGCCGCATCCGTCGGCAACACATGGCTTGGACCGGCGACATAATCGCCGAACGTCTCTGCGCTGAGGGCGCCGACGAACACCGCCCCCGCATTGTTTATGCCCGTCAGCACCAGCTCCGGATCGGCGACCTGCACCGACAAATGCTCTGGCGCATAGGCGTTGGCCGCCTCTATCGCCTCTTCCAAGCTCCGCACGCGAATGCTGCGCGCCTGCGCAAGCGAGCGGCGCGCAGTCTCTTCGCGGCCAAGCCCTGGGATTTGGCGCGCCAGCTCGGCCTCGACCTCGGCCATGAGCTCATCCGACGTGGAGACCAGAACCACCTGTGCATCTGCATCGTGCTCAGCTTGGCTGAGCAAATCGGCAGCGATGAAGCGGGCGTTGGCGCTGCGGTCGGCGATGATCAGCAATTCGCTCGGGCCGGCCGGCATATCGATGGCCGGGCCGCCGCTCAGGCTGGCGGCATATCGCTTGGCCTCCGCAACGTAGGCGTTGCCCGGCCCAAAGATTTTCTGCGCCTTCGGCGTCATCACGCCAAGCGCGAGCGCAGCAATCGCCTGCGCGCCGCCGATCATCCAAAGTTGCTCGACGCCGCAAGCGGCGGCGGCGGCGATCATCGCCGGATGAGGCTTGCCCTGCGCGCCGGGCGGCGTCGCTACAATGCGTTGGGCGACGCCTGCAACACGCGCCGGCTCGCAAAGCATGATCAACGTGGAGACGAGCGGCGCGCTTCCAGCGGGAACATAGAGACCGCACGTTTCAATCGCACGCCAAACCAAGGTTGTGCTTACGCCCGGCGCGCCCTCGATCGTGAGCGGCTTCGGCTTGGTGCTTTCGTGGTAGAAGCGCACCTGATCGACCGCGAAATCGATCGCATCGATATCCTCGCGCGCCAATTGCGCACGTGCGGCGTCGATTGCGGCGCTATCCAGATCGAGCAGCGCCGGTTCGAATCCATCGAACTTAAGCGCCCATCGCGCCAGCGCCGCGTCGCCGCCGGACGCGACCTCGTCAAACAGCCGTCGCACCAACGCCGCGACCTCCGGCGCGCACCGTTGATCGGGTCGCGCCAGAACGCGCTGACGCTCTGCCACACTAAGCTCGGTCCAATCGTAACGCTGCATGTTGAGCTCACATCATCTTTTCGATTGGCAGCACCAGGATTGCCGAAGCGCCCGCTTCCTTGAGCGCCTCCAGGGTTTCCCAGAACACGGATTCCTGACAAACGGCGTGAACGGCGACGGCATCATCACGCCCGGCGAGCGCCATGACCGTGGGCGCGCCGGCCCCGGGCAAAATCTCGGCAATGCGCGCAAGCGCGGCGCGCGGCGCGTTCATCATCACGTATTTCGCATCCTGCGATGCGACCACACCACGAAACCGCGAGGTGAGACTTTCGACGACACGATCCAGTTCTGGATCAAGTGTTCGCGTCGAACGCACGAGAACGGCCTCGCTCTCCAACACCGTGACCAGCGCAACCAATCCGTTGGCCTCGAGCGTCGCTCCTGTCGAGACGAGATCGCAGATTGCATCGGCCAGCGTGAGGCGCGGCGCCACTTCCACCGCGCCGCGCATGGTGACGACGTCCGCTTCCACGCCCGCTTGGCTCAGAAATTGACCAAGCAAGTTGGGATAGGTTGTGGCTATGCGCAGTCCCTGCAGCGATTGTGGCCCGCGATAAGCCAGGGATTGCGGCGCGGCGATGGCTAAGCGGCAGCGCCCAAAACCAAGCGCCATGACTTCCCGCAGCCCGTTCGCGCCGCCGGCGGTGCGTTCAGCGAGCACGTTGCGGCCGACCACGCCAAGATCGGCGACGCCGTTGGCGACGAAGGTCGGAATGTCGTCATCGCGCAGGCGCCACAGATCGATCGGCGCGTTCTCGACGCTATAGGCGAGATCGCTCGCGCTCTTGTTGAGCCGGTAGCCAGCGGCGCGAATGATTTCGAGGCTGCGCTCGGCCAGGCGGCCGCTTTTCTGAACAGCGATGTGCAAACGCTTGGAGGTCATACGGGGTACGTCTCACGCGGGCGCACGTGGGGTGCGCGAGGGCCGGAAATCGAAGCAATCCGAGGCGAAAAGCGCGGTGCGCTCTCGCTCCTTCAGCTCAGCAGCTGGTCAGAGCTTCAATGTCGCGGCGCGTGATGCGCGGCGTGATCGTGGTGATGATGGATCGCGCGGCCATGCGTCTGCACGCCCGGAGCTGGGCGGTTGGCAGCCATGACGAGAGCGACAGTGCGCATAAAGCAGCGATCCTTCCGGCGGCCCCTCTACGCAAAACAAGGCCGCGCCGTCAAGTGGGCAGACGCGCACGCACCGCCACGCGCCTCTAGGCCCGCGCCTCCACCACCCAGCACGCCGCTGCGAGGGCGACGCCTTGCGCCGACGCGCGCGGCGCAAGGTGCTCCATCACACGACGGCGCGCCTCCTCGGCATCGAGCCCCTGATCGGCGATGGCGCGCGCGCACGGCCCGATCCGCAGCAAGAATTCCGCGCTCTCCTCCAGGCTGCCCCCGCCGCCGACGAGAATGTCGCCGTCCCAGCGCGTGAGCGCGACATCGCGCCAGCCCGCTTCGCCGAGCAGGCGCCGAACCTTATCCGCTTCGGCGAACGCGAACGGCCCAGGCGCGTTGGGATCGGGCGCCGCAAGCGGCGCCGTCAGCATCAGCCGCACCGCCTCGATCGGCGCCGTCGCCCATTCATTCTCCGGCAGCCGCCGCCAGCAGATGAAGACGAAGCGCCCGTCGGCGCGCAGCAGCGTACGCAGATGCGCCAACGCCGCCGCCGGCTGTTCGAAGAACATGATGCCGAAGCGCGAGAACGCCGCATCGAAACGCTCGGGGAATTGCGCCGCGCCGGCGTCGTCCTCGACGAAAGCGACGTCGTGTCCGCCCTCTTGCGCGCGCGCCCGCGCCACCGCCAGCAGCGGCGGCGAAAGATCGACGCCGGTGACGCGTGCGCCGCCGCGCGCGATAGCGAAGCTGGTGGCGCCGGCGCCGCAGCCGATGTCAAGCACGCGTTCGCCGGGCTGGATTGCGGCGCGCGCCAGCGCCGCCTCCGTCATCGGCGCCAGCATGCGGTCGATGCGATCGGCATGCGCGGCCCATTCGCCGCCAACCTTGCCGCTCCAATATTCCTTTTGCGTTTGTGTTTGCGTCATGCACCGCTCCGTTCGCGCGAGCATAGCCGCGTGACGCAGACTTGGCGCGTCTATTTGCGACGTGGCGGTGCGAGGCCCGCGTCCGGCTCCCGATGCGGCGCTTTGACCGCGCGCGCCAGCGCCCGGGCGGCGTTGCGCGTCTCTCCCTGGATCGCTTCGTCGGCGTCGAGCGCATCGTGGCTGGTGGCGTAGGGCTGCCAGTAGCCGATGTAACGATCGAGTTCGCTCTGCACGCCGGAATCGCTCAAGCCCATCCAGCGCAGCCAATCGCCGAGCGCGCGACGTACACCGGTCGCGCCCTCGACGTCGCCATGCACAACCAACGCGAACGAACGGCCGGCCAGATGCTGCGGATAATCCCAGCCTGCGAGCTCCAGCGCCTTCGCCTTCTCGGCGTCCTTGCCGTGGGTGCGCGTCGGATCGGGGTTGCCGCCATCGGCGCAGACCAGCCGATCGATCATCAGCTTCAGCGGCGAAGAAGCGTGATACCAATTGACGGGCGTGACGATCATCACGCCGTGCGCCTCCATCCATTTCGGATAAATCTCGTTCATCCAATCCTGAGTCTGGCCAATGGCGTAATTTGGATAGCAGGAGCACGGCCAGTGGCAGAGCGCCGCCGCCGTCGAGAAGCACGCTTTGCACGGATAGATTTTCCGCCCGTACTCGGCGGCGAGATCGCTCAGATTCAGAAGCTCGGTTTCGGCGCCGCCCTCCTCGGCGATCGCGGCGCGGGCGATACTGGCGAGCCGGTAGGATTTCGACATCTCGCCCGGGCATGTATGCTCGCTGCGTGATGATGCGTTGATGATGAGAATGCGCCGGGGCGCGCTGACATCGTCGTGCCGGCGCTGTGCGGCCGCAATCGCCGCGCGTGCGTCGAGCCAATCTTGCGACAGTTCGTACTCGGGGTCCTCGAATCCCGCCCCGGCTTTGCGCGTGCGCGGGCTCTTTCGGTACTCATGATAGCCTCGCCATGCCGCGTCGGCGACGCGTTCAAGCTCAGCACCTAAATCGCCGAACGCCGGATCGATGTATTGACTGAGAAAGCGCCGCTTGAACTCCGCCTCCGAAAGCTGAACCTCCGGCATGCCTTTGCGCGGTTTTGGCGGCGCGTCCATGGCTCAGGCCGCCGCCCACACATGCACGCTGAAGCGCTTGGCGGCGTCGGTGAAGCAGGCGACCGGCGCAAACCCGGCCATGCGGCCGAGTTCAACCGCTTCGGCGACCGTGTATTTGTGCGAATTCTCGACGTGGATGCGCTCGCCCGCTTCAAGCGGAATGCGCGCACGGCCCATCGTCACCACCTGATCGCGAACGCTGCGCAGATGCATCTCGACGCGGCCGGGCTCCTCGCGCCAGCGCGCTTCGTAGGCAAAGCTCTTCACGTTGAAATCGGCGCCAAGCTCTGTGTTGGCGCGGACAAGGATGTTCTTGATGAACGCCTCGGTGACGCCTTCGCTATCGTCATAGGCGGCCTCGAGCGTCGCCGCGTCTTTCTTCAAATCCACGCCCAACACCATGAGCCCGTCCGCGCCGAGCTTGCGCCGCCAGTGCGATAGAAGTGCATGCGCCTCACGCCGTGTGAGATTGCCGATGGTTGAACCGGGAAAGAACGCAGCCGTCCGTCCGTCCCCTTCCGGCAACGCAAAGTCTGCGCTGTAATCGGCACAAATGGCTTCGACGCGAAGGCGTGGGTAATCGCGGGCGATCGACGCCGCCGCTTGGCGCAAATGCTCGCGCGAAACGTCTACCGGCGCGTAGCAATCCGGCGCATCGAGCGCACCCAGCAGAATCCGCGTCTTGGTGCTCGATCCGCTGCCAAGCTCGACCACGCAGGCGCGCGGGCCGATATGACCAGCGACATCGGCGGCATGCGCCTTCAGGATCGCCGTCTCCGTGCGCGTCGGGTAATATTCTGGCAGCGTGCAGATGCGGTCGAACAATTCCGAGCCGCGTTTGTCATACAGGAAGCGGCACGGAATCGCCTTCTGCTTGGCGCTCAAGCCATCCAGCAGCGCCTGCTCGAACGAATCCGTATCTTCGTAGCAATCGCGGAAGGTAAGCCGCTCGGCGGCGCTTGCATTAGACATCATCGGCTAGACGCAATCCGGAAAACGCCCAACGGGCTGAGGGTGGGAAGAAGTTGCGATAGGTGGCGCGTGCATGGCCCTCAGGTGTGACGCAGGCGCCGCCGCGCAGCACGAACTGGCCGCACATGAACTTGCCATTGTACTCGCCGATGGCGCCTGCCGCCGGACGATAGCGCGGATAGGCGCTGTAGGCCGATTGCGTCCATTCCCAGACATCGCCGCTCATCTGGCTCAGGCCTTCGCTCTGCGCCGGACGCGGATGATAGAAGCCGGCGCCCATGGAATTGCCGTCGCCATTCGGCATTGTGCGCGCGGCGGTTTCCCATTCGGCCTCGCGCGGCAGCCGCTTGCCGGCCCAGCGCGCAAACGCGTCGGCTTCGAAATAGGACAGGTGACAGACGGGCTCGTCGGCTTCGATCGCGCGCGCGCCGCTCAACGTGAATAGCGTGCCTTCATCGAGCGACCAATAAAGCGGCGCGGTCCAGCCCTGCGCGTTGACTGCATGCCAGCCGTCGGAGAGCCAGAATTCCGGACGCTGGTAGCCGCCGTCCTCGATGAAGCCAAGATATTCGCCATTAGTGACGAGCCGCGACGCCAGCTTGAAGGGTTCGAGCCAGACCTTGTGCGCCGGACCTTCATTGTCGAAGGCGAAGCCGGCGCCGTCGTGGCCGATGGTGCGCAGCCCGCCCGGAAACGAAATCCAGCGCAATGCCGCACCCGGGCCAGCCGGCGCGACCGGCGCGCCATAGCTGGGCTTTAGCGGATTGCACGAAAGCACGTGCTTGATGTCCATCAGGATCAATTCCTGATGCTGCTGCTCATGATGGCAGCCGAGTTCGAGCAGCGGCGCGATCGCCGCCCATTGCTCAGCGTCAGCGCTCTCGATCAGACGGCGCATGGCGGCATCGACGTGCGCGCGGTAGGCAGACACCTCCGCGATGCTGGGGCGCGTGATCAGGCCGCGCTCAGGCCGCGGATGGCGCGGACCGACCGCCTCATAATAGGAATTGAACAGATAGCCGAATGCAGGATCGAGCGGCGCATAGGCCGCCAAGTTCGGCTTCAGCAGAAACTCTTCGAAGAACCACGTCGTGTGCGCCAGATGCCATTTGGTGGGGCTGACGTCCGGCATCGACTGGACTTGCTGATCCTCAGCGCTGAGCGGCGCCGCCAAGGCCGCGCTCTGCGCGCGCACCGCCTCAAAATGGGCGAGCCCATTTTGCCGCTCACTCTGACCGACAAGTTTCGCTGCTGGGTGCGCTGCTGACTTCATGCCGCCTCCCCCATGCAAACCGGACATCGCCCGCCCAGTTCCCAAGCGTGGGGCCGATATAGGCGCCTGAGCCGCTGAGACCACCCCAAACGGGAATTTTTTCCTGACTGAGCACGGCGTTCGCTGGCGCTGATTCAGCCGCCATTCAGACCGCGGCAGCCAATCTGAGTCGTTACTCTTCTCGGAGGATTGGGAGATGCTCCGCAAATTCACAGCCGCGATCGCCGCCGCCATGCTGGCTTTCGTCACGCTCGCGCCAAGCACGGCGGACGCCCGCGACGGCCGCCGCGGCTATTATGAGCGCCATCACGGCTATCATGGACGCCATCATCGCCGCGACAATGACGGCGCAGCGATCGCAGCCGGCGTGATCGGGCTCGCGCTCGGCGTCGCCCTCGGCGCCGCCGCTTCCGCGCCGCCGCGTCAGCGCAGCTGCTACGACAATTACCAGCGCTGCGCACCACCGCCGCCGCCGCCCGGCTATTACAATCAGGGCTATTACCAGGGCGCCTACCAGCAGCCGCCTCAACCGCAGCCGTATTATGGCGGCGGCGATTCCGCCTACGAGCGCGACTACGGCTACGGCCCTGACGCGCAAGGCGGCTATGATCCCGCTTACGATCAGCGCCAAGCCTGCACGCGCCAGGAGCGGCAATGGGATCGCTACGCGCAGCGTTATGTTACGGTCGACGTGCCCTGCTGACGCCGCGCCGCGATTGAAAGTGCGAAAAGTTCGGCGCTCTCCATAATTCCGCGCCCGGGCGATGCTATGCTCGCAGCATGCAATATATCTGCGACGCGACCGGGGGCCGGACCTGGTTCCGGCTAGAGACGGAGGCTGAGGCTGAAGCCGAGTCGGCGTTGATGCGTCACGCCGTCGACAAATATTTCCGTCGCCACATGAGTGCGGCGCGCGAAAGCTACCGCGCGCCCGAGGGCGCGCCTTCATTCGAGCGCGACATCGGTTTGAAGCGTCACATCGAACGTAGCATGCCGCTTTATCTCACGCTGCGCGCGGATGACGGCGAAGGGCTGGCCACGGCGATGCTGCCACCTGAAGGGCGCAACCAGGCCAATTTCCGCATCATCATCGTAGGGCCGGACAATGCCGATCCCTACCCCGCGCATGGCGACGCCATCGCCGCGCTTGAGGCCAAGTTCGCCCTGCAGCTGCCGCGCGAAGAATGCTTTCCCTACGCGTAAGTCGCGTTTAGCTCGGCTTGGCGCCCTGGCCCATCGCCGGCTGCAACGAAGCGCCGCCGCCTGACAGCACGCGCGCGCCGCCATAGCAGGGCGCAACACTGCAGGCCTGCATCAGCAGGCGCACGATGTAGCTGCCATTGGCTTGCGGCGTGTACTGCACCACCGGGAAATCGTCCGGCAGCATGTCGCTCGCCACCACGCCGCCGGTGCTCATATCGATGAGCTCGATGTCCATATTGGTGCAATCGCCATCGCAGGCGCCGACAATCGTGTACGCCGTGCCGGCGTTGAGCGCCACTTGCGCGCGATGGTCCGTACCGGGCTGCATCGGCTGCACCGCGTCGGCGACGCCTTCCGCCTGCGCCAGCCCCGACGCCTGCTGCATCTGGTTCAGCATGTCGTTGATGTTCTGGATCAGCTGCTGGCGCACTTCGTCGGTGATGTTGGCTTGTTGCGTGGTCGGCTGCGGCTGCTGCGTCGAGGGCGCTTGTGCGCCGTCCTGCACCGGTGGCAAGGCGGGGCCGCCGCCTTGGTTGCATGCTGCGAGCATAAGCGCGGCCGCAGCCGCCATCGTCCAACGCTTCATGATCACCCTCCTCGCGCCGCGCGATCCCCTCGTCCGCGCCGCGCCTTGCTAGCGCGCGCCGCCGGAGGTGTCCACGCCGCCGCGCGTGCGCCTGATCTCACATGATTTTCTGTTCCGGCGACCAGCGCGCCATGCGCGAGAAGCGGCGCTCCTGATGCGCTTTGGTCGGCCGCTTGACGCGCGAGGAGCGCCCCTCCGCAACCATGCGCGCAAAGATCGCGTCCCAATCATGCTCGGGCTCGCCTTGCCAATGCGCGACGGAGGCTTCATCGCACCATTCGATAAGCCTCGGCATCGACGCGCGGTGTGCGTCCGAATCGCGAAACGCTTTCATGGCGTCCTCGCTCTCCCAGGCCGTGCGCGTCCAGAACACCAGCCGCCCCTCCGCCAGCACCGCGCCGGAAAGAAAACCGGGCGAGGCCAACGCCTGCTGCGCCACACCGCGCGTCTCGCGCGTAAACGCCGGCAGCGTGAAGAGCGAATGCAGACGCAGGCGGGTGATGGAATTGAAGCCCATGCGCAGCGAACCTAAACCGCACCGCTAATCACGGCGAGCCACTCCCGGCCAGATTTTCGGGATCACAGGCTTGCCTTCGAGCTCTGCGCGCCGCGCGGCCCATTCAGCCGCCATGTGCTCGCGCACATAATCGGGCAGATTGGCTTCATGGCGGCCATCGAGCCAAGCCTGCTGCGACTCAGCAATTTTCGCTGCGGCGCGCTCGGCGTCCGCTTCGCCTTCGCCCAAATTCTGCTCGCGCCACCCCTTGATCAACCCCTGAAACACCGCGGGCGCCTGGATGGGCGCATGCACCATGGCGTTGGCGAGGTAGGACACTTTCTCGAACAGATCGAGGATCGCTTCCTCCGCCTTTTCCTGCGTCAGACGAACCTCCTCCTCGCCGGCGCGCTGAGCGCCGCGCATCAGGTCGGCGCGTTTCCGCATCTGATCGGCGAGCGCTGCGAACGCCTTGGCTTCGGCGGCGCGGCCTTTCGCCAGCGCCGCACCCGCCTGCGCCAAAGCGCGGCGCTCCAATTCTTCCGGCGATTCCGCCTCCGCCGCGGCTGCGTCAGCCTCCGGCGCGGCGCGTGCTGCATCGGTCGCTTGCTTGAGCGCCGAAACCAGTTCCGCGAACGGGTGCTCCGGCTCGGACGGCGGCGACGGCGGCGCGTAATGGGCGGCGAAACGTTCGGCCACGTTGAGCGGCTTCGCCCGCGGCGGCGGTTCGAGCCCGCGCGCCTCCAGCGCTTCCGCATAAGCGCGCTTGCTCCATTTCTCGACGCTGATGCGTTTGCGGATCGCGTGCTCGCTGACGCCGAACCGCTCGGCCAGAGCCGGCGCCGAGTCTCCGCTCAGATACGCCGCGCGGATCAATTCCCACGTCGCCGGCCCTGCGATCTTGTACGTCTTTCTCCGCTCGCTGCTCACCTGAAGGCTCCTTCTCTCGCTTGAGCCTCCATCATCGCTCCATCCTCTCCCGGTCGGATTGGCCGACTCTCCACCCCGACTTTCCGCTTTTGTCACCGCAAGCTAGCGCGATGCGCGGGTGCGGATTTCCCGGGTTTTGTCCGCGGTTTGACTGGGGGTCGAACCCATCACGCTGGAGAGTTCGTTCAGTCCCACGAAGTCTGTCATTCCGGGGCGTCGCGCAGCGACGAACCCGGAACCCAGGGGATGACAGAGCGCAGAGTGTTTGCCCCTGGCTTCCGGATCGCGCTTCGCGCGTCCGGAATGACGTTCGGCATGGGCGGACGATCCCAAATCTTTAGATGGGGTCAGTGTCGCATTCGAAGCTAGCTTCTAGCGCACGAATTTCCGAGTCTCGAACTCGGTCTGAGAGACCGAATTGTGCGCATTGCGAGTGAACTACCTCGGAGAACCAGTGCGGTGCTCGCGGGTTTATGTATCGCCAGAGCAAAGCGCTATCGCTTGGCTGAGACTCAAAGAGAGGCGCGCTGCGCCCTAATCCCCATCCATCTTCAACGCCGCGATAAACGCTTCCTGCGGGATTTCGACTTTCCCGAACTGGCGCATCTTTTTCTTGCCCTCTTTTTGCTTGTCGAGGAGCTTGCGCTTGCGCGAGACGTCGCCGCCATAGCATTTCGCCGTCACATCTTTGCGCAAGGCCGAGATGGTTTCGCGCGCGATGATGCGGCCGCCGATCGCGGCCTGGATCGGAATCTTGAACAAGTGCTGCGGGATCAGTTCTTTCAGCTTCTCGCACATGGCGCGGCCGCGGCTTTCGGCGCGCCCGCGGTGCACCAGCATGGAGAGCGCATCCACCGGCTCGTCATTGACGAGGATGCTCATCTTCACCAGATCGCCGTCACGGTGATCGATGATCTGATAATCGAAACTGGCATAGCCCTTCGAGACGCTCTTCAGCCGGTCGTAGAAATCGAACACCACTTCGTTGAGCGGCAATTCGTAGACCAGCATCGCGCGCGCGCCGACATAGGATAAGTCCTTCTGGATGCCGCGCCGGTCCTGGCAGAGCTTGATGATCGAACCGAGATATTCGTCGGGCGTGAGGATCGTCGCCTTGATCCACGGCTCCTCGATCTCCTTGATGTGCACCACGTCAGGCAGATCGGCCGGATTATGCAATTCCAGCATCGACCCATCGTTCATGTGCACGCGATAGACGACGCTCGGCGCCGTCGCTATCAGGTCGAGATCGAACTCGCGCGTCAGCCGCTCCTGGATGATCTCAAGGTGCAGGAGCCCGAGGAAGCCGCAGCGGAAGCCGAAGCCGAGCGCGGCGCTTGTCTCCATCTCGAACGAAAAGCTGGCGTCGTTGAGCCTGAGCTTCGACATCGCCGCGCGCAAATCCTCGAAATTCGCGGCGTCGACCGGGAAGAGCCCGCAGAACACAACCGGCTGCGCCGGCTTAAAGCCCGGCAGAGCGGCCGCGGTCTCGCGCCGATATTCGGTGATGGTGTCGCCGACGCGCGCATCGGCCACTTCCTTGATGCTCGCCG
>JBFWZB010000047.1:0-17624 GCA_050185805.1 Hyphomonadaceae bacterium
AGCGTCCGCGTAATTCGTCGTCCGGCGCAACGCCGCCGCCGCCCGGGCCGGGCGCGCCGGTTTGCGGCGTCAGCGCGCCCATCTGCGCCAGCATGTTGCGCTCGGCGACGACGAGATCGGCCTCCGCAGCCGCCAGAGCGAGTTGCGCGTCGAGCAGGATCTGCTCCTGCTCCAGCACCTCGAAGGTGGCGCGCAGGCCGGTCTCCAATTCGAGATTGACGCCCTCATAGGCGAGTTCGGCCGCCTGCACTTGTTCGCGCGCCGAGATCACGGCTGCGCGCGCGCTGGCAAGGCCCGTCCAGGCATTGGTGACGCCCTCTTGCACGCTGCGCTGCGTCGCGGCCAGATCGAGGTTGGATGCCGAACGCAGTGCGCGTTGCGCCCGCGTGCGTGAGCGAATGGCGCCGCCCTGAAACAAGGGTACAGAGAGACGCACGCCGACAGAATCCGACGACGATTCGAAATCATCCGGCTCGAAATCGCCGGCAATGTTGGAACCAGCTTCGAGCGTAACGCGCAAGCGCCCGGAAGACGCGGCGACATCGACATTCGCGTCCGCCTGTTCCGTTGCGGCGATGGCGCTGCGCAAGGCTGGGCTGTTTTGCCCGGCGGCGTCGAGCGCCGCCTGCAGATCGCTGGGCAAGCCCGCCGCCTGCGGCGGCGCCTGCAGGTCGGATGGCGGCCGGCCCACCAAACGCAGATAGGCCTGGATCGCCGCCGCCAGCGCGCCCTGAGACTGCACCAATTGCGTCCGCGCCTGCGCCAAGCGCGCCTGGGCCTGCGCTTCATCTGTGCGCGTCACCACACCCGCCTCGAATTGCGCTTGCGCGTATTCATAGAGCCTGGAGAGGTTGGCCACGGTGCGTTCACGCGCCGCCACCACAGCCTGCTGCTGGCGCACGTCGGCGTAGGCGCTGGTGACGTCGAGCAGTAAATCCTGCTCGGCGAAATCGTAATCGGCGACAGCGCCGCGGATTTGCGCCCGCGCCGCTCGCGTCGATGCAAGCACGCGCCCGGAGCCGAACAGGAGCTGTGAAGCGCTTGCCGAGCCTGACCAGGTCTCGCTGCGCTCATCACCAGGCGTCGGATAGGAATCGCCAACATTGGCGCCCGCCGAGAGCGAAACCTGCGGCAGCGCTTCCGCCCAGGCCTGCGGCAGCGCCTCACGCGTCGCGGCCAGGCGCGAGCGCTGCGCCGCCAATGTCGGGTTGCCCTCGACCGCCGAGACCATCGCCTCGCCTAGCGTGTCGGCGTGGGCTGGCATTGCCATGGTCAGCGCCAGAACCGAAACCGCGATTGCCCGCATGAGAGAATTCTTCCTCATTCTCGCCTCAGCGCCTCGATCGGATCGAGCCGTGCCGCGCGCCAGGCCGGATAAGCCCCAAACACAATGCCGACGAAGCCCGAGAAGGCGATCGCCAGCGCCGCGTGGAAAGGAGAGATGACCAAGGGGAGATTAAAAAGCGATGTCATTCCCCAGGCGATAAGGACGCCGAGCACGAGACCAATCGCCCCACCGGCCACCGAAAGCGCCACTGCCTCCAGCCCGAACTGGTTTAGGATGTCCGATTGGCGCGCGCCGATGGCTTTCCTGAGACCGATTTCGCGGGTGCGCTCCGTCACCGAGACCAACATGATGTTCATGATGCCGATGCCGCCAACCAATAGCGAGACCGCGGAAATCCCGCCCAGCAGATAGGTGAAGACCTGTGTCGTCTGCGCCGCCGTCTCGGTAATCGAACTCAAGTTCTGCACGGTGAAATCGTCTTCGTCGCCGCGGATGCGGTGCCGCTCGCGCAGCAGGTTTTCGACGTCCTCCTGCAGCACATTCAACACATCCTCGCCAGCGGCCTTGACCGAAATCTGGCTGACGGAATCGGCATTGCGCGCCCTGCCTGAAATGCGCCGCTTCACCGTCGTCAGCGGCGCCAGGACGATATCGTCCTGGTCCATGCCGAAGCCGGATTGCCCTTTCGATTCAAGCACGCCGATCACTTCATACGCGCCGCCGTTCATGCGCACCGTCTGTCCGAGAGGATCGACGTTCGGAAATAATTCCAGCGCTACGGTCGCGCCAAGGACGACGACGCGCCGCGCTTGCCGCTCCTCGTTCTCGTCGAAGAAGCGGCCCTGCGCGATCGACCAGTCGCGCGCGATCAGATAATCGGGCGTGACGCCTTCGACCTGCGGATTCCAATTCAGGCCATCAGCGATGACCTGGGTGCGCGCGCGCTGCGAGGGCGCAGCCACCACCACATTCTCCAGCTGCCGGATCGCCTCGGCGTCATCGAGCGTCAGCGAGTCCCAGCCGCCGGCCTGGCCCCGGACGCCGCCGCCCGAACGCTGGGCGCCGGGCACCACGATCAACAGGTTCGAGCCGAGGCTGGCGATGGAGCGCTCAACCTGCGCCTGCGCGCCCCTGCCGAGCGACACCATGGCCACCACCGATGCGACGCCAATGATGACACCCAGCGCGGTCAGCGCCGAGCGCAACGGATTGGAGCGCAAAGCGCGTCCGGCGCTGGCGACGAGGTCGGCGGTTCGCATCATGCCGCGCGCGCCTCATTCTGCCGGTCGCTGACAATCCGGCCGTCGCGCATCTCGATCGTCCGTTTGGTGACGGCGGCGACGTCATGATCATGCGTGACCAGCACGATGGTCGCGCCTTCACGATTGAGCTCGTTGAAGAGCGCCAGGATTTCCTGGCCGGTATTGGTATCGAGCGCACCCGTGGGCTCGTCCGCCAGGATTAGCGCCGGCTCGCCGGCGAGCGCACGCGCAATGGCGACGCGCTGCTGCTGACCGCCCGAAAGTTGCGTCGGCCTGTGCCCCATGCGCGCGCCGAGCCCGACGCGGGTCAGCAGCAGCTCCGCTTGCTCTCGCCGTTCGGCCGGCGGCGTTCCGGCATAGATCATCGGCAGTTCGACATTCTCGAGCGCCGTCAGGCGGGGCAGCAAGTTGAAGCTTTGAAACACGAAGCCGATGGTGCGATTACGGAACAGCGCCAGGCCTTCATCATTCATCGCGCCGATATCAGCGCCATCGATGACGATGCGCCCTTGCGTTGGCTTGTCGAGGCCGCCGAGAATATTCATCAGCGTGGATTTTCCCGAACCCGACGGGCCGACGATAGCGCAATAGCCGCCGCGTGGAATGCTGAAGCTCACGCCGTCCAGCGCATGCACGATCTCTTCGCCCATGCGATAGAGTTTGGTGAGGTCCGTGGCGGTGATGAGCGGCTCCATTAGGCGCCTCTGATCCGCGGCCCGCCGCCGCCCATCGGACCGCCGCGCCGTTGCTGCGTTTGCTCTTCGCCGCGGGGGCCGCCGCCGATGATCACTTCATCGCCTTCGCGCAAGTCGCCGCCGAGTAGAACCGTCGAACCGTTGTCGGCTATGCCGGTCTCGACCTGCACCGGCGTCGGGCGATTATTGCGTAACACCCATACCACAGCCTGCCTGCGCACCTCGCGGGCGCCCGGCCCCGCTTCACGCACCTGCACCAGCAATTGCCGCTGCCGCTCGTTCAAACTCGGCTCGATCGCGGCCAGCGCTTCCTGACGGACACGCCGAAAAGCGCCACGGCGATCGCCGCCTTCCCCTGCGTTTGCGCGTGCGTTTTGCATGCCGCTTTGGAATGCCTGCCGCAGCGTCGCGCGCTGCGCGTCGGTCAGTTCCAATTGCTGCGCCATTTGTTCGACGCCGCGTCCGCCTTGGCCGCCGCCGCGCTGGCCAGCGCCAGCGCGTTGCGCGCGGCCACCGGTGCTTTCGGCCGCAAGCGCCTGGCCGCGCGCCGCGACGTTTGGATCGGCCGGACGGAAGCGCAGCGCCGCATTCGGCAAACGCAGCACGTCGTTTTGCTCTTCGAGCACGATTTCGGCGTTGGCCGTCATGCCCGGCAGCAGCCGGCGGCCCGGATTGTCCGCTTCGACCACAGCCGTATAGCTGACGACACCGGCTTCGGCGACGCCTTGCTGGCGCACTTGGCTCACGACGCCTTCGAACTCTCGGTCCGGGAAGGCATCAACGGTAAAGCGAACCGGCTGGCCTTGCTGCACATCGCCGATATCCGCCTCATCGACGACGATGTTGGCCTGAAGGCGCGAAAGGTCTTGCGCGATGATGAACAACGTCGCCGCCTGAAAGCTTGCGGCGACGCTCTGGCCGACGCTCACTTGGCGGTCCACCACCACACCGTCGATCGGCGAGCGAATGACGCTGCGCTCGAGATCCGTGCGCGCCGAGGCCAGCGAGGCTTGCGCCTGCGCAACGGCGGCGCGCGCTGTGTCGCGGGCCGCGCGTTGCTGCGCCATCAATTGCTCCGAGGCGAACCCGCGTTGCTGCAGCAATTGGTAGCGCTGATAATCGGATTGAGCGACGGCGAGCTGCGCTTGCTGCTGGCTGAGCGTGGCCTGCGCCTGCACCACGCGCTGTTGGAACTGAGCCGGGTCGAGCCGCGCCAGCACTTGGCCGGCACGCACCTGGCTGTTGAAATCGACCTCCACGCTCTGCACCGGCCCGGAAACCGTGGAGCCGACATTGGCCGAAACCAGCGGCTGCAGGGTCCCCGTAGCGCTCACCACACGCGTCACCGAGCCGCGATCGATCGGCGCCGTGCGATACGGCTCGGCATCGCCCCCGCCGCCAAACAACATGACGCCAAGGGCGAGCGCGGCAGCGCCGCCGCCGATCCAGAAAATGCGGCGCCCGCGCAGCAGCGGAGGCCGCTTCTCCCAGGCTTGGGTCACTTTATCTCGTGCGCCGTCGAACATCTGCGCCTCAAATCGGCCGTGCAGCGCGCCGGTTCAATACCGCTCACCTGGCGCGCGCGAGGTTGGGCTCCAACGAAAGCAGTGACGCGGCCGAGCGCCTGAGCCGTGCGCCCGGCCGCGACCGCGAGGTCAGGTGCGTGAGCCGCGTTGCGGACGGGCCGCTTCGATTTCCTCACGCGTGATCTGGCCATCGCCGTTGGCGTCGAAGCGCTGGAACATCGCCGCGCCGGCCGCCGCATGCTCCGCCTGCGAAATGACGCCGTCATTGTTGGCGTCGGGATTGGCGAAGCCATGCCCATGACGGCCGCCGCGGCGCTCGCCGCGCTCGGGGCGCTGCGGGCGTTCTTCGGCGCTGATGCGGCCATCGCTATTGGCGTCCATGCGGGCGAATTGCTCGGTCGGGCGAGCCAGAAACTCGGCTTGCGACACCGCGCCGTCATTGTCGGCGTCGAGGCGCTCCCAACGGCCGTCCCGGCGCTCGCCGCGTTGCTCGCGCCATTCTTCGCGGCGTTCGCGCATTTGCGCGTGACGCTCTTCGCGCGTCACTTGGCCATCGCTATTGGCGTCCATCGCCGCAAAACGCGCATTATGCGTGGCGTCGAACTCGGCGCGGCTGACCGAACCGTTGTTGTCGGCGTCGGCCCGCATCAGCATGCCGCCGCGTCCATGACCGTCCTCATGGGCGCCTTGCGCGCCGGCGACGCCGGTGCAAGCCGCGATCAAAGCAGCGGCGCCGGCCGCCAGTAAAACTCTGCGCATTGATTAACTCCGATAAACCCAGCACAGCCGGCCCAGGCGCCGACCATGGTGCGCTTCTAACCGCGGCGATTTTCAGCGTTTGGTCGGGAGTTCGACAAAGTGTGTCGCGGCGGGGCGCGACCTAGATGCGGCTGCCGGGCTGGGGGTCGGGCGTCCAGCGCGGCGGCCCGCTCGGCCGAACCACATTCAGCGGACGCATCATCTCAGAGCGGGTGACGATGCGGTTTTCGTCGGTGTCGTAGCCTTCCGCTCGCGCCAGCAATTCGGCGCGGAACTCTTCCTGGGTGATGATGTTGTCGACGTTGCGGTCGAAATCGAGCCGGAACGGACCCATTTGCCCGCCGCCAAGCACCTGATTGGCCCAGGTTTGATATTCGATCGGCGTCAGCGAACCATCGCCATTGGCGTCGGCGCGGGCGAACTCGCGTGTGATGCCTGCCTCGATCTCGTCCATGTTGGCGGCGAAATCGCCGTCAGCGTCCACCAGCACGAAGAAGAACGCATCGGCCGACATCAATACCTGAACACGCTCGGGGTCCGGTCGCCCGCCGCCCGACGCGCAAGCCGCCGCCATCACGCCCGCCGCCAGCGCCGCCCAGGTCCAGACCTTCATCAATCGCCCCTCTTCTGCGTCACCCTAACGGGCCAGCCAACCTGGGCCGGATCATGTCGGCCCAAGCCTCGTTCTTGTCCAAATGTGTCGCCTCCCAGGCGGCGCCAAGGTTTGGCACACCTGCGAGACGCGGTCGCTGTAGATTTTTTCCCGGCCTGGCGCCAAGTCCAGGTCATGGCGCTGGAAGATCCGCACGTCCTGGTGGTCGACGATCATCGCGAAATCCGCGAGTCGCTGGCGCAATTCCTGCGCAAGAACGGCCGCCGCGCCACCGCCGTCGAGAACGCGGAGGCCGCGCGCAAGGTGATCCGCGAAAACCGCGTCGATCTGGTTATCTTGGACATCATGATGCCGGGCGAAGACGGCCTTTCGCTTTGCCGCCACATCCGCGAGACCAACCACATTCCGGTCATTCTGCTCTCAGCCCGCGCTGAAGAGCTTGACCGCATTATCGGTCTTGAGGTCGGTGCCGACGATTACGTCGTCAAACCCTTTAACCCGCGCGAATTGCTGGCGCGCATCGACGCGGTTCTGCGCCGGACTCACGCCCTGCCGCCGGATGTCGAAGCGCCGACCGGCGATGTGATGCGTTTCGATCGTTGGACCCTGAAGCTCGCCGAGCGCGAATTGGTCGACGACAAAGGCGAGGCGCACGAGCTATCGACGGGCGAATATCGGCTGCTGCTCACTTTTCTACAGCGCCCAAAGATCGTGCTGACACGCGATCAATTGCTCGACCTCGCCTTCGACCGCGGCTCGGATGTGTTCGACCGCGCCGTCGACACCCAAGTCAGCCGCTTGCGCCGCAAGATCGAGGCAGACGCGCGCTCGCCCAAGCTCATAAAAACGGTGTGGGGCGGAGGCTACGTGTTCACCGCTCCGGTCGAAAAAGCGTGACCTGGAACCCGCTGCGCACGTTGGCGGGGCGAATGGTGCTCGTCACCATCGTCGCCGTCATCATCTCCTACGCCGCCGCGTTCGCGCTGTTCGCCAACGAGCGCGGCGCCACGTTGCGTCGCGCCACCGAAACCAGTGTCGTCGATCGCGTCGCCTTCACCGCTGAGCGCTTACAACAAACGCCGCCGACCGAACGCGCGGCGCTTGCGCACAATATTCGCGATTTCGGCATCCGATACGCCATCGCCGAAACTCCAAACGTTGAAGAACGAGGCGGCGGCGGCGTCGCCGCGCGGATCGCACGCCAATTGTCGCAGGAGCTCAACGGCGCTGACGTTCGTGCGCACGCACGCACCGTAGAAGGCCCGCCGCGGCGCTGGCGCGCGCATAGAGACGGCTTCGGCGGCGGTCCACGCGCGCGCGACGAGCCTCGCCCGGGCCGCGATGGGGACCGGCCGCCAATGGTGCGCGCGACCGAGGTCACGCTTTCGATCGCGCTCGATCAGCAATCATGGCTCAATGCGCGCGTGCGCCTACCCGGCCCGAGACCCGCGCCGTGGAGCCTATTCATCGCCGGTCTAGTCACCGTGCTCGCCGTCGGCGTGGGCGCCGCGCTGATCTCGCGCCAGATCGGACGTCCGCTGGCTGACCTCGCCGGCGCCGCGCGCGCGCTCGGCGCGGGCCAGACCAATGTCGCGGCGCCTGTGCGCGGCCCAGAAGACGTGCGCCGCGCATCCACAGCGTTCAACGCCATGGCCGAGCGCCTCGGCCGTCAACTCAGCCGCCAGCGGCAAATGCTGTGGGCGCTCTCGCACGACCTGCGCACCCCCATCACCGCGCTTAAGCTGCGCGCCGAACTGATCGAGGATGAAGGCATTCGCCAACGTCTGCTCGCCCCAATCGCCGAGATGGAGCAATTGACCGAGCAGGCGCTTTCGCTCGCGCGCGCGGGCGCTAGCGAGGAAGAACGCCAGCGCGTGGATCTCGCTGAAATTGCACGCACGTTGTGCGGTGAATTGGAAGACATGGGGGCTTCGGCCAAGGCGGATGCGCCAAGCGCCGTTTTCGTCGAATGCCGCCCGAGCGAAATCGCACGCGCGCTGCGCAATCTGGCCGAGAACGCCGCAAAATATGGCGGCGGCGGCGTGATGCGCGTCTACCGCCAGGGCGGCGATGTGGTTGCGGAGGTCTCTGACAACGGGCCTGGCGTGCCCGACGCCGTGCGCGCACGCATGGCGGAGCCGTTCTTTCGCGCCGATGAGGCGCGCAGCGAAGCCAATGGCGCGGGCCTTGGCCTCGCCATCGCTCAAGCCATCGCCGACGGCCACGGCGGCCGCTTGGTGCTCGAAAATCTGCAGCCTCGCGGCTTCAGCGCCAAACTGATCCTGCCGGGCTAGGGCGCCACGCGTTCAACGCTGAAGCCATGCGCCTGCAATTGCGCGACCAGTCCGTCCTCGCCCAGCAGATGGCCGGCGCCCACTGCGACGAAATCAGCGCCGGCGCCATCCAGTTCGCGCAACAGAACCTCAATCCAGGCCGCGTTTCGTTGCCGGAAAAGAATGTCGTACATCTCCGGGTAGCGATCGCGCATTTCGTCGATCACAACCGCCTCAAGAACGTTGGCGTCGCCCGCTTCCCAGGCTCGCGTGAGCGTAGCCAATTCTTGCGGGCCCCGCTCACTTTCGCTGATCGCCTCAAGCAGCATCTCGCGTTGCGCTTCCTCCGAGAGCGAAGCCATGACGCCGATCTGCTCTTCAGCCGTTTCGAACGCGCGCATATTTTTGTTGGCGGCGATGGCTGCCGCGACGACGGCGCGGTCGACGCCGGAGTCGGCGCTGTAGCCGGCTAGCTGCATTGGCGCGAGCGAAAGCGTGATCGCGGCGAGCCACGGTCGCATGCCTTCAAGCATCGCCGGCGGCATGTTGAAGCGCTGCATCAGCGCGGCCAGCGCCGCCGCTTCGCCTGACGAAAGCCAGCTCGAAAGCGGCCGCCCCGGCGGCGCGCGGCCCAGCTGAACCACGACGGCGGCAGCGCGCGCATCGGCCTCGGGCGACATCTCCATTTCGGTCCAGACGTCTTCGGCGCTCGCGAGCGCCGCTTGCGCGTCAGCGCCGCCCCATGGGGCGCCGGCGCGGCGGACGTGCACGGTGCCGTAAAGATACATTGTCGAGTCCGCATCGCGGACCACGTACAGCGCCGGCCTGAACGGCGCGGGATCGACAATGGTTTCCCCGTACGCCGGCGCCGACAGCGCAAGCAGCGCCAACGCAAAGACGATGAGACGCTTTAACGCCATGCAGCGAAATGCTTGGAAAGCTTCAAGCCCTGCCCCTGATAGCTTGAGCCGGTTTCGCCGTAGAGCCGCTCAACTGCGCCCGACATCGGCTCGAACACCAATTTCCCCACCGGCTGCCCATCCTCCACGAAAAACGGTACGTCGCGTGAGCGGACTTCCAGCACAGCGCGCCCCTGATTGGGGGGAACGCCAAAGCCCGGATCGAAGAAACCCGCATAGTGCGCGCGGAATTCGCCAAGTTCGGGGCGGATCGGCGCCATCTCCGCCGCTTCGTCCGGCGGGATCACGACGTTTTCCTTGGAAGCGAAGATGTAGAACTGGCCCGGGTCGAGCACGACGCGCCCGCGCCGCGCGTCGAGCGGCTCCCAGAAATCGCGCGGATCGTAATGCGCAATGCGATCGACATCGATCACGCCCGAGTGCCGCTTGGCGCGAAAACCCGCCGGACCTTTCAGCGACAGATCCATGGTGAAATCGATCTCGCGCTTCGGATGCGGCGGCCCGCGCCGCAGACGAACCTGCGAAAGCCGCGCCCCAGTGCGCACCAGGATCGAGAAGGTGCACGGGCTGATCTCGGCCCAAAGCGGCCCGTGATATCCGGGCGGAATATAATCGAACGAAGCCGCGCCATCGACGGTGAGCCGCGTGAACACGTCGATGCGTCCCGTCGAACTCTTCGGATTGGCCGCGCCATGAATGTGTTGCGGCAGCGCGAACTCTTCTTGAACCTGTGCGAGATAAACGCAGCCGGTCTCAAGCACGGCGCCCTGCGTGAGATCGATCTCGTGCATGACGATTTCGTCGTCCAGGCGATCGAGCACCTTAACGCCGGCGCCGGGCAGGAAACTCGCGCGCAGACGATAGGCGCGTTCGCCCAATCTCAAATCGAGGCTCGCCGGCTGGATTTGGTCCGGTGGGAACGGATTATCGGCGACGATCCAGCCCTCCCGGATCGCGCGCTTGAGTTCCGTGTCGGAAAGGACGCCGTGCTGGGCGGTCATGCGCCTTTGCTGGCGCGCGTCGGCGGCTTTGTCCAGCTTGGCCCAGCCGCCAGAGGCGCTACAATGGGCCCTGGTGGGAGTGGACAATGTACGAACAGGAAACCGCAGGGGTGCTTGTACGGGTCGAGCCGCAATTCCTGCCGGACGAATCCGATCCGGCGGAAGGTCGATTCGTGTGGGCTTATACGATCGAGATCGAGAACCGCTCCGAAGAGGAGCTGCAGCTTATCTCGCGCTATTGGCGCATCACCGATTCCAACGGCATCACGCAGGAAGTGCGCGGCGAAGGCGTGGTCGGCCAGCAGCCGGTCATGGGCCCTGGCGAGAGCTTTCGCTACACCAGCGCAGCGCCGTTGGCGCAGCCCTCCGGCGTGATGATGGGCGCCTATTCCATGCAGCGCACGAAAGACGGCGCAGCGTTTGACATCGCCGTGCCGCTCTTTGCGCTCGATAGCCCGCACGAAAATCGCTTGGCCAACTGAGCGTGATCAGCGCGCATTTCGCCGAAGCCATGCGCCGCATCGTCACCGGCGAGGACGACGACGGCCGCTCAATCATCATCCTCGACGGTCCGCCTTCGGGCGGCATCGGCGATCCACGCCTTGGCGGGCTTTCCGAGATCTGGCACGAGGCCGTGAGCGGCGCGATCGATCCCAAGCAACACGCTGATCTCGGCGAAGCCGTGTCCATCCTCTCGCCCGGCGCCGGTAAAGTAAAAGTCCGCTGGTTCGTCATCTCGCCTCCGCCCGAGGGCGCCACGCACGATCAGCTCGCGGAGGCCGCACGCCAGCGTTTTGCCGATTTCGGCGCCGCCCATGAAATACGCGATCAGGCGCGCCATCCAGCGATGCACCAAACCCAGACGCTCGACATCGTCTGCCTCATCTCCGGCGAAGCGGCGCTCGTGCTCGACAACGAAGAAACGCGCATTAAGCCGGGCCAGGTCGTCATTCAACGCGGCACAAGCCACGGCTGGACCGCGATCGGGGGCCCCGCTCTCTTCCTCGCCGTTCTGATCGATCGCCGCTAGGCAAGCACGCTGTCGAGCGTCAGCACGTATTCGCGTGCGCAGAATTGGCAGCGCGCTCGCAGCATGCCGTCCGCCTCCACGAGAGTGCGCACTTCATCGGCCGGGAACGAACGCATCACGGCGCGCAAGCGGTCCTCGGTGCAGGTGCAGCGATCGCTGAGCGGCGCAGCATCGGCCATACGCACGCCCTCTTCGTGGAACAGGCGGTAAAGCAAGCGGTCCGCCGCGAGGTCGGGATCGACGATCTCCTGATCTTCAAGGGTCGCAAACAGAATTGACGCGCGGTTCCAGTCTTCGGCCACGTCGCCGCGCGCATCGTCCGCCGCAATCCGTTGCAGGAGCGCCCCGCCGCCGCGCCAATAGGCGGGCCTATCGCCCTGCATCACTTCACCGATGGCGAGCTTGATGCGGGTCTCAGTCTGCTCGCTGGTGCGGAAATAATGCTCCGCGCAAGCCGCCAGGGTGTCACCCTCGAGCGCAGCGACGCCCTGATAGAGCTCCTTGCCCTCGCCCTGATCGAGCGTGATCAGCATTTGGCCCGCGCCGAGCACCTCGCGCGGCGGCAAACGGTTTGCGCCGGAAAGCGCCGTCGCCGCGCCGTCGGCCAAGCGCGCATAGCCGCGCAGATGGCCGCCTGCGCCATGTTCGGCCACCAGCAGTGGCGCAGGGCCTTCGCCCTGCGCCTGCACGATCAACCTGCCATCGGCTTTCAAGAGCGAACCCAACAGCGCCGCCATGGTCAGCGCCTCGCCCAGCAACAGCGCCACCGGGCGGGGATAATCGTGCCGCTTCAGGATCGGATCGAGCGCGCCTGCGCCCATGCGCGCCACACGCCCGCGCACCGGCGCACTATCAAGGCTGAAGGGGGCGACAAAATCGTCTTGCATCGGCGCTATGTGGGCTCCCGGCGCGGCCATGCCCAGGGGTTAGAGCCTGCCCAAACACCAGAGCAGCACCGCCTTCTGTGCATGAATGCGGTTCTCCGCCTCATCCCACACCGCCGAGCGCGGCGCATCGATAACGGCATCGGTCACTTCCTCGCCGCGATGCGCAGGCAAACAGTGCAGGAAAATCGCATCCTGCTTGGCGCGCGCCATCATGGCTTCGTTCACGGCGTAAGGCGGAAACGCGGCCATACGCACGTCCTTGTCGGCATCGCCCATCGAAACCCAGGTGTCGGTGATCACCACGTCGGCGCCGGAGACCGCCGCATGCGGGTCCTCCGTCACACGCACATGCGCGCCGGCGGCCTGTGCAGCGGCGATCTCCTGCGCGCGCGGCGCAAAGCCATGCGGTGCAGCGATGCGCAACGTAAAGGGTAATTTTTCCGCGGCGTGCACAAAGCTCATGCACACATTGTTGCCGTCGCCCAACCAGGCGAGAACCTTGCCGTCGATGCCGCCGGTCCATTCTTCGATCGTCACGAGATCGGCGAGGATTTGGCAAGGATGCGAGAGATCGGTAAGGCCGTTGACCACTGGCACATCCGACGCCGAGGCAAAGTCCAAGACGTCCTGGTGGTTGTTGGCGCGGATCATCACCGCATCGACCATGCGCGACAACACCCGCGCCGTGTCTTCCACTGTCTCCCCGCGCCCGAGCTGCATGTCGTTTGCGCTCATGACGATTGAGGCGCCGCCCAATTGCGTCATGCCGATCTCGAACGAGACGCGCGTGCGGGTCGAATTTTTCTGGAAGATCATCGCCAGCGCGTGGCCGTCGAGCGGGCGATCGGCGTCGGGCGCCGCCTTCGGCCATCCGGCCCGCGCCGCTTTGCGCCGATGCGCTTCGTTGAGGATTGCGCGCACCTCCGCCGTGGAAAGCGCGCTGATGTCGAGGAAGTGCCGCGGCCGCGCGTTCACGCGCCCGCCTGCACTACCTGCGCGGCAAGCGCCGCATCGATGACATCGACCGCCTGCCGGATCTCGTCGACAGTAATCGTCAGCGGCGGCGCCATGCGCAGGACATTGTCACCCGCAACGCCAAGCAGCACCTTCCGCTCGCGCGCGGCGTTCTGCACCGCTTTCGGATCGATCTTGAGCTTGATGCCGCGCAGCAAGCCTTTGCCGCGCACCTCAACCACGAGATCGGGGTGGCGATCCTTCAAACCTTCGAGAGCCTGGCCGAGATAATTCGCCATGTCGTTCACATGCGCCATCAGCGCAGGCTTCGAGAGTTCGTCATAGCAAGCATTGCCCACCGCCATCGCAAGCGGATTGCCGCCGAAGGTGGTGCCGTGCACGCCTTTCACCATGCCCTTCGCGGCCTCGCGCGTCGCCAGGAACGCGCCCATCGGGAAGCCGCCGCCGACGCCCTTGGCCACGGCCATGATGTCGGGGGTGACGTCGCTCCATTGGTGCGCCCACATCTTTCCTGTGCGGCCGGCGCCCGATTGCACCTCGTCAAAAATCAACAGGAAGCCGTTCTCGCCGGCGAGTTTGCGGTAAAGCTTCAACGTTTCGTTGGGCACAGCGCGCACGCCGCCCTCACCTTGCACTGGCTCGATGATCAAGGCCGCCGTCGTCGGCCCGATCGCCGCGCGCAGCGCGGCCTCGTCGGCGAACGGAATTTGAATGTAGCCCGGCAGGCGCGGGCCGAAGCCGTCGAGATAAGCCGGATTGCCCGAAGCATTCACCGCCGCATAAGAGCGGCCATGGAAAGAGCCTTGAAAGCCGATGATGTCGATGCGTTCGGGATTGCCATTGACGGCGTGATAGCGACGCGCGGCTTTCAGCGATCCTTCGATGGCTTCAGTGCCTGAATTGGTGAAGAAGACGACGTCCGCGAAGCAATCGCGCGTGTATTTAGCGGCCAGCGTTTCCTGCCCCTTCACCTTGAACATGTTCGAGGTGTGCCAGAGCTTCGCCGCCTGTTCGTTCAACGCTTTTTGCAGCACAGGCGGACAATGGCCGAGCGCATTTACGGCGATGCCGGCTATGCAATCGAGATATTTGTCGCCCTTTTCATCCCAAAGCCAGCAGCCCTCGCCGCGCTCGAACACCTGCTCCGGCGGCGCATAAACCTGGAGCAACGGACTTTCGGCGGCCATGGGGGTGCTTTCTCTATTGGAAAGCACGGGTTTGTGCGTCGCGCCGCGCTTGGGGTCAAGCGCGCCAACGCTGACATTTCCGGGACGTTTGTGCGCTTTTTGCAGGGCTGGCGCGGGCGCGCTAAGCAAAGCCCATGCGCAAAGATCAAACCCTGCCCCGCGGCGAACTTCACCGGCTCTGGCACACGTCAAAGGTGTTGGAAGGCAATCCTTTAGCCGACCCGGTCGAGCGCGAGCTGTATGTCTGGACCCCGCCCGGTTGGAAGGCCGGCGAAGATCTGCCCGTCCTGGTCGATCTGCGCGGCTATTGGGGATCGGCTCTCGGCCACGCCAATTGGCAGGCCTGGGGTGAGAATTTACCCGAACGGCTCGACCGCCTCGCCGCGGAAGGCATGGCGCGCGCCGTGGTGGTGCTGCCGGATTGCTACACCAAGCTCTACGGCAACCAATATCTCAATAGCGAAGGCTCGGGCCGCTATGGCGACTACGTCTGCGATGAAATCGTGCCGTTCGTCGAAGCCAAGTTCGGCTGCGGCGGGCAAGGCCGCCGCGGCGTATTCGGCAAAAGCTCCGGCGGCTATGGCGCCGCTTGGCACGGCCTCAGCCGCGCCGATTGCTGGAGCGCCATCGCCATCAATTCCGGCGATATGGGCTTTGACGCGCTCTTTATCCCCGCACTGCTCGATGACGTCGATCTCTTGCGCAAGCACGATTACTCGATCGAAAAATTCGTGCGCCACGTCGAGTCGCGCCCGAAGGCGGGTCATAAGGAGCGCATGGCGCTAATGGATTTCGCCATGAGCGCCTTCTACGACCCAGACCCCACGCAATTTCGCAACATGCGCTTGCCGCTCGATCCGCGCACCGGCGAACTTATTCCCGAACGCTGGGCCAATTGGATGGCGCACGATCCGGTCGTCATGCTCGATTCAAAGCTCGACGAAATCCGTAAGCTGAACCTGATCTACATGGATTGCGGCGATCATGATCAGTTCCGAATCCATTTCGGCATGCGCCGCTTCTCGAACAAGCTGAAGGCGGCTGGCGTCATCCATACCTATCAAGAATTCGACGACGACCACTCAGATGTCGACTATCGTATGGACGTGTTTCTGCCGTTGCTTGCTAAAACGCTGTCATGAGCAGCGAAGAACAAGCCATCTGCGCCGTGATCGACGCCATGTACGCCTCGATCTCTGGCCCTGCCGGGCCGCGCGATTGGACGAGGCAGCGGGAAATCTTCCACCCCGACGCGCGCCAGATGCGCACTGTCTGGGACGAAAGCGGCAAGCCCTCTCTGAAGATTATGACGCTCGACGAATACCGCGAGAACGTGACGCCGTTTTTCAACGAAACGCCGTTCTTCGAGGTCGAGATCGCGCGCCGCATCGACGTGCTGGGCGCCATGGCCCACGCCTGGAGCCTCTATGAAGCGCGCAACGCGCCCGACGACACAATCCCGGAGCGGCGCGGCATCAATTCGATCCAGCTCATGCGCGAAGCGAGCGGGCGCTGGCGCATCATTTCCATGATCTGGGACAATGAACGCGGCGATACGAAAGCCGCTCCATTCTAGCTGCGCAGCCTGTAGCCGCTCTTCAGCATCGCCCAACTGACCCAGCATAGCGCAAGCGCCAGGCCCCCGGAAATCGCCGCGCCCATCAGCAGCGGCGCATCGGCGTGGCCGATGAAGCCGTAGCGAAAGCCGTCGATCAGCGAAAAAACCGGATTGTAGTGTGAGATGGTGCGGATCGGCTCGGGCAGGATCGAGGTCGAATAAAAGGTGCCGGACAAGAATGTCAGCGGCACGATGACGAAATTCGTCACTGCGGCGAGATGATCGAACTTGTCGGCCCAGATGCCGCCCATCAGACCGATAGCCCCAAAAATCACCGAGGCGACGATGGCGTAATAGATCGCCACCAGCGGATGCGCCGGGATCACGTTAGCCAACCATGCCACCGCCACGAGGCTCGCCAGCCCCACGAGAACGCCGCGCGCCGCAGCGCCCGTGATGAAGGCGATGGTCAACTCAAGCGCCGATAGCGGCGGCATGAGAAAATCCACCGAATTGCCCTGCACTTTCGCGATCACGATCGACGACGATGAATTTTGGAAGGCGTTGGAGAGGATCGACATCATCACCAGGCCCGCCGCCAAGCCGTCGGCGTAAGCGCGCGTTGTGCCTGGCCAATCGCCGCCGCGCACCAGGCTGAACACCAGCATGAACAGCAGCGTCTGGATCAACGGCGCGAACACCGTCTGCGCGCCAACCTTCATGAAACGCTGGATTTCGCGGGCGATGAGCGTGCGCAAACCGAGCCAGTTCACGGGGCCGTATTGGCGCGAAATGACCGCCGGCGCCTCTGCTCTGGCATCCATCTGGGGATATCCCTTTCACGAAATCTTAACGGGTGTGAGCCGCTTGTTAACCAAACAAGGGCGGCAAAACCCACGGTCCAGCCGCAACATAGGCATCCCGGCGCGGTGGAGCAGCCCTTGACTAAGCTGTGAGTGATTCGGGCTCGCCTGGGGATAAGTCATTTGTGTGACACCTACGACATATTGTGTTTTAGGCAAGAAGGTGATGCCATACCTTGGGATACTCGCCGTGGAGGCGAGAACTTGGGCCGCCCGCAAGGGCACAGGGCACAGGGGCTGAAAAATGGGATGGACTGAAGAGCGTGTCACGCTGCTGCGTAAGCTATGGGCCGAAGGGCTCTCTGCGAGCCAGATTGCTAAACAATTAGGCGGGGTTACCCGCAACGCCGTGATCGGCAAGGTGCACCGGCTGGGTCTAGCCGGCCGCGCCACGCCGTCGCGGCCCGCCAAGCGGCCGGTCCGGACGGCCCGCCCTCGCGTGATGGGGCCCTCGGCCCCGCGCATGCGGCCCGCCTCCACCACCCCGCACGTGGTGATCCCGGACCTTGAGCCGTTGCGCGGCGAAGACGGGCGCGTCGCCACCGTGCTCACCCTGAACGAGCAGATGTGCAAATACCCGATCGGCGACCCGACCGATCCTGACTTCGCGTTCTGTGGCCGGGCCTCCTGCAATGGCCCGTATTGCAGCGACCACGCCCGGCTGTCGTATCAACCCAGTCAGGCCCGCAAGCGTCGTCAATCGGGAGAGCCCGATGAATTGCGCCGCATGCTCCGTCTGGCGTCGATGTAAACGCAGGCAAAGGCGAACACAGAAACGCGGCGCTTC
>JBFWZB010000047.1:17724-20409 GCA_050185805.1 Hyphomonadaceae bacterium
TGCACGTCAACGGTGCGCGCTTCGACATACACGTCCGAACCCCACACCGCGTCCAGCAATTGCTCCCGGCTGAACACCCGGCCCGGATGCTGGATCAGGTGTTCCAGAATGCGGAATTCCGTCGGCCCGAGATGGATTTCGCGTCCGTCCCGCTTCACGCGGTGGGCCACGCGATCGACGATGATGTCGCCGGCGGTGATCTTGTCCTCGGAAAGGCCCGGGCGGATGCGGCGCATCACGGCGCGTAGACGCGCCAGCAGCTCCACCATCGAAAACGGCTTGGAGACGTAATCGTCGGCGCCGGTGTCGAGCCCGCGGATGCGGTCGCTCTCTTCGTCACGCGCCGTCAGCATTACGATCGGCGTATTGCGGGTCTCCTGGCGCGTGCGCAAACGGCGGCAAACCTCGATGCCGGGCTGCTTCGGCAGCATCCAATCCAGCAGCACGAGGTCGGGCTTGACCTCGTCAGCAACGACGAGCGCTTCGTCCCCGTCCTGCGCCACCGAGACGCGATAGCCTTCCTTCTCAAGATTGTAGCGAAGCAGATCGGCCAAGGCCTGTTCGTCTTCGACCACCAGAACGTGCGCGCTCATGTGCTTGCTCTCAGTCGTCCGCTTCCGATGCTTCGTCCGCCTTGGGGCGCTCTGTAGCGATTTCCTCGCCAGTGACGAGGTAATGCACGTACTCGGCGATATTGGTGCTGTGATCGCCGATCCGCTCGACGTTCTTGGCCACGAACAGAAGGTGCGCGCTGGCGGAAATCGTGCGCGGATCTTCCATCATGTAGGTGAGTAATTCCCGGAACAGGCTGTTGTAGTGCGCATCGACATCTTCGTCCTGGAACCAGACCGTGATCGCCGTCTGCACGTCGCGGCTCGAGTACGCGTCCAGCACTTGCTTGAGATGCGCCACCGCGATCTTGCCCATGCGCTCGATCGACTTGGTGAGCTGAATTGGCTCGGCCTGATTAAGGATAAGCGCGCGCTTGGCGATGTTCTTGGCCAGATCGCCGACGCGCTCCAACTCGCCGGCAATGCGCCAACCCGTCAGCACAACGCGCAGGTCCGAAGCCATCGGCTGGCGCAGGGCGAATAGTTTGATCGCGCGCCGCTCGAGATCGCGCTGCGCACCGTCGATCTTGGCGTCACGCTCGATCACGCTTTGCGCCAGCAGCGTGTCGCGGCGCACGACGGCGGCTATAGCGTCGTTGACCGCCGTTTCGGCCAACCCGCCCATGCGCGCTACCTCATGGGAGAGCGCATCCAATTCTTCCGTGAACGCCTTTACCGTATGATCGGGCATCGTCGCCTTGGCAGACCGTATCACCGCGGCTGCCGCGCCCTGGGAGCGTCTTTGAGCGACCATGGCGCGTCAGCCGAACCGGCCAGTGATATAGTCTTGCGTGCGCGAGTCACGAGGATTGGTAAAGATTTCCTCGGTTGCGCCGGTTTCCACCAGCTTGCCCAGGTGGAAGAACGCCGTCTTCTGCGACACCCGGGCCGCCTGCGCCATCGAGTGCGTCACGATGACGATGGTGTAGTTTTCCCGCATCTCGTCGATCAGCTCTTCGATCTTTGCGGTGGCGATCGGATCGAGTGCAGAACAGGGTTCATCCATTAGGATGATGTCTGGATCGACGGCGACTGTGCGCGCAATCACCAGGCGCTGTTGCTGCCCGCCCGACAGCGACGTGCCGGGCTGACTCAGGCGATCCTTCACCTCTTCCCAGAGGCCGGCGCGGCGCAGCGAGCGCTCGACGATCTGATCCATGTCGGCCTTGGATTTGGCCATACCGTGGATGCGCGGTCCATAGGCGACGTTTTCGTAGATCGGCTTCGGAAATGGGTTCGGCTTTTGGAACACCATGCCGACGCGCGTGCGCAGCACCACAGGATCGACGTTCTTGGCGTACGCGTCCTTGCCTTCGATCTGCAGGGAGCCGGTGACGCGGCAATTGTCGATCAGATCGTTCATGCGGTTGATGCAGCGCAGGAACGTGGTCTTGCCGCAGCCAGAAGGGCCGATAAAGGCGGTTACGGCGCGATCGGGGATGTCGATGGAGACGTCAAACAGGGCCTGCTTGTCGCCGTAGAATACGTTGATGTCGCGGGCTGCCACTTTCGCCGGCGCATTGGCGATGGCGCCGGCGTTGGAGCGAACGGCCGGCGCCTTCATAGGCACGGAACCAGCGCCGCGCTCAGCGCTGAAGTTCGAAAAGCCTTCCATCGTTCAGCCCCAGGCGCGACTCGATCCGGTCCCGTCACACAGTCGTAGGTAGGCGCCTTTCATGACACTGATGTGAATAAGGCAAGCCCGTTCCCGCACGGCTTCAATCCGCCCGCTCGAAGTAGGCGGCGAACGCGGAACCCCGGCCCGGCTGGCTTTCCACCAGCAGCCCGCCGCGGTGCCGATTGACAATGTGCTTAACGATGGCGAGGCCAAGACCCGTGCCGCCGCGCTCCGAACCCGCCTCGCGCTCGACGCGAAAAAAGCGCTCCCCCAAGCGCGGTAGAAACCGTCGCGCCACGCCCGGTCCGGAATCTTCCACGCGCACAAAGGCATAGGCCTTTCCGGGCGCGGGCGCAGGCGTCAGCAGCGCGATCCGCCCCGCCTCCTCCCAGCGCCGGCCGGCAAGCTGGATCGCCTCCTCCCGATTGGCGGCGAAACCGATTTCGATCCTGGCGG
>JBFWZB010000048.1:0-11868 GCA_050185805.1 Hyphomonadaceae bacterium
AGTTTAAGCCGACGGCGCGACGGCAGTCGCCGCCGTATGGTGGCGTTTTCCCCAAAACTGAGGAAAAAACGAGCGTCGGCTTGGGCTTAGGAGTGTAGCTCAGCTGGTAGAGCATCGGTCTCCAAAACCGAGGGTCGGGGGTTCGAGTCCCTCCACTCCTGCCACGCCCGCTTGGCCCACCCCGTAAGCAGACCCATTTGAGGATTTTCGGATCAGACCACGATGAGCATGGACACCGCCGACCAGGAAAGTGAACCACGGCGCCGCACAGGCCCATTCCAGTTCTTCAAAGAGGTGCGCGCGGAGGCGCGCAAGGTGACGTGGGCGACGCGTCAGGAAGTCACGGTCTCCACCATCATGGTGCTGATCATGGGTGTGATGGCGGCGATTTTTTTCTTTCTGGTCGACTCGCTGCTGCGATTCCTCGTCGGCCTGGTTCTCAATATCGGCTGAGCTGACCATGGTTGAAGCACAAGAACACGAAGCCGGCGAAATCGCCGCCAACACCAATCCGCGCGCGCGCTGGTACATCGTGCACGCCTATTCGAACTTCGAGCAGAAGGTCGCGGAGGCGATCAAGGATCAGGCGCAACGCCAAGGTCTCGAAGATCAAATCGTCGACGTGAAAGTACCGACCGAGGAAGTCACCGAGGTCAAGCGCAACACCAAGCGCGTGCGTCAGCAGCGCCACTTCCCGGGTTATGTGCTGGTGAAGATGGATCTGACCGACGAAGCCTATCACTTGGTGAAGAACACGCCGAAGGTGACGGGCTTCCTCGGCGCGCAAAACAAGCCGCAGCCGGTCAGCGAAAAAGAGATTCAACGCATTCTCGGCCAAGTCGCCGAAGCGGGCGCGGCCAAACCGCGGCCGGTGATCAATTTCGAGATCGGCGAGCGCGTGCGCGTGTCGGACGGGCCGTTCCAATCGTTCGAAGGCTTGGTCTCCGAGGTCGATGACGAGCGCGGCCGCCTGAAGGTCGCGGTGATGATCTTCGGCCGCGAAACACCGGTCGATCTCGAATACGCGCAGGTCGAGAAGCTGCGCTAAGCGCGGCATGCGCCAAATGCCGGGCGCAGCAAGAGAGCGCGGCGTCTAATCCGGGCGACCGTTCTTTTGAAGCGGCGCGCACCAAGCGCTTTGCGCGCTCCCGCCGTCGCATGACGGCGAAGGTCAGGCTCTGAGCGAAGCTGCGATTTACGGCACATCGGCTGCGAGAGGATGGGTCTAACCCATGCATCCGCCGACTGGCGGGGCGGCATCCCGCATACAGGTTCGGCAATTGTACGGAGCGCCCCTTGCTGTTTCGCATCATCGCTTTCGCCGCCGCACTGTCCTGCGCCAGCGCCGCCGCCGAGCCCGCCGATCAATGGCGGGCGCTGACGCGCGCCGACGTCGAAGCAGCGCATACTCTCCTGCGTGAAGATCACCCGGCGGCCTCACGCGGGATCGCGGATGATGCGTTTCGAACGCAGCTGGATTCGGCTTATCGGCTGGCGCGCCAGCGCGCTGGGCAAGTGGAAAATTATAACGGCTATCTCGCAACCATGGCGGGTTTCGCCAACGCGATGGGCGACCGCCACATCTGGTCGCGTCCGCTCTATCGCGCCGACCGCATTCAATGGGCCGGACTGATCGTCGCCAAACGCGGCGCGGATTATGTCGTCGTCACGGACGAACGCGGCGGCGACGCTGCGCCTTCATTGGTTGGCGCGCGCCTTGTCTCGTGCGACGGCCGAGCGGTTGCAACGCTCGCCGAGGAAAAGCTCGGCGGCTTTCACGGCGTTTGGAGCATCGAAGCGCAGCGTGTGCAGAGCGCACCGCAGCTCCTGGTCGATGACGGCAATCCTTTCGTGACGCGGCCCACGGCGTGCTCGTTCGCGCGTGACGGCGTCGATGCAGAAGTGTCGCTTGCTTGGCGCTCGATTTCGCGCACCGATTTGGCCGCCCGCACCGGTCCCGCGCGCAATTTCGGCGCCGCCGGATATGGGCTACGCGATGTCGGCGATATCGCTTGGATCGCCCTGCAATTGCTCAACGAAGAAGGGCGGGCGGCGGCGCAGGCCGCCGCAACCGAGGGCGAACGTCTGCGTGCGGCGCGCGTCGTTGTGCTCGATCTCCGCGGCAATGGCGGCGGCGCCAGTCAGTATGCGCGCCCGATCGCCGTCGCGTTGTTCGGGCAAGCCCGCTTCGACGCGATCGTCGGCGCGTCCGACGGAGAAGGCGGCGGCGATTGCGATTCTGTCTGGCGCGTTTCGCCGCGCAACATGGCGCAATTGCGCGCCTACAGGACGCAATTCGCGTCGTCGCCCGATTTTGTCGCCGAGATCGACCGCACTTTGGCGGCGGCCGAGCGCGCCGAGCGTGAAGGCCGCGACCTGAGCGGCCCTGTCACGTGCGGTGCGGAACAGGCCGCGGGCGATGCGGCGCAGGCGCCGCCGCAAGTGGCGCAAGGCCGCATCGTGCTGCTGACCGACAACGCCTGCTTCAGCTCTTGCCTGATCGTCGCCGACGAGTTCCGGCGCCTGGGTGCGCTACACATCGGCAACGCCACCAACGCCAACACGCATTATTCCGAGGTGCGTGAAGAGCTCTTGCCATCGGGGCTTTCGATGTTCTCGACATTGCAGGCGATGATCGCGAGCGCGCCGGCGGCGTATGGGCCGTTCGAGCCGTCGATCGTTTATGCCGGCGACATGACCGACACCGCGGCCGTGGAGGCGTGGGTGGCGGAGGTGACGCGCTAAAGCTGAAGCAGGAAGCGTGAGGCGGCCTCGCGCAAGGCGTCCTTGCCATCGGTCTGAATCCACGCTTCCGAGAGCAGGTAGGCGTAAAAGACGGTGGCGCGTGTGCGGGCCTCGGCGCGCGGCACGCCGTGCTGATGCAAGAGCGTCATGAAATAGCGGATGCGGGTGCGATCAATGTGGCGCAGCGCTTTGGCCGCGTCCTTGTCGCGCCGTGCCCAGAGCCGGATGGCCAGTTCGATGTTGGCGGCGCGCGTAGCGCGGGGACCCGACGCCGGCAGATTGATAATCCGCTCCAGACGCTTGCCGGGCGGCTCCTGCGTGCCCTCGATGCGGGCGAACACCTGATAAGAAGCGCGCCGCCGCCATTCCGCGAGCAACGCCAAATGCAGATCCGCCCGATCTCGGAAATGCCAATAGAAGCTGCCGCGGGTGACGCCGAGGGCCTTGGCGAGCGGATCGACCCGCACCGCATCGATGCCGCCGTCGGCCAGGGTGTCGAACGCCGCCTCGATCCAGGCTGAGCGGTCGAGGCTGGCGCCTTGCTGGGGGCGGGGGGCGGCGGTGTTTTCGGACACGATTTATCCACTGGCCCAAGTGATGCTCGGTTGCAACACATGGCGGTCTCAAGGGCCGCCGTAACGCGCCGTCTAGCGCCCCGCCATCGTTCGCGTTATATATCCATACATAAGTGTATGGCGCGATAAGCGTACGTGCAAAAAGAGAAAAATCGCGGGAGGGAATAATGAGCAAAGGCAAGCAGGGTCGATTTGCGACTCGTCTGAGCATGACCACGGCGCTGGCCATCGCGGCCGGCGGGCTGATGGCTGGCGCTGCGCACGCACAGCAGCAGGGCGCCACGCAAGTGCTGCAGGACGAAATCGTCATTACCGCCACCAAGCGCGGCGAGACGATGGTGCAGGACGTGCCGCTGGCGGTGACGGCCTATAGCGCTGAGCAGCTGGAGGCGATGAACTTCCAGGACCTGCAAACGCTCACCTACAGCATGCCGAACGTGCAGCTTGAGGACATCGGCACGGCGCGCAACGTCGCCAATTTCTCGATCCGCGGCATCGGCATCAACAGCTCCATTCCTTCCGTCGATCCGACGGTCGGCGTGTTCGTTGACGGCATGTATCTCGGCATCAATGCCGGCGTGCTGACGGACAATTTCGATCTTGAAGCGGTCGAAGTGCTGCGCGGCCCGCAAGGCACGCTCTATGGCCGCAACGTCACCGGCGGCGCGGTGCTGGTGCGTTCGCGCGCGCCGACCGACGAATTGGAAATCCGCGCTCGCGCAGGCGTCGAGACCGGACCGCAATACAATGCGGATTTCTCGATCTCAGGTCCGATCGCGCCCGGCGTCGTCAGCGGCAAGCTCGCCGTCTATCACAGCCAAGACGAAGGCTGGCACGAGAACGATTTCAACGGCTCGCAATTCGGCGAGAGCGAAACCTCGATCTACCGCGCAGCGTTGCGCTTTACGCCGACGGATACGTTGGAGATGCTGTTGCGCCTCGAACAGGGCAACGGCACTGGCGACGGCCCGGCCGCACAGAACCATGGTCTCTTCAGCCGCGATTCTTTCGACTTCTCGATCAATTATCCGGGCTATGGCTCGGCCAATTGGGAGCAAGCGATCTTTGAAACCAATTGGGATGTCGGCATCGGCAACGGCACCATCACCAACATCGCCGGCTGGCGCCAGTATACTGGCCTTTCCGGCGGCGACATCGACTCCACGCCGAACACGGCGTTCCATTCGCGCGCCGTCACCGAGCAGGATCAATGGAGCAACGAACTTCGCTATGCGGGCACGTTCGGCAATGTCGACGTGACGCTTGGCGGTTACTACTTCAACCAGAACCTGTTCTACATCGAAGAGCGCTTCCTGCTTGCTGGCCTGCTGCCGATAGCGACGCCTTCGGCGACCTCGCCGCTGCAATATGCGGCTGCCGATCCGTTCTTCATCAATCGCGTCGGCGGCGGCGAAGGCCGCTTCTCAACCACCGGCTTCTTCGCCAACACCGATTGGCATCTGAACGAGCAGATCACGCTGAGCTTTGGCGCCCGCTACACCTATGAGCAAAAAGAAGCGGAGATCTCGCGTATCCGCCGCGGCGTGACGCCGGTGAGCCAGCCGATTATCGCGGGCGCAGGCGCGGCCGCAGCGCTCGTCGGCCAATCGATCCTGCCGGCGGACAATCTCGATCCAGGCGTCGCCAACCCGCGCGGCGACGGCGTGGTCGGCGGGAGCATCGACAACCGCACGCTGACCTTCTCCGACTCGCCGTTCGCGCTGTCGTGGGAAGACACTTCTCCGCGCGTCGGCATCCAATGGGAGCCGAACGAGGACACCAACGTTTACGCCACCTGGTCGCGCGGCTTCCGTTCGGGCGGCGTGAACTTCCGTGTCACTACGCTGGGCGTGAACCCCGGCTCGGACCCGAACAATCCCTCGGGCGCGCAACCGCCGACGGCGTTCGATTCCGAAGAGCAGACCACGATCGAAGTCGGCTGGAAGCAGGACTTCCTCGACGGCCGCGGCCGCTTCAATCTGGCCGTGTTCCACAACACGATCGACGGCATGCAGCGTGAAACCAACGTGCCTGGCTCGTCCGGCGTGCAGCAGGTGATCGTCAATGCCGGCGAAGCGGTGATCCAGGGGGCTGAACTCGAAGCACGCTTCGCCCTCACCGATCAGCTGCTTGTCACGGCGCAAGTCGGTTACACCGACGGCGAATACGACAGCGTCACCGCCGACCTCAATGGCGACGGCGTCATCAACGCCGCGGACGCAAATCTCGAGATTCCGCGTCTGGCGCCTTGGACCTACGGCGCGGCGATCATCTACGATCTGCCGCTCGGGCCCGGCGTGCTCTCGAGCATGCTCTCCTACAATCACCGCGATGAGGCCTTCTACACCGACAACAATCGCGGCCTGTTGGCGCAAGCCGACATCATCGACGCCAACCTGACCTACGCGCACGACAGCGGCCGGTGGAGCTTTGCGGTCTACGGCCGCAACCTGACGGATGAAGTCACCTGGGGCGGCGACACCATCCTGCCGTCCTCGCCATCGTTCGGCTTTGTCGGCAACGGCCTGGCGACGTTCTCGCCGCTCAACGAGGGCCGCGTGATCGGCGCTGAATTGCGCTTCAACTACTGAGGGCGTCCCCTACGCCACATTCGGCCGCGGCGGCGACGCCGCGGCCGTTTTTTATGCGGCGCGTGAGACAAAGAGCGCGGCGCACCCTAGATGCGGGGAAGGGGGACCCGCTTTGCCGCTGCAGCACCTGCTTCTCGCCGTCGCCGTGATGATGGTGTGGGGAAGCAATTTCGTCGTCATTGAAGCGGCGCTGCGGCAATTGCCGCCGCTGTTGCTGGCGACGCTGCGTTTCGCCCTGGTCTTCGCAATGATGGCGCTCTTCGTGCGCCCGCCAAAAGCCAAGTGGCGCAACATCGCCGCCTATGGCGTGTTGATCGGCGCGGGCCAATTCGGCCTCCTCTTCCTCGCCATGCGCCATGACATAACGCCGGGCCTCGCCTCGCTGGTGGTGCAGGCGCAGGCCTTCTTCACCATTGCGCTCACCGCGCGCGGCGCCGAAGCGGTGCGGCCGCACCAATGGGCGGCGCTGGCGTTGGCGACGGCCGGCATGGTGGTGATCTTCGCCAACACCAATGGCGCCACGACGCCGCTGGGCGTGGCCCTGGTGCTGGGCGCGGCGCTGAGCTGGGCCGGCGGCAACGTGACGGCGCGCGCGGCCGGGCAGGTGGACATGCTGGGCTATATCGTCTGGTCGAGCCTGTTCGCCGTGCCGCCGCTCTTGGCGCTGAGCCTCGTATTCGAAGGCGCGCCCGTGATCGCCGAGGCGGTGGCGCGGGCGGATGCGACCGCGTGGGCGGCGGTGGTGTGGCAAGCGGTCGGCAACACGCTGTTCGGCTACACCGCCTGGCAATGGCTGATGGGACGCTACCCGCCATCAATCGTGGCGCCGATGGCGCTGCTGGTGCCGGTGTTCGGCATGGGCGCGTCGGCGGCGCTGCTGGGAGAGCCGCTGCCGTTCTGGAAACTTGCGGCGATGGCGCTGGTGCTGGCGGGGCTGGGGCTCAACGTGCTGTGGCCGCAGCGGCGCGCGGCCGCTGTCGACAAGGCCGAACCGTTCCGCTAGAAGCGCCGCTTCCCGCGCGGGAGGGGCCACCCGAACCGCGCATCCACTCAGGTCGGGCGATTTAGCGATCGTCCGGCGTAACCATCTGGTTGGCCCGCCGACTATTCGGAAAACCGGTACCCACTTTTCCGGTCGTCGGGCGAAGCGAGAGGCACAACATGGCTAAGAAGGTTCTGGGGCAGATTAAGCTCCAGGTGCCGGCAGGGGCTGCGAATCCGTCGCCCCCGATCGGCCCGGCGCTGGGTCAGCGCGGTTTGAACATCATGGAATTCTGCAAGGGCTTCAACGCCCGCACCCAGGACATGCCGAAAGGCGATCCGTGCCCTGTGGTGATCACCTATTACCAGGACAAGAGCTTCACCTTCGAGATCAAGACGCCGCCGGCGTCGTTCCTGATCAAAAAGGCGGCCAAGCTTCCCACCGCCAAGAAGCCGGGTTCGGGATCGAAAAAGCCGGGCGTCGATGTGGTCGGCAAGATCACCATGGCCCAGTGCAAAGAGATCGCGAAGTCCAAGCAGAAGGATCTCAACGCAGCCGATCTCGATCAGGCCGCGAAGATGATCGCAGGCACCGCCCGTTCGATGGGCGTGCAGGTGGTGGAGTAGGACCATGCCGAAGCCGACCAAGCGCATGGCCAAGAGCCACGCCAATATCGACAGCCGCAAGCTGCACACGCTCGACGAAGCGGTGAAGCTGATCAAGGAACGCGCGAGCGCCAAATTCGATGAGACCATCGAAGTGGCGATGAATCTTGGCGTCGATCCGAAATATCCCGACCAGCAAGTGCGCGGCGTCGTCTCGCTGCCGAACGGCACCGGCCGCACCGCGCGCGTGGCGGTGTTCGCGCGCGGGCCGAAGGCGGACGAAGCCAAGGCCGCCGGCGCCGACATCGTCGGCGCGGACGATCTGTTCGAGACCATCAATTCGGGCAAGATCGAGTTCGACCGCCTGATCGCCACGCCGGACCTGATGGCGCTCGTCGGCCGGCTCGGCAAAGTGCTCGGCCCCCGCGGCCTGATGCCGAACCCGAAGGTCGGCACCGTGACGATGGACGTGAAAAAGGCCGTCGCCGACGCCAAGGGCGGCGCGGTTGAATTCCGCGTCGAGAAGGCGGGCATCATTCACGCCGGCATCGGCAAAGCCAGCTTCAGCGAAGAGCAAATCAGGCAGAACGCGAAAGCGTTCATCGACGCCGTGGCCAAGGCCAAGCCCCCAGGCGCGAAGGGCACTTTCGTGAAGAAGGTGGCGATCTCTTCGACCATGGGGCCGGGCGTCCGCGTCGATCCGATGAATGCGACGGCGCAAGGCTAAGCAGACGACGCGCCTGAGAACCAGGCGAGCAAACGGAGACGGCGATGGCGAACTTGAACCCGCGCTTTGAAGAGTTCGGGCCGGTCACCATCGCCGGCATCGTCGGCCAGCACCAGGGCGCGACGATGGCGCAATCGATCCCGCTGCAATGGCGCCGCTTTGAATCGGAAATCGCCTTCATCACCGGGCGGCGCGATCCGAACACTTATGGCATCCTGTATCACGTGCTGAGCGGCGCGCGGGAATTCACCTATATGAGCGGCGTCTCGGTCGGCGATTTCGCCACTACGCCGGAATATCTCGGCCGTTCGCTGTTGCAGAAGATGAAGTTCGCGAAGTTCGCCCACGACGGCGACGTGACGACCATCCGCAACACGATCGACGCGATCCTGAGCCAATGGCTGCCGTCGTCGGGGCAAACCCATTTCGCCCAGGGCCAGCGCGCAGATGTGACCATCGTTCCTGATTTCATCGAGCGCTACGGCCCGGGATACGATCCCAAAACCGGCCGCGGCGACATCGAAGTTTGGCTGCCGGTGAAATAGCGACGGGCCCGTCGCGGCGCCTTATATTGGCGTCATGACCATCGACAACGAGAACGACCTTGAAGCGTTGAAGCGCATCGGCGCCATCGTCGCGCGGACCCTGCAGGCGATGGGCAAAGCGCTCGAGCCGGGCATGACCACGCGCGAGCTCGATGCGATTGGCCTCGGATTGCTGGCAGCGGAAGGCGCGCATCCGGCGCCGGCTCTCACCTACGATTTTCCCGGCGCGACCTGCATTTCCGTATTTCCCGACATCGCCCACGGCATTCCGGGCGAGCGCGTGCTGGCGCCGGGCGACCTGGTGAACATCGACGTCTCGGCTGAGAAGGACGGCTATTTCGCCGACACCGGCGCGAGCTTCGTCATGGCGCCGAAGGCGGCGAAGCTGGAGCGGCTTGCGCGCGACGGCAAACGCGCGCTGTGGGCCGGCATCGGCGGCGTGCGTGCGGGCGCCAAGCTTGCCGATATCGGCGCGGCGGTGCAGCGCTTCGCCGACCGCGAGGGCTATTCGCTGATCCGCAACCTCGCCAGCCACGGCGTCGGCCGCGGCCTGCACGAGGAGCCGAAGGAAATCGCCACCTGGGCCAATCCTTCGGACCGGCGCCGCATCCACGAGGGCATGGTGTTCACGATCGAGCCGTTTCTCTCGATGGGTTCGGAATGGGCCGTCGACGGCGGCGACGCGTGGACGCTGCGCGCCGACACTGGCCGGCCGACGGTGCAGTTCGAGCATACCTTGGTGGCGACCAAGCGGGGCGCCGTGGTGCTGACCGCGGCGTGAAGCTTGCCCCCGGTTTCCAGCGGCTGTGCATTGCCGCTTGCCAAATCATGAATTCTGTGCGCGGCCCTCTTGCGGCGCTGCAATAAAGCGTGCATATGCCGCGGTTCGGCGGGTCGTTAACCCGTCGTTCCTGTCCGAGATTGCAGGCGCCGCGCATGCGGGTGACCCGAAAGGGCCTCTGTGCGTGCGGCTTAATCCGTTGAAAGCCTTAGGCTTTCTGGGCCCGCATGAGACAGAAGCTGACGTTTTTCAGGGCAGGCTGTCAAGGCCTGACCTGTTGGCGAGCCTCTGGGGCAGGCGGTGCGCAAGGGCGCGCCGGCTCGGGGGCTCTCCACCGTGACCGGTCTGTCCCAGCGCGCTCGAAGGTCGGGCGCCGGATTGGCCGGGGCCCGATGAGAGGAGACCGCAATGGATCGTGCTCAGAAGGCCGAAACGGTGGAAGCGCTGAAAGGCGTGTTCTCCGGGGCCGGGATCGTGGTCGTCGGCCATTATTCCGGTTTGACCGTTGCGGACATGACGACGCTCAGGACCCGGCTTCGCCAAGCCGGCGCGGGGCTCAAAGTGGTGAAAAACCGGCTCGTGAAACGGGCGATCGACGGCACGCCTCATGAGGCCGGCGCTCATCTGTTCACCGGGCCGACGGCGATCGCCTACTCGGCGGACCCGATCGCGGCGACCAAGGTCGCGGTCCAGTACGCCAAGGAAAAAGAGCATTTCGTCCTGTTGGGCGGCTTGTTCGGCGCGCAGGTGCTCGACTCGAAAGGCGTGCAGGCTTTGGCCACGCTGCCTTCGCTCGACGAGCTCCGCGGCAAGATCATCGGCCTCGTGCAGGCGCCCGCGACCAAGATCGCCGGCGTGTTGGCGGCGCCGGGCGGGCAGCTGGCCCGGGTGATCAACGCCTACGCCACCAAGGACGCGGCCTGACCGTCATTTCCGCAAAAACTGCAACAGAAACAACTCGCCAATCTCTAAGGGGCCTCTGCAATGGCTAATCTGGAAAAAATCGTCGAAGACCTTTCCGCTTTGACCGTCCTCGAGGCGGCCGAGCTTTCGAAAATGCTGGAAGAGAAGTGGGGCGTCAGCGCCGCCGCTCCGGTGGCCGTGGCCGCCGCTCCGGCTGCTGGCGCCGCCGCTGCGGCGGTGGAAGAGCAAACCGAATTCACGGTCGTGCTCGCTTCTGCCGGCGACAAGAAGATCGAGGTGATCAAGGAAGTCCGCGCCATCACCGGCCTGGGCCTCAAGGAAGCCAAGGATCTGGTCGAAGGCGCGCCGAAGCCGGTGAAGGAAGGCGTGAACAAGGCCGATGCGCAAAAGTTCAAAGAACAGCTTGAAAAAGCCGGCGCGAAGGTCGATCTGAAGTAACTCTCACACGACAGCGAGGAGCGCGGGGCCGCGAAAAGCGGCTCCGCACTCCCGCGTTTTTGCGCGCCGAATGTGTGTTTGGCGGCGCGCTGCCGGCGCCCATCGCTCCCGTCCGCGATGGTTGCCGCAATGATCAAGGCGACCGCGGCGCGAGACGCGAGGAGCCGGGACGGAAAAGGCGGCTCATGCTGCCCGCGCTGGCGAACCTTATGGCCGGAGGTTCGCGACCAGCGCTTGGGCGCACATGGGGAGAGCGTATGGCTCTGTCGTTCACTGGTAAGAAGCGTATCCGTAAGTCGTTTGGCAAGATCGCCGAAGCAGGCGCGATGCCGAACCTGATCGAGGTTCAAAAGAGTTCCTACGATCAATTCCTGCAGAAGGACGAGCGCTCGTACGAGCGCATCGACGAAGGCCTGCAGGCGGTGTTCAAATCAGTGTTCCCGATCCGCGATTTCTCGGATCGCGCGGTGCTCGAATACGTCTCGTACGAATTCGAAGAGCCGAAATTCGACGTCGAGGAATGCCAGCAGCGCGACATGACCTATGCCGCGCCGCTAAAGGTGAAGCTGCGCCTCATCGTGTTCGAAACCGACGAAGAAACCGGCGCCAAGTCGGTGAAGGACATCAAGGAGCAGGACGTCTATCTCGGCGACATCCCGCTGATGACGGACAAGGGCACGTTCGTCGTGAACGGCACCGAGCGCGTCATCGTCTCGCAGATGCACCGCTCGCCGGGCGTGTTCTTCGATCACGACAAGGGCAAAACCCACGCTTCGGGCAAGCTCCTGTTCGCCGCGCGCGTGATCCCGTATCGCGGCTCCTGGCTCGATTTCGAGTTCGACGCCAAGGACATCATGTTCGTCCGCATCGACCGCAAGCGGAAGCTGCCGGCGACGACGCTGCTCTACGCGCTGGGCCTTTCCAGCGAGCAGATCCTGTCGACGTTCTACACCTC
>JBFWZB010000048.1:11968-20128 GCA_050185805.1 Hyphomonadaceae bacterium
CTCGGCATGGATACGCCGGACGATTTGCGCGTGCTCAGGCTGGAAGACATCATCGAAGTGCTGCGTACGCTCTCCGATCTGCGCGACGGCCGCGGCGAAGTCGACGACATCGACAATCTCGGCAATCGCCGCGTGCGCTCGGTCGGCGAACTGATGGAAAATCAGTATCGCGTCGGCCTGCTGCGCATGGAGCGCGCGATCAAGGAACGCATGAGCTCCGTCGATATCGAGACGGTGATGCCCCACGACCTGATCAACGCAAAGCCGGCGGCGGCGGCGGTGCGCGAATTTTTTGGCTCCTCGCAGCTCAGCCAATTCATGGACCAGACCAACCCGCTGTCCGAGATCACGCACAAGCGGCGTCTCTCGGCGCTTGGGCCGGGCGGCCTGACGCGCGAGCGCGCCGGCTTCGAGGTGCGCGACGTGCACCCGACGCATTACGGCCGCATCTGCCCGATCGAAACGCCGGAAGGCCCGAACATCGGCCTGATCAACTCGCTCGCCACGCATGCGCGCGTGAACAAGTACGGCTTCATCGAAAGCCCGTACCGCAAAGTGGTGAACGGCAAGCCGCAGGAAGAGGTGATCTATCTCTCGGCGATGGAAGAGGCCAAGCACAAGATCGCCCAGGCGAACGCCGAAATCGACGCTAAGGGCATGCTGGCCGAAGACCTCGTGCAAGCGCGCGAGAACGGCGAAGCCACGCTGATTCCGCGGGAAGAAATCGACCTGATGGACGTCTCGCCCAAGCAGGTGGTCTCGGTGGCGGCGGCGCTGATCCCGTTCCTCGAGAACGATGACGCCAACCGCGCGCTGATGGGCTCGAACATGCAGCGCCAGGCCGTGCCGCTGCTGCGCGCGGACGCGCCGATTGTCGGCACCGGCATGGAAGGCACTGTGGCGCGGGATTCCGGCGCCGCCATCACCGCGCGGCGCACCGGCGTCGTCGAGCAGGTGGACAGCCAGCGTATCGTCGTGCGCGCAACGGAAGAAAAGGATCCGACCAAGCCGGGCGTCGATATCTATCGTCTGCTGAAGTTCCAGCGTTCGAACCAGAACACCTGCATCACGCAGCGTCCGATCGTGAAGGTGGGCGACACGGTGCGCGCCGACGACATCATCGCCGACGGCCCGTCAACGGAGCTCGGCGAATTGGCGCTCGGCCGCAACGTGCTGGTCGCGTTCATGCCGTGGAACGGCTACAATTTCGAAGACTCGATCCTGATCAGCGAACGCATCGTCAAAGACGACGTGTTCACCTCGATCCACATCGAAGAGTTCGAAGTGGCCGCGCGCGACACCAAGCTCGGCCCGGAAGAAATCACTCGCGACATCCCGAATGTCGGCGAAGAGGCGCTGCGCAATCTCGACGAAGCCGGGATCGTGGCCATCGGCGCTGAATTGGAGCCGGGCGACATTCTCGTCGGCAAGGTGACGCCGAAGGGCGAAAGCCCGATGACGCCGGAAGAAAAGCTCCTGCGCGCCATCTTCGGCGAGAAGGCTTCCGACGTGCGCGATACGTCTCTGCGGCTGCCGCCGGGCGTCAATGGCACGGTGGTCGAAGTCCGCGTCTTCAACCGCCATGGCGTCGAGAAAGATCAGCGCGCGCTGCAGATCGAGCGCGAAGAGATCGAACGCCTGGCCAAGGACCGTGACGACGAGCTGGCGATCCTAGAGCGCAACATCTTCGGCCGTCTTGAAGAAATCCTGATCGGCAAGCAGGCCGCATCAGGCCCGAAGGGCTTCAAGAAGGGCGAAGTGACGGCGGAATCGCTCGAACCGCTGTCGAGAGGCCAATGGTGGCAGATCGGCCTCGAAGACGAGGCCGCCATGGCCGAGATCGAAGCGCTGAAGAAGCAATATGACGACGCCAAGAAGCGTCTTGATGCGCGCTTCGCCGACAAGGTCGACAAGCTCACCCGTGGCGATGAATTGCCGCCGGGCGTGATGAAGGTGGTCAAGGTGTTCGTCGCGGTGAAGCGCAAGCTGCAGCCGGGCGACAAGATGGCCGGCCGTCACGGCAATAAGGGCGTCATCTCGAAGATCGTTCCGGTCGAAGACATGCCGTTCCTCGATGACGGCACGCCCGTCGACATTGTGCTCAATCCGCTCGGCGTGCCGTCGCGGATGAACGTCGGCCAAATCCTCGAGACGCACCTTGGCTGGGCCTGCGCCGGCATTGGCAAGCAGGTGAAGCAGGCGCTCGAAGTGCTGCAGCGCGACGGCGACAGAAAGCCGCTCGAGAAGAAGCTCAGGGACGTTTACGGCGAGCGTCAGGAATTGCCGAAGGGCGCCGACGAGCTGGTCGAGCTGGCGCACAATATCGAGAAGGGCGTGCCGGTGGCGACGCCTGTGTTCGACGGCGCCAAGGATGCCGACATCCGTGGGCTGCTGAAGGAAGCGGGCTTCTCCGATACGGGCCAAGTGCAATTGCGCGACGGCCTAACCGGTGAGCAATTCAAGCGCTCGGTCACGGTCGGCTACATCTACATGCTCAAGCTGCACCACCTGGTGGACGACAAGATCCACGCGCGCTCGATCGGCCCGTACTCGCTGGTCACGCAGCAGCCGCTGGGCGGCAAGGCGCAGTTCGGCGGTCAGCGCTTCGGCGAAATGGAAGTGTGGGCGCTCGAAGCTTACGGCGCGGCATACACGCTGCAGGAAATGCTGACGGTGAAGTCGGACGACGTCGCGGGCCGTACAAAGGTCTACGAGGCGATCACGCGCGGACACGACACGTTCGAAGCCGGCATCCCGGAAAGCTTCAACGTGTTGGTGAAGGAAATGCGCTCGCTCGGCCTCAACGTAGAGCTGGCTGACGGGCGCGTGCCGAAGGCGGCCGAATAGATTGCTTCCCGGGCGCCGCGGGTGCGGCGTCCGGGAGGAATGAATGACGTGAACCCACGGGGCGCCGGCCGCACACCGGCGTGACGGAAGGTCAAGACGATGAACGCAATGAACCAAGACCTGATCAATTCCACTTTCGGCGCCCAGCCGCCGGCGCCGGTGTTCGATCAGATTAAAATTTCCATCGCTTCGCCGGAGCAGATTCGCTCCTGGTCGTTCGGCGAGATCAAGAAGCCGGAAACGATCAATTACCGCACCTTCAAGCCGGAGCGTGACGGTCTCTTCTGCGCGCGCATCTTCGGCCCGATCAAGGATTACGAGTGCCTGTGCGGCAAGTACAAGCGGATGAAGTACAAGGACATCATCTGCGAAAAGTGCGGCGTGCAGGTGACGCTCCAGCGGGTGCGGCGCGAGCGCATGGGCCACATCGAGCTGGCCGCGCCCGTCGCGCACATCTGGTTCCTGAAATCGCTGCCGAGCCGCATTGCACTCATGCTCGACATGGCGCTCAAGGACATCGAGCGCGTGCTCTATTTCGAGCAATACATCGTGCTCGAACCGGGCCTCACCTCGCTCGAAGCCAAGCAGCTGCTGACAGAAGAAGATTACATCCGCGCGCAGGACGAGTACGGCGAAGACAGCTTCACCGCCTCGATCGGCGCCGAAGCGATCCGCGAATTGCTGATGCAGCTCGATCTTGAAAAAGAGGCCGAGCAGCTGCGCAAGGAGATCGCCGAAGCGACCTCCGAACTGAAGCCGAAAAAGCTGGCCAAGCGTCTGAAGCTGGTCGAAGCGTTCATTCGTTCAGGCAACAAGCCGGAATGGATGATCCTCACCGTCGTGCCAGTGATCCCGCCGGAACTGCGCCCGCTGGTGCCGCTTGACGGCGGCCGCTTCGCCACCTCCGACCTCAACGACCTCTATCGCCGTGTCATCAACCGCAACAACCGCTTGAAGCGGCTGATGGAGCTGCGCGCGCCGGACATCATCATCCGCAACGAAAAGCGGATGCTGCAGGAAGCCGTCGACGCTCTGTTCGACAACGGCCGCCGCGGCCGCGTCATCACCGGCGCCAACAAGCGCCCGCTGAAGTCGCTCGCGGATATGCTGAAGGGCAAGCAAGGCCGCTTCCGCCAGAACCTGCTCGGTAAGCGCGTCGACTATTCCGGCCGCTCAGTGATCGTCGTCGGTCCCGACCTCAAGCTGCATCAGTGCGGTTTGCCGAAGAAGATGGCGCTCGAACTGTTCAAGCCGTTCATCTACGCGCGGCTCGACGTGAAAGGACTCTCCGGCACCGTGAAGCAATCGCGGCGCATGGTTGAGAAGGAACGTCCGGAAGTCTGGGATGTGCTTGAGGAAGTCATCCGCGAACATCCGGTGCTGCTGAACCGCGCGCCGACGCTGCACCGCCTCGGCATCCAGGCGTTCGAGCCGAAACTGATCGAAGGCAAGGCGATCCAGCTGCACCCGCTCGTTTGCGCGGCGTTCAACGCCGACTTCGACGGCGACCAGATGGCCGTGCACGTGCCGCTTTCGCTGGAAGCGCAGCTTGAAGCGCGGGTGCTTATGATGTCGACCAACAACATCCTGAGCCCCGCCAACGGCAAGCCGATCATCGTGCCGTCGCAGGACATCATTCTCGGCCTCTACTACCTGTCGCTGATGAAGGAAGGCGAGCCGGGCGAAGGCAAGCTGTTCGCCGATGTCGGCGAGATCGAAGCGGCGCTGGAAGCCGGCGCGGTCACGCTGCACAGCAAGATCCGCGCGCGCTTCCACAGCGTGAACGAGAAGGACAAGAAAATCTCGCGCACGATCGAGACGACGCCTGGCCGCATGAAGTTGGCGGAATTGCTGCCAAAGCACTACAAAGTCGATTATTCGGTGCTCGACACGACGCTGACGAAGAAGGAAATCGGCAACCTGATCGACGTGGTCTATCGCCATTGCGGTCAGAAGCAGACGGTCATCTTCGCAGATCGCATCATGGCGCTGGGCTTCCGCGAAGCGGCCAAGGCTGGCATTTCGTTCGGCATGGCCGACATGGTGGTGCCGAAGGCCAAGGAAACGCTGGTTGAAGACACGCGCAAGCGCGTCACCGAGTACGAAAAGCAATACGCGGACGGCCTGATCACGCGTGGCGAGAAGTACAACAAAGTGGTCGACGCCTGGTCGAAGTGCACCGACCGCGTCGCCGACGCGATGATGGAGGAAGCCTCCAAGCCGGCCAAGGAAAAGGGCCGGACGGGCGAACTCAATTCCGTGTTCATGATGGCGCATTCGGGCGCGCGTGGCTCGAAGAACCAGATGAAGCAGCTTGCGGGCATGCGCGGGCTGATGGCCAAGCCTTCGGGCGAGATCATCGAGACGCCGATCATCTCGAACTTCAAGGAAGGCCTCTCGGTTCTCGAATACTTCAACTCCACCCACGGCGCCCGGAAGGGCCTCGCGGACACGGCGTTGAAGACTGCGAACTCAGGCTATCTGACGCGCCGTCTCGTTGACGTTGCGCAGGATTGCATCATCACCGAAGAGGATTGCGGCACCACCGACGGCATCCAGATGGAAGCTGTTATCGATGGCGCCGACATCGTCGTGTCGCTTGGCACGCGCATTCTCGGCCGCACGGCCGCGGTGGACATTGTCGATCCGGGCACGGGCGAAGTGGTCGCACCCGCGGGCTCTTACCTCGATGAAGTGCTGGTGGTGGCGATCGAGAAAGCGGGCGTGCAGGGCGTGAAGGCGCGCTCGGTGCTGACCTGCGAAACCCGCACCGGCGTCTGCGGCGCCTGCTACGGGCGCGACCTCGCGCGCGGCACGCCGGTCAATATCGGCGAAGCCGTCGGCGTCATCGCGGCGCAATCGATTGGCGAACCGGGCACGCAGCTGACGATGCGGACGTTCCACATCGGCGGCGCGGCGCAGATCGCTGAAAGCTCGGCGATGGAATCCGCGCACGACGGCAAAGTCCGTCTCATCAATCGCAACACGATCAAGAATGCGCATGGCGATCTGATCGTCATGAGCCGCAACATGCAGGTCGTGGTCGTCGATGACGACGGCAAGGAACGCCAGAGCTTCAAGCTGTCGTTCGGCGCGCGGCTCAAGGTGGACGAGAAGTCGAAGGTCACGCGTGGCGATCGTATCGCCGAATGGGATCCCTATGCGACGCCGATCCTCACCGAAGTGGCGGGCAAGGTGAAGTTCGAGGACGTCATCGAGGGCGTGTCGGCCCGCGACGAATTCGACGAAGCCACCGGCATCTCGTCAAAGGTGGTGATCGATTGGCGCTCCACCGCCAAGGGCTCGGATTTGCGTCCGGCCATGGTGGTGCTCAACGCCAAAGGCGCGCCGGCCAAACTCACGAATGGTTCGGAAGCACGCTATCTGCTGCCGGTCGGCGCCATTCTTTCGGTGCAGGACGGCGACGACGTCACGCCGGGCCAGGATCTGGCGCGGATGCCGACGGGCGGCGCCAAGACGCGCGACATTACGGGCGGTCTGCCGCGCGTGGCGGAGCTGTTCGAAGCGCGCCGGCCGAAGGATCACGCCATCATCGCCGAGATCGACGGCCGCGTGACGTTCGGCAAGGACTACAAGAACAAGCGCCGGCTGCGCATCGAGCCGGAGCAGGAAGACGCCGAGGCGATGGAATACATGATCCCGAAGGGCAAGCACATTGCCGTTCAGGAAGGCGACTTCGTCAAGAAGGGCGAGTATTTGCTCGACGGCAATCCAGCGCCGCAGGACATCCTGTCCATCATGGGCGTGGAAGCGCTGGCGAACTACCTCGTCGAGGAAATCCAGAAGGTCTATCGCCTGCAGGGCGTGCCGATTAACGACAAGCACATCGAAGTGATTGTCCGGCAGATGCTGCAGAAGGTGGAAGTGATGGATGCGGGCGACACCGAATTCCTCAAAGGGGAAGCGGTGGAAGCGCTCGATCTCGAAGACGAAAACCGCCGCGTGAAGGAGCTTGGGTTGAAACCGGCGACGGCGCAGCCGATGCTCCTCGGCATCACCAAGGCCTCGCTGCAGACGCGTTCGTTTGTTTCGGCCGCTTCGTTCCAGGAAACCACGCGCGTGCTGACCGAGGCCGCTTCGTACGGCAAGGTCGATACGCTCGAGGGCCTAAAGGAAAACGTGATCGTCGGGCGGCTTATCCCGGCGGGCACGGGCGGCCAATTGCGCCGCTACCAGAAACTCGCTGCCGAACGCGACGCGCAGCTGGCTCTAGAGCGCGCTGAAGACGCGCGCCTGGCGCAGGCCGAAGCCGCAGAATAATCAGAGAGGAAACGCACCTTGCGACGGCCCGGCGGCGACGCCGGGCCGTTTGCTTTGGCGGCGACGCAGCATAGCTTCATTTGCTGGAGGAATTCGCTTGCCGCGCACGGCTTTTCTTGGCCCGGCCTACACCTTTACGGAACGCGCCGCGCATGCGCTGCGCCCGGACGATGAGCTGATGGCGCACGACAACGTCGCCGGCGTAATCGGTGCGCTGGCGCAGGGCGAAGCCGAGAACGCGGTGTGCGCGCTGGAAAACAGCGCCGCGGGCTATGTCGATGCGCTGCTCTCGGCGCTGGCGGCGCAGACGGCGCCGTTCGCGGTGGCGGACGAGCACGTCGAGCCGATCCGGTTCTCACTCTATCGGTGCGAAGGCGATTTCGGTCCGCTGACGGCCGTGACCGCGGATGTGATGGGGCTGAAGCAAACGCAAGGCTGGATCGCGGCGCACGGGCTGGAAGCGCGCCCCGCCGAAAGCAACGGCCACGCGTTCCTGGCCGTGCGCGAATGCGGCGCAAGCGGTCTGGGCGCCATCGCCCCCGCCGATTTGCGCGCCGAGGGCGTCATCGCCACCGACACCGATCTGCAGGGTGCGGGCGTCAACCACACACGCTTTGTCCTGCTCACCCGCCCGGCGCCGGGGGAGACGGCGCGGGCGTTGGTGCAGAGCGATGCGCTTGCGGCCTTCGCAAAGGCGATGCGGCCGCACCTGTTCAAGGTGTGCGGCCCCAACGGTGGGTTCGCCGAAACTGCCTGGGACGAACCTGTGACGCGTGCGGCCCTGGAGGCCGCGGCGCGGCCGCTGCTGCTGTGGGGGGCGGGCGGTTAGTCGAAAATATCGAACATGTCGAAGCCGCGCCGGCGGCGGCCGCGCTGATCGTACTGGCCGCCTTCGCCGCGTTCGCCACGCTCTCCACGTTCTCCGTACTCGCCACGTTCGCCATAGGCTTGGCGCGGCTGCTGTTGCTGCGGGTGCGAGCGGCGATAGCCGTCGGGATCGGCGTAGAATTGGTCGCGGTCGCGCGTGAATTC
>JBFWZB010000049.1:0-19291 GCA_050185805.1 Hyphomonadaceae bacterium
AACCCGCTCCGCAGCGGCTCTGAGATGGGTTGGCGCGGCTTCGCCTCGATGCAGCTCGTGCTTGGCGGCGGCATTCTCGCGTCGTTCGCGCACGGTCCGCTGGCGTTGATGGTGCTTTACAGCGCGCTTTCGCCTGCCGACGTGCTGGGCATTCCCGGTTTTGTGCTCGCCCTCTGCGGCTATTGTGTCGGTGTATTCGGCGTGCTCAGCGCCGCCGCTCTTTCCGGTGATCTCAGCCATGTGCGCGCCGCCCCGACTATGCCTCTTTACTGGCCGCTGGCGACGTTCGCCGCGCTCGGCGCGGTGTTTGCGTTGATCGTACGCCCGCACTTTTGGGCCAAGACGGAACACGGCCTCTCCGCTCGCGGCGGCGGGCGCACGCGCGCGGGACCGGCGTTCACGGCGAACCCGCAGCCAGCCTAGCGCAGCAGCGCCCGCAGCAGCGCGCAAAGCGCTTCGATTTCCTCGTCAGTGTGGCTCCAAGCCGCGACCAGCCGCACCTCGCCTCGATGCCCCCATTCGTAGAAGCCGACGCCGGCGCGCCGCAGCTGGGCGATACCGTTCGCGCCAGGGGCAATGAACACCTGATTGGTCTCGACGGGATGGCTCAACAAACCATCGGCAGCAGCGCCGATGCGTGCGGCTTTGACGTTGGCCGCTTCGGCGAGGCGCAGCCATAGCCCATCGCGCAGATACGCATTCCATTGCGCGCCCATATACCGGCTCTTGCTGACGAGATGGCCGCCGCGCTTGCGCCGGCGAGCAATTTCCTCCGCCTGAGCTGGATCGAAGACCACAATGGCCTCCGCGCCCAGCCCGCCGTTCTTGGTTGCGCCGAACGACATCACATCGACGCCTGCGCGCCACGTCAGATCCGCCGGCGCGCACTTCAGCGCCGCAATGGCATTAGCGAACCGCGCGCCATCGACGTGAAAGGCCAAACCATGCCGGCGCGCGCAGGCGCCGAGCGCACTCATTTCCTCAACGCTGTAGAGCAAGCCTCGCTCGTTGGGCAATGTCACTGAGAGCGCCGCCGCCGGCGATGTGTGCGCTCCTCTACCGCGCCGGGTGACGATCTCGTCAACGGCATCGGGCGTGAGCTTCGCACCGGCCCCGTCCGCGAGCGCAAGCTTGGCGCCGGAATAGAATTCCACCGCGCCCGCTTCATCGACTTCGATATGCGCCTCGCAATGGCAGACGATCGCGCCCCATGGCGGCGTCACACCCGCAAGCGCAATCGCGTTCGCGGCAGTCCCGGTTGACACCGGGAACACGCGCACTTCACGCTCAAATAGATCGGAAAACAGCGTGTCGATCCGGCGCGTATGTTCGTCATCGCCATATGAAGCGGCGAAGCCCGCATTGGCGTCGACGACCGCTTGCAGAACTTCCGGCGCAGCGCCCGCGTTGTTGTCGGAGATGAAGTTCACACCAACGCCCCGCTACGTTTTGTCAACACTTCGCCGCCCGCAGCGTGGAGAACACTTGCTTTACGAAGCCCGCTTATGACTAAGCAAAATTACCCATCGAGGTAAGGTCGTGCAATCTTTCGTCAACCATGAAAGCCTCAACCGCGCTGCGGGCGAGATGTTTTCGAGCGAAAGATCGCGTTATTATTTGCTCGCGGTCATCGCGCTGACGGTCGCCGCTGCGGCAGGCCTCGCCATGGCCGCGATATGGACCGGCCTCGTGTTGTTGGTCGAGGAAACACGCCGCGGCCTCAGTGCGCGCCTGGAGCACCTGCCGCAGACGCAAACCTTCTTCCCGCAGCTGGCGCTGAATGCCGCAGCGGCTGCCGCCTACGCCACCGCGCCGGCAATGGCGTGGTTCTCACGCAACCCACTCGGCGAAACGTTAGCGGTGTTGGTGCTGGCAGGGCTCGTCGTCAACACGGCATTCACTCAAACGGGGGGCGCTCGTCGCGCCGCGCTGGCCGCTTCACCCTACGGACTGCTCGCCTGCGTCTTCCTTTTGGACGGCGCGCTGCAAGGCAACGCCGCCGCCGCGGCCGCCTGCGCATTGGCGCTGGGCTTCATGGCTGCGATGGCGCTACGCGCAGCAAGCGTTCGCGCCCATGCCGCGCGTGAGGAAGTGGAGATCGTGCGCCAGCTCAATGCGGCGCTTGATCCTCTGGTCGGCGCCGCTTGGGAGATCGACTTCAGCCGCCGCACGCTGATCGGCGGCGAACGCTTGGCTGGCCTGCTTGGCCGCGCCGTCGATTACGAGACCATCGTCGAGCATGCCTGCTGTGCGACGCCCGAAGATCGCGCTCTCGTCACCGCTGCATTCACGCCGAAACGCGGCGCCTTCCGCCGCCTCGCGATCGAGCACGCCGTCATCGCTGCAAACGGCGAAATGCTGCGCGTTCGCCACGAAGCGCTCATGCGCACCACGCCGGACGGCATTCCGCTCCGCATGAGCTGCGTCACCAAGCGGGTCACGCCCGACACCGCGCTGGTGGGCGAGCAGCAATTGCAGGACGCATTTCTGCACGCCCGCGCTGCCCTGGCGATGCAAATGGATACGCTCCGCACGCTGGCCAACGAACTTGCCCAGAACGCACCAGCCGCCCCGGCGCAAATCGCCGAACCCAGCGGCGCAGCGGAAGCGGTTGAAGCGCTTGCGACAGTGAGCGCGGCGCTTTCGCGCCAGAGCGCTGCGCTTGACGCCAATGTCGACGCCCTCGCCCGCGCCTGCCACGCGGCGGAAAGCGCAAACCTGGCGAAATCGCAATTCCTCGCCAACATGAGCCACGAATTGCGCACGCCGCTCAACGCCATCATCGGCTACGCGGAAATCCTTCAGGAAGACGCTGAGGACGCAAACGCCGAGACCACTGTGCAGGATTTGAACCGCATCCTAGCGGCGGCGAAGCACCTGCTGAGCTTGATCAGCGAGATTCTCGACCTTTCCAAGATCGAGGCCGGCCGCATGGACGTCTCGGCGGCCAATTTCGATCCGCTCGACCTGACCGAAGAATTGCTGGAGACGATGCGCCCGCTGGCGGCGCAAAACGGCAATGCGCTTTCGTTTGCGCGTCCGGAGGACGGCAAGCTGGCAAACACCGACGCCGTCAAGTTACGGCAATGCCTGATGAACCTACTTTCCAACGCCTGCAAATTCACCAGGAACGGCGCCGTCGATGTGCGCGCTGAGTTGCGCCTGCATAATGGCGTCGAGCAGATCTTCTTCGTTGTGCGCGACACTGGCATTGGCATGGCGCCTGAACATTTGGCGCGCCTGTTCCAGCCCTTCGTGCAGGCCGACCCGAGCATCACACAGCAATATGGCGGCACCGGCCTGGGGCTGACGATCACGCGCCGCTTGGCGCAATTGCTTGGCGGCGACGTGTCGGTCGAGAGCAAGCTCGGCGAAGGCGCGGTCTTCACACTTCACGTGCCCCTGAACTTCGCCGACGCCGCCAAGGCGCTTGGCGCGGCAGCGCAGATCGACGCGCTGCAGGGCCCCGACAGCGGCCCGCTGGTGCTGGTGATCGAAGACGAAGCCGATGCACGCGATCTTGCCGCGCGGGCGTTGACGCGCGCCGGCTTTGCGGTTCAGGGCGTCGGCGGCGGCGACGCTGGCCTCGCTATGGCGCGCGCCGCGATGCCGGCCCTTATCCTACTCGACATCTACCTGCCGGACCGTTCCGGCTGGCGCGTTCTGCAAGCGCTGAAGCACGATCCGAAGACGCAAGACATTCCCGTCATCGTGCTCTCAGTAAACGAAGATCGCGCCCACGCGCTATCGCTTGGCGCCGCTGAGCACATCGTGAAACCCGCCGATCGCGATCACCTCGCCGCCGCGGTGATGCGCTACGCGCGCCAACGCCCGGCAGAGGCCGCCGCTCAAGCGGCGCCCGCCAGCGCCCGCAGGAAGATCGTCTAAGCCGCGCGCTCGACGTGCGCCGCCAGCACGCGCGCGACTGTCTCCGTCACGCGCTTACCAGTGGGGATGTGCAGGAATTCGTTCGGACCGTGTGCGTTCGAGTGCGGACCGAGCACGCCGGTGATAACGAATTGCGCTTTGGGAAAGCGCTCGCCCAACATGCCCATGAACGGGATCGAGCCGCCCTCGCCCATCATCGCCATTGGCTGACCGAAGGTCGCGCGCGATGCCTCCTCGAGCGCTTTCTCAAGCCAAGCCGCAACCGCCGGCGCATTCCAGCCCGAGCCAGGCACATCCGGCGTGAAGCGCACTTTCGCGCAGTAGGGCGGGTCGCGCTCCAACTCCTGCTTGATCGCCTTCACCGCCGCCTCCGCGCTCACAGTTGGCGGCAAGCGCATGCTAAGCTTCACGCTTGTATGCGGGCGCAGCACATTGCCGGCCTTGGGCGGCGGCGGCGCGCCCTCAAAGCCGGTCACCGACAGCGCCGGCCGCCATGTACGGCGCAGCACCAATTCGGCCAGTTCGTTGGTCGTCGGCTTCATGCCGTCGACAAAAGGAAACTTGGCGTACACCTGATCGCCAAGCGCCTGCGCGGCGACCGTGGCCTGCGCCGTGCGTTCACCGGGAATGTCCGCTTTGAGCGCGGGCAAGATCACCTCGCCGGTTTCGACGTTCTCAAGCCGCGCCAGCAGCTGGCGCAGAACGCGGAAGCTCGACGGTACGATGCCGGAGGCGTCGCCCGAGTGCACGCCCTCGTCCAGCACATCGACCCGCAACTCGCCGCCGACGAGACCGCGCAACGATGTCGTCACCCATAGCCGCTCGTAGTCGCCGCAGCCGCTGTCGAGGCACACCACCAGCGAGGGCGAGCCGATGCGATCGGCTAGCGCATCGATATAGGCCGGCAGATCGGGCGATCCGCTTTCTTCCGACGCTTCGATGAGGACGACACAGCGCGCGTGCTTTGCGCCTTGTTCGCGCAGCGCCAGGAGCGCGGTCAGCGCGCCGAAGATCGCATAACCGTCATCGGCGCCGCCGCGGCCATAGAGCTTGTCGCCTTCGAGCACAGGAATCCACGGGCCCTTGCCCTCAGCCCAGCCTGTCATTTCCGGCTGTTTGTCGAGGTGGCCGTAAAGCAGAACCGTGTCGTCGCTGGCGCCCGGGACCTCGATCAGAATGAGCGGCGTGCGCTCGGGCAATTGCACGACTTCGAGCGAAGCCCCTTCGAGCGCAGGCAAATGTGTGCGCGCCCAATTGGCGAGCAACTCGGTCGCGGCGTCCATGTGGCCAAGCTGCTTCCAGTCCGGCTCAAAATCCGGCGATTTGTTTGGAATGCGGATGTAGTCGGCGAGCGTCGGAACGATCTCTTCGTCCCACATGCGATCGATAAAGGCGCGCAGCGGCGCGCCAGCGATTTGAGCCACGTTACTCTCCCAAGACCTTTAGCCGATCCTAGGTCATTGCTCGGCGGCGGCAAGCTGCGGCGCTTCTTCGACGGCGCCGCCGCCGAAGGCGCGATACGTAGCGATCGCGGCGCTCGCCTGCTGCGCCTCGGCATCGATGCGCGCGAGGGTCGCGTCGATCAATTGTTGTTCCGAACGCAGACGATCGGCCAAGCTCTGGATGCCGGCTTCGTAAGACGCGCGCGAGCCCCGCGCCGTCGCCTCCGCCGCCTCCTCCGCCCGCCGCGCCGAAGCCAACCGCAACCGCCCCTGATCGAGCGACACCAGCGCCAGCGACGCTTCGCTCACCGCCTGCGCCACGGTTTGACGATATTGGATCAGCGATTGCTCAAAGCGCGCATTGTTGACGCGCACCTGACCGAGCCGCGAACCCCAGTCGAATAGCGGAATCGAGATGAAGGGTGTGGCCTGGAGCTGAACGCCGTCGCCCGAGAAGGCCGTACCGAGAATGGTCTCAGACGCCAGCACCGTGCCTGTGAGATTGAGGCTCGGCAGCAGATCCGCGCGCGCGGTCGCCAAGCCGGCCGCCGCGAGTACGGCTTGCGCCTCAGCGCGCGCTACGTCAGGCCGCAGGCGCAGCAAATCTGCCGGCGCGGCGGGGGCGGCGTTGAGCGGAAGCGACGGCACCGGCGCCTCGGCGGTCAACACCGTACGCACCGAGGCTTCCTCCGTACCCGGCGCGTAACCCCGCAGCACCGCCAGCGCGTTTTCAGCGCGCCGTGCTTCGATCACCAATCCCGGCAGGCGCGTGCGCGTGCTCTCCGCGAGGCGGCGCGCGTCGGCCGCGTCGGCTTGCGCCGCGAACCCCGCATCCGCACTGATGGCGACGATACGCGCGAGTTCGTCTGCGGTTTCGACCGCGCGTTCAAGCGCGTCGCGCGAGTTCGCGGCAGCGCGCAGATCGACATATGCCTGCGCAACGTCTGCGGCGAGCGCGACCCGCGCAGCGCGATAATCGGCCTGCGCCGACGCCTCGTTCGCACGCGCGCCCACCACCGACGCCTCGATGCGCGCGAACAACGGTATCTCCCACGAAACCTGCGGGCCGTAGGATGCGGTGGCGCGCTCGGTTTCGGCGGCTACGCCGGGAAACGAGGACACATCGCCTTCAAGCACGCGCGTGTATTGGCCCTGCCCCGTCACCGTGAGTTCAGGCAGGTAGCGTCCAATGGTCGAGCGCGATTGGCCACGCGCTTCCTGGATGCGCAGCGCTGCGATTTCGACGCTGGGGCCGCGGTCAAGCGCCTCCGCGATCAAACGGGTGAGCGCAGGGTCGTTGAACTTAGTCCACCATTGCGTGAGCTCTATCTGCGCGCCTACCGGCGCATCCACCCAGGCCGCCGGCAGCGGCGGCGCCTCCGGTTCCCGGCTCGGCATCGTCGAGCATGCCGCCGCCAGCACCAGAGCGGAGCCGGCAAAGGCCAACCGAACGACCCGCGTTTGCATCATTTTCCCTTACTCCTCAGCGCATTAGCCCGACGCTAACCATGAAGGGGCAACTTTAACCTGGGCTGGATTTGGGCGTTCGCCTTGACGCCGTCCAGCTTTAGCATTTATAGAACGAATATTCGTTTTATATGCAGTGCATCATCTGCAGGCAAGGGGTGGATTTCTCAAAGCGATGGCGCGCGTTGCCGATCCCCAGCTCGCCGACCGCCGGCGGCGCCAGATTATGGACGCCGCGATCGGGTGCTTCCGTCGTCGCGGCTTTCATCAGGCCACGATGCAGGAGATTTGCGCCGAGGCGCAGATCAGCGCGGGCGCGCTCTATCGCTATTTTCGCTCAAAAGCCGAAATCATCGGGGCCATCGCAGAAGAACATCGCGGCGAAGCGGACGAGGCTTTTCTGCGCGCCGCCGAGAAGGTCGGCTTCTTGCCAGCGATCGGCGCGGCGGGGCGTGACTTTTTTGTGAAATGCGCCGGCGGCGACGGTGCGCTGGTCACCGACATCATGTCCGAAGCGATGCGCGATGAGGATCTCGCGGCCCTGTTGCGTTCAACGGACGTGCGAAGTGTCCAATTATTCACCAAAGCCATCGCCTCTGCGCAACAGCGCGGTGAAGTTGATCGCAAACTTGATCCGGAAATCGCCGCCAACACCTTGTTTGCAGCAATTGAAGGCATAGGTCTGCGGCGCGCCTTTCTGCGTGATGCAGACGCTGAAAAGGCCGTCGCACAATTCTGCGACCTTGCCGAACGTTATCTCAGCCCGCGTCCCGAGATTGGTCCATGAATAGGCCCGAGCGACCCCAGTTCTTCACGAAGGCCGAGGGCCTGTTCAAGCGTGTCGCCGACGCCGGCGGAAACGCGCTCCGAAATGCGCGCAGCGCCGGCGAAACAGCGTTCGAAGGCGGCGACGATCCGGCCAAGCGCCGCAAAGTGCTTCTCATGCTCGGCGGCGGCATCGTCGCCGTGATCGCCATATTGGCGCTGCTGTCGCGTCTCGGCGGCGACGGCGCCACGCACACGGCGGTCGATACGCGCCAGGCGGTTTCGGTGATCCAGCTCGAAGCGCGCACTTTCCAGCCGATCGTGGCGCTCAATGGCGAAGCGCGTCCGCAGCGCGACATCCAGGTCACCGCGCCGGCTACAGGCGTGCGCATTTTGGAAATCCTGGTCGACGAGGGCGACACCGTCCGCGCGGGCCAGCCGATGGCGCGGCTCGACACGGCGCTTTCGCAAGCGCAAACGCGGGCCGCGCAGGCGAGCGTCGCCGAGGCGCAGTCGGCGGCGATCCGCGCGCGCGACGAGTACCAGCGCGCCGAGTCTATCCGCGATTCCGGCGCGCTTTCGACCGAGGCGATCGAACAGCGCCGCGCCGCTGCCGCGGCGGCCGATGCACGCCTCGCCGCCGCGCGCGCCCAGTTGGCGGAGGTGAACGCACGCCTCGGCGGCGGTTATGTTCGCGCCCCGGCGGCCGGCCTTGTCATCGACCGGAGCGCCGAGATCGGCCGCAGCGTCGATGGGCAAGTGCTCTTCCGCATCGCCGCCGGCAACGATCTCGAGGTCGCCGCGCAAGTCGCGGAAGCGGACATGCTGGCGCTGGAAGAAGGGCAGACCGCGACCTTCTCATTGGTCGATGGCTCGACTGTCGAAGCAACACTGCGCCGCCTGCCCGCATCGATCGACTCGCGCACGCGCACGGGCGAGGCCCTGTTCGCGCTGCCGCGCGACACCCAAGTGCGGGCCGGCATGTATCTGCGCGGCGCCGCGACCCTCGCTCCGCGCGATCAGCTGGCTGCACCGCAAAGCTCCGTGCTCTACGAGGGCGGCGACGCCTACGTCTTCGTCATCGGCGAAGACAATGTCGTCGCCCGCACCCCGGTCACGCTCGGCGTTCGCGACGGCGACTGGATCGCCGTCACCGGCGGCGTTCAGCCCGGCCAGCGCATCGCCGGCGCAGGCGCCGCGTTCTTGCGCGACGGCGAACAGATCCGTCTCATTCAAGACCAGCCCGCCGCCGCGGTTGAAAGCAGCGCCGACGATCTGCGCGGACGCAAAGGCTAACGGGAGCCGACATGGCCTGGAATATTTCCGCCGGCGCGATCCGCAATCCGATCCCGCCGATCGTTCTCATTCTTGCGCTCTTGTTCGCTGGATGGACGGCCTATAACCGGCTGGCGATCAACCAATTGCCGAACGTGGATTTCGGCGGCTTCACCGTAACAGTCGCGCAGCCCGGCGCCGCGCCGGTGGAAATGGAAACCCAGATCACGCAGCGCATCGAGGCGGCGCTGACATCGGTCGAAGGCGTCAAGCGTGTCACCTCAACCATTTCGCCGGGCGTTTCGCAAACCACCGTGGAGATGGAGAACGAAACCGATCTCGGCCGCGCCGTCGATGACGCGCGCGACGCGATCCAGCGCATCCGGTCGGACCTGCCCGCGGACATAACCGAGCCTGTAGTTCAGCGGATTGACGCGGCGAGCCAACCCATCGGTTACTACGCCGTTGTCGCCGACGGCATGACGCCGGAAGACATCTCCTGGTTCATCGACAACGATTTGCAGCGTGAATTGCTGGGGGTGCCTGGCGTGAGCCAGGTGACGCGTCTTGGCGGCGTCGATCGCGAAATCCGCGTCGAGCTCGATCCGGCGCGCATGCTGGCCTACGGCGTTTCAGCCGACCAGATCAGCAGCCAATTGCGCGCGCTAAACGCCGACCTTCCCGGCGGCCAAGCCGAAGTGGGCGGCCAAGCGCAATCCATCCGCACGCTCGGCGGCGCGCAAACCGTGGACGAATTGGCCAACATGCGCATCAGCGCGGCCGACGGCCGCGTGGTGCGCCTGGCCGATCTCGGCACGGTCACGGACGCCGCCAGCGATCTGAGCTCCATCTCGCGCTACAACGGCCAGCCGGTCGTCGGCTTCATGGTGCAACGCGCCCGCGACGCGTCCGAAGTGCAGGTGTTCGACCTCATGGACGAGCGCCTCCGCGAAGTCGAAACGGCGCATCCGCGCATGCAGATCCGTGAGATCGCATCGACCGTCGAGTTCATTCGCGGCATGCACGAGAGCTCCATCCACGCTTTGATCGAGGGCGCGCTGCTGGCTTGCCTCGTCGTGTTCCTGATCCTGCGCGATTGGCGCGCCACCTTGATCGCGGCCGCCGCCATTCCGCTCTCGATCATGCCCACGTTCGCCGCCGTCGAGGTGTTGGGCTTCACCCTGAACATGGTGACCTTGATCGCTCTGGCGCTGGTGACAGGCGTGCTGGTCGATGACGCCATCGTCGAGATCGAAAACATCGTCAGACACATGCGGATGGGCAAAACGGCCTACCAAGCCGCGCTTGAGGCCGCCGACGAAATCGGCCTCGCCGTCGTCGCCACCACAGCCTCGATCATTGCCGTGTTCGTGCCGGTGAGCTTCATGTCCGGCGGCATGGGCGTATTCTTCCGAGAATTCGGCCTGACGGTCGCTATCGCGGCCTTCTTCTCGCTGCTGGTGGCGCGCTTGATCACGCCGATGATGGCCGCGTTCTTTCTGAGTGACAAAGGCCATCAGGGCGAAGCCAAGCCTGACGCGCTGACGCTCATCTATCGCGACACGTTGCGCTGGGCGATCCACAATCCTTGGAAGACCATCGCCGCCGGGATCGCTGTGTTCATCCTCTCGATCATGGCCGCCGCCACGGTGCCGGCCGTCGTCATTCCGCGCTTCGACAACAACATGGTGCAGACGCGCGTCGAAATCCCGCCCGGAACGCCGCTGATCGAAGCCGATCGGACGTTGCAGGACATGAGCGCGCGCATCCGGCAGATGCCGGAGGTGGAAGGCGTGTTCACTTCCATGAACGGCGCCGATGGCTCCGCACCCGACGCCAACATCTTCATCCAATTGGTGCCGCGCGCGGATCGCGATCGCTCATCGTACGCGATGCAGCAAGTGATACGGCCCGAATTGGCGAATTTCCCGAACTATCGCTCGTCGTTCGTGCAGGATCAGGGCGGCAGCCAGGGCTCCGACATCACGGTGCAATTCGTCGGCCAAGACCCGGCTGCAGTGAACGCGGCCGCTGAGCGCCTTGCCGCCGCCATGACGGCGCGCTCGGACATGCTGGCGGATGTGCGCTCTTCCTCCGCCGTGCGCCGGCCCGAAATTCAGGTGCGGCCGCGCAATGAGGATATGGCTCGCCTCGGCGTCACCTCCGCGGGCCTCGCGGCCGCAGTGCGAATCGCAACCAGTGGCGACGCCGAACAAAACCTGCCGAAATTCGACCTCGCAGATCGCCAGATTCCTATCCGCGTCACGCTGCGTCCCGATCAGCGCAGCGACCTCGACGCGATCCGCGCGCTGCCGGTGCAATCGGCGGCGGGCGCGCCGGTGCGCCTGGACTCGGTCGCCGACGTGCAATTCTCGCTCGGCGAAGCGACCATCGAGCGCCGCGATCGCGAGCGTTCGGTCACGGTCGGCGCCAACGTCGTGCCTGGCGTCCAATTGTCTGAAGCGCAGCAGGCCGTGTTCGCCTTGCCCGAAGCGCAGGATCAGCCCGGCGCGCGTCTTGCCGCCGGCGGTCAGACAGAGGACTTCGCGGAAATGACCGCGAGCTTCGGCAATGCGCTGCTGTGGGGCGTGATCTTGATCTACGGCGTGCTGGTATTGTTGTTTAAGGACTTCTTCCAGCCGATCACGATCATGACGGCGCTGCCGCTTTCCATTGGCGGCGCGATTATCGGCCTCATCGTCGCCAACCAGCCGCTTTCGCTGTTCGCGTTTATCGGCCTCATCATGCTGATGGGGTTGGTCACCAAGAACTCGATCCTGCTGGTCGATTTCGCGGTCGAGCGCATGCACGCCGGCATGAGCCGCAATGCGGCGCTCATGGAAGCCGGCATGCAGCGCGCCCGGCCGATCATCATGACCACGTTCGCGATGTCCGCCGGCATGATCCCGGCCGCCGCCGGCTGGGGCGTCGACGGCACGCTGCGCCAAGGCATGGGCGCGGCCGTGATCGGCGGGCTCATGCTCTCCACCCTGCTCTCGCTGGTGTTCGTGCCGGCCATGTTCGTGTTGATCGACAGACTCGAACGCTGGGTGCGCGGCCTATTCAAGAGTCGCGAGGCGCGGGCCGCGGAGAAAAGCGCCGGCGCCGCCGCCGAATAGGCGGCAGCGCCGATACGTTCAGAAGCGCTGGCCGAAGCGCACGCCGATCGTTCGCGGCTGAATCGGCACGATGTAGACCGCGCCGGGAATTCCGGCTTGATCGCTGGCGCAGGTGAAGGTCGCGCACTCGGCATAACGCGCCATCTCGCCTCGCTCGTCGGTGGCGTTGTTAACATAAAGGCTGAGCGACCAGGTCGGCATATCGATGCCGGTGGAGAAGTTCGCCGTCATGTAGCCGTCGCTGTCGCCGATCAGGCCGCGTTCGCCTGGATTGCCGTTGGGCGGAGGATGGAAAATGCGCAGATCGTTATAGACCTCGCTCTGGTAGGCGAGCGTCGTCTGCAGGAACGCGTCCCAATTGTTGAAGCTGAAGGTGTAGCGCCCGGTCACGTTCGCCTTGAACTCCGGCGTCACCGGCAATTCCGTTCCTGACGGCGAAAGCAGCCCGGTGACGCAATCCGGCAGGAATGTCACCGGATCGGCGTTGCACAGATCGGTGGTGGTTTCCGAATGCAGCCAGCTCGCAGCGCCGCTGAGTTCGAAATTGTCGGTCACCAGCCATTGGCCATCGGCTTCGACGCCGTAAATGTCTGCGTTGCCGGCGTTGCGGATTTCCGTCAGCCCGTTCTGACCGAGCAATGAGTATTGGAAATCCTCCCATTGCTCGAAGAACACCGCGCCGTTGAAACGCAGCCTTCCATCCGCGAGCAGCGTCTTCCAGCCGAGTTCGTAATTAGTGAGGAAGTCTGAATCGTACGGAGGAAGATTGCCGCGCCGGTTGATGCCGCCGGGCCGGAACCCGGTGGAATAGGTCCCGTAGATCATCACGTCGTCACTGATATCGTAAGTGAGATTGACGCGGTGCGTGAGCCCGTTCTCCTCCACGACCTTGTCCAGATTGGTGCACGGCGCACCGCGCAATTGCACCGGCGAGAAACATTGCGAAACGCCGGTCGAACCGGAGAAGCCGTCGGAATAGCCGAAGAAGCCTTCAAGCGAGTTGCGCGAGCTGAAGGCGCGCAGGCCCAAAGTACCGGTCAGACGGTCCGTAAAGTCGAATGACACCTCGCCGAACACGGCGGCGTCACGGTCGATGCGATCCTGTTCGGTGAGCCAGATAGTGTCGGTGTAGCCCGGCACCTCGAACGGCGCGGTCAGATCGCCGTTGACAAGATATTGCTGGTGAATTTCGTGCACCTGCCGCTGGTAAAAAATGCCGCCGACGACACGCAGCCTGTTCTCCGCGGGTGAGGCGACGCGGAATTCATGGCTCTCGCGGCGATAGCGGTCTGACGCGTCGATGTATTGCGCCGGATTGATGAGATTGCCGACGTCGTCATAGAAATAGGCGCCGTACCCAGCCAGCGCGTCATAGAAGTACGCGTAATCAGTATAATCCTGCTGGTAGTCGACAGCGCGATTCAGGTAGGCCCCGGCATAGGTCACGTCGAAACTGCCGACGCGCCCCTCCACGGTGAGCGCTGCCTGAACCCAACGATCGGAAGCGTTCTCCGGGAAGAAATGGCTCACTTCGAGATCGCCGACGCGCGGGTCGAACCCGAAAATGCCATTGCTGTCCTGCTGCTGACCCATCACGCTCGGCGTCACGGTCCAGTTCTCGTTGAGATCGACGCGTAGCGCCGCCCGCGCGCCCCACGTGTCGACATCATTATAATCATCCTGCACCGCACCGTCGTTGGTCATCGTGATGTTGGAGGATGGGAAGGTGATTGAGCCGGGTACGTTGTCGATGTAGCCGGCCGCGTGCTCCTGCCACGCCACCAACCGCACCGCGGCGCTCTCGGAAAGTGGGATGTTGACGTGCGCTTCGCCAAGATAGCCAATGCCGCCGTTGTCGACGCTATTCACCTCGACATTGTAAGAAGAACTATAGGCCTCGGGGTCGGGCTGGTTGGTGATGATGCGCACCGTGCCCGCTTGCGAGCTTGCGCCGTAAAGCGTGCCTTGCGGCCCAGCCAGCGCTTCAACCCGGTTGATGTCGTAGAGGTGTAGATCGAGATTGCCGGTAATGGTGGTTATCGGCTGCTCGTCGAGGTAGGTGCCGACGCTCGGCAGCGATGCCGAATGGTTGCCGTTCTCCCCGCTCGAAACGCCCCGGAAATAGACGCGCGCAAAGCCCGGCCCCAAGGTCGTAAATGAAAGCGAGGGCAACAGCCGCGCATAATCGTCGAAATCGGAGATGTTCAGCTCTTCGAGCTGCTGTTCGCCGAAAGCCTGCACCGAAATCGGCACATCCTGCAGGTTCTCTTCGCGCTTTTGCGCTGTGATGACGATCTCGCCGATGCCGGTGGACGTCTCCTGCGCCGCGGCGTTGGTAGTGACGCCGACGCCCGAGAGCACCGTCGACGCCAACAACACGCCGCTCCACCGGATTTGCCGCTGCTTGGTCATGGCCTTACTCCCCTCGCGCAATATCAATCGTTAGCCGGCGCGTTTGGATACGCGTCCAGCACCGGGCCTAGCGCCCGCTTCAAATCGTCAAGGTGCGGTTCGTAATGACGCCAATGTTCGACGGCGTCGGAGAAAATCGGCTGGCGCACCTGCTCCGAGCTGGCCGTACGCACGGCGCGCTGATTGTCGTAGAAACGCAGGCATTCCTCTTCGAACGGCAGGCCGCAATAGCCCAGAAGACGGCGCAGTTCCGCTTCCGTGTCCGACACAACGGCCTCGTAATGCACGCGATGTACGCGCCCGGGCGAGACACGATCGATGTGCGCGAGCATACGCACATAGTCGCGGTAATAGCGGCCGATATCGTCAAGACTGTAGCTGAAGCCTTGGCCACGCGCGAAATGCTGCTTGAATGCAGAAAAACCGGCCGCCATCGGATGGCGGCGTACGTCGATGATCTTGGCGTTCGGCAAGATCGCCAGGATGAGCCCAACGTGCAGCCAATTGTTCGGCATCTTGTCGATGAAGTATGGCCGCCCGGTTTTGCGCTGGATGCGCGTTGTGCGAAGATAGTCCTCGCCCAGAGCGCGCAACGCGTCGGGCTCGAGCGTCGCCAGCGCCTCGGGATATTTCGATCGCTCGTGCTTGAGCTTCTGCTCGCCCAGCCGTCGCGCGATCATACCGAGATCGGGCAATTCCATTGTGCCTTCGACCTGGCTGTGACTCGATAGCATTTGCTCGATCAGTGTCGAGCCGGAACGCGGCAAGCCGATGATGAAGATGGGATCGGCCGCCGCGCACGCGTGGCTCGCCATGTGTTGCAATTGCTCCGGTGTGAAGAACGCGCGCGCTCGATCCACTTGCTCGGTCACGCTGCCGGCGTTGTAATCGAGGCGTTCACGCCGAAGCGCGGCGCCTCTGGCATAATGCGTGAATGAATCCGCGTAGGCGCGGCGATCCTCCAGCGCTTTGCCGATCGCATAATGCAAATGGTAGCGATCTTCCGGGTCCAGCCGCTCATGCTTCAGAGCGCCCTGCATGGCCGCCACATCGGCGTCGCTGAACGAAAACGTCTTCAGATTGGCGAGGCTCCACCAGCCCTCGCCAAAGGCCGGCGCCATCTGCACGCTCTTGCGATACGCAGCGATGCTGTCTTGCGCGCGCCCTTCTGTTTTCAGCGCATGACCATAGCTCATCCACACCTTCGGCTGCGCCGGATGCGTCTTCAGCACTGTCTCATACAGTGCAATCGATTCACCGTACTCGCCTAGGCGCGCCAACACCGCCGCCTTGAGATTGAGATAGCTCGCGTTCTCCGGTTCTTGCGCCAACAGCCGTTCGATTTCCGGCAGCGCTTCGAGTGACTTGCTCTGCCTATACAGCACGATCGCATAATTGTGACGCGCCGCCGCAAAGCTTGGCGCGAGTTCGAGACAACGGACCAGAAGTTTTTCCGCGTCGCCGAAGCGGCCAAGGCGCGCCGCGACTTCGGCCAGCATGCGGATGGCGGCTGGATCGCTTGGTTGCGCCTTGAGATACGCCTTAAGCGCGTGTTCGGCAGCAGGGATGTCATTGTCGCAGAGCGCCGCGGCCGCGCGCATAAGGACCGGATCCTGTACGCCGGCGCGGATCGATTGCGCATAGGCCTGATCGGCGCCGCCTTCGTCGCCTGACAGCATGCGCTGATCGCCGATCGCGCGCCACGCCGCCGCCAACAGGCGCACGGCTTGCGGCTGGCCAGGCGCGACCTTGAGGATTTCACTAGCTTGCTGCGCCGCGAGCGAGGGATTGGAGGACATTAGCCGCGCGCCGTGTGCGAGCGCCGTCGCCACGTCCCCGACCGGCTCTGCCGCTCCCCTGCTCATGCGGACTCTCAAATGGCCTGCGCAAGCATGGAACCACCGTAGCGCTTGTCAATTCGCTCGTTGGCAGACACGCGGCGATTGTCGCAAACGCGCATCAGGCAGACGCCGACACTTAGTTTGGCGCCGGAAGGACCCTCGTCAGCTGTGGCTCAGCAGGGTGGACACTACGATTTCCGCCGCGGAAGCCGGGTCAGTTTGAGAGGCGTCGATGTGGATTTCTGGGTTCTCAGGCCGCTCGTAGGGGCTGTCGATGCCTGTGAAATTGCGCAATTGCCCCGCGCGCGCCTTCCGGTAGAGCCCCTTGACGTCGCGCCGCTCCGCCTCCTCCAGCGACACATCGACAAAGACCTCGAAGAACTCCCCATCCGCCATCAAGGCGCGCGCCATTTCCCGCTCGGCCCGGAACGGTGAAATGAACGATACAAGCACAATCAGGCCGGCGTCCGTCATCAGCCGCGCAACCTCTGCGACGCGGCGGATGTTTTCCACCCGGTCGGCGTCGGTAAAGCCTAAATCGCGGTTGAGCCCGTGGCGGACATTGTCGCCGTCGAGCAGCACAGTGTGGCGACCGAGTGCGTGTAGGCGTTTCTCCACCAGATTGGCGATGGTGGATTTACCTGCGCCGGAGAGCCCTGTGAACCAAAGCACAGCCGGCCGCTGGCCCTTGATCTCGGCGCGCGCCTTGCGCGTCACGTCGAAAGCTTGCCAATGCACGTTCTGCGCCCGGCGCAGAGCAAAGCGGATCAGTCCCGCCCCCGCCGTTGCGTTGGACACGCGATCGATCAGGATGAACCCGCCCATGTCCTGGTTATCGGCATAGGCATCGAAGGCGATCGGCTGATCAGCGCTAACATTGCAGACGGCGATGTCGTTGAGCTCTAGTGTTTTCGCCGCGAGCCGCTCGAGCGTGTTCACATTGATCTTGTGTTTGATCTCCGTGATCTGCGCGCTGACAGTCTTAGCGCCGAGCTTCAGCCAATAGGCGCGTCCCGGCAGCAGGGGCTCGTCGTTCATCCAGATGATCGTGGTTTCGAACTGATCGGCCGCCTCAGGCGGATCGGCGGCCGCGCCAATCACATCGCCACGCGAACAATCGATTTCGTCACCGAACGTCAGCGTCACCGCCTGGCCAGCGGCGGCTTGGCTCAGATCGCCACCTTTCGTCACGATCCGCGCCACCGTGCTCGACCGCCCGGAGGGAGATACCCGCACCGCATCGCCCGGCTTCACCATTCCGCCGACGATCAGGCCGGAGAAGCCGCGGAAATCGGCATTGGGCCGATTGACCCATTGCACCGGCATGCGCAGCGGCCCAGCCGCGCGGCGTTCCGCATCGATCGTCACGCTCTCCAGATGCTCAAGCAAAGACGGCCCGCGATGCCACGGCGCGGCCGCGCTCGACCGGACGACGTTGTCGCCATTCAGCGCGGACATCGCAATCGCCTGCACATTCTCCAATCCGATCTGGTCGGCGAACCCGCTATGCTCTGCGACAATCGCCTCGAAAACCTCCTGCGACCAGTCAACGAGGTCCATCTTGTTGACGGCGAGCACGGCGTGGCGGACGCCCATCAGCGCGGCGATGTAAGAATGCCGCCGCGTCTGCGTCAGCACACCCTTGCGTGCGTCAACCAGGATGACGGCGAGATCGGCCGTTGAGCAGCCCGTCGCCATATTCCGGGTGTAATGCTCGTGGCCGGGCGTATCGGCGACAATGAAGCTCCGCTTCGGCGTGGCGAAATAGCGATAGGCGACGTCGATGGTGATGCCCTGCTCGCGCTCGGCGGCCAAGCCATCAACCAAGAGCGCGAAATCGATGGCGCCGCCCTGCGTACCGGCGACCTTTGAATCCGCCTCCAGCGACGCAAGCTGATCGTCGAAGATCAATTTCGAATCGTAGAGCAGTCTACCGATCAGGGTCGACTTGCCGTCGTCGACGCTGCCGCAAGTGATGAAGCGCAGAAGTGAAGCGGCGGCGCTCAAAAATAGCCCTCCTGCTTCTTCTTCTCCATGCTCGCGGCTTGGTCGTGATCGATGACGCGGCCTTGGCGCTCGCTTGAGCGCGATTGCTGCATTTCCCGAATGATGGCCGCCAGCGTATCGGCGTCGCTTTCAACCGCGCCAGTGAGTGGATAGCAGCCCAGGGTGCGGAAGCGCACCTTGAGCATTTGCGGCGTTTCGCCCGGTTCGAGGCGCATGCGCTCGTCATCGACCATGATCAGTGCGCCGCCGCGCCGCACCACAGGCCGCGAGGCGGCCAAATAAAGCGGCACGATGGGGATGTTTTCCTGCTCTATGTATTGCCAGACGTCGAGTTCGGTCCAATTCGAAAGCGGAAATACGCGGATGCTTTCGCCAGGTTGCTTGCGCGCATTGTAAAGCCGCCAAAGCTCCGGCCGCTGGTTCTTCGGGTCCCAGCGGTGATTGGCGGAGCGGAAGGAGAAGATCCGCTCCTTGGCGCGGCTCTTTTCTTCGTCGCGGCGCGCGCCGCCGAAAGCTGCGTCAAAGCCGTATTTGTCGAGCGCCTGCTTGAGCCCCTCGGTCTTCCACGCATCAGTGTGCAGCGCCGAACCATGGTCGAACGGATTGACGTCTCGTGCCTGCGCATCCGGATTAACATGCACCAGCAGCTCGAACCCCAGCTCGCGCGCCATGCGCTCGCGCATCTCGTACATGGCGCGAAATTTCCACGTCGTGTCGACATGCAGCAACGGAAATGGAGGGGGCGAAGGATAAAATGCCTTGACCGCCAAGTGCAGCATGACCGCGCTGTCCTTGCCGATCGAATAGAGCATCACCGGCCGCGCCGCCTCGGCCGCGACTTCGCGCATGATGTGGATGCTCTCGGCCTCCAGGCGCTCAAGGTGCGTCAGCGGCGCGGACACAATAAGGGTCTCCCGTGGCGGGCATGTCCCGCGCCGTGGCTCACTAGCCGCGTTGCCCAAGATTGTCCAAGCCGCGTCCGCATTCGGGCGGCTTGGCTGGAGGCGCCGTTTATTCTAAGCACGGCCCAGCGCGGGCATAGTTCAGAGGTAGAACGTCAGCTTCCCAAGCTGAA
>JBFWZB010000050.1:0-18708 GCA_050185805.1 Hyphomonadaceae bacterium
GCGTGCATTTGGCGAAGACGCTGCTGACCGGCGCCAACGTGCTGCTGCTCGACGAGCCGACCAACGATCTCGACGTCGAAACGCTGCAGAGTTTGGAAGCGGCGCTGGAGGATTTCGCCGGCTGCGCTGTGGTGATCAGCCACGATCGCTGGTTCCTGAACCGGCTGGCGACGCATATTCTGGCGTTCGAAGGCGACAGCCACGTCGAATGGTTCGAAGGCGACTTCGACAGCTATGAAGAAGACAAAATGCGCCGCCTCGGCGTCAGCGAAATCATCCCGAGCCGCATCAAGTTTCAGAAGTTCGGGCGCTAGTTTCGCCAGATCGGACCGCGGCGCTCGGTGACGAAACGGCGAGGACGTAGGGGTTGTCGCCGGCGCGCGCCTGGTATGCCTTTAGTCCCGCATTGATGCGGATGGCTGATGACGCGAAAGAGCTGCTGATCGGACTATCGTCTCTCGGATCCCGCGTCGCGTCGCGTTACCCGCGCGCGCTAGCCATATACGACTCCACGGTCTGCTCCAGCACTGTCATCGGCACGTTGCCGCCGGTAATGATGGCGTCGTTGAAGGCGCGAAAATCGTAGGCGGCGCCGAGCGCGCTTTGCGCCTGCGTGCGCAAGCGGTTGATGGCCGAATGGCCGACCTTGTAGCCGCAGGCTTGTCCGGGCCAGGTGCAATAACGCTCGACCTCGCTGCGCACGCCGTCGGCGCTGGAGCCGTTCTCGCGTACGAAGAAGTCGATGCCTTGCTCGCGCGTCCAGCGTTTGGAACTCGAATGCAGGCCGGTGTCGACAACGAGGCGGCAGGCGCGGAAGGCGAGCGATTGCAGATAGCCGAGGCGGCCAACCGGGAAATCTTCGTAGACGCCCAATTCGTCGGCGATCTGCTGCGCATAGAGCGCCCAGCCTTCGGAATAGGCGTTGAAGCCGAGCAGTGAACGGATCAGCGGCTGGCGGAAGGTGTATTCGCCCTGCCAGACGTGCCCAGGCAGCGCCTCGTGATAGGTGAGGTCGGCGAGATCGAATTTGGTGTGCAGCGCCGGCGTGCGCAGATTGATCCAGAAATGGCCGGGCTCGCTGCCGTCGCGCGTGCCCGCGCCGCCATAGGCGCCCGGCGCGCCGTCTTCGACGTCAGGCGAGATGCGCACCACTTCGAGATAGCCGCGCACCAGCGTGTTGAAGGCGTTCGGCAAGCGGGTCCGGATATCGGCGATGCGCTCTTCGATGAAGGCCATGATCTCGGCGCGTCCCGCGTCGCCTTCGGCGAATTGGTAGCGCGGATCTTCGCCGAGCGCTGTCATGCGTGCGCCGACGCTGCCTTCGGTATAGCCGATCGAGCGCAGGATCGGGTCCATCTGGGCGTGCAGGGCGCGCAGCTCTTCGAGGCCCATTTCGTGGACTTCGTCCGGCGTCATGTTGGTGGTGGTCGCCGCGCGCAGCGCCCAGGTGTAATATTCCTCGCCGCGCGGCAGCTTCCAGGCGCCGGCATTGCTGTTGGTGCGTGATTGCTGCGCTTCGAGTGCGGTGATCTGACGATCAAGCGCGGGCGCGATGCGCCGCTCGGCGATGCGCGCGGCCTCGGCGCCGAAGCGTGCGTCGAGATTGGCGCGCTGCGCGCGCGTCGTCAGCGAGGTGACGACGCCCCATTGCGCATAGGGCGTGGCGCGGCTGGTGCGCAATTGGTTGAGCGTCCGCGCCAGCGCGAAGTCCGGCAGCACGACGCCGCGCCCGGTGTCGCGGCGCAGGCGCGCGGTCTCGCCGTCGAGTTGGCGCGCATATTCCTCCATCCGCGCGAGATAGGCTTCGGCGTCGGCGGCGGTGGTGATGGAATGCGATGAATCGAGGAAGGAGGGGATTTCGACGAAGGCGCCGACATTCTGAGCCACCACATAGGGTGTGTTGCGATACGACCAATTGGAATTGAGGATGGCCATGTCGCCGTAGGGAAAATCAAAGCCCTCGGCGGCGAGTTCGTAGACGGTGCGCACCACATCGACGTCGAGCCGCTTCTCCGGCGTTAGCCGCTCGGCGTTGATGCGCTGCAATTGCGTCAGCGTGGCGCGCGTGCGCCGCTCGATCGCGTTCTGGCCGCCCGGGCTGCGGTCGCCCAGTTCCGAACGCAGCGCCGCGCGTGCGTCGCGATCGACACCCGCGCTGGTGGCGCCTTCAGGGTAATCACGCAGCAATTGCTCTGTGATGCGCTCAAGCAATGTGTTGGCGACAGCATCCGGCGACAGCGCCGCCGCGGCCGGCAGTGCGCTGAGCGCCAGGGTTGCGGCGCTTCCTTGCAAGAGTGCGCGGCGATTGAAGTGCATGATCTGTCCCCCGGGTCGAAATGCTCCGCCGCGATCAAGGCCGTGTGGCGGAAGCGGTCAAGGGGGAAAGCGATAGATGCGCCTAAGTCGGCGTCCGCGCCTGCAGCCAAGCTAGGATTTCCCGCAACGCCGCGTCGCGGTCGAGGTCGTTGAGTAATTCGTGCCGGCCCTCGGGGTAGAGGATCAGCCGTTTGTCGGCGCTGGCGATGGCTTCGACAAAGCGCTTGGAGCCTTCGGGATCTGTGGCGCGGTCGCGTTCGCCGTGCAGCACCAGCGTTGGCGTGCGCCAGCTGCGGTAAAGCGGCCAGGACGCCTCGGAGACGGCGATGGCGCTGGCGCCCGTTCGTGCGGGCACGCGCGGATCGCTGATCATCGCATCGCTGCGATAGGCGGCGACTTCCTCTGGGATGCGCGATAGCCCTTCGGCGTCGAGTGGCGGCGCCAGGCGCGCGCCGGGCGCGACGGCGGCGACAGCGCCGGCGATGGCGCGAAGATGCGCCGGCGCGTGGATCAGCAGCGCCGGTGCGCTGAGGATGACGCCGGCGACGCCGTCTTGATCTCTCGCCACGCTTGCCGCGGCGATCAGCCCGCCCAGCGAATGCGCGAACACAAAGAGAGACTGGCCGCCGTTGGCGATGGCGCGGCGCGCGGCCTGATGGTCTTCGACCGCGCGCGCCAGATCGGCAACGCCGCGCGCGCCGCGGGATCGGCCGTGCCCGGCGAGGTCTAAGGCGTAGACATCGAAGCCCGCGCCGGTGAGGTTCGGAATGAGGCGGTTATAGCGCGCCACATAGCGCTCGGCATATTCAGCGAAGCCGTGGCTCAGCAGAATGGCGGCGCGGGGTGCGGCGGCGCGCCAGCGATAGCCGGCGAGGCCGCGGCCTAAATCCCAGCTTTCCGCGTTCGCTCCGCTCATGGCCGGCGTCTATGCCATAATTCCGCACCGTATGGAATTTTGAGTGGGGACCGTGCTTGGCGGAGGAGGAGAACATGCGGCGTATGCTTTTGGCGGCGGTGGCGGCGTTGGCGCTTTCCGGCTGCACTTCCACGCTGCAAGGCATGTACGATGAGCGCGCCCGCGAAGAGTGCGACCAGCAATCCGGCGCCGGCGACCGCGGCGCCTGCTATGACCGCGTCGAGCAGAACAGCCGCGATCGCGATTGGTAGCGCCGCTTGATCGCGCCGCCTTCGCGCCTCATCTATGCGAGAGGAGAGTGCGATGGCCAAGGCGTACTGGATCAACACGTTTCGAGAGATCCGCGATCAACAGAAACTCGCCGCGTACGCAAAGCTGGCGACGCCGGCGATTCAGCAAGGCGGGGGGCGCTTCCTCGCGCGCGGCATGCCGGCTGCGGCGTTCGAGTCGTGCGTCATGGAGCGCACGACCCTGATCGAATTTCCGAGCGTGGCAGCGGCGACGGCGACCTATCGCAGCGACGGCTACCAGCGTGCGCTGCGGGAATTGGGCGATAGCGCTGTACGCGATTTGCGCATAGTTGAAGCGGCGCCGGAATGATCGTCTCGTTGCACAACCCCTGTGCATAACCGGCAAATCAGTCCACTCTCCTGAACCCGAGGCATTCGTTGCGGATGCGGTCCGTAGGGAGCGGAGCGGGAACGTGAGAGCATACAAGTACGAGCCATTGCGGGCTCATCTTGAACGGCGGCGCGGCCGCCCTGAATTGCTTTCGTTTGAGGACATCGAGAGCATTATCGGCAAGACGCTGCCGCGTAGCGCCGAGATGCACCGATCTTTCTGGGCCAACGACAATCGAGACCATCACTCGCACGCCCGCGCGTGGATGCATGCCGGGTACCGGGTTGCTTATGTGGATCGGGACGAGAAGGTCGTCCGCTTCGAGCGGTTCCGCTAGGCCTTCGCATCCGAAGCTGCCAAAACCTGCATCCTGAGCTATGAAGGGGCGCGCGGGCGTCGGCCCGCGCGCGTCTCCTGTCAGGAGAATTGGGATGCGTGGGCTTTTGATTGCGGCGGCGGCGGGCTTGCTGGCTGCGTGCTCGGTGGAGACCTCGGATGGGGCTGCCGTTCACGTCAGCGGCGACGCCGGCCCCTACGAAATGCAGATCGCGGCCAGCGACGCGGCGCAGATTTATTACGTAACCGGACCGGATGATCGCGCGGCAGCGGCGCGCGTGGAGAACGGCGTTTCTAGCGTCATCGACGTCGCCGAAGCGCGGCTTGCGGTCGGCGAAGCGCGTGCAGCCGCCGCCGACCTGGGCCCAATCCAGGACGAGACGTTGGCGATCCGCGTACCCGGGTTCTCGATGACGATCGCCGCCGAAGACGATAGCGCCCCCGGCGACAGCGGCCGCGCGCAGATCGCCATCAATGCCGGCGGACGCGAGGTGAACGTCGATGCGAGCGGGGACGGTGAAGCTGACGGCGCCATCGTGCGCATCAGCGGCGCAAGCGAAGACGATGCGCGCGATTTCATTCGCGATGCGGAAGAATTGTCGGCCGAAACCAAAGACCAGATGCTCGCCGCGCTCGGTCTGAACTAACGGAATCGCCACCGGAACGAGCTGGCGCCCGCGCTTGCGCGCGGGCGCGGCTTCCGCTTCCTTGCGCCGATGCGCCCGCAGAAATGAGGACGTTGATGCACAAGGGGAAGTGGCTGGCCGCAGCAGCGGCGGGGATCGTCGCGGCGGCGGCGACGGCGCGCGCCGAAGAAGGGATGTGGACCTTCGAGGCGTTTCCCGCCGAGCGCATGCAGGAGGCGATGGGCTGGGCGCCGGATCAAGCTTGGCTAGATCGCGTAATGCGCGCGACCGCACGTTTGCCTGGGTGTTCCGGCGCGAGCGTCAGCGCTTCGGGCCTGTTGCTCACCAACCAGCATTGCGTGGCCTCGTGCCTCAACCTGGCGACGACGCCGGAGCACAATTTCCTCGCCAACGGCTTCATGGCGCGCGCGCGCGCGGAGGAACTGCGTTGCCCGGGCCTCAACGTACAGGTGCTGCGGCGTATCGAAGACGTGACGTCGCGCATCAACGCGGCAGCAGAAGCTGCGACGGGACAGCCGTTCGCGGCGGTGCGCGACGCCGAAATCGCGCGCATCGAAAACGAGTGCACGCGCAGCGCGCGCCGCTGCGAGGTGGTGACGCTCCACGGCGGCGGCCGCTACGCGCTCTACGAATACGAGCGCTATGACGACGTGCGCGTGGCGTTCGCGCCGGATCAGCGCATGGGTCAGTTTGGCGGCGAAGACGCGAACTTCCAGTTTCCGCGCTTTGGCGTCGATTTCGCTTTGGTGCGGCTCTACCGCGGCGATGCGCCGGCGACGACGCCAAACTTCCTGCCGCTGCGGCCGGAAGCGCCGGAAGCGGGAGAGGTTGTGCTCGCCGCGGGCAATCCCGGAATCACTTCGCGCCTGAGCACCGTGGCTGAGCTCGAATTCGAGCGTGACGTGAACGGGCCATGGCGCGCGGCCGCGCTCGCACATACGCGAGCCGCTTTCCTGACCTATGCTGCCCTGGGCCCCGCGCAAGCGCGCGCCGCTAACGATGCGCGCGAGGCGGTGGAAAATTTCGTAAAGATGTATGAGGGCAGGCGTCTTGCGCTCGTAAACGCAGACGGCATGGCGCGTGTGGCAGCCGAGGAGGCCGATTTGCAGGCGCGGGTTGCGCGCAACGTGGCCGCGCAGCGCGAGGTTGGCGACGCCTGGACAGAGATCGCGCGCGCGCAGCAAGCCTACCGGCCGTTCTTTCATGCCTATCAATATGTCGAGCTGCGCGCCGGCGAACGCTCCGATCTTTTCATCTGGGCGCGCGATCTCGTACGCGACGCCGAGGAACGGCGAAAACCTGATGCCGAGCGTTTGCCGCGTTACGCGGAGGCGCGCCGGCAAATGCTGGAAGCCTCCATCGCCGCGCTGCGCCCCGTGCGTCAGGACTGGGAAGCGCTCAATCTGGCGATCTGGCTGACGCAGCTGGCGCAATATTTGCCGGAAAGCGATCCGCTGCGCGCGCGCATTCTCGGCGGCGAGACGCCGGAGGCGCTGGCCGCGCGTCTGGCGAGCTCACGGCTCGGGGACCCCGAATACAGAATGGCGCTGTGGCGCGGCGGCGCCGAAGCCATCGCTGATTCTGACGACCCGATGATCCGCTTCGTGCAAAGCTGGGACGCCGAGGCGCGAGCCCTGCGATCGCGCTTCCAAGAACAAGTGGAGGCGCCGACACAGCGCGCGCAGGAGCGTATCGCGCGGGTGCGTTTCCGCGCCTTCGGCGAAAGCCGTTATCCGGACGCGACGTTTTCGCCGCGCCTTTCATACGGGCGCATTGAGGGCTGGCGTGAGGGAGAGCTGGAGATCGGCCCATTCACGACCGTCGGAGAATTCTTCGCGGCCGACCACGCAGGCTATGCGCCGTCGCAAGCCTGGCTTGATGCGCGCGCCGCGCTCGACCCGGGCGCGGTGTTCAATTTCACCAGCAGCACCGACATCATCAGCGGCAATTCCGGCAGCGCCGTCATTGATCGCGAAGGGCGCATTGTGGGCGTCGTATTCGACGGCAACATGCACGCCCTCGGCGGCGAGTATTATTATGACGGCGCGCGCAATCGCGCCGTCAGCGTTTCCACGCAATTGATCGACGCCACCCTCGACGTGTACGGCATGGAGGCGCTCGCCGCCGAATTAGGCCTGCGCTGACGCTACCAGATTTCAACGCGATCCGCGGGCGGCAGATAGAGCGCGTGTGACGGCTGCACATCGAAGGCTTCGTACCAGGCGCTCATGTTGCGGACGGGACCGTTGCAGCGATAGATCGCCGGCGAGTGCGGGTCACTCACCACCTGGTTGCGCAAGGCCTGATCGCGGATTTTCTGGCGCCACGCTTGGCCCCAGCCCATGAAGAAGCGCTGATCGCCACTCGTGCCTTCGAGCGTCGGCGCCTGGCGTCCGTTGAGTGACAGGCGATAGGCATAGTGCGCGACCTGTAGGCCGCCATTGTCGCCAATGTTTTCGCCCAGCGTCAGACGCCCGTTCACATTGATGCCCGGCAATGGCGAGAAGGCATCGTATTGCGCCACCAGTTTGTCGCCGAGCGCATTGAAGGCAGCGACATCAGATGCGCTCCACCAATCGCGCAACACGCCGTGCGCATCCGACTTGGCGCCCTGGTCGTCGAAGCCGTGACCCATTTCGTGACCGATGACGCCGCCGATGGCGCCGTAATTCACGGCAGCGTCTGCGTTGGGATCGAAGAAGGGCGGCTGCAGGATCGCCGCCGGGAACACGATCTCATTGAAGCTGGCGTTGTAATAAGCGTTAACCTCCTGCGGATCCATGTAGAGCCATTCGCTCTTGTCTGTCGGGCGGGTGAGGCGGCCGAGATCGTAGCGCCAATAATATTCGCCGGTGCGCTTGGCGTTGCCGAAAGCATCGCCGGCGCGGATGTCGAGCGCAGAATAGTCGCGCCAGCTGTCGGGATAGCCGATCTTGGGCAGAAACGTCGCCAGCTTTTCCCGCGCGGCGATCTTGGTTTCCGCCGTCATCCACGGCAGACGGTCGATCCGTTCGCCATAGGCGCGGCGCAGGTTTTCGACCAGCTCAAGCATTTGCGCCTTCGACGCCGGCGGGAAGTGCCGTTGCACATAAATCTCGCCCACGGCTTTGCCGATGGCGCCATTCAGTGCTGAGACGCCGCGCTTCCACCGCTCACGCATTTGCGGCTGGCCGTTCAACGTGCGCCCATAGAAGGCGAAATTCTCTTCGTCGAGCGCGCGCGGCAACACCGCGGACATGTTGTTGAGGTAATTGTACGTGAGGTAGGCCCTGATGGTGTCGACGGGCGTGGCGACGTAAAGCTCGGCCAGCGGGCCCATGGCGCTCAATTCCGAAACGATCACGTCTTGCACCGCGCCCATTTCGGCGGCGTCGAAGGCTGCATCCCATGGGAAAGCTGGGGCGAGCGCGCGAATTTGCGCGCGCGTCTGAGGATTGTAGGTGCGCTCGACGTCGCGGCGGTCTTCCGCCGGCCAATGCAGCCGCGCGATCGCGGTTTCGAACGCGACGATCGCTTGCGCTTTGGCGGCGGCGCCGTCTTGCCCGCCAAGCGTCAGCATCCGTTCGACGTGGGCGAGGTAGGCGCTGCGGACGTCGCTGAATTCCGCGTCGTCGCGCAGATAATAGTCGCGGTCCGGCAGCGAAAGGCCGGAATGGGTCATCCGGACGACGTTGCGATCGGGGTCGCGGTCATCGATGGTGACATAGAGCGCAATCGGGCTGGCCAGCGGCATGCCCGGCGCTGCGATCAAGCGAATAAGGTCTTCGTGCGTCCGCGCCGCGGCGAGGGTGGCGAGATCGGCCTGCGCGGGCGCGAGGCCGGCGCGCTCAATCGCATCGGTGTCGATAAAGGCGGTGTAGAAGTCGGCGATCTTGCGCTGGTTCGAACCCGGCGCGCCGCCCGCGAGCGCGACCTCTTCCACGATGGTGCGCACATCGCGTGAGGCCTTCTCGATCAGCATGTCGAACGTGCCCCAACGGGAGCGATCAGCCGGGATGTCGGTGGCGTCGAGCCACGCGCCATTGCAATAGCGGGCGAAATCGTCGCCGGGATGCACATTCGTGTCGCGCGCGGTGAGGTCGATGCCGAACGAACCGATTCCGGGCGCACCCACCTGTTGCGCGCCGGCGCGCGTGGCGCCCGCGGCGAACAGTGCGATGCTTGACGCAGTCATGGCGCGGCGGGTCATAGACAGCATGGGTGAGCCTCAGAACCAAAGCGCGCAGCGCGGCTGCGCCGGATGCGGCAGTCACGCCGCGCCCGGGCGCCCGTGGTCAAACGGTTTGAGACGAAGCCGTTTCGCCGTGCGGCGAAATGCTCACCAGATTTCGACGCGATCCCCCGGCGGCAAATAGAGTGCGTCAGTGGGTTGCACGTCGAATGCGGCGTACCACGCGCTCATGTTCCGCACCGTGCCGTTGCAGCGATAGATCGCCGGCGAGTGCGGGTCGGTGAGCACCTGGTTGCGCAGCGCCTGATCGCGGATCAAGGAGCGCCAGGCCTGAGCCCAGCCCATAAAGAAACGCTGGTCCCCGGTCGTGCCCTCGATCTCGGGCGAGGCTTCACCGCCGAGATGCAAACCATAGGCGTAGTGGGCCACTTGAAGGCCGCCATTGTCGCCGATGTTTTCGCCGCTGGTGAGGCGACCGTTGACGTGAATGCCTTCGAGCGGCTCGTACTGATCGTATTGGGCGGCGAGCTTGTCGACGAGTTCGCCGAATGCGGCCACATCAGCCTCGGTCCACCAATCGCGCAACACGCCTTGCGCGTCGGATTTGGCGCCCTGGTCGTCGAAGCCGTGGCCCATTTCGTGGCCGATGACGCCGCCAATGGCGCCGTAATTTACCGCGGCGTCCGCGTTGGGATCGAAGAAGGGCGGCTGCAGGATCGCGGCCGGGAACACGATCTCGTTGAACACGGGATTGTAGTACGCGTTCACCGTTTGCGGCGTCATGAACCATTCATCGCGATCCGTGCGGCGCGGCAATCGCGCGAGATCGAAATTCCAATCGAAGATGGCCCAGCGCTTGTTGTTGCCGAAGGCGTCGCCGGCGCGAACCTCAAGGCCGCCATAATCGCGCCAACGATCAGGATAGCCGATTTTGGGACGGAAGGTGGCGAGCTTTTCGCGCGCAACCACCTTCGTTTCTGCGCTCATCCAGGTCAGCGCGTCGATGCGCGCGCCGTAGGCGCGGCGGAGATTTTCCACCAGATCCGACATCTGCTGCTTGGCTTCCGGCGGGAAGTGGCGGTCGACATAAATTTGGCCGACGGCTTCGCCGAGCGCACCGTTGACTTGGTCGACTGAGCGCTTCCAGCGTTCGCGCTGTTGCGGCTGGCCATTCAGAACGGTGCCGTAGAAAGCGAAATTGGCGTCATCGACGGTGCGCGGGAGCACCGCGGCGTAGCCGTGCACCAAGTGGTAGGCGAGGTAGGCTTTGATCGTATCCAGCGGCGTCGCCATGTAGAGTTCGGCCAGCGGGCCCATCGCGCTTAGCTCGGAAATGACGACTTCTTCGACACCGCTCAGGCCGTAACTGGTGAAGACGGAATCCCACGGGAAGTTCACGGCCAGCGCGCGGATTTCGGCGCGGTTCTTGAGATTGTAGGTGCGTTCGCGCTCGCGCCGGTCGGCGATCGGCCAGTGCCGCTCTGCGATCTGCGTTTCAAAGCCGAGGATGGCTTGCGCCTTGGCTTCGCCGCCGCTTTGGTTCGCGAGCGCCAGCATCTGCGCAATGTGCGCTACATATTGTTCGCGAATGGCGGGGAATTCGCCGTCAGTGCGGCGATAATATTCCCGCTCCGGCAAGCCGAGCCCGGAATGGCCCATGCCGACGACGTAGCGTTCTGGGTTGCGCTCATCGAGTGTCACGTAGAGGCCAATCGGGAAGGTGACCGGCACGCCAGGGCGCGCAGCGAACACCGCGGCTTCCTCATGGGTGCGCAGCGCGGCGATCTCCGCCAACTCGGCGGCGATCGGCTCGAGCCCGCGCGCATCGATAGCGTCCTGATTGAGGAAGGAATTGTAGTAATCGGCGATCTTCTGCTGGTTCGAGCCGGGCGCGCCGCCCGCGAGCGCCACTTCCTCGATGATGACGCGCTGATCGCGGTCGGATTTGTCGCGCAAGATGTCGAACGTGCCCCAGCGGGTGCGGTCGGCGGGGATTTCGGTGCGCGCCAGCCAAGCGCCATTAACGTGGCGGAAGAAATCTTGCCCGGGGCGCACGCTTGCGTCGATCGCGGTCGTGTCGATGCCGTAGGCGCCGATGGCGGCCTGTGGGCGCGCCGCCGGCGCGCTGTTGGAGCCGGTGGCGCAGCCCGCGAGCAACGCGAGGGTCGACGCGCCCATGGCGCGCCGGGTCAAACGGATCATGTGTCTTCCCTCCAAGTCCCTTGCGCGGCGCTTTATTCAGCGGCGGCGAGTTTCCGCCGTCCGCCATAGAGCCTACCATAGAACCCCGACAGGCCCGTCACGCCGCGCTTCAAATCGATGCCGATCATGTAGAAGGCGGGCGTCAAGATCAACGTCGCCGGCATGCAAACCAGGACGCCAAAGGCGAGACTGATCACCATCGGTTTCAGGAATTGCACCATGGCGGCGTTTTCCAGGATCATCGGCGAGGTGCCGACGAACTCGGTGACCGAGGTCAGGAAGATCTGACGGAACCGGGAAACCGAGGCTTCGGTGATGCCCCGCTCCGGGGTCACGCGCATGACCTGGAAGCCCAGCTGCTCCAATTCGTAGGAACGCTCGCGATATTCGGTGTTGTCGAAGCGCATTTGCGAAGAGGAACGCAGCTCGATCGGGCCGCCCTTCTGGAAGCTTTTCTCCCAACCCTCGACGATAATTTCTTCGTGCGGCTCGAGGTCCGGTGCGATCGGGACGTATTCCCAGGTTTCGCCATTCGGCATGACGACGTCGTGGGGTTCCCAGGTGTCTTCTTCGCCGGCGGGGATCGGCGCGCCGGCCCGCTTGGGGCGAAGCGCGAAATAACCGCGGATCTGATTGCAGCGATCCACCAGCACGACGTTGTCGTTCACCACTACGCCGATGGCGGCAATCACACCCAGCCATGAGAACAGCGCAAAGCTGATGCCGAACGCCAAGTGGCCGACGATTGCGCCCACGAACGCGAACGGGATGACGCAGAGGATCATCACCGGTTGCGCGTAGGAGCGGAACGTCACCGCGAGCAGGAAATAGATGGCGCAGAAGGCAAGCAGCAGCAGCTGCATGAACTGCATCATGAATTCTTGCTGGCCCTCGGCTTCGCCGATTGCGCGCCGCGACACGGTGGCAAAACGCTGCTCGAAAGCGGGGTAATATTCCTCGTCGAGCGTGCGCATGATGTCGGCGCGCGCCTCGGCGCCGGTGAGGTCGGCCGTCACCAAGATAGAGCTCTGACGCTGACGGCGATCGAGACCGGTCACGCCTGGAGCGAATTCCCACGTAGCCACGGCCGAGAGCGGCACTTCGCGCCCGTCATTGGTGCGGATGCGGAAGCTGCCGAGGCTTTCCAGCGTGCGGCGGTCGTCGCGCGGATAGCGGACATAGACGCGCACATTGTCGCCGTCGCGCGGAAGACGCTGTACTTCTTCGCCGAAATAGGCCTGGCGCACCTGGCGAGTGAGATCACCCAGGGTGATGCCGAGCTGCTCGGCGCCGGGCAGCAGATGGAAGCGCAATTCCTCGTTGGCGGCGTCTTCGCTGTCGCGAACGCTGGTGACGGCGGAGAATTGCAGCAACCGCGCTTTAAGATCGTCGACCGCGGCGTTCAGGTCTTCCTTGTTTTCGCCCATCAGCGCCAGTTCGATGCGCGGCGGGCCGGAGCCGGACAGCGAAAAGCTGACTTCTTCCGCGTCGGGGACTTCGCCCAGCAATTCCTCGAGCCGTTCGGTGATATGGCGCGAGCGAAGCTCGGGCCGCGTTTCCGGCGGCGTCAGACCGACATATGCGCGAATGGTGCGCTCTTCGATCGATTGGCTCCAGGAGCGCACCACGCCGCTCGTCATCTCGCCGGTATTGCGATCTTCCATCGCGTATTCGGCGGTTTCCTCTTCGAGCGCGAGGCGGGCGCCGTCGAGCTGTTCGGCTACCTGCTCCATGCGCGAGAAGGGCGCGGTTTGCGGCAACGTGATCGTCGCCTGCATGAAGTCGCCTTCGATCTCGGGCATGAAGGTCTGCTTCACGCGGCCGGAAGCCATCAAGCCAACGGCGAGCACCATGATGACGGCGAAGACGGCCCAAGTCAGATAGCGTTGCTTGACCGCCCCTCGAACCAGGGGCCCGTGCAGATGCTCGGCCACCCACAACACGGAGTGCGCGCATTTCTGCTGCAGGCGCATCAAGCGCGCAATGATGCCGTCGCCCTGCGGGTCGGGCTTCTTTACATGCGCCAAGTGCGCCGGAAGGATGATCAGTGACTCGATCAGCGAGAACACCAAGGTCGACATGACGACGATGGAAATGGCGCGCGTGAATTGGCGCGCGTCGCCCTCAATCAACATCCACGGACTGAAGGCGATCATGGTGACGAACACCGAAGCGACGAGCGGCTTCAGCACCATTTGCGTGGCGAGGATGGCGCTGTCTGCGCCGTGGTGGCCGCGCTCAGCGCGTTCGTAGACCGCTTCGCCGACAATGATGGCGTCGTCGACCATGATGCCGAGCACCAGCAGGAAGCCGAACACGCTCATGAAATTGAGCGACACATCGACGTACGGCAGAACGAAGAACGAGCCGGCGAAAGCCGTCATGACGCCGATGGTCGACCAGAACGCGACTTTCGGGTGCAGCGTCAGCAGCAGCAGCACGAAGATGAGGAAGAAGCCCTGCGCGGCGTTCTGGAAGAGGATGCCGAGCAGCGAATCGTAGTCTTCCGATTCGTTGTAGATGACGGTGATCTCGACCCCGCGCGGCGCTTCCGCGCGCATCTCTTCGAGCACCTCCTGAGCGGCCTGGTTGGTCTGCCAAATGTTGAACCGGTCGGCGGTTTGCACCGTCACGAGCGCGGCGGGATCGCCGTTCTGGCGCGAATAGAGGTCGGTGTCCTGGAAGCCGTCGATCACGGTGGCGACATCGCGCACGCGGATTGCGCCGCCGTCCGGGGTTTGGCGGACGATAATGTTTTCGAAATCGACGCGGTTATCGGCGAGGTTGCGCGCCTGGAGTTGGAAATTGCCGTCGGGCGTGCGCACGGCGCCGGCGGAGAGGTTGATCGAATTGGCGCGAACGGCGCTGGCGACATCGTCGAAGGTCAGCCCGTATTGCTGCAAGGCGGCTTCGGAGACCTCGAGCGACACTTCCGGCTCGCGCACGCCGACGACGATGGTGTTGGCGCCGCCGGGGATCAGCGAGAGCCGGTCACGCAGGCGTTCGGCGGTGTCGCGCAGCGTGCGCTCATCAACGTCGCCGTGAACGCTGGTGATGATGGACCAGTTGCGGCCCGCCTGCCGCGTCACGCGCACCGGCTCCATGCCCTGGGGGAGGCCGCTGATGCCATCGACGCGCGAGCGCACGTCTTGTGTCATCGCATCGACGTCGGTGCCGGGATCGGCCTGGATGTTGATCCAGCCATAGCCTTCGCCGGAACGCGAGCGCACCCAATCAACGTTGTCGAGATCGGCGGTCGCTTCCTCGATGCGAACAATGACTTGGGATTCCATGTCCTCCGGGCTCGCGCCCGGCCAGAACGCTTCGATGTAAACGCCGTCGGCCCGGCCAGCCGGCCAGAATTCCTTTTCCATACGGTTGAAGGAGAAGACCCCCGCAACGGCGCAGAAGATCATGAGCAGATTGCCCGCGACCGGGTTGCGGCCCCACCAGGCGACCAGACCTTTCAGCATGGGATCTTCCCTTCGAACCGCGGTTTATTCGCGGATGTCCAAATTCTCTTGCGCGGCGGGCTGTGCGGCGGTGTTGCCTTCGCGATCGATTGGCGTCACCGCCATGCCTTCGCGAGGCGCGCTCAACACCGAAACGACGAGACGCTCGCCATCTGCGACGCCTTCACGGAAGAGCACTTCGTCGGCCGTCGTTTGCGCCGGACGGACCTCGCGAATGCTGATCGTGTTGTCGGCGCCGACGACGTAGACGTATTGGTTGCGCTTCAGCGCCGTGCGCGGCGCAGCGATCATGTTTTCACTGCTCGAGCCGTCGATGCGGACGCTGACGAACATGCCCGGCGCCAGCGGTGCGGAATGGCGCGCGCTGAAGGGGTCGCGCACCTCGACCGTCGCATAGACGAGGCGCGTGCGGGCGTCGATCGTCGCTTCGGTGCGGACAAGGTTGCCTTCCCACGTGCGCAATTGGCCGCCTGACATGACGCTGACGTGCGCCGCGGGGGCTGCGCTAGCGTTTGCGGCGATGAAGCCGACCGGCGTCCGCAGCGAAGCGAGATCGGCGTCGGTGAGCGGCACGCGGATTTCCATTACGTCGGTCGCGAACACCGTAGCCACGGACGCCCCCGGGGCGACGTAATCGCCGACATTAACCTGACGCTCGCGCACGCGGCCGGTGAACGGCGCACGGATGTTTGCGCGCGCGAGGTTGAGCTCGGCTTCGCGCAGCGAGGCCTGTGCAGCGGCGAGCGCGGCGCGCGCAAGCGCCAGCTGCGGCTCGCGCAGGGCGAGGGCGGAGGGCTCGCGGCCTTGGCCCAGGCTTTCCCAATCCTGCCGCGCCAGTTCGGCCTCGGCTTCTTCACGCGTCAGCGCTTCTTGCGCTTGCGCCACCTCGCCGCGGGCCCGCACGACCTGCAGCTGATAATCGGCGCTCTCGAGGCGCAACAGCGTGTCGCCTTCGCGGAACGAGCCGCCATTGGCGAAGGACGGATTGACCCAAACGACGCGGCCGCCGACCTGCGCGCCGAGCGCCGCTTCCGTGCGCGGGCGCGCTTCGCCCTGCACGTTTATGGCGATGGCCGCGGGCCGCGCCTGCGCGACAGCGAATTGCACAGCCGGCGGATTGGCGGCCTCGCCCTTTTCCTCGGGCTTCGGACCAGTGGCCAGCATCACCGCGAACGCTGCGCCGCCGCCGACGACGACGAGCAGGGGCGCTGCGAAAGCGGCGCCTCGCTTCACGCGCGAGAGAAGCTTGGAGCGGGGGCTTTCCTCTGTTTCGTCCGGCGTCATGGTGGAAAGATCCATCTTATTCACGGGGCGGCTCCCCTGCTGGCCTCCACGCCGCCAGTACGCGCGCCGCCGCCCAGAGCGACATGATAGCCGATCCGGTTGGAGACGCGCGCGGCGCGTGCAGTGATGAGGTTACGTTCGGCGTCGATACGGCGCGTGTAGGCGTCGATCAGTTCGAACAGAGTGGCGACGCCGCGCGAATATTCGCGCTCGGCGAGTGATTGAGCCTCCAGCGCTTCGCTGGCGGCGATGGCGAATTGTTCTTCGCGCGTGGCGAAACTTTGATCCGAACTGATAGCGCCTTCAACTTCGCGCCAAGCGGCGAGCGAGGTGCGCACATAATCGGATGCGGCGGCGCGGCGATCGGCGACGCTGGCGCGGGATTCAGCCAGCAAAGCGCCGCCTTGGAAGATCGGCATGGTGAGGCCGGCAACCAGGTTCGAGATCATGTTGATGGAATCGTCGACGTTATCGAGGCTGTTGCCGGGCGTGCCGGGATTGAAGGCGGTCGCCGTCAGTGTCAGCCGTGGCAGCATGGCGGCGCGTGCTTCATGCATGCGGAAGCCGGCGGCGCGCATGCGCGATTCCGCGGCGAGCACGTCGGGACGCCGCTCGAGGAGGTCGCTGGGCGCGCCGGCGGCAGCCAGCGGCGCCAATTGCGGCAATGCGCCTTCGGCTCTGAGAGCGCCGTCGGGATAGCGGCCCATGATCTCCTGCAGCCGCCGCGAGGCGCTGAGCAGACTCTCTTGCGCTTGCGCTTCGAAGCCGCGTGCGGCGGCGACTTGGCTGCGCGCCGTGCGCAGCGCCAGCGACGTTGCGACGCCCGCCTCATAGCGGCGCTGCGTGAGATCGAGAGCGCGCTCGCGCGTTTGCAGATCCTCTTCGGCGAGCGTCAGCAATTGCTGCGCTTCGATCAGACCGACCCAAGCGCGCGAGGCCTGGCCGGCGACCGAGAGGCGTGCGGCGTCGAGATCGGATTCGGCGGCGTCGGCGCCGAGATCGGAAGCGAGCGTCCGCGCCGCGAGCCGGCCCCAGAGATCGATTTCCCAGCTGGCGAACACTTGGCTCGACACCACTTCCGTCCGAATGCGCTCGCTGGTTCCGGCGACTGGCGTTTCTGTGCGCGTGCCATCGGCGCCAGCTTCGAGCGAAGGCAGCAGCGAGCTGCCAGCCGTGCCGCGCGCGCGCCAGCGCGCTGCGCGCGCTTGCGCTTCGGCGATTTGCAGTTCGGGGCTGGCGGCGAGCGCTTCGCGCGCCAGCGTCGACATTTCAGTCGAGTTCAGATCGTCGAGCCACGTCGCGGCCGGCGACGCGGCGAGTTCGGCGGCGCGCTCGGCGCCCATTGCGTCCGCGGCGACGTAAGAATCTGGTTCGGGAGGAAGATCATTGCTGGCGCAGGAGCCGACCGCGGCCGCCATGCCCATGCTGATCCAGATGCCTACGCGCTTCATTGTTCCCCTCGCACCGCTGCACCTACCCCGTCCCATCTCGAAAGTCAATAAATACGTATTGATTTTCGATAATGTTCCGTGACGGCGCCTGAATTGTCTGCCGCGGCGCTCGTTGCTTGGATGCTGGCTGAGGCGGGTTCGGATGCGCGGTTGCCTGAAATTCCAACGCCGCCTACGTGCTGGCGGGGCAAATGACGACATCCGAATCCACGCCGGCATGGAGGAGACTGCGCGCCGCGCCGCCTTGGCTGCTGCTTGGCGCCGCGGCTGGCGTGCTCGCGGCCTTGCTGGTGATCGACGATCATTTCATCGGCGGGGTGTTGTGCTTGATCGCCGGCGGCGCGTGCGCCGCGGCGTCGTTGCGCCGCGCGCCGGGCCCGGCGGCGCTGCGTGACCGCGACGACATCATTCCCATATCGCTCGCCGATCTTGCACCGCTGCTGGCGGCGCTGCCGGATCCCGCTTTGCTGATCGGCGCTGACGGACGCGTGGCCGGTTCAAACGACGCTGCGCGCCAGCAATTGCAATTCGAAGCGGAAGGGCTGTTTTTATCGGCAATTCTGCGCCAACCGGCGTTGCTCGATGCGGTGCAGGCGGCGTTCGACGGCGCCTCACGCACTGTCGAGTACGACACCGCCGACCAAGTCGAGAGCCACATTCGCGCTTATGTGGCGCCAATGAGCTGGGGCGATGAACGCGCAGCGCTGATCGTGTTTCACGATCAAACCGCGCGCATCAACACGGAGCGCATGCGCGCGGATTTTCTCGCCAATGCGAGCCATGAATTGCGCACGCCGCTGGCGTCGCTGACGTTGCTGATCGAGACGCTGCTTGGGCCCGCCCGCGACGAGCCGGCGGAGCGCGACCGCTTTCTGGGCATGATGAAGACCCAGGCCGATCGCATGCGCCGGCTGATCGACGATCTGCTGTCGCTGTCGCGGATCGAACTCGACGAGCATGTGCCTCCTTCGGATCGGGCCGATCTGCGCCAAGTGGCTCAGGAGGTCGTGGACACGCTTGCCGGGGAAGCCGCCGAGCGGCGGGTGCGGTTGGAATTGTCTGCGCCCCAGACGGCGGCCGCCGTGGTGGGCGAGCGCTTCCAACTCACCCAAGTGGTGCAAAACCTGGCTGACAACGCGCTCAAATATTCCGCGCCAGATGGTACCGCCAGGATCGAAATCGGTTTCGCCGCCAATCGGGAGGAGGCGATCCAGCTTGCCGGCCGGCGCTGGGAGGAGGCGGGGCGGATCGCGCTGCTGACGCCTGCGCCCGCGCCCGGAAAGGCCTATGC
>JBFWZB010000051.1:0-17984 GCA_050185805.1 Hyphomonadaceae bacterium
GGGCTCGATCACATTCTGATCGACGAAGGTCAGGACACCAGCCCGGCGCAATGGGACCTGATCGCGCCTTTGATGGATGAGTTTTTCGCCGGCAGTGGCGCGCGCGCGCAGGTGCGCACGGTGTTCGCCGTCGGTGACCCAAAGCAAAGCATCTACGCCTTTCAAGGCGCCGATCCCGAGCGCTTTCTGAACGAAGACCAGCAGCTGGAGCGCCGCGCGCGACTGTCAGGGCAGAAGTTTGTCGCGCCGGTGCTGGAGACCTCGTTTCGCACCTCGCCGGAAATCCTCGCTGCGGTCGACGCAACTTTCGCCGACAAAGAGCTGGCCCCTGGAGCGCCGGAGAAATTTAACGATGTGCGGCACATAGCGGCGCGCGCCGACCAGCCGGGGCTGGTCGAGGTTTGGCCCGTTGCGTTCAAGCCGCAAGCGGCGAGCGCTAAGCCGTGGGATACGCCGCTGGATATCGAGATGGAGGCGAGCGCGCCGGCGATTCTGGCCAAGGCGATTGCAAAACAGGCGCGCGCCTGGATCGATGCCGGCGACGCGGTGTGGGACAAAGAAACACGCGCGCTGCGGCCGATTGCGCCGGGCGATATCCTCGCGCTGGTGCGGACGCGCGGCGCACTCTTCCGGGAACTGATCAAGGCGTTCAAGCGGCAGCGTTTCCCGGTGGCCGGCGCGGACCGCATGGTGCTGCGCGACGAGCTAGCGGTTGAGGACTGCCTAGCGTTGATGCGCGCAGCGCTCGATCCAGCGGACGATCTCAATCTGGCTTGCGTGCTCAAGGGGCCGTGGGTTGGACTTGACGACGATGACGCGGATATTTTTCCGCTCGCCTTTGGCCGGGGCAAATATGAGACGCTGCATCGGCGGCTCATGGCCAGCGCTGATGCAAAATATGCCTGGGCGCAAACCTTTGTAGCGCAATTGACCGAGCGCGCCGGGACCGATCCTTTTGCGTTTCTCAGTTGGGCGCTCGAGAGCGCCCATGAAAGCGGCGCCTCCGGCTGGGCGCGTGTGTTCGCGCGCCTAGGCGAGGAAACACGCGATCCGCTCGAGGAATTGCTGCAGCGCGCGCTGAAGCACGGAAACCTTGCCGCGCCGACATTGCAGCGCTTCGTGCATGGCGTCGAAAGCGATGCGGGCCAGGTGAAGCGAGAACTTGAAGCCGCCGGGGGTGCGGTTCGCGTGATGACGGTGCATGGCGCAAAAGGGCTGGAGTCGCCGATTGTGATCCTGCCCGATTGCACCGGGCCGGTGAGCGATAAGCCCGAGGATGGCGTCCTGTTCGGCGACGACGGCCCGTTCATTACCTTTCGCGGCAAAGATGACGACGAGGCTACCGCGGCGGCGCGCGCGGCTTACGAGGCGCGCATGCTGGGAGAGCACTGGCGTTTGCTCTATGTGGGGATGACGCGTGCGCGCGATAGGCTCGTCGTGTGTGGCGCGCAGCACGGCAACGCCAAAACAGGGGAAGCACAGAACGCCTGGCGGCCCGCGGTCGCTGCAGCGCTGACACGTCTGGGCGCGACGCAATGTGAAACGCCGTTCGGTGAAGGAATGAGGCTGGGCGCGCCACTTCATGCGGCGGGCAGCACGCCGGCGACGCAGGCAAGGGCGTTGCCGCCGGCATGGACGCGAACGATCATGTCGGACGTGGCGCCAGATGCAGCAGCGGCGCCATCGAAGATGAAAACGCTCGATCCAATTCTGTTCTCGCCACGCGGCGATGGCATGAAGCGGTTCCGGCGCGGCAAGCTCATTCATGGTCTGCTTGAGCGTCTGCCGGAAATCGATCCAACGCGGCGCGCGGAGGCGGCGGCGCGCTGGCTCAAGCGTCAGGGTGCGAGCGAGGCAGAGGCGCAGACGCTCTCGTCGGAAGCATTTGCTGTGATCGCCGACAATCGCTTTGCGCCACTGTTCTCGCCGTCCAGCCGGGCCGAGGCGCCGATTGTTGGGACTGTGCTGGGCAAGCCAATACGCGGCATCGTCGATCGTCTCGCCATCGATGACGCAGGCGTGATCGTACTGGACTACAAGACCGATCGTCCCGCGCCCGCGAAGGCGGAATCGGCGCCCCGCGCCTACCTTCTGCAGATGGCGCTCTATCGCGCCGTCATGCGTCAGATTTTCCCCAACAAAGAGGTGCGCTGCGCGCTGCTGTGGACGGAGGCGCCCTTCCTGATGGAGCTTTCGCAAGCGCACATGGACGATGTTTTCGATGCGTTCGCGCGCGGTTGAAACCTTTGCCTTTCGCGCCTACATCCCGGCGAAGCGTTGCAAGGAGTAAGCACCCGTGGCCACCACCAAAACGACAGACGATTCATTCGAAACTGACGTGTTGAAGTCGTCGCGCCCGGTGCTGGTGGATTTCTGGGCGGAGTGGTGTGGCCCCTGCAAACAGATCGGTCCGGCGCTGGAAGAGATCGCCAACGAAATGGGCGAGCGCGTCACGGTAATAAAGCTCAACATTGACGACAACCCGATGACGCCGGGACGCTACGGCGTGCGCGGCATCCCGACCTTGATGGTGTTCAAGGACGGCAAGGTAGCGGCGACAAAAGTCGGCGCGATGCCGAAGTCGAAGATCGTCGAGTGGCTAAACGAAAGCGTTTAGGCGCCTTCGGCCGCCAGCGCTTCAGCGGCAAGCAGTAATGATCCGCAGATGAGAATACGCGGCGCGGGACACCGCGCCGCTTTTTCGAGCGCCTCGGCGAGCGAAGCAGCGTTTTCGCTGGCTACTCCAGCATCGGTGGCGACCCCGCTCAGCGTCAGAGGATCGATGTGGTCCTCGTCAAGCGGAACGGCGATCAAGTGCGCGAGTGCAGGGGCCAGAGCGTGAAGGAAAGCGCGCGAGTCCTTGCGCGCGCGCAGGCCGATTATCGCGATCGTGGGGGCGGCGCGGCGCGCCTGCATTTGCCGCAAGGCCAACGCGAGCGCCTGAGCCGCTTGGGCGTTGTGGCCGCCATCAACCCAAAGCTCGCCGCCCAAGGCGCGAATGGGCGCGCTCAGCGGTCCGCGTGTCAAAGCCTGCAATCGGCCGGGCCAGCGCACTTGCGCAACGCCTCTAGCGAAAGCCGCATCCGGTAGCGCGCGCCATTTCAGCATCGCGGCGCACGCAAGGCCCGCATTGTCGATCTGATGCGGCCCAAACAGGGTCGGGGGCGGCAAATCCAGCACGCGCTCCGGCGTTTGCACCACAAGCCGCCCATGACGGAGGAAGGCGTCCCAGTGCTCGCCGTAGAGCGAGAGCGGCGCGCTGAGTTTCGCCGCGCGTTTGACCAGAGCGTCTTGGGCCTCAGCGGTTTGGCGCGCCGCGATCGCTGGAACGCCGGGCTTGATGATCCCTGCTTTGTGATGCGCGATTTCGCCGATGCTTCCCCCAAGCGCATCTGTATGGTCGAGATCAATCGGCGTGATGACGCACAAGGCCGGGTGCTCGATCACGTTGGTGGAATCATCGCGTCCCCCCATGCCCGTCTCAAGAAGCACTAAGTCCGCCGGCATTTCCGCGAATAGCAGGAACGCGGCTGCAATTTGAGCCTCAAATTGCGTCAGCGCCGGCGCCGCCGCCGCAACGCGTGACGCGGCAGCGATCAACACTTCGGTCGAGGCGATCTCGGAGGCGATGGTGTATCGTTCTCGCAGCGCATGAAGGTGCGGCTTGGTGAACGCATGCACGCGCAAGCCGGCGGCCTCAGCGATGGCGCGCATGAAGGCAATGGTTGAGCCTTTGCCATTGGTGCCGGCGACATGGATCACCGGCGGCAGTAATCGCTGCGGCGCTCCTAGGCTCTCCAGCGCCGAGCGCAGCTGCTCTAGGCCGAGCGGCTTGCCGTGGCCGAACTCCGGTCCGAATGCGTTTACGAAGGCGTCGAGCGCTGCATCGCTCAAGTCAGAATACCTGCAATGCCGCGCGACATGTTAAGGCGAATTCCGAGAGCCGGGTTGACTGCGCTATTCTGCGGCTTTCGCGCGAGGCGCCTTCGAAGTCTTGCGCTTGCCGTTGGCGGGCTCCGAGGCAAGCTCGGTCAGTTCGAAGGCGTCCTCGCTCGTCGGCTTAGCCGCGCTGCGCTTGGCCATCAGCACAGTGAGTAGGGTCGCCAAGGTCGCTTTCAGCTGACGGCGATCGACCACCATGTCGACCATGCCTTTGTCGTGCAGATATTCCGAGCGCTGAAAGCCTTCGGGCAGCTTCTGGCGGATGGTTTGTTCGATAACGCGCGGGCCGGCAAAGCCGATCAGCGCGCCCGGTTCGGCGATGTGAACGTCGCCCAGCATGGCGTACGAGGCGGTTACGCCGCCGGTGGTGGGATCGGCCAGCACGACGATGTAGGGCAGGCCCGCTTCACTCAGCATTTGGATCGCCAGCGTGGTGCGCGGCATCTGCATCAGCGAAAGAATGCCTTCCTGCATGCGCGCGCCGCCGGAGGCGCTCACCATGACAAGCGCGGCGTTGCGACGGAGCGCCGCCTCAGCGGCGGCGATGAAAGCTTCACCGGCGGCCATGCCGAGGGAGCCGCCCATGAATTCGAAATCCTGCACGAGCACAACGGCGTGGGCGCCGCCGATGCGGCCGTAAGCGGCGGCCATGCAATCCTCGCGGCCGACTTTGGCGCGCGCCGCCTTCAGGCGATCGACGTACTTCTTGTCGTCTTTGAACTTGAGCGGATCGGCAGCGACCTTTGGCAGCGTGACCACCTGCCAGGATTGATCGTCGAACAAGAGCTTGAAGCGCGCGTCCGGACCGATGCGCATGTGGAAGCCCGCGGGCGTCACCCAGTCGGCGGCTTCGAGGTCGGCGCGAAAAATGAGATCGCCCGTGATCGGACATTTTATCCAAAGATTGTCCGGCGTTTCGCGTTTGTCTTCCTCGGCCTTCTTTTTCAGGCCCGGCCGTGCAAAGTTCGACAGCCAATTCATACGCGCACAATCCTTGCGGCGGCCCGCGCGCCCCGCGCGGACCACGTGAGGGCCCCGAACGCCTCATGCGCCCAGAGCCAGACCGGGTCAATCGGCATGGTTGAGGGGCTCATCTCACAATAATAATGGCCCCGGCGGGTGGTTTCCGCCAGGGCCAAATTTACCTATGATGTTGTTTTCAGGCTTGATTTTTAAGCAGATCGCGAATCTCGGTTAGGAGTTTCACGTCCGCTGGGACTTCCGGCGGCGAGGCGGGCGCGGCTTCTTGCTTCCGCTTCATCGCGTTCATCGCCCTGATCACGAAAAACAGCACCCAGGCGACTATGGCGAACTTGATCACGTTGTTGATGAAGGAGCCATAGTTGATCGCCACTTCCGGCACGGCGGCGACGAAGCCCGGCTCGCCTTCGACCCCGGCCGCGGGCACGGCTTCGCGCAACACCAGCTTGAGCGCGCTGAAATCGATCCCCGCCAGGAGCATGCCGATGGGCGGCATGACGATATCGTCGACCAGAGAAGATACGATGGTGCCGAAGGCGGCGCCGATGATCACGCCAACGGCGAGATCAACGACGTTGCCCTTCAGGGCGAACTCCCGGAATTCCTTAACGATCGACATCGGCCTGCTCCCGCGTTGACGCTTGACCGGTGCAGCCGAATTTTCACACGCGGTCAAGCGCGGCCCTCAAATCAAGTAAGTGGATTTTTCTGCTTCGCGGCAAAATGACTTGAGCTCGCGCAACGCCTGGCTCTCCGTAGCATCGACGCAGGTGATGAAATCTTCTGTGGTCTTCGCGCGTTCGAGGCGTTCTCCCAGCCGCAGCATATGCTCCCGATACTCCTCGTATCGCTCCAGGGCGTGGGTGTATGCGCGGCCGCGCTCCAGCACGAACAAGAGTGCGCTGAGCACGAACAATTCCAGCGTTGCGAAGTGCAAAGTTGGACGCAACCATGCCGCCTCTATTTCAAGAAAGGCGAGAATGGCGTCGACATAAGCGATCGCCGCGCCTCCCCAGAACGAGATTTCGGAGGATGCGGCGGGCAATCTGCGCTCCTCATTGATGGCCTTGATGCGGCCAAGCGCGAACGTCGCCTGGCGCTCTATGCGCAGCCGGCGATAGGCGTCCTTAAGCTCCGCTAGGTGCGGCGACGCCAGATTGGCGCCGGAAAGCCGCGCCGCCATGCCCGCCGCAGGATCGAAGCTATGCCGCGCTGCGTTCGAATCGCTGAGCTCGACATCGAAATCGCTCAAGGCGCGCTGGGTAAAAGCTGCGACGGCTTCGTCACCGCCGCGCGCTGCTTCGGCGAAGGCTTGAAACTTGATTGAACGTAGGCGTTCGGTCTGAAAGCGCGCGTTGAGCCAGCCTTTCTTCAACGGTCCGCACAGGAGATAGATTTGCGCCGCAACGCCGCTGGCGCCGATGATCGCCATCACCGAGCGGAACATGGGATCTTCGGAGATGGGCGCGATCTTTGGCGTCGGGAAGAAATAAGGCTCGAGCGTGACCGCAAAAATCACAGCCGTGAACGTCGCGAACGCGGCCAGCAAGCTGAATTGACCGAGCGCGGTGTAGGCGCGTTTCGCTGGATTGGCGTGCGCCTCCTGTGCACGGAAGCGCGCCGCAATCACGTCATTGGCGAGAAGCGCCGGGAAATTCGGGTGCGCCGCGAGGAAATCCGATGGCGTCTCGATATCGACGTTCGCCACAAGACCCTCCCTCCAGCCCCGCGTTCTAGCAGGAACAGCGCCGATGTGGTAGCATTTGCCCTTATCGGGCGGCGGTGCATGACGGACGTCTTCATCAGCTACAAGCGAGAGGAGCGTGAACACGCGCGCCGCCTTGCGGAAGCGCTTGGCGAGCACGGCTTCGCGGTTTGGTGGGATGCAGAGATTTTGCCGGGCGAACAGTACCGGTCGGTGACGCTGCAGATTCTTGAAAGCTGCCGCGCAGCGTTGGTGATCTGGTCGCAGCGTTCCATTGGCTCGGGCTGGGTACTTGATGAAGCGCAGCGCGCGCTTGATCGCGGCGTCTTGATCCCGGTGCATTTCGAACCGATCAGCGCCTACCCATTGGGCTTCGGCCAAGTGCATGCGCACGATCTAGTCAGCTGGGAAGGCGATGTGGGGGCGGCGAAGTTTCGTCCCGTGCTCGCAGCGGTCGAGCGGCTCGCCGGCAAGCGTGCGCCCGAGCCGGAGGCAGCGACGCAGGCTGCGCCGGCGGCGGTGGAGGCGGAGGTCGCGTTCTGGCGAGGCGTTCAAGACAGCCGCGATGGCGACGATTTCGCGGCCTATCTCGCGCGATATCCAGACGGCCTTTTCAGCGATTTGGCGCGGCGGCGGATAGCGGCATTGCAGCCGCCGCCACTCGAGCAACGCGCCGCCCAAACGCCGCCACGTCCGCAAGCATTTGCTGCTGCGCCCGCGCATGCGCCCGTTTGGGGTGCGCTTACCGCCGGTGGGTTCACGCGGTGGGAATTGGGCTTCGTCGCCGTCGGAGCGTTGCTGTTGCCTTTTCTGCTTTGGCCTCTGGTGAACCTGACCATCCCGGGGCTGCGCGTGTTCTACGGTCCCGATTACGAATTGCTGCTCGACCCAGGGCACTTGCGCAATGTCTGGTTCCTAACGCCGCTCGCGGTCGGCGCTGCATGGCTTTACGACGCCGTCGAGCGGCAGGTGGAGCAAGCAGCAGGCAAGGGCGTGCGCCGCATTATGCGTGTCGCTATCGGCGCCATTTTGCTGATCGCCTATGTCCTGGCGATGCGCGCGGAAGACGATTACGGCGCGCACTCGGTGGCGTGGATCGCAGCGATCTGGGGCGTTGCGATGATCGCACGCCGCGTCACACCCTGGTTCAAAGCAAAGATCGAAGCGCTCACCGCGCGCTAGAGCTTACGGCTCCTCGCCGCCGTTCACCTTCAGGCGAAGCTCTTTTCCGGGTTTGAAAAAAGGCACGCGCTTTGCGGCGACGGTGACGGCGGCGCCGGTGCGCGGGTTGCGTCCCGTGCGCGCCTCCCGGCTCCGCACCGAGAACGCGCCGAAGCCGCGCAGTTCCACGCGGCCGCCTTGGGCCAGGGCTTGGGCCACTTCTTCCAGGACGATGTCGACGGCATGCTCGACGTCGCTCGCGCGCATCGGCTGAAATTCCTCCTGCAGGCGCGCCACCAGCTCCGACCGCAACATGCCTAGCCTCCCTTGCTCGCCCGTTGGTTCCACCTGATGTGGATAGAGGCGCGGGGAGGGCTGCGCGTCAATAAGCTATTTGCTTGAAATTTGGAAAGAAAAGGCCCGGCGCGGAAAAACCGGCCGGGCCTTTGGTTTTCGTGCCGCGAGCGCGGCTTATTGCTTGTTCTTTTCCTTCAGCGCGGCGCCGAGGATGTCGCCCAGAGAGGCGCCTGAATCCGACGAACCGAACTGAGCGATCGCCTCCTTCTCGTCTTTCAGCTCCATCGCTTTGATGGAGAGCGAGACGCGGCGGCTGGCCTTCTCGAACGCCGTCACCATGGCGTCGACGCGGTCGCCCACGGCGAAGCGGTCGGGGCGTTGCTCCGAACGATCGCGCGAAAGGTCGGACTTGCGGATGAACGTGCGCAGCGCATTGCCTTCGCCGAACGCCACCTCGATGCCGCCGCTGGCGACCTCGACCACTTCAACCGTGATGATCTGGCCCTTGTGATACTCCGCACCGGCGACCGGATCGGCGCCGACTTGCTTGATGCCGAGCGAGATGCGCTCTTTCTCAACGTCGACGTCGAGCACTTTCACCTGCACCATATCGCCCTTGTTATGGCGCTGGAGCGCTTCTTCGCCTTGAGCGTCCCAGGCGATGTCGGAGAGATGGACCATGCCGTCGATCTCCGGCGTGAGGCCGACGAAAAGACCGAATTCGGTGATGTTCTTGACTTCGCCTTCGAGTGTCGATCCGACCGGATGTTCGGAGAGGAACGCTTCCCACGGATTGGCTTGCACCTGCTTGATGCCGAGCGAGATGCGGCGCTTTTCGCCGTCGACGTCGAGCACAAGCACGTCGACTTCCTGAGACGTGCTTAGGATCTTCGAAGGATGTAGGTTCTTCTTGGTCCAGCTCATCTCCGAGACGTGCACCAAACCCTCAACGCCCGGCTCCAATTCCACGAAGGCGCCGTAGTCGGTGATGTTGGTGACGCGGCCAGAGAACTTGCCGCCAACGGGATATTTCGCGTCGACGCCATCCCATGGATCGCTCAGCAATTGCTTCATGCCGAGCGAAATCCGCTGTGTGTCCGGATTGATCTTGATGATCTGGACTTTCACGGTTTCGCCGACGTTCAGCACTTGGCTCGGGTGCGAGACGCGCTTCCAGCTCATGTCGGTGACGTGCAACAGGCCGTCGATGCCGCCGAGGTCAACGAAGGCGCCGTAATCGGTGATGTTCTTGACCACGCCTTCACGGACTTCGCCTTCCTTCAATTGGCCGACGATTTCCGCACGCTCGCTGGCGCGGCTCTCTTCGAGCACGGCGCGGCGGGAGACGACGATGTTGCCGCGCTGGCGATCCATTTTCAGAATCGCGAACGGCTGGACGATATTCATCAGCGGACCGACGTCGCGCACGGGGCGAATGTCGACCTGGCTGCCCGGCAGGAACGCGTTTGCGCCGCCGAGATCGACCGTGAAGCCGCCCTTCACGCGGCCGACCAGCGCGCCGTTCACCGCTTCGCCGGCGGCAAAATTCTTCTCCAGGCGCGTCCAAGCTTCTTCGCGGCGTGCTTTCTCGCGCGAAACCACGGCGTCGCCGAGCGCATTTTCGATGCGGTCGAGATAGACCTCGACGATGTCGCCGGTCTTCGGCGCACCCGCGCCGTCATCGACCAGGAATTCTCTAAGCGGGATGCGGCCTTCGGTCTTGAGGCCGATATCGACCACCACGAAATCGTGCTCGAGAGCGACGACAGTGGCGGCGATCACGCGCCCTTCGACCATGCCGCGCGAAGCTAAGCTTTCATCTAGAAGCGCCGCGAAATCGTCGCGGGACGGGTTCAAGGCTTGAGACGCCATAAATACTCCAATCAACAGTTCAGGCCGACCGGTTGGTTCCGGCGGTCTCGGCCACACCATGCGGCCGTAAGGTTCGGCTTGGCGGAGGCTGAACGGCCAAACGCCCCGCGGGCCTCAGGCCTGGGGGCGCGCAAGAACCGCGTCGACGATGCGACAAGCGGCCTCCACCGACGCCTCTATAGATAGGGAGGTGGTGTCCAGCAAGTGCGCGCCGTGGGCGCGGCGGAGCGGCGCATCGGCCCTTTTCTCGTCGCGCTCGTCCCGAAGGGCGATCTGGCCGCGCAGCTCCTCGAAGCTGATCGTCTCGCCCCGCGCCAGCAATTCCTTGTGCCGGCGTCGGGTGCGTTCTTCCAGAGACGCGGTCACAAATAGCTTCACCTCGGCGTCTGGACAGATGATCGTGCCGATGTCGCGCCCGTCCAGCACCGCGCCAGCCGGGTCGGCGGCGAAGCGCCGCTGCGCCTCAAGGAGCGCCTGGCGGACGGCTGGCAGGGCTGCGACTTGGGAGGCCGCCACGCCGGCAGCGCTGGAGCGGATACGGTTTTCGTCGATTTGGCCCAGGTCGAGCGCGCGCGCCGCGGCTGATGCCGCGGCCTCGTCGCGAGGATCTCCCCCGGCATCCAGCACCGCCAGGCCCACGGCGCGGTAAAGCGCGCCCGTATCGAGGCGTTTGAGGCCATAAATCTGGGCCAGCCGCTTCGCGATCGTGCCCTTGCCCGAGGCGGTAGGCCCGTCCACCGCAATAATCATGGCGGGGGTGTAGCAGAGGCGCGGGCCGAGGGAAGCGCGTGGGCGTATTCCCCGGGGGGATGGAAATTGCCGCGCGCGTTCGCCAAAAATACACGCGGACGGCGAGGGGCATGAGTGCGGATCGGCGAGAGGCGATGGCGGACGGGCCATCCTATGAGCAGGTGCGGCGGCGCATCATCGTGTTCGGCGCGTTCTTCGCGCTGTTCGTGGTTGGCGCGGCGACGCTGGGCTTCGCGCAGTTTCGCGACAACGCGCTAGAGGCAGCGTCGCGACGCGCCCATTCCTACAGCCACGTTTTGAGCGCGCACTTGGAGCGCTTGATCGGCGCAGTCGATGCGCGGCTGACGCAGATCGCCTCGCAAAGCGAGGCGTTGGGCGGACCCGGCGGGCCACGGCGTCCGTGGAACACGTTGCTTGAGGCGGCGCGGGCTGGCTCGGCCAGCGTCGACTCCATCACTGTATTCGACCGCACCGGCGTGGCGCGGCAATCGACCCGCGCCGAGGTGATCGGCCTCAATCGCGGCGACGGTCTCCTCGTTCAAGCGCTGCAAACGGATCGCGCATTCGATTTTCTGAGCGACGCGCCGTTTCAATCGCCGTTCACGCAGCAATGGCTGCTGCCTTATGGTCGCGGCATTCGCGGCTCGAACGGGGGCGCGGTCGGCACCGTCGTAGCGACGGTTTCGCCGGAGGCGTTGCGCGCCTTCTATAGCACGATCGACACCGAAGGCGGCGCAATCCGGGTCATGCACAGCTCAGGCAGCCTGGTGTTGGAAGAGCCTGCCATGCAGGGCGCGGCACTGTCACAGGACGACGTTGTGTTGCGCGCTTGGCGCGACGGACGAACGAGCGGCGCTTTTGCCGGGCCCATCCGCGCCGGCGGCCCGCGCATGCTCACGTCCTTCGCCGAGATCGCGGGCGGTGATTTGCTGGTTTCCGTCTCGCTGCGGGAGGACCAGGCCTTGCGTTCGTGGCGCAACGACGCCTTGGCGGCAGGCTTGATCCTCGCCGGCGTGCTGGTGGCGTTCGCGTTCGCTAGCGCTTCGATCGTAGCGCAATTGCGCGCACGCGAAGCCGCCGAGCGCGCGCTTGCCGAGCAGGAGCATCGTTTGGCGCAAACCCAGCGGCTCGAAGCCATTGGGCAGCTGACGGGCGGCGTTGCGCACGATTTCAACAATTTGCTGACCGTCATCCTGAACTCGGCAGACTCCGCCATGCTGCGGGCATCGGCTGAGGTGCAACCGATGCTGCAATCCGTCATTCAAGCGGCGGAGAATGGCGCGGCGCTGGTTCGCCAATTGCTGGCTTACTCGCGGCGGCAGCCGCTGTCGGTTGCGCCGCTGGATGTCAACGAGATCGTCCGCAGCATGGAGGACATGCTCAAGCGGACCCTTGGCGCGCAGATCGAGATTGCGTTTGCGCTGGCGCCCAATCTGAGGCCTGCCTTCGCCGACCGCGCGCAAGTGGAAAGCGCCGTACTGAATCTCGCTATCAATGCACGCGACGCGATGCCGGAAGGGGGCCGTCTCACCATCGAAACCGGCAACGCAATTCTCGACGCGGATTATGTCTCGCTCAATCCCGACGCGCCCACCGGCGAGTTCGTGATGCTGGTGGTGTCGGACAGTGGGTTGGGCATGAGCCCGGAGGTGGCCGAGCGCGCTCTTGAGCCATTCTTCACCACTAAGGACGTCGGCAAAGGTTCTGGCCTGGGCCTCAGCATGATCTACGGCTTCGCCAAGCAGTCTAAGGGCCACTTGCGGCTCTATTCGGAGCCCGGCGCTGGGACGACCGTGCGGCTCTACCTTCCGCAGCATGCGAATCAAACCGCAGCACCAGCGCCGGCTGCGCCGGGGCGTGCGCACGCAGGCGGCGACGAAGCGGTGCTCGTTGTGGAGGACGAAGCGCAAGTCCGCCATTTTGCGGCGCAAGCGCTGCGCGAGCGCGGTTATCGCGTCACAGAAGCTGGCAACGGCGCTGAAGCGCTGGCGCTGCTTGATCAAGACGCGGCGTGCGATGTGCTGTTCACCGACATCATGATGCCGGGCATGTCCGGCCGCGAACTCGCCGATGTCGTGCGCCAACGGAAGCCAAGCGTCAGAGTGTTGTTCACGTCGGGCTATGGCGATGCGTCGGTCACGCGCAATGGCTGGCTGGAGCCGGGTGCGCGCTTCCTTTCAAAGCCCTATCGCGCCGGCGAACTCGCCGCCGCGATGCGCGCGCTGATCGAAGGCTAAACGCTGGCGCCGCGGCAGGCGAGACGCTACATGCGATGCTGCTGATCGGGGGGCGTATGGTCAAATCGTTGAGCTTGTTCGTCTTGCTGGGCCTCGTTGCGGGGCTTGCAGCGGGTGCGGCGATTCAGTCTTCCGGCGACGCCAATCTGACGGAAGCAGCCGGCGTTCTTGAAGCTTTCGGCGGCCTTTGGCTCAATGCTTTGCGCATGACGGTCGTGCCGCTAGTGGTGGCGCTTTTGATCAATGGCGTGGCCTCGGTTTCGGATGCGGCGCGCGCCGGGGGCTTGGTTGCGCGCTTTGTATTGCTGTTCTCAGTGTTGCTGTTCTTGGCCGCTGCCTACGCCATCGGCGCGACTGAAGCTTTGCTCGGCCTTTGGCCGGTGGAGCGCGGCGCGGCTGAAGCCTTCATAGCCGGCGCAGGCGGCACTACAGCGATCGAGGAAGCGCCGAGCTTCGCGGCGTGGCTGCAGGGCCTCGCGCCGTCCAATCCTGTTCGGGCCGCTGCAGAGGACGCCATGGTGCCACTTGTGGTGTTCGCGCTGTTCTTTGGTTTCGCCGCGACGAGACTCGCGTCCGAAGCGCGCACGCTCGTGGTCGATTTCTTTCGCGCCATTGCCGACACGATGGTGATCATTGTGCATTGGGTATTGCTGGCGGGACCGATCGGCGTGTTCTGCCTATCGCTTGGCGTGGGCTTGCGCGCAGGCTTTGGCGCGGCGGGCGTGCTGGTGCAATACATCGTGATCGTGACCGCCGTGCTGGCCGGCATCACGCTCATCGGCATGCTGCTGGCGGTTACGCTTGGACGCCAGCCGCTTGGCCGCTACATCGCGGCGACGACGCCGGTGTGGGCGATTGCGGCCTCGACGCAATCGTCAATCGCATCTCTGCCGGCGATGCTGGAGGCGTGCCGCTTGGGGCTTGGGCTGCCGGAGCGCGTCACCAACGTAATCCTTCCGCTTGCGGTAGCGGTGTTCCGATTCACTAGCCCAGTCGGCAATCTGGGCGTGGTGCTTTTCATCGCGCACCTTTACGGCATCGAACTCAACGCGATGCAGATCGTCGGCGGCGTGGTCGTCGCTTATGGCGTCAGCATCGGCGCGGTCGGCCTTCCGGGGCAGGTGTCGTTTGTCGCTTCGATCGCGCCGATCTGTCTAGCGATGGGCGTGCCCATTGATCTGCTGGGAATCCTGATCGCGGTGGAGATTTTCCCTGACATCGTCCGCACGCTCGGCAATTGCGCCGGCGACATCGCGGCGACGGCTATGCTTTCGGACAAGAAGGAAACGGCGCCGCAAGGCGCGGCGCCGTCGGTACCAGCGGATTAGTTGCGGAATTGCGTGCACGCTTGCGCGTAATGGCCTTCGATGTCCTCGATGCGCTGGGCGGAGCTTTCTGCGTGCGGCGTCGCGTCGGACATGCTGGCGACCGAAGGGTCGCCCTCGGCGTTGATGCGTTCGCCGATCGTGTTGGCGGCGATGCGGACTTCGGCCGGCGCCAAAGCTTGGGCGATGCCCGCCGTTACACACTCGCAAAAGCTGGGCGATTCATATTCGGAACAAGCGGCGCGATAGGCGCGGCGCGCTTCGGTGACCTCCTGATCGCTGGCCATGGCGCGTCCATCGGGAACGACGGTCGGTCCGCCCGGAAATACCTCGCCGGTCACCGGCGGGACCACATAGGTTGGCGCTTCTTGCGTGACAGCGGGTTTGAATTCACCGGCCGTCGGCGCTTGCGCCACAGCATAAGTTGCGAAAGACGCCGCCGAAAGCATAAGGGCGGCGGTTATGACGCTTTTCATCGAAGCCTCCTCTAACCCCGCGCCGCCTCAACGCGCGGAACCGCGTGAGGTTGCCTCGGTGGCGAGGAGACTTAAGCGGCTTCGAGTTCCGCGGATGCGAGCGGCGAGACGTTGACGCCTTCGTCGGGCAGTCTCGCCGGCACCCGGAGGGTAAACACCGCGCCTTCGCCGAGCGCGCTCTTCACCGACACGTCACCACCGAGCAATTGCGCCAGGCGGCGCGTAATAGCGAGGCCGAGGCCCGTGCCGCCATAGGCGCGAGTGGTGCTGGCGTCGGCCTGGACGAAGGGTTGGAACAGCTTGGCTTGCGTTTCGGGCGCAATGCCGATGCCGGTGTCCACGACGTTGAAGACGAACCAATCGCCATTCGCGCCGGCTTCGCGGCGCGCGTCGAGCGTGATGGCGCCGTCCTTCGTAAATTTCGACGCGTTCGACATCAGATTGAGCAAGCACTGGCTCAGCTTGAACCCGTCCGTTTCGGCCACGCCGAGCTGTTCGTCGCGGCGGACGCGGATGACGTTGCCGTTGCTCTGCGCGGCCGGCGTCACTGTGCCGACGATTTCGTCCAGCATTGACGAGACATTGACGGCATTGATCACCGGGCAGAGGCCGCCTGCTTCGATCTTCGACAGATCGAGGACGTCGTTGATCAGCATGAGCAGGCGCTGTCCCGCCCCGCGAATGCGGTCGAGGTCGCGTTGATCTTCGTCGTGGGCGTCGCCACGCTCGTCAGCCGTTTCCATCAGCAATTCGCTGTAGCCGATGATGGCGTTCAGCGGCGTGCGCAACTCATGGCTCATGGTCGCCAGGAATTGCGACTTGGCCACGTTGGCTGTCTCCGCGGCCTCTCGAGCGGCCTCGAGATCCTGGAACGCCCGCTCCAATTCCACGTCTCGCCGTTCGATTTCGTCCAGGATGGCGGCGAGTTTTTGTTTCTGATTGCGATGGGGTTCTTGCTGCTGAGCCTGGTCCTGGTCGGCGCCCCGGCGGCGCAGCACCTCTTCGGCGCGCGCAACAGCGCGGACCATGTCGCGACGGCTGCGATAGATGAGTACGGCGATGACGACAGCGCCGATCAGACAGGCGCCGGCGAGCAGAGCCGCGAGCGTCAATTTTTCGGCGTTGCGCATTTGCAGTTCGGCGCGCACCGCTTCGGCTTCGGCGCGCTGCTCGGCTTGAGCGACCTCGCTTTCCATTGTGGCGCGCAATTCCTTGACGCCGTCATTGAAGCGATTGAGCACATTGCGCTCGGTTTGCTCGTGCACGCGGCGCATCGCAGCGAAGGCCTCGACAAGGCGGCCTTCGGCGCGAAGCACTTCCGGCTCGATCGCAGCCAAGCGCTCGTTGAGGCTGGGGTCGCCTCGTTGCGCGGCAACGGCCTGCAACTCTTCCCAGGCGCGCCGCGCCTCGCGGCCGCGATCGAGACGGGCTAGGGCATGCACCCGATAGATCAGCACCCGGGTGAGATATTCCGGCGGCGCACCGGCGATGGCGACCGCATTGTCGGCGCAGCTCAATGCATGGGCGAAGTCGTCCGCCGCGAAATACACGCGCGCGCACAACATGCCGGAGAAGAAGCGGTTAGCCTGAACACCGGAACGCGCGGAGAGCTGCGCATGCAGGTCCGCCATACGCAGCGACGCTTCGGTCGCCCCAGCGTTCGCTAGCATGATGGTGATGTTGTGCATGATAGTCAGGCCATCGACCGGCTTGCCAAACTCGCTGTCGAGCTCAACCGTTCGCTCGAGATGGGTCATGGCGGTTTCAAAGTCGCCAATCTTGATGGCGTTGTACGCCATGGCGTCGTGCAGACCCGAGCGCAGCGTCTGCGTTGCGGGCGTATCCGGAAGGTGGACCAAGCCCGAGCGAGCCGCTTCGAGTGCGTTGCCGACAAGCCCGAGGTCGGTGAGTGCGTAGGCGTGGAGACGTTCGCCTGCGGCGCGGACGTATGGGTCGGTCACGCCATCGAGCGCCTGCGTAAGGTTGCGGCGCACGGTAACGTAATCGCCTTCAAGTGCTGGGGCGTAGGCGCGAAGCAAATCCGCCATCGCCCGGTAGCGCGCGTTTTGCTGTGCGGAGACCTCAAGGTCGAGGGCGGCGAGGGAGGCGGGGGCGCGCTCGCCGTCTGAGCCGACGAAATCGTCGGCGGCGAGATCGTAGAGCATCTGCAGCTTCTCAGCGCCATGGGCGCGCGCCGCTTGCTGCTGGCGATTGGCGCGAACGCGGTCGGTCACGATCAGGTCGTTGGCGTCGATGAAGCGCGCGAGCTCTTCGCCTTGCTGGACCCATGGCTCTGGCTGCGATTGCGCGAAGGCCGGCGTGACGGCCGCAATGACCGCGCAAAAGCCAGCCGCTATGACGCTGACGCTCAACCCACGCATGGAGACCCACCCTGTATTTTGCGTCAGTGTCGCGCGCGGGCGTTAAAAAGCGTCAGTAGAGACGTGGTGAAATGCCGGTAAAGACAGAAGGTTAAGTCCGGCTTCAGAAAGGTTTGACAGGCGCTGCGGTTGGTGGCATGCGCGCCACCGCGCGCGGCTGGACCGCCACGCGAGACCTATAGGAGAGGCGCTTGGCCAAGACCGAACTGGGCGACAAGCAAGTCTGCCCGAGCTGCGGTGCAAAATTTTACGACCTGCGGCGCCGCCCGGCGACCTGTCCGAAATGCAGCACCAGTTTCGATCCGGCCGAAGAAGGGGTCCGCGTCCGCCGCGGCCGCGGCCGGGTGGCCGCCCACGATCCAGCCTATGAGGACGACGACGAGGAGGCCGAGGCCAAGACCAAGGCGGCGGGCGCTGATGACGCGGACGACGACGAAGAGGCCGATTCTGAGGGTGCGCCGGAGGAGGACGCGGAAGCGGATGCCGAGGTGCTTATCACGGATGACGAAGAAGAAGACGCCGCATCTACCGGGGACGAATTGCCGGAGGGCTTCTCCGAAGAAGAGGCCGACCTCGAGGACGACGGCGGCGACGATTCGGTGCTTCCGATCGAGGATGACGAGGAATTTCCTCAAGATGAGATCGGGGATTTGCCGGCGGACGACGAAGATGACAGCCGCAATTAGGCGGGCGCCGCCGCTTGAATCGGCAGGGGCCGGGGACTAGGGTCCGCGCTTCCTGAATCCAGGCCTGGGAGGCGCGTCTCCCGGTGCGATGGGCCCATAGCTCAGCTGGGAGAGCGCCTGCATGGCATGCAGGAGGTCAGCGGTTCGATCCCGCTTGGGTCCACCACCCAT
>JBFWZB010000052.1:0-17762 GCA_050185805.1 Hyphomonadaceae bacterium
TCCAGCAATTCCATGCCGAGGTGCGTATGCGCCAGCTCGCGGCCGCGGAAACGCAGGGTGACCTTCACCTTGTCGCCTTCCTCGAAGAAGCGATGGATGGCCTTCATCTTCACCTGGTAATCGTGGTCGTCGATGTTGGGACGGACCTTGATTTCCTTGAGCTCGATCCGCTTGGCCTTCTTGCGCGTCTCGGCCTTCTTCTTCTGCTCCTCGAAGCGGTATTTGCCGTAATCGAGAATCTTGCAGACCGGCGGGTCGGAATTGGGCGACACCTCGACCAGATCGAGCCCCGCTTCCCGGGCGGCGTCCAGCGCCGCGGAGAGCGGCATTTCCCCCTGCTTTTCGCCGGCTTCATCGATCAGCAGGACACGTGTGACCCCGCGGATATCTTCATTGACGCGCGGGCCGTCTTTGGACGGCGGAGGCGCGGCGTACGGACGTCTGGCTATCGGGCATTCTCCTGTTTCAGTTTAAGCAAAAAGCCAAAGCCGGCGCGCGCCGGAAGGCGCGCCCCTGCTTGGGCGAGTCTCACTATTGCGTGGCGCGCGCGCGCCTTCAAGCCAAGACCGGCTTCATGCGCTGGCGGCTTGGCCGCGATAGACGCCGCAATTGCGCAATTGCCGCTCCACCTGCTCGACCGGGAGGTCGGCGATGACGGCGGCGGTGAGGGCTACAACCCCGCCCGATCCGCGCGGGGCGGCTTTGGCGGCGGCTGACACCGAAGATAGGAACACCAGGCAGGACACGCCAGAGGCGGCGGCGACGTGCATGAGTTCGACGTCGTCGCCTACGGCGAAGGCGGCGCGCTCCGCAAGGCCGATGACCTGAAACAGATCCGGACGCGCCACCAGATTCTTGGCGGCGGGTTCCGCTTTGACGATGGCCGCGCCGATGGGGCGTTCCTCCGGGCCGCCCAGGATGACGGGCGTGACGCCGCGGCGCGCCATGCGCACGGCGAGATCGGCGTACTTGGCCTCCGGCCAGCGCCGGTTCGGCTCGGCGTCGGCGCCGCGCGGCAACAGCAGCACGTAATCGCCGCGAATGCCGAAATAGTCAGGCTTCAAGCGCGGCGGATCGCGCAGGGCGCGGCGCAGCCACAACAGGTCAGGCAGCGGGTTCTCATCGATCTGCAGGCCGGCGGCGCGCACCTGCGCGGCGAGACGGTCGATCGGGTGCGAGAGGCCGCGTTCGGGATCGACGTAAGGGTGCGAGCATTTCGGCGCCGGGCCTGACCAGAGCGGCGGCCACGGCCGCAGGCCGGTAAAATAATTTGCGGTGCGGCTCGACCCTTCGAGATCGTAGATCATGTCGTACTTGGCGGCGCGGATGCGGCCGATCAGCTGCGTGATGGCTTGCGCTTCCTTCGGCTTGCCGTCGGCCTCGATGGTGTCGAAATACGGGCACTTCTCCGCGAGTGACTTCGACGTCTCGGTGGTGAGCAGCGTAATGCGCGCGCCGACATGGTGCTCGCGGATAGCCTTGGCCACTGCGAGCGCCTGCACAAACTCGGCAAGCTCGCCCAATTGAATGACGAGCACGCGCTTGGCGTCCTGCGGCGCCGGCGCGCCCGCTTCTTTGGCGGCGTTCTTGCGCAACGAAATCATGCCTTCACTCCAAGGAGGCGATCGTAGACCTGCAATGTCGAGGACTGCAGCGCGGTTTTGGCGTAATCGCGGCGCGCCCTGCTTTTGCCCCTCAACCCCATTGCAGCGCGCGCTTCCACGCCCATGTCGAGCAGCCGTTCGATCGCGGCGGCCAAGGCGCCGGAATCGCCCGGCGTAACCAGAATGCCGGTTTCTCCGTCGACGACGGTTTCGGCGAGACCGCCGTGATTGGCGGCGATCACCGGCAAGCCCATGGCTTGCGCCTCGACCGCGCCGCGCCCGAACGCCTCGGGCTCCACGGACGGGAACAGTGCGGCGTCGGATGCGGCGAGCGCTGTAGGCATCTGACTCAAATGGCCGACGATCGCCACCGCCTCGCGCAGTCGTGAAGCGGCGATGCGCGTGTTGAGTTCGTCGACATAAGCCGTGCGGCCCTGCGCGTCGCCGGCGAGGATCGCCTTCACGGCGCCGGGACGGCGCGACTGCAATTCCGCAAGCGCATCGATCAGCACGATCTGACCTTTCCAACGCGTAAGCCGCGCGGGCAGCATAAGCACGAGTCGGGCGTCGCCGGGTGAAAGGCCCCACAAGTCGCGCATGGCGGCGATGTCATGTTGGGCGATCGCTGCGGGGTCGAATTGTTCGAGATCGACGCCGCGCGGAATGGCGACGACGCGCGCGGGATCGAGCTGGTACTGATCGAGCACGTGGCGGCGGGTGTAATGCGAGTTGGCGATGACGATGTCGCCGCGGGCCATCACCGAATTGTAGTAGCGCTTCAGCGGCGACCTGGCGTTGTAGACGCCGTGATAGGTGGTGACGAACGGCAGGCCGAGACGGCGCGCGGCGATCAGCGCGCTCCAGGCCGGCGCGCGCGAACGGGCGTGAATGAGATTTATGCCGCGCGCCTTGGCGGCTTCGGCCAAGCGATCGGCGTTCTGGCGGATGATCCAGGGATTTTTGGAATTGACCGGGAGCCGGAGCAATTCGCCGCCGGCCGCCTCGAGGTCCGGCTCGAGGCGGCCGCCGGCGCTAGCGATCAAGGCGAGCCCCCCGGCGCGGCTGATCGCTTCGGCCATTTCAATCGTGGTCCGCTCGACACCGCCAGCGTTTAGCTCAGGCGTCACTTGCAGAACTGAGTATATGTGACCTTTCTGCAATGCTTTCGCCCGGACCGGAGGCGTCCGCAGACGCGCCTCCCGCGTTCTCCTGCCCACTTATGGCCGGCAAGGCGCTGCGATTCGTTAAGCACGCGCGTTTTGCGAGGCCGGGAAGCGGATTTCGCTCGTTAGGAGCATGGGCGGCGGGCCAAATCATGACGTCCGGACGCCGGGCGCTGCGCGGCGCGCTTCCCTTCCCCACGCCGGTTCGGCAAGGCAGGGTGGCTTCGGGGAAGCGGGAGTTCGCCACATGATCCATGCCGCATTGCTGCTGCCGTTCGCGCTTCTGCAGGCCAGCCCCGCACCCGCCGAACAAAGCCGCTTTGAGCAATGCGTCGCGCTGATCGATGTGGACGCCGAGCGCGCCTACGAGGAAGGCATGGCCTGGGCGGCGGACGCCCAATCCATCGACGCCTATCGTTGTGCGGCGATGGCGCTGGCGGCGCAGAACCGCCACGCCGAAGCGGCGCGCCGCTTTGAATCGCTCGCCACCGCGCTGACGCGCGAAGAAAGCGGCATGCGCGCGACGCTGTTCGTGCAGGCCGGCCATGCCTGGCTGCTCGAGCGCGAGCCGGAACGCGCGCGAAGCGCCTTCACGCGCGCCGTCGTCACCATGGAGCACGACCCGCAAGCGCTGCCCGATCTCTTGATCGACCGCTCGCGCGCCTATGCGATGGAAGGCGATCACGCCGCGGCGGAGCAGGATCTGAACCGCGCGCTCGACATTCGCGGCGACGATACGCTGGCGCTGCGGCTACGCTCGGCGGCGCGGCTGAACCAAAGCGCCTTCGATCTCGCGGAAGCGGATGCCGTGCGCGCGCTGCAGGTGGCGCAGACGGAGGACGATCGCGTCGGCGCCGCCCTGGCGCTCGGGCACGCACGGGAGTCGAAACGCACCGGCGCCATCGTCGAGCAGCAATAGCGGCGGCCGCGCAGGCGGCCTTCCGAAAGGCAAAGGGGGGCCTGCGTGCGACCCGAAGCGGGTCAGGGTTGCCACGGCTTTAACCCGCCGCTGGGGCAGAGCCTGGAAGCTCCGCCCGGGCTAAACGGGGCGGACATCAGTGCACAGAAAACGAGTTCTAGTTGCAGAGCACAACCCGCATCTGCGCGCCATTTTTCGAACCGAGCTGCGCGATCTCGGTTTCATGGCGGTGTTTGCGTCGTCGATTGGCGAAGCGGCGCGCATGGCCAAAATGCAGCGGCTGCATCTCGCCATCGTCGAAGTTGAAATCGACGGCGGCGAAGGACTCAATTTCATTCGCAGCATCCGCGCCGACCCCTTTCACGGCAATCGGCGCATGGCGATTATCGCCTGTTCGGAGACGACAAGCCGCGCGCGCATCCATGCGGCGCGCGACGCGGGCGCCAACGCCTTCCTGCTCTCGCCGTTTTCGCGCGCGGGGCTCTCGGCGCACGTGGAGTACGCGATGAAGGACGAGCGCCCGTTCATCGACGCCGGCGGTTTTTGCGGACCCGATCGCCGCCGCCAGCGCGCGGCGCCCTATTTCGGCCCCGAGCGGCGGGCATCGACGCAGGACCTGCACTTCGTCGCCTAGGCGTAATGGATCAATTACCGCCCCACGTACGCCCGACGGCCTTCAGCCTCACCGAAGTGCTGCTCGACCTCGTTTACGCGACGCAGGCGTATTACCGCGTCGATTGCGAGAGCGTGCTGATCATGCTCTGCCTTTCCGAGGCGACGATGCGCGAGTTCGTGCTCGAGAAGGATTTGCCGCCCGAGATCATGAACGCGCCAAAGCCGCCGGAGCATATTCGCGGCGCGCTTTCGCGCAGAATGATCGCCGACAAAACCGGATTGCCGCGGGAGACCGTTCGGCGGCGCGTCGCCGAATTGATCGAGCGCGGCTACGTCGTGGCCGTGAGCGACGGCACCGTCCGCGCAGCCGCCAATCTCGACGACCCGCGCCTGCAAGATACGATCGCCGAGGGCCATCGCGCGGTGATGCGCTATTTGCGGCGGCTCGACGAATTCGGCGTCGCCTGGCGCGAGCCGCTTTAAGCGGCGATGATCTGACGCAGGTCCCAGTCGCGGCCGCGGATATTGTCCACGCGCCATGCGCCGTTCTGCCAGATCATGTCGAACAGAATGTCCTCGGTGAAGCCGGCATTGGTGACGCTGGCGCGCACGACGGCGTGGCTGTTCTCGGCGACGGCCTCGTTGGCGACGTTTAGCGCTTGCAGCTCCCAATCCTGCGCCCCGACGAACGGATCGAAATCGAGGATCGGTTCGTTCTGCGCCTGCGAGCGGGCGATCATGTCGGACAATTGCGCGCGCAGATCATCGGACCAGGGTGCTTGTTCCTCCAGCGCGGGGAACGTGGTGACGGCGGGATCGGTGCGGTAGCGCTCGTAAAGCGGGCGAATGACCGAGGACGGATCGCTGGCCGCGGCGTCGGCGGCGGGTTCGCCCGCGGGCGGCGCGCTGGCCTGTTGCGCCGGCGGCGAACACGCCGCCAAAGCCGCCGCCACGCCAATGATCAAGCCGATGCGACGTTGTCTGCGCACGCCCGCCTCCCTGTTCAGCCGCGCACCCAATGCACCGCCGGATCGTTGAAGTCCACAATATCCGCCAATTCATAGACGTTGCGATAGCCGTAGCCGTAGAGATTGATGAAGGTCTGGATGTTGAGCGCAAGCTGCACCGCCTTCAGCACCACCGGCTGCTGGTTGTTGGAGAAATTGTTGTTGCAATAGATCAGCACCCGGGTGTCGGCGTCGCCCAGCACCGCAGCGAGGCTTTCGGCGGTGAAATCGGTGAAGGGCAGATTGATCGCGCCCTCAATGTGGCCGGCGGCGTAGGCGTCGGCCGAGCGCGCATCGAGGATGATGGTGTCAGGTTCGCGGGCCATGCGCTGCATGTCTCTCAGCGAGACGAGCCTGCGCGCGCGGTATTCCTCCACCTCGGCGGTGAGGTCGCGGAAGCCGGTATAATCGATCTGGCTAGCGCTGTTTGAAGCGCCCTTGGGCTGCGCCATGGCGAAGGGCGTCGCGGCCATGAGCACCAAAGCCGTAATGACGATGCGAAGCATGTCTTCCTCCCGATCGGCCATGTGAGCGCGCGCTCTCGGGCGGATTTGCGGCGCTTGACAGGCGGCTTCGGGCGCGCTTTCGCCAGTAAGCCGGGCGCGGCCTGTCGGGACCGCGCCCGTTCGCGCGTCTTGAAGGCGGAAGCGGAGTTTTGAAGCATGAAAAGAATGATGTTCGCCGCGGCGATGGCCGCATGCGCGGCCGCCTGCACCCCGCCGCAAAGCGCCGAGGCGCCGCCGCCTGCCGAAGCCGAGCGCGCGACGGCCTCGGCGGAGGGTTTGCCGGCGGGCGAATACCGGATCGACCCGTCGCACGCGAGCCTGGTGTTTCGCGTGAACCATCTGGGCTTCGCCAATTACGTGGCGAGCTTCGATACGATCGATGCGCAAATAGAGCTCGATCCGGCCAATCCCGCCGCCGCCAGCCTGGAAGCGAACATCGACGTGCGCTCGCTCGATCTGCCGAACCCGCCGCCGGGCTTTCGCGACGAATTGCTCGGAGCGCAATGGTTCGACGCCGCTGCGCATCCGCAGATGACGTATCGCTCGACGCGGATCGAAATGACCGGCGCCGACACCGCGCGCATTCACGGCGACCTGACGCTGCACGGCGTCACCGCGCCGGTCGTGCTCGATGCGCGCTTCAATGGCGGCTGGGCCGGCATACCGCCTGATCCGAACGCGCGCGTCGGCTTTTCGGCGACAGGCTCGCTCAGCCGCACCGCCTTCGGCATGGGCTATGGCACGCCGCCGGAAGGCACGACCATGGGCGTGTTCGACACGGTTGAGTTCGGCATCGAAGCGGAATTCATCGGACCGGCCTGGGTCAATCCGGACGCGGCGCCCAGCGCGCCCTGACGTGCTAGGATGGGCGTCGTGAGCGGCGAAGCGCTTTCGATTGCGTTAGCGGACGGCGCGCGCGTCTCCGGCCTGTGGCTAATGCCGGCGGACGCGCGCGCGGCGTTCGTGTTCGCGCATGGCGCGGGCGCGGGCATGACACACGCTACGATGGAAGCGTGGGCACAAGCGCTGGCCGAGCGCGGAATCGCGACGTTGCGCTTTCAATTTCCCTACATGGAGCGCGGCTCGCGCCGGCCCGACGCGCCGGCGATTGCGCATGCGGCGGTGCGGGCGGCAGTGAGTGAAGCGGCGCGGCTGGCGCCGGAACTGCCGCTCTATGCCGGCGGGCGCTCGTTCGGCGGACGCATGAGTTCGCAGGCGCAGGCGCTGGAAGCCCTGCCCGGCGTTGGCGGGCTCGTCTTTCTCGGCTTTCCGCTGCACCCGGCGAAGAAGCCTTCCATCGCGCGAGCAGATCATCTGGCGGAGGTCGCGCTGCCGATGCTGTTTACCCAGGGTACGCGCGATGAGCTGGCGGATCTGGATTTGCTACAGAACGTGATCCGCTCACTCGGCCCCCGCGCGACGCTGCATCTGATCGACGGCGCAGATCATTCGTTTCGCGTGCGCGGCCGCAAGGAAGCGGACGTGCGCGCCGAGCTGCTCGATGCGATCGCGGCATGGATCAGCGATAGACCGACATGAGATACGGCCAGCCGAGCTGGTAGAGGCCGCCGAGCAAGAGCCCGAGCGGCATGCCGGTGATGGCGCCGGTGAGTGCTGCGCCGAGGCGTTCACTGACGTCGTAGCCGCGGCCGAACAGGCGCCATGCCGCGCCGATCGCGCCGCCGATCAGGCCGCCGACGCCGCCAATGCTCCAGCCCAAAATGCACAGCGCCACCATGCCGACGAACACGGCGACGATGAGCAGCCAGCGCAGATTGTCCATGCCGCCTCTTTCAGCGCGCATGGAGCATGCGGCGCGGTGAGGACCGGAAAACGACCATGAAGCAAGCCCCGCTGGGAGAATGAGATTCTGTGAATCGGGAAATCATCACGCCAGCGCGCGCCCGGCAAGCCGAGGTCGCATCACGGGTGTGGGAATGGCGTTGATTTCAGACGTGCGGCCGCGCTCCGCCGTTCGGCGCGGCCGGCCCCGACCCGAACATGTCGTCGCCGGCCGAGCGCCCGGCGGCGTCGCGCTGCGCAACGGCGCCGAAAAGCCCCAATTCCTGCGCCGTCAGCACCACCAGCCGGCCCGATGCAGCAAGCGCTTCGGCGATGTTCTGCCGGGTCTGCAATTCAAAGATCGACAGCAGCGCGCGGGTGGCGGCGGGATCGCGCTTGGCGAACACGTCGGCCAATTGATCGATCTGCTGCGGCCGCAGCGACAGCACGCCCTGGCCGAGAACCGCAGCGCGCGCCGCCGCCTGCTGCTCGGGCGTCGCCGGCTGGCCGGATGCGGCGGCGATGGCGCCGACGAACGGCGTGCTGAACTCATCGGGCTGGTTGTAAGTGAAGCTCGCGGAGTGGAAGCGAACGCCGAGCGCCATGCCGGCTTCGCCCTCTTCGTCACCCTCTTCCTCGGCGCGGCGCAGATGCTCGATCACCGCGCGTTCGACATCGTGCAGCGAAGCGCGCAATTGTTCGTCGTTGCGCTTGCCGATTTCGGAGCGGAAAGCGCTGTGCATGCGAGTTTCGAGCGCGAGGCTGAAATCCTGGATCTCGTAGACGTGCTTGAGCAGGGTTCTGTTCAAGCTGAATTGCACACGCGCCTCCACGATCACTTTGTGATCGTCGGCGGTGACGGCCTGGAACGGCAACGGCGCGCAATATTGGGGGCGCAGATTGACGGAGCCGCTGCGCGGATCGAGCAGACGCACCGTCTTGCGGCCGCCGGTGGCGGGGTCGACGGCGACAAAACTGACATTTGGCGCGGTTGGCCCTTTGACCACGGATTCCTCGAAATCCCACAACACGACGCGGCCTTCGAGCGCGCGCTTAAAGCCGCGCTCATTTTGCGTCATGTAGGTGCGATCGTAGCGCGCCTCGTAATAGCGGCTGACGGCGTAGAAGATCGCGCCAATCAGAGCGATCGCTACAATCACGCCGAGGATCGTTAGCAAAATAAAGGACAAGCTCATGTCCGCCCCCACGGGCCGCTCTCAACGGCGGCCGTGGGACGAGCATAACCCAGTACGTTCAGTCTGACAAAGAAGCGCAATTATTGTGCATAGGGACGATCGAGCTGCAGCACGCAGCCTGCCATGTGTTCGCTGCGCACCACGCGCGCGCGCTGCACGATGGTGGCGGAGCGGCCGCGGACGTAGGGCCCCGGCGCGTCGGCGCTCCAGCGATTGGGGCTGGGCAGCACGGCGGCGAGCCGCGCCGCCTGCAGCGGCGTCAGATCCTCAGCCGCGACGCCGAAGCGGACCCGCGCCGCCGCCTCGACGCCAAAGACGCCGTCGCCCCATTCGGCGACGTTTAGATAGTGCTCCATGATGCGCCGCTTCGGCCACATGAACTCGATCAGCGCGGTGAAATAGGTTTCGAGCCCTTTGCGCACCCATGAGCGCTCGGGCCAGAGGAAGAGATTCTTCGCCACTTGCTGGCTGACCGTGGAGGCGCCGCGCACGCGCCCGCCCCGCGCGTTGGATTCCATCGCCTCCTGAATCGCCTCGACATCGAAGCCGTCATGCTCGCAGAAGCGCGCGTCCTCGGCGGCAATGACGGAACGGACGATGTGAGGCGACATGCGCGTGAGCGCGATGGGCTGGTGCCGAATGGTTTCGCCCTCGGCGGCGCGCTGCATCATCAGCAGCGTCGCCGGCGCGTCGATGAAGCGATAGATCGCCACCCATGTCACCGGCGCCGCCACGAAGGCGATGAAGAGCACCATGAAGGTGGTGGTGAAAAAGCCGTAGCGCTTGCGCCGCTTGATGCGCCCCAGTTCGAGATCAATGTTCTTCTGGGAATCGCGCACCGAGTATGAGGGGCGTGCAGAATACTCGCCCGGCATCGGGATGTAGGGCTCGCCCGGCGTACCGAAATCCGGCTGTTCGGGCTGTGACCCGTAGCGCTGCGGCGCGCGGCTTTCTTCTTCTTCGCGCCAACGCTCGTCGTCGTCACGCCAGGGCTCGTCTTCGTCCCGCGGATCGCCGTTGTTCGGATCGTTGGGGCTCATGCCGCCCATTCCTCCCGCACGCCGGGATCTTCTTCCCTGGCGGCCCAGGCGGATTTGAGGCTGGCGAAGCGGTCCGCGTCAAGCAAACGGCGTAAAGCCCATACCGCCATGCCGCGAACCAAGGGCGAGGCGTCGCCCAAACGCGCCTCAGCGGCGGCCGCGAGCGCGGCGTCGCCCGAATTGCCGATGGCGCACAGCACGTTGCGGACGAATCGGTCGCGGCCGGTGCGCTTGACCGGCGTGCCGGCGAAACGAGCGCGAAAGGCGGCGTCATCGAGCGCGGCCAGCGCAGCCAGCGGCGCCAGGCGCAGATCGTCGCGCAAGGCGATGCGCGTTTCGCGCGCCGTCTCCGCGAACTTGTTCCACGGGCAGACGGCGAGGCAGTCGTCGCAGCCGTAGACGCGATTGCCGAGTGCTTGGCGGAACTCCGCCGGTATTTGTCCCTTGTGCTCGATGGTGAGGTAGGCGAGGCAGCGGCGCGCATCGAGTTGATACGGCGCCGGGAATGCGTTTGTGGGGCAGATGTCCAGACAAGCGCGGCATTGCCCGCAATGATCGTCGTGCGGGCTGTCGGCGTCGAAAGCCGCGGCGGTGAGAATGGCGCCGAGGAAAAGCCACGAGCCATGCTGACGCGACACCAGATTGGTGTGCTTGCCCTGCCAGCCCAATCCGGCGCGCTGCGCCAACGGCTTTTCCATCAATGGCGCGGTGTCGACGAAGACCTTCACCTCGGCGCCGCTCTCGCGCGCGATCCATTGCGCCAGCGTCTTGAGCTTGCCCTTGATGACGTCGTGATAATCGCGCCGCGCCGCATAGGCTGAGACAAGCCCATCGCCTTTGGCCCCAAGCAGCGCGAGGGAATCGGATTCTGGCGCGTAGGATTGACCGACGAGAATGGCGCTCCTGGCTTCGGGCCAGAGCACTGCGGGATGCGCGCGCGGCGCATGCGCCATCCAGTTCATATCACCATGGCGGCCGAGAGAGAGAAACTCACGCAGGTGCGCGTCGTTGGGCCAGGGCGCGGCGGCGTCGGCCACGCCGCAAGCGTCGAAGCCGAGCGCCGACGCGTGCGCCTTCAGCGCCTCAACGCTCGGCACGGGGCTCGAAATCTTCGTGCCCGTGCGGTTCGGCGCGCCCGCTTGGATCGGGATGGATGATGATGTCGGCGGTCGGAAATTCGGCGCGAATGCGCTCCTCCGCGGCGACAACGATTGCGTGCGCAGCCTCCAGCGTCAGCGCCGGATCGAGGTCGGCGTGGAATTGGATGTGCATGTAAGGGCCGCTGGTGCGGGTGCGCAATTCATGCACGGCGGCGATGCGCGGATCGGCTTCGGCAAGGGCGCGGATGCGAGCGCGGGTTTCGTCCGGCACTTCACGGTCGAGCAGGTGATTGGCGGCGTCGGCGCCGATTTTGCGCGCGCCGTGCAGCAGCAGCACCACGACGAACAACGCGGCGGCGGCATCGACCCAAGCCAAGCCAAGAAAGGCGCCCGCCGCCAAGCCGAGCAGCACGGCGATGTTGGAAAGGACGTCAGCGGCGTAGTGCAAGCGATCGCCCTTGGTGGCGACCGAGCCGGTGCGGGCGATGGCGCGGCTTTGCATGCTTATGAGCAATGCGGTGGCGGCGATGGAGACGATCATGACGCCGATCCCCTGCAGCCCGTTGGAGATCGGCTGCGGATCGGCGAAGCGCTTGATCGCCTCCACCGCGATCAGCACTGCGGAGATGGCGACGAGCCCCGCTTGCATCAGGCCGGCGAAGGCTTCCGCCTTGCCATGCCCGTAGCGATGCTCGCGATCCGGCGGCGCAGCGGCGTAGCGAACGGCGAACAGCGTAAACAGCGAGGCCGCCAGGTCGAGCGTGGAATCGGCCAGCGACGACAGCATCGCCACCGACGATGTCGTAAACCAGGCCCAGGCTTTGAGCCCCACCAGAAAAACGGCGACCGCAACTGAAAGCAGCGCGGTGCGGCTGGTGAGCCGGGCGTGTTCAGCGGACGAGGCGGCGGCGTGCGTCACGCCGCACATATGGCGCCGCGGCGCGGCGGCGTCGACCGCGCTCCTGCGACGCAGAATCCATCTCAGTGCAGCCCACGGCGTTAGCGGCTTCCCATCACGGCGGCTTTCTTGCACACCCGGGCGCAGGCGCGATTCTGGCGGAGCGGCGGTAGATGGATTGGCTCGATCTGGTGCGGGCGGCGTTCCTGGGCGTGCTGCAGGGGCTGACCGAGTTTCTGCCCGTTTCCTCCACCGGCCATTTGCTCATCGCCGGCGACCTGATCGGCTATGACGATCCGGGCGGCGCCTTCACGGTGATGATCCAGCTCGGCTCGATCCTCGCGGTGATGTGGCTTTATCGTCAGCGCATCATCGACGTGGTGCTGGGCCTGCCGACCAAACCGGAAGCGCGGCGCTTCGCGCTGATGCTGTTCCTGGCCTTTCTCCCGGCGGTGGCGATCGGCTTCTTCGCGGCGGATTACGTCAAGACGGTGCTGTACGAAAGCCTCAGCGTCATCGCCTGGGCGTTGCTGATCGGCGGTCTCGCCATGTTGCTGCTGGAGCGCTTCAGGCCGACGCCTGTGGTGACGGATGCAGCGGAAACGCCAATCTGGCGCGCCGTGGCTGTCGGCTTCATGCAATGCATCGCCATGATACCCGGCGTCTCGCGTTCGGGCGCCACGATTTATGGCGGCTTGCTGCTGGGCCTGGACCGGCGCGCGGCGGCGGAATTCTCCTTCTTCCTGGCGATGCCGACCATGATAGCTGCGTTCATCTATGACTTTCTCCAGGTGAAGGATCACATCGGCGGCGACCGCATCGCGGAGATCGCCGTGGGCTTCGTGTTCGCCTTCCTGGCCGCGGCGGCGGTGGTGAAGCCGTTCCTGGATTACGTGACGCGCGTGGGCTTCGCGCCGTTTGCGTGGTATCGCATCGCGCTTGGCGGCGTTTTGCTCGCCGCGCTCGCGATGGGCTGGCTGTGACGGCGAAGATCTGGACTGTCGGGTATGAGAAAGTCGGGCCCGCCGATTTCGTCGCAGCGCTTAAGGCCGCGAAAATCAAGACGCTGATCGACGTGCGCGACATCGCCAATTCGCGGCGCGCCGGCTTCTCCAAGAAAGCCCTGATGGCGAGCCTCAGCGAAGCGGGCATCGCTTATGTGCACATGAAAGCGCTGGGCACGCCGAAGGCGGGGCGCGAAGCCGCGCGCAAGGGCGATACGAAAACCATGCGCAAGATTTTCGAGGCCAAGCTGGCGGCGCCCGAAAGCCAGATGGCGCTGGCGGAAGCCGCCGAGCTGGCCGGCAAGGGCCGCGCTTGCCTCATGTGCCTCGAACACGATTGGCGCGATTGCCACCGCGCCATCGTCGCCGACTATCTCGGCGCAGATTTCGGATTAAAGGCGCAGCATCTGGCGCCGGAGGCGCGGGTCTAGCTTGCGGCCGGCTGTGGCGGCGGCCGGATCGTGCGCCAGGCAGCGAGCAGCAAGAGCGCGATCCAATAGAGCGCGAACGCTGAGGCGAAGGTGCGGGTGGACAGCGCATCGAGATACGCCGCGCCGACCAGCGGCAGCGGCGCCGCCGCGATCGCAGCCAACAGCCAGTGCTTTCGCCCAGCCGTGACGAACAGCGTCGCCACGGCCAGACCGTTGAGAGCGAGCGCGAGATATTTGAGCCAATGCCATGGCGCCAGCGGCAGGAATTCTTCGGCGGCGAGGCTGTCCGCAGCGAAGATCGCGCCAATCTGCAATTGCTTCCACGTTTCCATCACGTCGGCGGCGGCGCCGAGCAAACCGAATACGATCGCGGCCTGCGCCCAGCGATTGCGCCAACCGCCGATCATGATCGCCGCTGCGACGAGGAAAAGCGCGTAAGCGGGAATGAAGGCCGAGAGATCGAGCGTGTTGATGGCGTTCTGCGCGTGAATGATAGCCGGATTGGGCGGCGCGCCGAACACGCGCACGAGATCGGAGAGCGATTCCGCGCGCTGAAAGACGCTGACGGCGGTGCTGACCAGATCGGGCTCGTAGGCGGCTCGAACAGCCGGCTGCGCGCCGAGGCCGAGAAAAGCTGCCAGAGTGGCGATGCCGAAGAGCAGCGTAGCCAGCGGCCAAAGCCTGCGGTTCATGCCGGATTCTGCTTGGTCTGGAATTGGCCGTACGGGCGGAAGCGCCACAGATACGTTGGCGCGATGGCTTCGACCGTTTCCAATGGCGCGACTCCGAGATCGGACAATGCGCCGACGCCCGGCTCCGAACCGACGACATTGTCGCGCTTGAGCATATTCACCTGATCGCCGGTGAGCGGCGGATCAGCGAACGGAATGAGCTTGAAGGCCCAACCGAGCACGAGCCCAAGCGGGTGGGCGACGAAGAAGGGCAACGACACCAGCGGCACGCGGCGATCGGTCTGATCGCGGATGAAAAGCATCAGCTCCTTGAACGAATAGATGCGTGGCCCGCCCAGTTCGTAAACGCGGCCTTGCGCGTCGGCGCGCTCAAGCGCGGCGCACACGGCGTCGGCGACGTCGCCAACGAAGACCGGCTGAAACTTCGTCTTGCCGCCGCCGATGAGTGGCAGCGCGCCGAAGATCGGGATCGCCGACGCCATTTGCGCCATGGCGCCGAAGCGGTTGAAGAAGCCGTCGCCAGGACCAAACACAATCGACGGCCGCAGAATGGTCGCGGCGGCAAAGGCGTCGCGCGCCGCGCGCTCGCCTTCATACTTGGTGCGCGCATAGCGCGCGCCCTTAGCCGCGGCGCCGATGGCGGAGACGTGCACCAGACGCGAGATTCCGGCTTTCGCGGCTTCCTCGGCGATAGTGCGCGCCGCTTCCACATGCATGGCCTGGAAGCTCTGCCTCCCCTGCTCGTGCAGAACACCGATCAGGTTCACGACAGCGTCCGCGCCTTCAAGCGCACGCGCAATGGAGTCAGGGAAGCGCGCATTGGCTTGCACCAGCTGGATCTGGCCGACGTCGCCCAGGACACGCAATTCGTGGCCGAGATGAGGGCGGCGCATCGGCACGCGGACGCGCAAACCGCGCTTCGCCAACGCGCGGACGACGTGCTTGCCGACAAAGCCCGAGCCGCCGAACACGACAACCAGTTTGTCTTGCGCCATCCGCATTCTTCTCCGGAATCCCGGTGCGGGGTATGGAACCGCCCGGCAGGTTCCGCAACCCCTTTCACCGCCGCACCCATGCACACTTTGGCGCCGATCGGGCAAAGCGGCGCCAAGCCCGCGATTATGCTGTTCCACAGGAACGAAGCGCGCCCACGCGCTTTGACCGCACGCGCAGAGGGATGCTGCAAGGAAGGTGCGATTATGAAGAAACTTCTCGCTATCGCCGCCGCGGCGACCACACTCGCTATCGCCGCGCCGGCGTCGGCTCAGTATTGGCAGCCGATCAATCAACGCCAAGCGCAACTCGATCAACGCATAGATGTCGGCGTGCGCAACGGATCGCTGACGCGCAATGAAGCCGTTCGCCTGCGGACGGAATTTCGCGACATCGCCCGGCTCGAGGCGCGCTATCGCGCCTCCAACGGGCTGTCATACAGCGAACGCGCAGACCTCGACCGCCGGTTCGATGCGCTAAGCCAGCGCGTGCGCTACGAACGGAACGATAGGCAGGATCGCGACAATTGGGTTCCGATCAATCAGCGCCAACGTCAGCTCGATGCGCGTATCGATGCGGGCTTGCGCAACGGCTCGCTGTCGCGCGCGGAGGGGCAGGCGCTGCGCGCCGAGTTCGGGGCTATTGCCCACCTCGAAAACAGCTACCGCGCTCGCGGCCTGACGGTGCGCGAGCGCGCCGAACTCGACCGCCGGTTCGACCGTTTGTCGCAGCGCATCTATGCGGAGGCGCGCGATCGCAACAATCGCTTCGGCTGACGCACTTTGGCGCCAGTTCGCCAAACTCCAGTGACGCGTTCAGTTCAAAGTGATCGGATGGAACAAGAGGCCCCGAACCTCATTGATTCCTGGCTTAGGCGGCGGAGCTTCTAATCCCCTCCCCCCGCGAGTTTCGCCGCTACATCGATCCCCGGGCGTGTTCTCCCCCCGCGCGCCCGGGGATTTTTGTGTCCCGATGGTTAGGCGCGCCGCCCCAGCTTCGCCGCGATTGACGCCGAGGGTTTCGGCCCATGCGCCGCATTACGCGCCTCAGCCCATGCGAACGGCCGTTCAGGCCGGATGCGCGCGTGATCGACGCCGATTTCGTCGTAGTGCGCGGGAAGCGCGGCTGGTTTTCCAAGCTTGGCGTTGCATTGGCGGCGGCCGCAGCAGCGACGCTGCTCGGCATGCTGACGCCACCGCTGGTGATGGCGGCGACGCAGATGGCGCGGCTGCTCTAGGCGCTCAAGCGCGCGAGTTCGGCTTCGGAAATGTCTTCGTTGGAATAGACGTTCTGCACGTCGTCCAGATCGTCGAGCTGGTCGAGCAGCTTCATCAGCGATTCAGCACCGTCGCCTTCGATGGGAATGGCGATCTCGGTGCGCCAGACGAATTTGGCGGAGGCGGGCTCGCCGAATTTTTGCGAAAGCGCGTCCACTGCGGCGGCGAGCGCGTTCATGTCGCAGGTGAGGACATGCGCCTCTTCGTCGGCCTCGCATTCGTCGCAGCCCGCTTCGATGGCGGCCTCCAGCATCGCGTCCTCGCCGGCCTTATCCAGCGGGTAGCGAATCTCGCCGACGCGCTTCCAGGCGAAGGAGACGGAATTGGTTTCGCCGAGATTACCGCCGTTCTTCGCGAACGCGGCGCGCACGTCGCCGGCGGTGCGGTTGCGGTTGTCGGACAGACATTCGACGATGATGCCGATGCCGCCGGGGCCGAAGCCTTCGTAGCGAATCTCTTCGAGGTTCTCGCCGCCGCCGCCCGCGCCGCGATCGATCGCGCGCTGAATGTTGTCCTTCGGCATGGATTGCGCGCGCGCCGCCGCGATAGCGCGATAGAGGCGCGGGTTGGAATGGGGATCGGCCCCGCCGAGCTTCACCGCCGCCTGAATTTCGCGGGCGAGCTTGGTGAAATGTTGAGCGCGCTTTTTATCCTGCGCGCCCTTGCGGTGCATAATGTTGGCGAATTTGGAATGGCCGGCCATGGGCGCGGGGTTTAGCGGGGGGCCGCCGCAGCGGCAAGTCCGCAAACGGCCAGCGCGCAGCGGCGCATTGGCGTAGTCCCGGGCCGTTCGGGAGAAACCGCAATGGCCAGCTTCATTCTCATTCACGGATCCTGGCACGCCGGCTGGTGTTGGCATCGCCCGTTGCAGCGCCTGCGCGCACGCGGGCACGACGCGGTTGCGCCCGACATGCCTGGGCGCGGCCGCGACAAACACCCGATCACACGACTGACGCTTGCCGATTACGTGACCGCGGTGACGCGCGAACTGGATGCGCGCGATGCGCCGGCCGTCCTGGTGGCGCATTCGCGCGGCGGCGTTGTGGCTTCGGCGGCGGCGGAAGCGCGGCCGGAGAAAGTGGCGGCGATTGTTTACTTGGCGGCTTACCTCGTGCCGCCGGATGAGCGCGTGCTGGATTGGGCGATCAGCGACGAGGAATCTCTGGTCCGCGCGAACCTCGACATCAACCAGGCCGAAGGCTGGGACATGTTGCGCGCAGAAGCGTTCCGAGAGGCGCTCTATCACGATTGCAGCGACGACGATGTGGCGCTGTGCCAGGCGCTGCTGACGCCCGAGCCGCTTGGGCCGACGCTGACGCCGACGCCGATCACGCAAGAGCGCTGGGGCGCCATTCCGCGCGGCTATATCGTGCTGACGCAGGATCGCGCTGTCGGCCCCGCGCTGCAGCGGCGCATGCTGGCGCGCACGCCCTGCGCGCGCGTGGTCGAGATCGACGCCAGCCATTCGGCGTATTTCTCGCGGCCGGATGAATTGACTGAAGCGATCCTGGCGTGCGCCGGGCTGTGAGCGTCCG
>JBFWZB010000053.1:0-11020 GCA_050185805.1 Hyphomonadaceae bacterium
TTCCAGCCCGAGTGCCAATAATGGTGAAACACGTCGCGCGAGGTCGGCTCGAGCGCGATGCGGGCGAAGTCCTCGGTGCCGAAGGGCTGCACCGTGTAATCCGGCGCAAGCCGCGCCTCGGCGCCCAAGGCGAAGCCGCCCTCGCCCCAACGCTCGCCCAAGCGGTCGAGCGGAATGCCGCCGACGCTGACGCCGCCGGAGCGCGTGCCGGGCGACGCATTGGAGAAGCCGCTCATCGACATGTATTGGCGGGGCTGGCGGTTATATGCGCGCAGGATGTTGAGCAATATCTGGCCGTTGATGGCGCCGCTGTAAGCCTCGTTGTAGGCGATGGCGTCGTCGACGATGTCTTGGGCTAAGGCCGCGCGCCGCGCGCGATCGCGGCTCTCGCTCACGGCGCAGCCCGCCGTGGTTAATGCCGCGACAGCAACCACAATTAGAAGCGTCCAAGGCCGTCGCATCGTCCGGGCTCCCACCCTTGCCGCGCGCCGCTCGCGCCGGCGCGAGCGCTGCGTATACGGGGAAATGCGCACCCCGCCCTCGCGCCCCGCAACCGATTGCGTCCTTTGCGCGACCGCCTTGATGCGTTTTTAGCCGTTTACCATCGCTTACCCAGTGGCAGGCCCCTTCTGTTCCATGCTATTTGCGTTTCATTCACCGCATGGGGCCTGAGCGGGGGACGCCGGGAGACGTCATGGCGGACGTGCTGATCGTTTGTGTCCGTGAGGACGAACTGCAGGCGAAAGCGCTTGCGGATATGTTCGAACGGGCAGGCTTTACCGTTGGCGGCGCTCCAGCGAGCGACGGCGCCCTGCGCTCGACCGGCGCGGGCGTCATCGTTTGGTCACAAGCCAGCATCCGCTCGCGCCCCTTTCTCGACGCCGCGCAACGCGTCATCGACGCCGAAAAAGCGGTCGTCGCCAGCCTGATCGATCCGCCGCCGCCCGATAGCATCGGCCACAGCCCCGCTTTCGCGCTGAACGGCTGGACCGGCGATCCCGAAGATCCCGCGCTTGATCCGCTCTTCTTCGCGGTCGACCGTATGGTCAATTCACAGCGCGCTTCTGTCGGCGCCTCGCCCGCCCGCCCGGCGGCGGCCGCGTTTCAAGAGCCGCCGAGCCTGCGCCCGCCGCCCGCTGCGCCGTCGCGCGCCGCGCCAATACCGCCGCCGCAGCCCGCCGCTTATGCGCGCGAGCACGAGCCGCACGATCAGCTGGGCTCCGAGGCCGAGCATTGGCGCGCCATCCGCAACAGCCGCAATCCGGCTGACTTCATGGATTACCTAGCCAGGTACGGGGCCGAGGGCGCGTTCTCGGAAGTCGCCGAGCTGCGCTTGAAGCAACTCACGGCGGCGCCGCAGCCGAGCAATCTGCACGAAGCCGCGCGCGCCGCCGCGCCGCCGTCGCGCCGCCCGGAGCCTCCGCCGCAAGCGCGGCGCGCCGAACCTGCGCCGGTACGCCGGGTTGAGCCCGCGACGCCGCCGCGGGTGGAGCCAGCCCCGCGTCGGCCTGAGCCCGCGCCCGTGGCGCGCCGCGCCGAACCACCGCCGCCGCGCCGCGAACCGCCGCCCGTCTATGGCCGCGACTACGCGTCCGAACCGGCCGAGCCATCGCGCGCCGGGCTGCTGCGCATTCTGGTGTTGGTGCTGCTGCTCGGCGGCGGCGCCCTCGCGGCAGGCCTCTATTTCAACGGCGGCGGCCAAGCCGGCGATCAGGTGGCCGAACAGCAAACCCAGGCCGATCCGCTGAGCGATCCGCTGGCGCCCGCCGAGTACGGCGTCGGCGGCAGCGAAAATGTGGAAGAGCCCGTCGAGCTTGCGTCAGCGGCGCCGAACCCGGCTGCGGTGCGGCGCCAGGAGCAGCGCGAGCGCGAACGGACGCGCCAGCGTGAGCTTGAGCGTCAGCGGCAGCAGGAAGCGGAAAAGGCGACGCCCCCGCCCGCGCCGCGCACCTCTTGGACCGAACCGCAAGCGGCGCCCGCCACGGCGGTGCCGCTCAACCCGCCGAGCCAGCAACTCGCCGCCAACACCACCGCGCCTGGCGGTCCGGCGCAAATCGCGCCTCCCCCGGCGGGACAACCCGCCGCCACGCAGACCGCTGCGACCAGCCCGCCGCAGCAGCCGCGTGCGACGCCAGCGCCGCCGCAAGGCACAGTGGTGTGGGCGCAGCGTCCATCGGCGCGCCGGATTTCCGATCTTTATCCATCGCGTGCTTTGCGCGATGGCGCCGGCGGCCGCGTTGAGTTGGCCTGCACCGTGCGCGCAGACCTTTCACTGGCGTGCGCCGTGGCCAGCGAAACCCCGGGCGGCGGCGGCTTCGGACCCGCCGCGCTTTCGGCCGCGAGTGCGTATCGCGCGCGGCCGACGCTTTCCGACGGTTCAGCGTCGGCAGGCGCGCGCACGCGCATCGCCATCGTCTTCCAGCCGCCGGCCGAATAGCAGAAGAGCCCGGCGCTTTCGAACCGGGCTCTCCGCTTGATCGGTCGCGCGCTGTTTAGCGTGACAATCGCAATTGCGTAATCGAGAGCGCGATGCTGCGGAAGGCTGCCCGCAATTGCGCGCCGTTCGACGCCGAATAGGCCTGCGCCGTCGAGGAAGCGCAATTGCGCATCACGCGGGTGACATCCGGATCGTTGCCGACGTCGAAGCCGATCGTATAGACGGTGACGCCCGCATTCTTCATCGCCGTGCACAATTGCTCGGCTTGATCGAAGCCGTCGCCATTGGTGGCGTTGCAATTGATGTGATCCGAGGCGTTGCCGCTGCCGGAGCCGGCGTCGCGGCTGATCACGTCGCTGCAATACGTAGTGTTGAAAGCGCCGTCCGTCATCAGCACGGCGATCTTCATCACATCGCGCTGGCCGTACGGCGCCGGCCGCCCTTCGCCGGCGAACATCGAGCCGAAGTTCGGCGACAGCATGTACCAGCCCCAGGCCATCCCGATCTGGCCGGCCGTCGAACCAGCGGCCTGGAAGCCGTTGATGCGGTTGGTCAGTTCGGTCTGATTGCTGGTCAGCGGCAGGATGGACGCCGCCGGGCAGGGATTGTTGTCCGCGGGGTAGTTGCGGCCGACCAAAGCAATTGCGGGCGCGGCGTCGCTATAAGCTTGCGGGCCCGTCCGCTCGGACACGCAGGAGCTGATGTCGAACACACGCAGCGACGAGGGATTGCTGGCGTTGCTGAAGCGCAGCAACTGGCAGCCGTTCTCGGTGCACTGCGCCGTGCCGCCATTGTTGTAATTGTTGGCGCCCGGGCCGTTCGAACCGCTGAGGACGAACGTATCGTCCGTCACGTCTTCAACTTGCCACGTGGCGTTGGCGCCATTGTTGATTTGCGTCATGCCGTTGACGCCGGAGACGTAGACGTAATCGTCGTTGTCGAGGCCGTGATCATCCGACGTCACCTGGATTTCGCAGGTGTCGGTGAAGCAGCGGCGAATGATGCCGTTATTGGTGTAGTTGTTGTAGCCCGTCCCGTTCACGCCATTGAGGCTGAAACGGTTGTTGTTGATGCGCGTGATCGTGTAGCGGCGATTGTTCAGCTGCGTCATGCCGTTGACGCCGCTGATATAGACGGTTTCGCCGTCCTGAAAGCCATGGCCGTTCGACGTGATCACCACCGGGTTGGCGCGCGTTGCGCCGCCGACATTGCGTTGCGGGCCGTTGACCCAGGTCGCGGCGGTGATGTTCGTCGGCCCCCGCACGGCGCCACGCGCTTGCGCGGCCCACGCGCCGGCATTGACGCCTTGCGAATACGGCACCAGCGCAACGCGCGAATAATACGGCGTTTGCGTATCGCGGATGACGATGTCGACGAGGTCGGCGGCGGCGGTGCGCAGATCGGCGATGCGGCTGCCGGACATCGAGCCGGTGATGTCGAGCACCATCGCGACTTCGAGGTTGACGCCGCTTTCGCGCGCCTCTGATTCAACCGAAACCGTCCAGCCGGCGGGAGAGATAAGGCTGGTCAGACCGCCAGCGACGCGCCCGGCCGCGTGCACTTCGTACACACCGTCAGAGGTCTCGACGATCGAAACTGTTGAGGCGTCCACCAGATGGCCTGCCTCGGCGTCAAAGTACGAACGCGCCGCGGCGATGCGGGCTTCATCGGTGACATTGGCGCCACGGGCCGCGGCCAGCGCCGCGCCATCGACGGCGTTCTGCAGCTGCGTGCGCATCGTTTGCGCGCGCGTGAAATCGACCGTCATGCCCACAAGGCCGACGAGGCCCGAGCCCATCAGCGCCCACAGCATCGCCACGTTGCCGCGGCGATCGCGCTTAAACCCGCGCAAACCTTGCTTTAACCCACGCCCAAACATTGTTGGCCTCTAAACAATGGACCCATTTCAGCGTGGAACTTGTCGCACATCGCGCTTAACGCCCGATAAGGAGGCGTGGTTTACGCGCGCTTTTGCGCCGCGAAATTCAAGACATTCGTACTTAATTTGCGCTTCACGCTTCTTTTCGCAGCCCTAAGCGCAGCGCGTTTACAGAAACGCAATCGATTTTCGCGCTATCCGCCCTTGTCGCGTTTGAGCACGAACGCAGTCTCCACCTCCGCCACGCCTTCAAGGCGCGCAATGGCGTCGCGCGCTTCGTTGAGTGCAGCGATCGTGTCGCCGGTAAGTTCGAGTTGCAGATCCACGGGCCCCGCAAGCGAGTAACAGCGGAGCACGTCCGGGCGTTGCAGCAGCGCCGCCACCACGGCCGGATCAGGCGTTTGGCGCAAGCGCAGTGACAGCAGCGCACGCACGCCATGGGCGTCCGCGTCACGCTCTATGGTAAAGCGTTTGATAATGCCCGCGCCTTGGAGCCGGGCGATGCGCTCGCGCACGGTGCTGACGGAAAGCCCGACCTCGCCAGCGAGCGCCTTGAGCGGCCGGCTCGCATCCGCCGTCAGCAGGTCCAGCAAGGCCTTGTCGATCGCATCCATGGCGCTTCCGCAAATTGAACGGCCCAGCCGCAATCTTTCCGGGCGGCGCGAACGGCGCGCCGGGGCAGACTAGGCAGCCCGAGCAGGCTCGCAAGCCGAGCCGCCCTCCAGGACAAGCCATGCAGCGCCGATCGTTTGAACCGAACACCGAAACCGCCTTCGCCCAAGCCTGCGAGGTGAGCGGCTTCTCTCGCCTCCTCTTCGTCAGCGGCCAGGTTCCCGCCGACGCCGACGGCGCCGTGCCGCCGGACTATCCCAGCCAGTACCGCCTCGCTTGGGCCAATGTGGAGCGTCAGCTCCAGGCCGCCGGCATGAGCTTCGACAATCTGGTCAAAGCCACCATTTTCCTCTCCGATCGCGCCCTGATCGCGCAGAGCGCGGGACTGCGCCGCGCCGTGCTGGGCGAACGCTGCCCGGCCATCACCATCGTGCTCACCGGCATCTACGACGAGGCTTGGCTGCTCGAAATCGAGGCGGTGGCGGCGGCCTGAGCAGTGCTGCGGCGCGCGTGCCGTTTGGGCGCCCTTGCGCCGCCCGCCCCCGAGCCGTAAGCACGCGCGATCCGCTGAATGGATCGATTCCCAGCCGCACAAAGCGGGCGGAGACGCATGCCGAAACGTACGGACCTCAAATCGATCCTGATCATCGGGGCCGGCCCGATCATCATCGGTCAGGCCTGTGAATTCGATTATTCCGGCGTGCAGGCGGTGAAGGCGCTGAAAGCCGAGGGCTATCGCGTCATCCTGGTCAATTCCAATCCCGCGACGATCATGACCGATCCGGGCTTGGCCGACGCCACCTATGTCGAGCCCATCACCCCGGCCATCGTGGCCAAGATCATCGAGCAGGAACGCCCCGACGCCTTGTTGCCAACCATGGGCGGACAAACCGCGCTCAATTGCGCGCTCGATCTTGAGCGCGCGGGCGTGCTGGAAAAGTTCAACGTCGAAATGATCGGCGCCAAGGCCGATGTGATCGAGAAGGCCGAACACAGGCAGAAATTCCGCGACGCCATGGACAAGATCGGGCTGGAAAGCCCACGCTCGCGCTTGTGCAACACGATGGAGCAAGCGCTCGCCGCGCTCGACTACGTGCAGCTGCCGTCCATCATCCGACCATCTCTGACGCTAGGCGGCCTCGGCGGCGGCGTCGCCTACAATCTCGAAGAGTTTAAGGAAATCGTCGAACGTGGCATCGCCGCCTCTCCGATCAGCGAGGTGCTGGTTGAGGAAAGCATCATCGGCTGGAAAGAGTTCGAGATGGAAGTGGTCCGCGACAAGGCGGACAATTGCATCATCGTCTGCTCGATCGAGAACATCGACCCGATGGGCGTGCATACCGGCGACTCAATCACCGTTGCGCCTGCGCTCACCCTTACCGACCGAGAATATCAGATCATGCGCAACGCCTCGATCGCGGTGCTGCGTGAAATCGGCGTCGAAACCGGCGGATCGAATGTGCAATTCGCGGTCGATCCGCAAACCGGCCGCATGGTCGTGATCGAGATGAATCCGCGCGTGTCGCGCTCCTCGGCGCTGGCCTCGAAAGCCACGGGCTTTCCTATCGCCAAAGTCGCGGCAAAGCTGGCCATCGGCTATACGCTCGACGAAATCGCCAACGACATCACCGGCGGCGCGACGCCCGCGAGCTTCGAGCCGACCATTGATTATGTCGTCACCAAGATTCCGCGCTTCGCCTTTGAGCGTTACCCCGGCGCCGACAACACGCTGACTACGTCGATGAAAAGCGTGGGCGAAGCCATGGCGATCGGGCGCACCTTCCAAGAAAGCCTGCAGAAGGCGCTGCGCTCACTCGACATCGGTCTGATGGGCCTGGACGAAATCGCCATTGAAGGCGCTGCGGACGAAGACCAGGGCCGCGCCGCCGTGCGCGCGCGCCTGATCGCACCGAAACCCGATCGCCTGCTTGTCGTCGCCGAAGCTTTGCGCCGCGGCCTCGCCGTCGAAGAGATTTGCGCCGCCGCGCATTACGATCCGTGGTTCGTGCGCCAGGTTGAAGAAATCGTCGCTGCCGAGGGGCGGGTGCGCGCAGACGGCCTGCCCAAGGACGCCGCTGGCTTCCGCGCCCTCAAGGCGCAAGGCTTTTCCGACGCGCGCCTCGCCAGGCTGACAGGCACAAAGGAGCGCGACGTGCGCGCCGCGCGACGGAAACTCGGCGTACGTCCGCAATTCAAGCGCATCGACAGCTGCGCCGCGGAATTCCGCGCCACTACGCCTTATATGTATTCGACCTACGAGAGCGCGTTCGGCGCCACGCCCGAATGCGAAGCCGATCCATCGGACGCCAAGAAGATCATCATTCTCGGTGGCGGCCCCAATCGCATCGGCCAGGGCATCGAATTCGATTATTGCTGCTGTCACGCCGCCTTCGCCTGCGAAGAGCTCGGCGTCGAAAGCATTATGATCAATTGCAATCCCGAGACCGTATCGACCGACTACGACACCTCCGACCGGCTCTATTTCGAGCCGCTCACCACCGAAGACGTGCTGGAAATCCTGGAGACGGAAAAGCAGCGCGGCGAGGTGCAAGGGCTCATCGTGCAATTCGGCGGGCAGACGCCGCTGAAATTGGCGCAGCCGCTGGAGGATGAAGGCGCGCCGATCCTGGGCACCAGCGTCGACGCCATCGATCTGGCCGAGGATCGCGAGCGCTTCCAAGCGCTGCTGCATCGGATCGGTTTGAAGCAGCCGGAGAACGCCACCGCGCGCTCGCCCGAACAGGCGCTTGAAGGCGCGCGCAAGATCGGTTTCCCGGTCGTGCTGCGTCCCTCCTACGTGCTCGGCGGCCGGGCCATGGAAATCGTCCACGATGAGGCCGGGCTCATGCGCTACGTCACCGAAGCTGTGCAAGCCTCGGAAGAAAAGCCGGTGCTTATCGACCGCTATCTGCGCGATGCGATCGAGGTCGATGTCGACGCCATCTGCGACGGCAAGGACGTGTTCGTCGCTGGTGTGATGGAGCACATCGAAGAAGCCGGCGTGCATTCGGGCGACAGCGCCTGCGCGCTGCCGCCCTATTCGCTGCCGGCCAAGATCGTCAAAGAGATCGAAGCGCAAACCGAGAAGCTCGCCCGCGCGCTCGATGTGCGCGGCCTGATCAACATCCAGTTCGCTGTGAAAGACGGCGACATCTACGTGCTGGAGGCCAATCCGCGCGCCTCGCGCACCGCGCCCTTCGTGGCCAAGGCCATCAACCGGCCGATCGCCGCGGCCGCAGCCAAGGTGATGGCGGGCGTGACGCTGAAGCAGCTGAAGCTCGACCGGCCGTCAAAGGGCCACGTCGCCGTGAAGGAAGCGGTGTTTCCGTTCGCCCGCTTCCCGGGCGTCGATCCGGTGCTTGGCCCGGAGATGCGTTCGACCGGTGAGGTCATGGGCCTGGACCAGGATTTCGAGGCCGCGTTCGCCAAGAGCCAGATCGCCTCAGGCACCAACCTGCCGACGGAAGGCTGCGTCTTCATCTCGGTCCGCAATGGCGACAAGGCCGCCATGGTCCCGGTCGCCCGCGACCTCATCGCCCTGGGGTTCCGTATCCTAGCCACGGGCGGAACCGCCGATTATCTCGCCGAACAAGGCATCGCCATCGAGCGCGTGAACAAGGTGGCCCAGGGCCGGCCCCACATCGTGGACGCCATGAAGAACGGGGAGGTGCACCTCGTCTTCAACACAACGGAAGGCGCCCAATCCTACCGGGACAGCTATTCCATTCGCCGCACAGCGCTTGTGCAGAACATACCCTATTATACGACTGTCTCCGGGGCCCGGGCGTCCGTCCAGGCCATTCGGAGGCTCAAAACGGGCGCCGATCTCGGCGTTCGCGCGCTTCAGGCCTATGCTTGACGGACCGACCGGGGCGGGTTCAACCTTCCCCTACTGACACCAGGAAGCCACCAAAAACATGGAAAAAATCCCGATGACGGCCGAGGGCTACCAGGCCCTCGACGCGGAACTGAAGCGTCTGAAGACAGAAGAGCGGCCGGCGATCATCGCCGCCATCGCTGAAGCGCGCGGGCACGGCGATCTCTCCGAGAACGCCGAGTATCACGCCGCCAAAGAGCGTCAGAGCTTCATCGAGGGCCGGGTCGCCGAGATCGAGGACAAGATCGCCCGCGCCCAGGTGATCGATGTCTCCAAGCTATCGGGAAAACAGGTGAAGTTTGGCGCTACGGTCAGCCTGATCGACGAGGATACCGGCGACAAGGCCAAGTATAAGATCGTCGGCGAGGATGAGAGCGACGTCTCCAAGGGCAAGATTTCCGTCACCTCCCCGATCGCGCGCGCGTTGATCGGCAAAGAGGAAGGCGACGTCGTCGAAGTCATGGCCCCGGGCGGCGCCAAATCGTACGAGATCGTGAAGGTCAAATTCCTCTGACCACGCCGAGGGCGGGGCGAGCATGAGAAGCGCCGGCTTCCAGCCAGCCGAGCCCATCACCATTTGGGCAGTCAGCGACGGCCGCGCAGGCATCGAAAACCAGGCCCTTGGTTTGGCTGAGGCCATTGGCCGGCGCGTGCCGGCGCGCGTCGTCATCAAACGAGTGCGGCTGCGCACGCCGTGGGCCTGGGCGCCGCCCGGCTTCACGCCGGCGCCGCGGCAATCGCTCGCGCTCGACGCCGACCCGATCGAACCGCCCTGGCCCGATATATGGATCGGCTGCGGCCGCGCCTCGATCCCGTTTTCGATGGGCGTGCGTCACTGGGCGCGCGGACGCACCTTCGTGGTTCAGCTGCAGGACCCGCGCGTCAATGCGCGCGAGTTCGATGTCGTCGTGCCGCCTATCCACGACGAACTGGAGGGCGCGAACGTCATCCCCATCGTCGGCGCCTGCCACCGCGTCACGCCGCAGCGGCTCGAGGAGGCGCGCGACGATTACCCCGCGCCGCTCGACGATTTGCCCAACCCGCGCTTCGCGGTGCTGATCGGCGGCAAGTCCAAGCGGCAGGACATCAGCCCCAAGCGCGCCCGCGCCATCGCCGATTCTCTGGTGCAGGTGCAACGCGAAACTGGCGGCACGCTGATGGCGACGGTTTCGCGCCGCACCAGCGAAGCCGCGCGGCTGCAATTCCGCACTTGGCTCGCGCCGCATTGCGCCGTTTACTTCGAAGGCGAAGGCCTGAACCCTTATTTCGCCATGCTGGGCGCGGCCGACCACATCTTCGTCACCGCCGACAGCGTCAACATGGCGACTGAAGCGGCCGCCTCCGGCAAGCCGATCCACATCCTCGCTGTCGATGGCCCGGGTGGCAAACTCGATCGGTTTCATCAGAGCCTGCAGCGGCGCGGCTGCGCGCGGCCATTCAATGGCAGGCTGGAGGCCTGGTCCTACCCGCCGCTCCTTGAAACCGACCGCGCCGCCGCCGCCATCGTCACGGCGTGGACCGCGCGCGTCCGTTAGCGCGGCGCTCCGTTCACACCACGGTCTCCGCGGCGCGCGGCTCGCAACACGGAGCGGGCTTCGTCGCCGCGTGCGATTCGGGGGCCGCGCTCTCAACGCCGCCGCCATAGGTCGTGCTTTCACCCGAGGTCAAAAAAGTTTCCCACGCCACGCCTTGCGGATCGTTGATCCAGGATTTTTCAGACTTGGCGTAGCAACATGTCGTCTTGCCCTCCTCGAGCACCGGGCCGTCGGCTTTCGCCAGGCGCGCATAGACCTCGGACAATTCGTCGGCGTTCTCGACCTGAATGCCGAGATGGCGCACCCCGGCTGCCTCAGCGCTGCGCGAGGAGATGGCGAAATTGACGCGCGGATCGTCGAGCATCCATTTCGCATAATCTGGCTTGCGCACGCTCGGCTCGGCGGCGAACAGCGTCGAGTAGAAATCAATCGAGCGGTCCAGATCTTGGACACCGACATGCACATGCAGACGCTTCATGACGCTTTCCTTTTCTTCTGCGCAGCCGGGGCCGACGCGCAGGAAGCGCCGCCGCAGCAATTTTCGGTGAGGAAGTCGACCAGCGCGTTCATGCACGCAAAGTCGGCGGCATAGATAAGCGAGCGGCTGTCGCGCCGCTGCGTGATCAATCCGGCGCGCGTGAGATGCGCCAAATGAAATGAGAGCGACGACGCCGGCAGGC
>JBFWZB010000053.1:11120-14203 GCA_050185805.1 Hyphomonadaceae bacterium
CCGGTTCATGGCGCCATTTTTGGCGGCGGCGCGCTCCGGCGCAACGGCCTGGGTTAAATCGTGATCGCCAAGCTCGTATGCGTTTCAGCCGGGCGATGCGCCGCCTTTCACCCCCCAGGCCCGGACGCCATATTGGCGGAGACGATTCGCCACGAGGCCACGCTTCCATGACCGAAAAGCCCGCGCGCCACGCGCCCATCATCATTATCGGCTCGGGCCCGGCCGGCTACACCGCCGCCATCTACGCAGCGCGCGCGATGCGCAAGCCGATGCTGATCGCGGGCCTGCAGCCGGGCGGCCAGCTCATCATCACCACCGATGTCGAGAATTACCCGGGCTTCGCCGACGTCATCCAAGGGCCTTGGCTGATGGAGCAGATGCGGGCGCAGGCCAAGCATGTCGGCACGGACATCGTCGAGGATCACATCGTCTCGGTCGATCTCGCGCGGCGGCCGTTTAAGCTGGTGGGCGACGGCGGGCAAATCTACACCGCCGACGCGCTCATCATCGCCACCGGCGCGCAAGCGCGTTGGCTCGGCATCCCGAGCGAAAAGAAGTTCCAGGGTTTCGGCGTTTCGGCGTGCGCTACCTGCGACGGCTTCTTCTATCGCGGCAAGGAAGTGATCGTGGTCGGTGGCGGCAACACCGCCGTCGAGGAAGCGCTCTACCTCACCAATTTCGCCACCAAGGTAACGCTGGTGCACCGCCGCGACGAGCTCCGCGCCGAGAAGATTGCGCAACAGCGCCTGATGAGCCACCCCAAGATCGAAGTGCTCTGGGACACCGTGCTTGAAGAGGTGGAGGGCACGGAAAATCCGCCTGGCGTCACCGGCGTCATTCTCAAGAACGTGAAAACAGGCGCGCGCGAAGAGCGCAAGGTCGACGGCGTCTTCGTCGCCATCGGCCACGTGCCGGCGACGGACTTGTTCGTGGGTCAGGTCGAGATGCGCGAAGGCGGCTACATCAAGACTGCGCCGAACTCGACCGCGACCAATGTGCCCGGCGTGTTCGCCGCTGGCGATGTGGCCGATGATGTGTTTCGCCAAGCCGTCACCGCCGCTGGCCTCGGCTGTATGGCGGCACTGGAAGCCGAGCGCTTCCTCGGCGCCCTGGAGCATGACCAGGCGGCCAGCGCGCACGCTGCGGAATAGCGGCTTCTAGGCGCGTTTTTCGCGCTCCTCGTCCTGATCGACGTCGAGCGGTTCTTCCGGCTGCAGCAAATCTTCGGCCGCATCGTTCTTGCTCGGGGCAGCTGGTTCGGCGCGATAGTGCGGCCGCCGTTCGAGCTTGAGCGCGGCCAGCGCATCCTCGCCTTCTTCGCCGAAGAAATCGCGCAGCCGGATGTCGCGCTGTGGGAACGGTATCTCGACGCCGGCGCGGCGCAACGCGTCGTCGATCGCCCATGTGTAAGCCGCGTGCATCGCTTTCGGCCGCTTCACGGCCTCCAGCGTCGGCCACACGATGAGCTCGAAATTGAGCGCGCTGTCGCCATAGCCGACAAGCCAGACCTGGGTCTTGCGCGTCGTCGTTTCCGGCAGCGTAAAGGGCACGTCGCGCGCCGCGGCGATCACGGCGTCACGCACCTTTTCCTTGTCTGCGCCGATGGCGACGCGAAATGGCACGTGAATGCGTCGTGTCTCGCCGCGCAGCGTCCAATTGATCACCGTGTTCTCGATCAGCTTCGAGTTCGGCAGCAGGAGATAGACGTTGTCGTTATTACGCACGCGCGTGGCGCGCGGACCGATCTCCTGCACCACGCCGCGCGTGCCGTCAGGTAGTTCGACATAATCGCCTATGTGGAGCGAGCGATCCGAGATTAGCACCAGGCCCGAGACGAACTCGCGCACCACGCCTTGGAGGCCGAGCCCGAGCCCGATGCCGATGGCGCCGGCGAACACGGCGATGGAGGAGAGGTCGATCCCCAGCGTCGAAAGGCTGGCCACCAGACCGAAGATCACCAGCCCGTAGCTCAGCAGCTTTTCGGTCAGGTAGAGCGCGGCATTGCCCTCGCGCGTGCGCTGGCGGAGGCGCTTCAGCGCTGAGCCGATCAGCCAAGCCGCCACCATGAAGGCCAGCGCCAGCAAGAGCGCCGCCGCAATCCCCCCGAGGGTGATCTGGGAGCTACCCAGATGCGCCACCTCAACCCGCGTCAGATCCTGAATCGTCGACCACATGGCCCAACTCTATCGACCGATGCGTCGAGCTATGCAATATTGCATCGCAAATCGGCGCCAAGACGGCGTTTTAAGCGTAACGGCTTTGGGGATGGACTGGGACAAGCTCAAAACCTTCCACTATGCGGCCGAGACCGGAAGCCTCACCGCCGCCGCCGAAAAGCTCGGCGTCAGCCAGAGCTCTGTCAGCCGCCAGATCGCGGCTCTGGAAAGCGGCATGGGCGTGCCCTTGTTCCAGCGCCACGCGCGCGGCCTGCTGCTGACCGGTCCGGGCATGGCGCTGCGGGAATTCACGCGAGAAATGGCCGCCGCCGCCGTGATCGCGGAATCGACGCTGAAAGACGCCCGCGAAAAGGTGATCGGCGATCTTAAGGTCACGGCGCCCGTCGCGTTCGGTGCGACCTGGCTGGCGCCACGCCTCGTTCATTTCGCCGACGCCTATCCCGAAACGCGCGTGCAATTGCTGCTCGACGATCGCGAGTACGATCTGCTGAAGCTCGAGGCCGAATGCGCCATTCGCTTGTGGGCTGCGACCCATGCCGACCTGATCCAGCGCAAGCTGCTCGAAGTGCATGTCAGCCTGTACGCCTCGCCCGCCTATCTCAAACGGCACGGCGCGCCGGAGAAGGTCGACGATCTCGATAATCACCGCATCATCGCCTATCAGGCCGGCGTGCCCACGCCGATGCGCGAATTGGATTGGGCCCAGCGCGCCGGCCGCGAAGACGCCAAGCCGCGCCCGCCGCTGCTGGAGATCAACAACGTCTATGGCATGCTGCGCGCGGTCGAGAGCGGGTTCGGCATCGCCTCCGTTCCCGATTACATGGCCCGCGGCAATCAGAACCTGGTCAAAGTGCTGCCGGATCTGCCGGGCCCAAGCTTCGAGGTCTATTTCATCTATCCGAGCGA
>JBFWZB010000053.1:14303-16512 GCA_050185805.1 Hyphomonadaceae bacterium
GCCGACCAGCAGGATGCCCAGCGAAACCAGGGCGATCCCCGCCGCTTTAAAGGGCGGCGGAATCTCGCCCGCCGTCAGCGCGGCGCCCAGCGCCACCAGCATCGGGGCCGAGCCGCGCGACAGCGTGTAGATGTGCGAGAGATCGCCAAGGTCGTAGCTCTTGAACAGCGTGATCCAATAGCAAAGGTGGATGCTCACCGACAGCGCCAGAAAAGGCCACGCCGCCGGCTCCGGCGCGCCACGCCACAACGCCAGCGCCGCGCCCATGCCGAGACCGCCGAGCGCAATCAAAAACGCATCGGCGATGCGATCCGGCGCGCGTCCGCCGCCGCTCTTCAGCGCCGCATTCCAGCTGGCGTGGATGAGCGCGGAGATGAGCGCAGCGGCGATGGCGAGAGGCGGCACGAGAAGCAAAGCATGAAGCGCTGTCTTTGCGTCAACGCAAGCGGGCGCGCTTGACCGGCCGTAAAATCACGCGCTTGGTTGAGCGCGATCCTCGCAGGAGCACCGATGCGCGTTTTGATTCTGGCCGCCGCCCTCGCCGCCTGCGGCCCGCAAGCGCCGCGTGTCGATATCGAGGCGGAGGCCGCCGCCATTCAAGAACGCGCCAACGCCCAGGCCGCGGCCATCGCCGCACACGATGCGGATGCGGCCATCGCATTCTACGCCGAGGACGCGACTTTGTTTGCGCCTGGCGCGGCCATCTCCGATTCAAGTTCGCTGCGTGAGGGCATGACCCACATGCTGGCTGACCCCAATCTGGCTCTTGAATTCAGCACGGATCGCGTCGCTGTTTCGCCGGACGGCGCCATGGCCGTGGCCTCCGGCGGCTACGCGATGACAGCGACTGACGAAGCGACGCAACAGCCGCGCACCGAATCCGGCCACTACGTCACCGTCTGGCGCAAGGATGAGGACGGCGTCTGGCGCATCATCGCCGACATCAACACGCCGGGTCCCGCCCCTGCGCCGCCCGTCGCTGCGCCGGCGCCATGAACCCGCGCGAGTTCGACGTCATCGTCTATGGCGCGACCGGCTTCACGGGCCGGCTTGTCGCCGAGCACCTGCAGAATGCCTACGGCGCTGGCGGCGGCGTGCGCTGGGCCATGGCCGGGCGCGATCAGGCCAAGCTCCAAAGCGTCGCGCAAGAATTGAACGCCGCCGTTCCGTTGCTGCACACCGATGCGCGCGATGCAGCAGCGCTTGGCGCACTGGCGCAGCGCACGCGCGCGATCATCACCACGGTCGGACCCTACCAGCTTTACGGCGAACCGATGCTGGCGGCGTGCGTCGCCAACAGCACGGATTACGTGGATCTCTGCGGCGAGCCGAATTGGATCGCCGAGATGATCGCCCGCTATGACGCCGATGCGAAACGCTCCGGCGCGCGCATCGTCATTTCCTGCGGCTTCGACTCCATTCCGTTCGATTGCGGCGTCTGGTTCCTGCAGCGTATCATGCGCGAGCGCTTCGGCGCCGCCGCGCAGCGGGTGCGCGGCCGCGTGCGGCGCATGAAGGGGACGTTCTCCGGCGGCACGCTGGCCAGCATGCTGGCGACGATCGATGCAGCAAAGCGCGACCGTAGCTTGATGGCGCGTATGGCCGATCCGTTCGCGCTGTCGCCGGAGCGGCTGACGCCGCAGCCGCGCGGGGATAAGCCAGTTGAGGAAGCCGACATCGGCTGGTCGGCGCCCTTCATCATGGCGCCGATCAACACCAAGAATGTGCATCGCACCAACGCGCTGACCCACTACGCCTACGGCCGCGATTTCGTTTACGACGAAATGCAATGGATGGGCGCGGGCGAAGCGGGAGAGAAGCGCGCCAAGGCCGCAGCCAATCAAATGCGCACGCAGATGCTGCTGATGGCGCTGCCGCCATCACGCGCGCTGTTGCGCCAGTTCGTTCTGCCCAAGCCCGGCCAGGGCCCGTCAAAGCACGAACGCGACACTGGCTCATACGAGGTGCTGTTCGTCGGCGAGACCGGCGACAATCGCGTCGCGCGCGCCAGCGTCTCCGGCGACAAAGACCCCGGCTACGGTTCTACCTCGAAGATCATTTCAGAAGCCGCGCTTTGCCTCATCGACACGCCGCGCGAACGCACGCCCGGCGGCCTGTGGACGCCAGCCGCCGCCATGGGCGACGCGCTGATCGAACGCCTAGAAGCAAAAGCCGGCCTGCGCTTCGCCGAGGAAAGCTAGTTCAAGCT
>JBFWZB010000054.1:0-15695 GCA_050185805.1 Hyphomonadaceae bacterium
AATCGATCCGCGTCGTGCCGTCGTCATTCAACCAGATCAACGTATGCTTCATCCAATCTGCGTCATCGCGCTCGGGAAAATCCTCGCGCGCGTGCGCCCCGCGGCTCTCAGTGCGATTGACGGCGCCGTTCACCGTAACCACCGCTTGCGCGATTAGGTTCTCGAACTCCAAGGCTTCGGCAAGATCGGTGTTCCAGATCAGCGAACGATCGGCGATGCGAATATCGGACTTCGCATCCCACACCTTCTTCATCAGCCCTGCGCCCTCTTCCAGCACGGGCCCGGTGCGATAAACGGCGGCGGTGTCCTGCATGCCGCGCTGCATGCGCTCGCGCAATTGCGCCGTGCCCGTTCCGCCCGAAGCGTTGCGCAAACGATCAAAGCGCGCGAGGTGGCTGTCGCCCGCATCCTTCGGCAAGTCGCGCTGCGCGGCGTTTGCTTCAAGCACCTCGCCGCAGCGCAAGCCGACGGCGCGCCCGAACACGACGAGATCGATCAGCGAATTCGAGCCCAGGCGATTGGCGCCGTGCACGGAAACGCACGCGGCTTCGCCCACGGCCATCAACCCCGGCACGACCGCATCGGGATCGCCGTTGAGTTTTGTCAGCGCTTCGCCGTGATAATTGGTGGGAATGCCGCCCATATTGTAGTGCACCGTCGGCAGCACCGGGATCGGCTGCCGCGTCACGTCGACATTGGCGAAAATCCGCGCGCTTTCGGAGATGCCGGGCAAGCGCTCGTGAATGATTTTCGGATCGAGGTGATCGAGGTGCAGGTAGATGTGGTCCTGGCGCGGGCCGACGCCGCGGCCCTCGCGGATTTCGATCGTCATCGCGCGCGAGACCATGTCGCGCGGGGCCAAATCCTTCACCGTCGGCGCATAACGCTCCATGAAGCGCTCGCCGTTCGAATTGGTGAGGTAGCCGCCCTCGCCGCGGACGCCTTCAGTGATGAGGCAGCCGGCGCCGTAAATGCCGGTCGGGTGGAATTGCACGAATTCCATGTCCTGCAGCGGCAAGCCCGCGCGCAGCACCATGCCGTTGCCGTCGCCCGTTTGCGTATGCGCGCCGGTGCAGGTGAGATAGATGCGCCCGTATCCACCGGTGGCCAACACGACGCGTTGCGCGCGGAAACGGTGCAGCGCGCCATCCTCAAGCCGCCAGGCCGTGACACCGCGGCATTCGCCGCCTTCCATGATGAGATCGAGCGCGAAATACTCGATAAAGAACTCGACCTTGTGCTTCAGCGATTGGCCATACAGCGTGTGCAGCATGGCGTGGCCGGTGCGGTCTGCCGCAGCGCACGTGCGCTGGATCGGCGCCTCGCCGTAATTCTTGGTCATGCCGCCGAAAGCGCGCTGGTAAATCTTGCCTTCATCGGTGCGCGAAAACGGCACGCCCCAATGTTCGAGCTCATAGACCGCGGCCGGCGCGTTCTTGGTGAGATATTCGATCGCGTCTTGATCGCCCAGCCAGTCCGACCCCTTCACGGTGTCGAACATGTGCCATTGCCATTTGTCCTCGCCCATATTGCCGAGGGCCGCGGAAATGCCGCCTTGCGCCGCGACCGTATGCGAGCGCGTGGGAAACACCTTGGTGACGCAGGCCGTCTTCAGCCCGGCTTGCGCGCAGCCGAGCGCGGCGCGCAAGCCGGCGCCGCCGGCGCCGACAACAACGACGTCGTAGGTGTGATCGATCCATTGATAGGCGGGCAAAGTCTTTACACTCCGAAGCTCACGCGCAGCACCGCGAACAAGCCCGCGGCGCCCAGCACGAAAGCGAAAGCATTGTTCAAGAACGAAAGCGTGCGGCGCGTGCTTGGCTTGGCGATGTAATCGGCGATGATTTCATCCATGCCGATGGCCATGTGATACAGCCCCGCCGCCACCAGCAGCATGACGCCGACAGCGTTCATCGGCGGCGTGAGAAACTCCACCGCCGAGCCGTAACCTGCATCGGGCATCGAAAGCGCCGCAGCGATCGTGAACCAGCTCGCCAGCAGCGCCAGCGCAATCGCGGTGCCGCGCTGAGCGATGAAATGGCCGGTGCCGTGGCCGCGTGCGTTGGGAGAGGCGCTCATCGTCCGAAGCTCAGCAGCAGAAACAGGCCAATCGGCGCAGCGATGCCGAACAGGATGGCGAACCAGGCGCTTGTATCGGCATCGCCCGGATTGAGGCCGCGGCCGGTGTCGAACACGAGGTGACGCACGCCATTGGCCAGATGGTAAGCAAAGCAGCCGACCAGCAGATAAAGCGCGAGCTGCCCGAACCAGGTCGAGAGCAGCAGCGCGATGGGCGTGTAAACCTCCGGCCCCGACGCGGCGGCGATCAGCCAGATCACAAGACCTGCGGCGCCCGCATAAAGCGCCATGCCCGTCGCGCGATGCAGAATCGAGCCCGCCATCGTCACGTGCCAGCGCCAAACCTGAAGATGCGGCGATAGCGGTCTTCCCGGGCTGCGCGCGCCGGCCATTCGATGCCTCTTGGTGCTGAATATAGGTCGGAATCTGGCGCGGCGAAGATAGGCTTTGCCCGACTTGAGTCAATGAGACGAACGGGGCTGCCGAAATCGCGGCGATGGGTGCTAATGTCGCGCCCGAAATCTTGGGGGACATACACTCATGCATCGAATCGCCTTGGCCACGGCCTTCGCCGTCGCCGCCTACGCCGCGGCCCCGGAAGCGCTGGCGCAATCGCGCGCGGAAACGCAGCTGAACCAGATTTTTGCCGATTACGAAGCGTTCGATCGCTCGATCGACCCGTTGACATCCGGCTCCGAAGGCGACCGCGCCGCGCTGCGGCTCTTGCCCAACGTCACGCCGGAAGCGCGCGCCGCCGAACGCGCGCGGCTTGAACAATTCCGCGCCAGCCTCGAGGGCGTGCAGACGCGCACGCTCCCCGCGGAAGCGCAGCTCAACCGCTCGTTCCTGCTGCGCCAGATCGGACTGCGCCTGGAGAATATCGCGCTCGACGACGACCGCGCCCCGATCGCCAATGATGGCGGCTTCTTCAGCCTGGGCGACTACCTCGCCTACACCACCCCCATCACCAACAGCGACGACGCCGTGGCCTGGATCGCCCGGCTCGAAGCGATGCCCGCCTATTATCAGCAGAGCCTCGCCAATGCCCGCCGCGGCGTTGCATCGGGCTTCACCCAGCCGCGCATCGTCGTGGAGCGCACGCTCACCCTGGCGCGCGCGCAAATTGAAACGCTGCCGACAACGCTGCTGGTGCCTTTAGCGCAGATGCCGTCGAGCATTCCCGCCGCGCAGCAGGAACAGTACCGCGCCCGCGCGCGCGCGGTGGTGACGGATCGCATTCTGCCGGCGCAACGAGAAGTGGTTGCGTTCCTCGAGAATGAGTATCTGCCCGCGGCGCGGGCCGGGCTCGGCGTGCGCAGCGTGCCTGGCGGCGAGGATTATTATCGCTACCTCGTCCGCTATTACACGACCACGGATATGACGCCGGAAGAGATTCACGCGCTCGGCCAATCCGAAGTCGCGCGGATTCGCGCGGCGATGGAGCGCGAAATCGAAGCCAGCGGCTTTGACGGCACGTTTGCCGAATTCCAGAATTTCCTGCGCACCGATCCGCAATTCTACGCGCAGTCGCGCGAGGACTTGCTGGAGAAGGCGTCGGAAATCGCCAAGCGCGCCGACGATCAGATGCCGCGCATTTTCGGCACGCTGCCGCGCCTGCCTTACGGCATCCGCGAGATTCCGCGCGAACAGGAAGAAGGCTCGACCACTGCGTATTATTCGCAAGGCAGCCCGCAGCTCGGCATGGCCGGCGCATATTGGGTCAATACAGGGCGGCTCGATCAGCGGCCGCTCTACGAATTGCCGGCGCTGACGCTGCATGAAGCCGTGCCCGGCCATCACCAGCAGATCGCCATCGCGCAGGAATTGGGCGAACTCCCCTATTTCCGGCGCAACGCCAACGTCACGGCCTTCAGCGAAGGCTGGGGGCTCTATTCGGAATCGCTTGGCGAAGACATGGGCATTTATCGCACGCCCTATGAACGCTTCGGCCGTCTCTCGTATGAGATGTGGCGCGCCTGCCGTCTCGTCGCCGACACCGGCATTCACTGGCTCGGCTGGGACATCGAACAGGCGCGCGCCTGCTTCATGGAGAATTCCGCCCTCTCGCCGCACAACATCCAGACCGAGCTTGAACGCTACATCGCCACGCCGGGCCAGGCGCTCGCCTACAAGATCGGCGAGCTGACGATGCAGCGTCTGCGCGCTGAAGCCGAAGCCGCGCACGGCGAGCGCTTCGACATCCGCCGCTTTCATGACGTGCTGCTGGGCGCCGGCCCGCTGCCGATGAACGTGATGGAAGAGCGCGTGCGCGCCTGGATCGCCGCGGGCCCAGAGGCAAACTAGCGCCGCGGGATCGCCGCCCAATAATCGAAGTCCAGAACGACGGGTTCATCATATGACCCGTCGGGCTGGCGATCGGGGAACGGCGTGTCGTGGCGATTCTTCATAGCCACCAGTCGCAGCCTGAGCGCGCCGAGCTTCTGTTCCGGCGCGCCGATCTCGGCTTTGTCCAGCACCTCCGACCACGCATAGAGCGTGTCGCCGGCGAATAGCGGCGCAACGTGGCGGCCGCCATTGATGGCCAGCATCAGTGCTGCATTGCTCAGCCCGTTGAAGGCTAGCGCCCGCGCCAGAGAGATTGCGACGCCGCCATAGATCAGGCGCTTGCCGAAGCGTGAGTTGCGTTGCTCGAAGGCGTCGAAATGCACGCGCGCCGTGTTCTGATAGAGGCGCGTCGCCAGCTGATGCTCGGCCTCCTCGATCGTCACGCCATCGACGTGCGCAATCTTCTCGCCCACCGCATAATCCTCAAACGCGTGCGGCGAGCCGGCCCCGGCGAAATCGTAGCGCGAAAAGCTGAGACCGGCGGGTATGGCGAGATCACGCGCGGCGAGTGCGGCGGCGAACGAGGGCGCCGGCGCATCCTGAACCGCGGCCTCCTCGTCGCGCTTCTTCACCATGACCCAACGCACGTACGACAGCACTGCTTCGCCGTGCTGATTTCGGCCCTCGGTGCGGACGTGCACCACGCCGGTCTGCCGGTTCGAATTCTGCTTCAATCCGATTACTTCGGAGCGCGCGCTCAGCGTGTCGCCCACGAACACCGGCGCCAGAAAGCGCCCTTCGGCATAGCCGAGATTGGCGACGGCATTGAGCGAGATGTCCGGCACGGTCTTGCCGAACACCACATGGAACGCCAGCAACGGATCGATCGGCGCACGCTGGAAGCCGCATTGCCCGGCAAACGTGTCGGCGCAGAACAATGCATAGCGCGAGCCGGTCAAAGCGATATTGAGCGCGGCGTCCGCCGCCGTCAGCGTGCGCGGCGTCGCGTGCGTGATGATCTGGCCCAGCCGGAAGTCTTCGAAGAAATGGCCGGGATTGGATTTCATGGCGCCATCTTCTCAGCCGAAGACTGCGCCGCTTCAAGATGGGCGAGTCGCAATTCCCCGGAATAATGCGTAAGCCGGCCAAGCAAGGGCGCCGCTATCGGGACGTCGAAGCTGTAGCTGTCGGATGCGGCAGCCGGCCGCTCCCAAGCCAGCGAACGCGGCGCAAGCCTGCGCGGCAAAGGCAGGCCCCAGAGGCGCCAGCCGATCACCTCCATGCTCAACCCCTCCGCGCTCGCGCCAACAGCCATAACGAAACGAAGCGGGCCGAACTGCTCCTCCACGCGCGCGGGCCCGGCGTAGCGCAACACGCTCTTCATGCGCCGCCCGGGGAAGGCACGCACCCAGGTCTCGGCCCCGGCCGCGCTACGCTTCGTTACGGAAACCGGCACACGCTCCGCCGCACGCGGAAAGCCGAACAGCCACGCGGCGAGCGAGGTCAGCGGATTGCTGGCGCCGCACACGCGCGCATGCCCTTCAAGCCGTATCACCGGCCCGCTCTGGTGCGCGCGCCGCACGCTCTTCGGCAAATGTTCGAACCCCGCGCCCAGCGCCCCTTCGAAAGGCGAGCGTAGCGGCGCGGCCTCCGTTGTGGTCACGAAGCCGAGGCGCTGAAAATCTGTCTCAAACTCCCGCAGGCTTAGCATGCCCACGCACGCGCGCGCACCGGGCGCTAAGGCTTCTCCCCGTGCGATCCGCCGCGCCAGCGCCAAAGCGGGCAGCGTCGGCGTGTAAGGCCCGCGCCCAGCCGGCGCGATCAGGCGCCAGCGCGCGCACGCCGGCGCATCGTTCGCATCGCGCCCCAGCACCTCGACGATCATGCCGCCGCGATCACCGTCAAACGCGCCCAACGCATCACCGAGGCGGCGCAACGCATGCGCGGCCCACGTCCAGTTCTGGACCAATCCCGCCGCGCGCAGCGCGCTCAGCGTCTCGAGCCCGCGCTGCATCAAGGGCGATTCCAGCGCCGCCATGAACAGCGCTTCTTCTTTCGGCGCATAAGCCGCGACCAAGAGATCAAGGTCCGGCGTCTCCGCCAACGCGAACCGCCGCCGGCCGAGGCCTTCGATCCGCCTCGTCTCTACGTGCGACCAACCGCGCCACTCTCGCCAGGCGCCGTCAGCGAACACGCGCACCGGCGCGCCGGTCCAGTCTAAGATTGCGCGCACCAGCGACGCGCCGCGCGGCGCGCTTCCTCCTGGCGCAATCCCGGCGCGAATGCCGTCGATCCGCCGCCAGCCTGCGCACAGCGCATCGATCACCGCGTGCGTCAGCGCCGGCGTCGAACTGGCCCCGGCGATGGCGGCGACGCCACGCGCGCGCGCCAATGCATCGAGCGAAGGGAAGGCTGCGACGAAGTCACGTGCGTCGGCCAAATCGATGTAGTGCGCGCCCGCCTCAATGACGGCGCGCGCAAAGCCGAGGTCGCCGCCCTGAAACGGCCCCGCCGCATCGATGACGACATCCGCGGCGACACCTCGCAGCAGCGCTGCGTCTGGCTGCGTGCGATCCAGCCGCACGCCGGCGCCGGCGCGCCGTCCGGCGACCATCACCTCTGCGCCCGCAATGCCGCGCAACCCCTCCACCAGGCGGCTGCCGAACACGCCCGCGCCGCCGACGACGAGAAACCGCGTCATGGGGCGCGCTCAAGAATGCGCGCCTGCAAGCTCGGATCGTCGGCCAAGCACCGCGCGCGACGGCCAAACCAGCGATAGCGGTTGCGTGCGATCACATCATAGAGCCAGTGCCGCAACGGCGCCGGCGCTAATCGCAGCGCTCGGACCCAAGCCCAGCCCGGAAGCGCCGCGAGCAACGCGATCGCCGCATCGGACTTAAAGCGCGCAACGCCGCCAATGACGATCACGTTGGTCTCCGGCGCGTCCACATCAACGCCAAACCGCGCCGCCAGCGAACGGCCGAACTCGGATTGAATGGCGACGAATTTGAAGCGACCGTTCGGGTCGCGCTCATGCACAAAACGCGCCCAGTGCGAGCAAAGCACGCAATCGCCGTCGAACACGATCAGATCGGGCAAATCCGGTGCGGCGCGCTCGGCCCAAGCCATGTCGGCACATTGCGCTGCACCGCGCCGCCGCGCCATGAGGCATAATCGTCAGTCGCGCGCGGCGATCGCCTCGGCGACCGCGACGATGCGGTGCGCTTCCGCGAGGTGCAGCAGCTCCGTCATCTTGCCGTCGACCTTGATCACGCCCTTGCCAGCGTTCTCGGGTGCGGCGAAGGCGGCGATCACCGCACGCGCACGCGTCACCTCCTCCGGCGCCGGCGCGTAGACGCGGTTGCACGCCTCGATCTGCGAGGGGTGGATCAAAGTTTTGCCGTCAAAGCCGAACATCAGGCCTTGCTCGCACTCGGCTTCAAAGCCGGCGGAATCGGCGATGTCGTTGTACACGCCGTCGATGGCCGCCAGCCCGTCCGCGCGCGCCGCATTCACCGCCAAACTCATCGCCGCAAAGAACGGCGCACGATCCCTGCCTGGCCGCGCGCGCGTGTCCTTGGCCAAATCGTTCAGCCCCATCACGAACGCCGCCAGCCGCGTGCCCGACGCGGCCGCTGCGATCTCGCCCAGATTGAGGATCGCGCGCGGGGTTTCAATCATCACCCAAAGCGCTTTATCCGCGCCGCCCGCCGCCGCCATCGCCGCATCGGCCGCCGTCACTTCGGCGGCCGACTCGATTTTCGGCGCCAGCACGCCTGACGCTGCGCCGCCGGCCAACGCCGCCATATCATCGCGGCCCCATGGCGTGCTGAAGGCATTGATGCGGACGATAATTTCGCGCGCGCCGTAGCCGCCCGCCGCCAGCACGGCGGCGACCTGTGCGCGCGCTTCCGCTTTAGCCTCCGGCGCTACGGAATCTTCAAGGTCGAAAATCAACACGTCGGCGTCGAGCGTCTTGGCCTTCTCCAGCGCCTTGGCGTTGGCGCCAGGCATATAGAGGCAAGATCGGCGCGGGCGCGGAGCGTGAGACATAAGCGGCCTTGCAGAAGTTCGCGGCGCAAGCGACCATCGCGCGCGCCGATTTTTACGAGTCCCTTTGCCGCATGAAGACCATTCTGTCGATCCAAAGCCAAGTCGTCGGCGCACGTGTGGGTAATTCGGTTGCTGCGTTCGCGATAGAGCGGCTGGGCGTGCGCGTGCTGCAATTGCCGACGACAATCCTCGGCCGCCGCCCCGATCACGGCGAGGCGGGCGGCGGCTCTCTGCCGCCAGCGACCATGGCGTCCTTGTTTAACGGTCTGGCCGCGGACGGGGGCTTGGGCGAGATCGACGCCGTGATCACAGGCTATCTCGGTGATTCCGATCAGGCGCCGGTGATCCTTGACGCTGTGGACCGCATCAAAGCCGCCAACCCGCGTGCGGTGTTCGTCTGCGATCCCGTGCTCGGCGATGACGGCAAGCCGTTCGTGACGCCGCCCATTCTGGATGCGGTGGTGAACGGCCTCGTCCCGCGCGCCGATTGGCTGGCGCCCAATCTATTCGAACTCGGCATCATCACCGGGCGCGATATCGCCTCGCTGGAGCAGGCGCGCGACGCCGCACGGCGCATCGGCAAGCCGATCCTGGCGTCGTCCGTCCGCACCGCGACCGGCATCGGCGTGCTGTTCACGGCGCCCGCGGGCGACTGGTTCTGCGAAACCGCGCGGCTTCCGCGCGCGCCCAAGGGCACGGGCGATCTGCTGACGGGCTTGTTCGTAGCGCGTCGCATTCTAGGTCAGGCTCCGGCGGTCTCGCTCGAAGCAGCGACGGGCGCGGTGTACGACGTCATCGTGCGCTCGCTCGCCGTCGAAAGCGAAGATCTGCTCTTGCCGGAGGCGCATGATTTGCTGGCCGATCCCATCACCTGGCCGACTTCGCGCGCGCTGGAGCGCGTTTAGTGGCGGCGTTCGAAGGCAACGTCGCTCCCGGCTTCGAGCCTGTCGCCGATCTGTTCGCTGAAAGTCTCGCTTCCGGTGAAGAGCTTGGCGCGGCGTTCGCAGCCATGCGCGGCGGCGAGATGGTGGTGGACATCTGGGGCGGCTGGCGTGAGCGCACGCAAGGCGAGGCATGGCGCGAGGACACGATCGCGCCGGTGTTCTCCACCACCAAGGGCGTGAGCGCGATTGTGGTCGCGTGGTGCGTCGAGCATGGACATTTGCGCTACGAAGACCGCGTCGCCGATCTGTGGCCGGCCTTCGCCGCGCACGGCAAAGGCGACCTCACCATTGCGCAGGCGCTCTCGCATCAAGCCGGCGTGCCGGGATTTCCCGAACCCGTCGATCCCGAACTGTGGCTCGACCCGCCCGCATGCGCCGCCGCCATCGCCGCGCTTGCACCGCTTTGGCCGCCGGGCACGGCCAACGGCTATCACCCCCTGACCTGGGGCTACATTGTCGGTGAGATCGTGCAGCGCGCGTCGGGCCGCAGCGTCGGCGCCATTCTTCGCGAGGAAATTTGCGCGCCCACCGGCATCGACTTCCATATCGGCGCGCCGGAGGAAGCCATGGCGCGGGTGGCCGAAATGCAGAAGCCGCGCCGCTTCGCCGAGTTCGGGACCATCACGCCGCCGCGCAAGGCCGCTTTCTTTACCGCCTGGGCGTCGGCCAAGCGTAGCGACCCGCGCTGGGCGAAGATCGAAATTCCATCCGCCAACGGCCACGGCTCGGCGCGCGCGCTGGCGCAAATCTATGCGCTGTTCGCCAACGGGGGCGAGATCGCGGGCCGGCGCATTCTCTCGCCTGGCACGCATGCGCAATTGATCACACGCCGCATCGAGGGTGACGATCTGGTGCTTCCATTCCATCTGGACTGGCGCAGCGGCGTTTGGGCCAATCCCGCCGGCGCCTACGGACCGAACGCAGAGGCGATCGGCCATTCCGGCTCAGGCGGCTCATGCGGGTTCGGCGATCCGGTCAGCGGGCTCAGCGTAGGCTACGTCATGAACAAGCAATCGCATCATCTGCTCGGCGATCCGCGCGCGCGCCGGCTGATCGAAGCGCTCTATTCTTGCTTGTGACCCGCCGCATTTTGGAAATCGGCGCGATCATCGTCGCGTTGGGCCTGTTTGCGGTGATGGGCCAGCGTTTGCTTGGCGCCGATGGGCTGCTCCTCGCCGACGGCAATCCAGTGTTCGGCGACTTCATGGCTTTCTGGAGCGCCGGACGGGTCGCGCTCGAGGGCCAGGCCGCTTTCGTGCATCAGCCGCCGGTCGTGCAGGAGGTGCAATGGAATGAAGTCCCCGGCATGCGCTGGGTGGCGACGTGGAATTCGCCGCCGCATTTTCTGCTGATCGCCAGCGCGCTTGCGTTGCTGCCCTACCCGGTTGCGGCGCTGACCTGGCTCGGCGCCACCGGCGCGCTCTATCTCGGCGCGGCGCTGAAACTGCTGGGCGACAAGCGCGCGCTGGTGTTCGCACTCACCGCGCCAGCGGCGCTGTATCATTTGGGCTCGATCCAAACCGGCCTCTACATCGCCGGCGTCACCGGGCTTGCGCTCTACTGGCTCGACAAGCGCCCGCTCACAGCCGGCGCGCTGGTCGGCTTGTTGGCGATCAAGCCGCACATGGCGGTGCTGTGGCCGCTCTATCTCGTGCTCACACAACGCTGGCGCGCCTTCTTCGCCGCGGCCGCATCGCTGGCGCTTTTCACGCTTGCGGCGATCCTGGCGTTCGGCTGGGAATCGATCCCGCGTTTCCTCGCCAATCTGAGCGCGACGCAGGATTTGATCGACCTGCAACAGGTCAATCGCGCCACCTACGCGAGCCTCTACGGCAATCTCCTCGCCATGGGCGCGCCCGCCGCCATCGCGATGAATGTGCATATCATCAGCGCGCTCGCCGCCATCGGCGCCGCGGCGCTGGTGTTTCTACGTGGCGACGCGCGCACGCAGGGCGCCGCCTTGTGCGCCGCCACGCTGCTGACGACCCCCTACGGCTTTTTCTACGATCAGACGCTGAGCTTGGTGGCGATCGCGCTGCTGGCGCCGCCGCGTGGACGCTTCGAACTCGTGGCCTTCATCCTCGCCTGGAGTGCAGGTCTTTCCCTCGCCGTCGCTGCGCAAGGCTTGACGCTGCCGATCTGCCCTGTTGCGAACTGGCTGGTGCTGGCGGCGGCGCTGCTGCGAACAGCGCGGCAAGCGCGCGCGGGTTAGCGCTTATTTGGCGACGATGGGCGGGATGCGCGCGCGCCGCAGCGTGTCCCACGCGAACACGCCGAGCCCCACCCAGATCAGCGCGAAGCTTGCCGCGCGCAGCGGCGTGAAAGGCTCGCCGTACGCAAGTCCGGTCATAAATTGCAGCGACGGCGCGAGGAATTGCAGCAAGCCCAGCGTCACGAAACTCACGCGCCGCGCCCCGAACGCGAACAGCACGAGCGGGATGGCGGTGGCTGGGCCCGACAGCGTCAACAAAAGCGCCTGCCAGGGACTCTCATTGAACGAAAGCGGCGCGAGGCTTGCGGCCCAAAGCAGAAAGCCGAAAGCGACCGGCGCGAGCACGATGGACTCGATAAAGAGCCCCGTCGCCGCCGGCACCGCGGCGCGCTTGCGAATCACCGCGTAGGCCGACCATGTGGCGCAGAGCGCCAGCGCCATCCACGGCGGCGCGCCAAGTGCAAACCCCTGCGTGATGACGCCCGCGGTGGCGAGACCCAGGGCCGCGCTCTGCGCTACCGTGATGCGTTCGCCGAAGAAGATGGTGCCGACAGCGACGGCCACCAGCGGGGCCAAAAAGTACGCCAGCGCGGACTCGATCACGCGCTCCGTCAGCACCAGCCAGACATAGAGGCCCCAATTGACGAAGATGAACACAGCCGACGCGAACAGGGTGAGCAGCATGCGCGGCGTCAGCGCAGCACGAATTTCGCCCAAACCGCGCTTGAAGCCGTTGAGCGCGAAGATCGCGATCAACGTCGCCGGCGCGCACCAGAGCACGCGCTGCGCCAAAACTTCGCGCACGTCGGCGAAGTGAAGCAGTTTCAGGTAAAGCGGAAAGAAGCCCCAGATCAGATACGCCGCGAACGCAGCCGTAAAGCCGGCGCGGCGCTCAGCCTCCTCCGGCGATGTGGGCAGCGCGGCTTCGCTCATACGCCACGCAAACGGAAGTGCATGAAAATCCCCTCGCCCCGTAGATAGGCGGGGCGGCGCCGGTTTTCATCACCGGCGCGATGAAAACAGCGCACGATTTGCGACGATCTATTTCAGATCACGCCGCGGCGAGACGCTTGAACAAACCCTTGTTCAGCATCAGCTCGGCGATCTGCACTGCGTTCAGTGCTGCGCCCTTGCGGAGATTGTCGCTGACGCACCAGAGCGAGAGTCCGTTTTCGACCGTCGTGTCTTCGCGCACGCGGGAAACGAAGGTAGCGAACTCGCCGACGCACTCGATCGGCGTGATGTAGCCTTCGTCTTCGCGGCGATCGACCAGCATCACGCCCGGCGCCTCGCGCAGAATCTCCTGCGCCTCTTCCGCGCTCAAAGGCTGTTCGAACTCGATGTTCACGGCCTCGGAATGGCCGACAAACACCGGCACGCGGACGCAGGTGGCGGTGAGCTTAATAGCGGGATCGAGGATCTTCTTGGTCTCGACCGTCATCTTCCACTCTTCCTTGGTCGAGCCGTCCTCCATGAAGTCGGCGATATGCGGAATGACGTTGAAGGCGATCTGCTTGGTGAAATGCTCCTTGGTGATTTCGTCGGCGACAAACAATTTCTTGGTCTGGTTCCAGAGCTCGTCCATGGCTTCGCGCCCGGCGCCGGAAACGGATTGATACGTGGCCACCACGACGCGCTTGATCTTGGCGCGATCGTGCAGCGGCTTCAGCGCCACCACCAATTGCGCCGTCGAGCAATTCGGGTTGGCGATGATGTTGAGCTTGTCATAGCCGGTGATGGCGTCCGGGTTCACTTCTGGCACAATCAGCGGCACGCGCGCATCCATGCGCCAGGCCGAAGAATTGTCGATCACCACCGCGCCGGCCGCGCCGATCTTGGGCGACCATTCCTTCGACACCGTCCCGCCCGCGCTCATCAGCACGAGATCGACGCCGGAGAAATCGAAGGTCTCGAGATCCTTCACCTTCAGGGTCTTGTCGCCGTAGCTGACTTCGACGCCGATCGAACGGCGTGACGCGAGCGCGATCACTTCGTCGGCGGGAAACAGTCGCTCATGCAGAATTTCCAGTATTTCGCGGCCCACATTGCCTGTGGCCCCAACGACAGCGACGCGCAAACCCATGAGCGGAACTCCTCGACGCCCTCAAAATAGAGAGCGCCGAGGTCGCTTGGAAGCGCAGCCGCCGCGCAAAAGCGCAGGGAAGCGCAGCGAATCCGCGTCAATCACGCACGTCAGGCGTGCGCCGCCTGACGTGCGTCACCTTCAAGGGCGGCTTCCGGGTCATCGGCAAGCACCATCCGGCGGCACGGCGCAGGGCCGCCGCGCGCCATCGAGAACAACGGCTTGGTTTCGCCGGTATAGACGAAGCCGTTCTTCTCCAGCACGCGGCCGGACGCGGGATTGTCCGCGAAATGGCCCGCTTCGAGCTGGCCGAGGCCCCGCGCTTTGCGCAGGAACGCCGACAGAGCCTCGGTGGCGAAGCCCTTGCTCCAGTGCGGCCGGCCGATCCAATAGCCGATCTCGTGGCGGGCGCCCTCGCCCTGGTGCGCGCCGATCAAGCCGATCAAGCCTTCGCCCTTGAGATCGATGGCGAAGACGTGGTCGCGCCCGAGCGATTCACGCGCGCGCATGATCAGCACGAAGCCTTCGGCGGCGACGGGCGGGTGCGGGTGCGGAATGCGGGAGGTCATGCGCGCGACATCATAATCGGAGGTGAAAAGCGAAATGCGCGCGCCGTCTTCAACGCGCATGCGCCGCAAGCGCAGCCGGTCCGTCTCGATCTCTTTCACATGGCGCATGGGGCGCCTCCGCAATCGCGCAAGAAAAAAGGGAGCCGGCGGTCCGGCTCCCTTGCGCATTCTGGTCCGGATCGCCCTGTTTTGGAGGCGACCCGGGATGTTCCGAGGTTCGCCTATTCAGCCGCAACCGGCGTCCAAATGGACACGTAGGTGCGGCCGTCGCGCTTGGTCGCAAAGCGCACTTCGCCCGAACACAGGGCAAACAGCGTGTGGTCGCGGCCAAGGCCGACATTGGAGCCCGGATGGAATTTGGTGCCGCGCTGGCGCACGAGGATTTCGCCGCCGCTGACGGCTTGGCCGCCAAAGCGCTTCACGCCGAGGCGCTGGCCCGGCGAGTCACGCCCGTTGCGCGAGGAACCGCCTGCTTTCTTGTGAGCCATGACGCCCTCTTATTCCTTGCCGCCGAGCGCGGTGATCTGAACGTGGCTTTCCGCCTGACGGTGGCCCGTGCGGCGGCGGTAGGTGTTGCGGCGGCGCTTCTTGAACACCGTCACCTTCTCGCCCTTCTTCGTCTCGACCAGCTTGCCGGTCACGGTGAAACCCGACAAATCCTTGCCCAGTTTCACATTTTTGCCGTCGCCCGCGAACAGAACGTCCTTGAACGTCACCGCCGAGCCGGCCTTGCCGTCGAGCTTTTCGACCACGATCACGTCGTCCTTGGCGACCCGGTATTGCTTGCCGCCCGTCTTGATCACCGCGAACATGGTTCCGATCCGCTCATAAAATACGTGCGCCCGGACGACAGCTCGCCCGGGCGGGGAGCGGCGATATAGAGGCAAGGCCCGCCCGGCGTCAACCGCGCGCGGGCCGCTTTCACGCTGATGTTCAAGGCTCGTTTCGGGGTTTGGCGGCGGCCAACCCGAGCGCTTCGGCGACCTTCGCCGCCGACATGCCGACCGGTACAGCGTGCATCTTCCCCGGAGCGCTGCCGAGCACCACGGTCACCGCGCCCTTGGGACACAATTTCAGGCAATCCACCTCGACCAGGCCGATCCGCGCCCGCCTGCCCTTCTTCAAGCCCAGCGCCTCGCGCAGCACTTTGCGCAGGCTCTGTTTACCCTTGCGGCCGAAACCGCCGCCGGCCCGCTTGCCACATCTGCGGCAGATCAAAACCGCCTCGCTCCATTTACTTTTTGCGCTGCGCATCGGCTTTCAGGTGAGCATGCGCTGCGCGCGCCGCAACACCCGCCGCCCCCGCATTGATCCGGCCCGAGCCTTGCACTAAACCGGCGCGCTCCCCAAAGACGGGAGGCCATGTGCTTGGCCCGGAGAGGTGGCGGAGTGGTCGATCGCGCCGGTCTCGAAAACCGGAATACGTGCAAGCGTATCGAGGGTTCGAATCCCTCCCTCTCCGCCAGACC
>JBFWZB010000055.1:0-15395 GCA_050185805.1 Hyphomonadaceae bacterium
GGCTATACAACGAGGGGAATGGGCCGCCAATGCGGGCAGACAAAGGCAGCAGGGACAGCTAGCAGCCAAGCCATGACGCCTGTCGACGCCATTCTGCCGCAGCTCGTCGCCGCGCTAGAGCAGCGCAGCGAAGCCGTGCTTGTGGCGCCGCCGGGGGCGGGCAAGACCACGCGCGTGCCTCCCGGCTTGCTGGCGCATGCCTCCTGGATGCGCCACGGCAAGCTGATCGTGCTTGCGCCACGGCGCATTGCTGCGCGCGCGGCCGCCGCCCGCATGGCTGCAGAACGCAATGAGCGCGTCGGCGAAACTATTGGCTATCGAGTGCGGCTTGACTCGAGACTGAGCGAGAAGACGCGCATCGAAGTTGTCACGGAGGGCGTGTTTACGCGCCTTGTGTTGGACGACCCGGAGCTGCGGGGCGTCGCGGGCGTTATCTTTGACGAATTTCACGAGCGCAGTCTGGAAGGCGATCTTGGGCTGGCGCTTGCGCGCGACGTGCAGGCGGGCCTGCGCTCTGACCTCCGGCTGCTGGTGATGTCGGCGACACTCGATGCCTCGCGCATTGCCAAATTGCTCGGGGATGCGCCGGTGATTGTAAGCGAAGGCCGGATGCATCCGGTCGCGGTTCGCTATCGGCCGCGTAACGCACGTGATCCAATCGAAGATGCGGTGACCGCGGCGATACGTGAAGCGCTGCTGTCGGAAGCCGGCGGCGCGCTTGTATTTTTACCCGGTGCGCGCGAGATCGAACGAAGCGCCGAGAAACTGCGATCCGCCATCAGCGATCCCAACATTGACGTGCGACCCTTATACGGGGCCATGGGGCCCCGCGAGCAGGACGATGCGATCGCCCCCGCGCCCCAAGGGCGGCGTAAGGTCGTGCTGGCGACGTCGATCGCGGAAACCAGCCTCACCATCGAGGGCGTGCGCGTCGTCATCGATGCAGGCCTTGCCCGGCGCCCGCGCTTCGAACCCTCTCTGGGGCTTTCGCGGCTTGAGACTGTGCGCGCGAGCCAGGCGGCGATTGCGCAGCGTGCTGGCCGCGCGGGGCGGCTTGAACCGGGCGTATGCGTCCGGCTGTGGAGCGAGGGGGAAACGCGCGCGCTGCCGGAATTTGATCGACCGGAGATTCTCGACGCCGACCTCTCAGGCCTCGCGCTTGATCTCGCTGCCTGGGGCGTCAGCGATCCCGGGGCGCTGACCTGGCTCGATCCGCCACCGCCGGTTGCGTGGCGTGAGGCGGGGGGCTTGCTGCAAAAGCTTGGCGCTATCGACGCCGATTTTCGCCTGACGCCTCATGGTCGTAGGCTGGCGCGCCTGCCCTTGCCACCGCGCTTGGCGCATATGTTGGTGCGCGCTGGTGAAACGGGCGACGCCTTGCTGGCGGCGCGCGCCGCGGTGCTGCTCACCGAGCAAGGGCTGGGCGGACGCAGCAGCGATTTGCGCCATCGCTTGCACCGCTTCCACGCAGAAGGCGGCCAGCGCGCGGAAGCCGCGCGCCGGCTTGCGGACCGGCTGGCGCGTCAAGCGGGCGGCGCAGCTGGCGCGTGCAATGAAGAACGGGCTGGAGCGGTTCTGGCGCTGGCGTATCCCGATCGCGTGGCCAAGCGGCGCGGAGCGGCATTTTTGATGGTGAATGGGCGCGCTGCGGCGATTGATGCTGGCGAAGCAATGGCGCGCGAGGACATGCTGGTCATTGCGGATGTCTCTGGCGCGGCGGGGCGCGCGCAGATCCTTCTGGCGGCGCCGATCGCCGCCGCCGAGGCCGAACGCCTGTTCGCTGACGCGATCGAGACGAAAACAGCCGTTACAGTCGATGATCAAAGCGGCGCTGTCAGAGGCCGGCGTCTGCGCAAGCTTGGCGCAATTGTTCTGTCCGAAACTCCGCTGGACGGGATCGGTACGGATGAACTCGAGGCAGCTTTGCTTGAGGCGGTGCGGGACGGCGGCATGGATGTGCTCGTTTGGAGCGAAGATGCGCGCCAAGTCCGGGCCCGGGTGGCGGTTCTACGCCGTCTGGAGCCCGACGTCTGGCCCGATTGGAGCGAGGAAGGCTTGATGGAAACGCTTGAGGCCTGGCTCGGTCCGGCGCTTATGGGGCGCAGCAGGCTCCGCGACGTCGACCCCGGCGCAGCTTTGCTTCAAACGCTTGATCATCCTCTTCAACAACGATTGGCGCGTGAGGCGCCGGCGCGATTTACAACACCGGCGGGCAGCGCGCTGCGCATCGACTATGGCGCTGAGGGCGGCCCCGCGCTCGATGTCCGGCTGCAGGAGATGTTCGGCCTCGATACGCACCCGAGCGTCGCCGGCGGCCGCGTGCCATTAACGGTGCGGCTCTTGTCGTCGGCGCACCGTCCGGTGCAAACCACGAAAGACTTGCCGGGGTTCTGGCGCGGATCGTATGCCGCGGTGCGCGCCGATATGCGGGGGCGCTACCCAAAACATCCGTGGCCCGAAGATCCCATCGCCGCGGCGCCCACACGTCGCGCGAAGCCAAAAGGAGGCTGAGCATGGTTGTGCCCACTATCAACGACGTACGCGCCGCTGCTGACCGCATCAAAGGCATCGTCGTGCGCACGCCCTTGGTTCGCAACGATGCCATTGACGCGATGGCCGGCGCGCGGATTTTCGTGAAGGCTGAGAATCTCCAACGCGGCGGTGCGTTCAAAATGCGCGGCGCCGCCAACGCCATCGCCGCGCTTGACCCAGAGGCGCGCAAGCGCGGCGTGCTGGCCTATTCCTCCGGCAATCACGCCATCGCTGTAGCGACCGCCTCGAAGCTTGCCGGCATCTCCGCTGTTATCGTGATGCCGGCTGACGCGCCGCGGATCAAACAGGAGACCACCCGTTCGCTCGGCGCCGAAGTGGTGACATACGATCGCGTGACGGAAAGCCGTGAGGCGATCGGCGGCGCCATCGCATCCCAACGCAACCTAAACATCGTGAGGCCGTTCGACGATCCCAACGTCATCGCCGGGCAAGGTACTGCCGGCTTGGAGATAGGCGAGGAAATCGCCCCTGACGTCGTTTTCGCCCCGGCAAGCGGTGGTGGATTGGCGACCGGCGTTTCGCTCGCGCTTCCGCAGGCGGCCATCTATGCCGTCGAGCCTAAGGGTCATGACGATATCGCCCGCACCTTCCAGGCAGGCGCAATCCAAACCAATGCGCCCGGCATCCGTTCCATTTGCGATGGCTTACTCACCGACCGCATGGGCGAGATCACGTATGAAATCGCTAAGAAACGCTTTTCAGAAGTGGTCGTGATGGACGACGAGGCCGTGTTGCGTGCGATGAGGCTCGCGTTCACACATCTGAAGCTGGTGCTCGAACCCTCCGGGGCCGTCGCCTTGGCGGCGGCACTGTGGGGCGGACGCGAGATCAAGGGCAAGACCGTCGCCGTGTTGGCGAGCGGCGGCAATGTCGATGCCGAGACGTTTGCGCGCGCGCTAGCCTAGCCGCCGCGGCGAAGATCCTGCTGCAGCGTAATCGGCGTCGGCTCGGCGGCGAGCCGATGCCGATAGACCTGCAGGTTCTCCATCACCCGCTGCACATAATTGCGCGTTTCGTTGAACGGGATTAGTTCGACCCAATCCACCACGTCAACCGAAGGCGAGCGTGGGTCGCCCCAATCGCTGATCCACTCCCGCGCGCGATTCGAGCCGGCGTTGTAGGAGGCGATTGCGAGGACGTACGACCCCCCGAATTCGTCGATCATTTGGCCGAGATAGGCGGCGCCCAACGTCATATTGTAGCTGGCGTCGCTGGTGAGTGCGGCCCGGTTATAGCTGATGCCGTTGCGGATCGCGGTGGCGCGCGCCGTGGTCGGCAGCAATTGCATGAGCCCGTGCGCGTTGGCATGGCTCACGGCGTATTGGTCGAATTCGCTTTCCTGGCGGATGATGGCTAGCACGAGAGCAGGCTCGGGGCGCGAACGCGATTGCACCGCGGCGGGCAGATCAATCAGCGGATAGGCGGCGTTCACGGCGACGACGCCGCGGAAAAGCCCAGCCTTAGCGCTGCGCAACGCCGTGCGCGCATAGGATTGTTCGCGCGCCATCTGCGCGAGGAGCTCGATCTCCTGAGGGTCTTCGAGGGTGTCGTCGAGATAGAAGGCGATGCTTTCGAAATCGCGTCGTGCGCCGACTTCAGCCATCATGCGCAGCGCGCGGACTAATTCGCGGCCTTCGAAGCGATTGCGTACATTGTCGCCGATCGCCACTGTCTGCGGCAAATCGAGCACGGCGCCGCCGCGCTGGCTGGCCGCCAGCTGGCCATAATACGTGAACGAATAGCGCGCCGCACGATCCAGGAATTGATTGGCCTCGTCATCTCTGCCCAGCGCGCGCGCCGATTGCGCGCGCCAGTAGGAGGCGCGAGAGCTGGAGACCGGTGAGGAGACGTTGGCCTCCAGATGTGAAAAATGCTCTGCCGCCCGCGCGGGATCGTTGAGAAAGCGCAGCTGCAGCCACCCCGCCATCCACTCGCCGTCGGCGAATTGTTCGCCGGATGTCAGTCCGTGATTGCTGACCAGGTTGTACGCAAGCCGCGAATTGCCGGCGCGCAGCGCACGCGGCACGTAAAGACGCCGCTCGTCATAGATCTCGGCGCGCGCCGCGAGAGGCGCATCGCTTGGACTAATCCGCGCCGCAACCGGCATGGCGTCTTCGGGCCGCCCGCTGCGGCGGATATACTGAGCGCGATCGTAGAGAAGCCCGGGGTCGTCCCGGCGCGAGGCGGGTACGGCGTCCACCGCCGCTTGCAGGCCGCGGCGCTGCCGTGTCTGCAGCGCGATGCGCGCTTGAGCCAGCAGCCGATCCGCGGGGGATAAATTCGAGAGCAAGCGTTGGGCGGCGGTGCGCTGGTTGCGCCAGAGCATCGCGTCGACGCGGGCTTCGTAATCTTCGGAACTGAAATTGCCGCCGAACACCGAGCGCGCCATGCTCTCTGCGGCGTCGCTCAGTACGTCTTCGCGCCACGACGCCCGCGCAATCTCGATGGCCTGGCTGCGTTGACCCATGTCGTTGAGTGCGATCGCGAGCGCGATGCGGCCATTGCCGGTGGCGGGGCCGTCGTCCTGGCGCAGGAAGGCCGCGCGCTCACCCGGCGAGAGGGAGGAATTGAGGATTGCTTCCTCAGCACGCTGACGCATGCCAGCTCGGCCCGGCCAACCCTGCAATTCGGCGAGCGCGCTCGATAGTTCGCTGAAAGAAAGCTCGGCCTCGGCCGAGGAGGCCAAGCGCCATTGCAGCATCTTGCGAACAAGCGGGTCTTGAGCGCCGTCACGCAATTGCGCGAGGCCAAACCAATCGCGCGATTCTGCCGCCGCTAGTCCGTCGCGTAGCCGCATACGTTCCGCTTGACCCGGCAAGGGCGGCGGCGGAGCGACGGCCTCAGCTGGGGCGGGCCCCGTTAGGTTTGCGGTCCCTTGCTGCGCTAGGCCGGCGCTCGACGCCACCAGCACGAGGCCGACGACGCCTGCGAGCGCCCCAATGCGCATCAAAGCGGTGCGGTCCATTGGTGAACTCCGGCCTTCCTAGTCAGTCTTTGGGGGGCGGGCGCCCCGCCCGGCTTTAACCTGCCCTGACACTGTGGCAGGAATCGCGCCAACGCCAGATCGGCGCAAGGCTCAGGCGCTCTCGAACATGTTCCACGGATCGTTACCGGCGTTGATAACGCCATTTCGCGCGGGAAATGTGGATGAAGCGGCGCTCGCGGCGATGGTCGAACGTCAGATCGCTGCCGGAACGCACGGTCTGGTTCCATGCGGCACAACCGGAGAAAGCGTCACCCTGACACAGGCGGAGCATCAGCGCGTGGTGCGGATATGTGTTGAGGCGGCCGCGGGACGCGTTCCGATCATGGCCGGCGCGGGGTCGAACGCCACTGAGCGTGCGATCACCCTGGTCAGCGCCGTCAAGTCGGCTGGCGCGAAAGCCGCGCTGGTTGTTGCGCCATATTACAATAGGCCCAGCCAGGAGGGGCTCTATCAGCATTTCAAAGCGGTGCACGACGCCACCGATTTGCCGATCTACCTCTACAATGTGCCTGGGCGCACGATCGTCGATCTCAGCGTCGAGACTGTCGCGCGCTTGGCGGCGCTGCCACGCATCGTCGGCATCAAGGACGCGACTGGCGATCTGGGCCGCGTCGCCCGGCACCGGCTCGCTTGCGGTGGAGATTTCATCCAATTGTCCGGTGACGATCCCAACGCCATCGGCTTCAACGCCTATGGCGGTTTAGGCTGCATTTCCGTCACCGCGAACGTCGCGCCGGATTTGTGCGCGCAAGTGCAGAATGCATGCGCGGGGAGCGATTACGCTGCCGCGCGCGCCATCGACGACCGGCTCGCACCGCTGCACAAGGCGCTGTTCGTGGAGCCGAGTCCCGCGCCAGCAAAGTTTGCGTGCTCGCTGCTCGGCCTCTGCACCGATGAGGTGCGCCTGCCAATCGTTCCGTGCTCCGAGGGCGCAAAGGCGCAAGTCCGCGACGCCATGAAGCACGCCGGCCTTTTGTGAGGCGGTGATGGCGAAGAAGCCCGACGACGGCCGCAAGCTGGTGGCGGAAAACCGCCGCGCACGCTTCGACTACCTCATCGAAGACACCGTCGAAGCCGGCATCCAATTGCTTGGCACTGAGGTCAAGTCGCTACGCAACGGGCGGGCGAATATCGCGGAAAGCTATGCCAGCGCGGAGAAGGGGGAACTCTGGCTGATCAACGCCACAATCCCGATTTATGCGCCGGCCGCGCGATTCAACCATGAACCGACCCGTCCGAGGAAGTTGCTCGTCCGTGGACGCGAGTTGGCGAAGTTGCGCGCGGCGGTGGAACGAGAGGGGCGGACGATTATCCCGCTGCGGCTCTATTTCAATCCTCGCGGCATCGCCAAACTCGAGATCGCCCTAGCGCGCGGCAAGAAGGCGCACGACAAGCGCGCGACCTCGAAAGAGCGCGATTGGAAGCGCGATCAGGCGCGCCTGATGCGCGAGAAGGGCTAGATCAGCGCCTTTGCGCGCGCCATCGCCGCTTCAAACATCTCGGCCGTCAGCCTCCGCGTCTGCGTGTTGTAACGCGAGCAATGATAGGATGAGACGAGGTGGCGCCCGCCCGGGAGCTCTGCCTCCGCGCCATGCGCGAACTTTGCGTGAGTGGGCTTCAGTCCGTGCGCGCGCAGCACGCTCTCATGCGCGATGGCGCCAAGCGCGAACAGCACCTTCAGCCGCGGCAACGCTTCAATGCGCGCAGTCAGGAATGGCCGGCAGGTGGCGATTTCCGCAGGCAGCGGCTTGTTTTCCGGCGGGGCGCAACGCACGGCGTTGGTGATCATGGCATCGATCAGCGTGAAGCCGTCGTTCGGATCGGCGCGGTATTCGCCCTGCGCCAGGCCCAATTTCTTCAGCGTGCCGTAGAGGAGGTCACCGGCGTAATCGCCGGTGAAGGGGCGCCCTGTGCGATTGGCGCCCGTTCGCCCTGGTGCAAGCCCGACGATGAGCAAGCGAGCCTGCGGATCGCCGAACGAGGGCGCCGCCCCATTGAACCATGAAGGTTGCGCAGCAGCGTTGGCTGCGCGGTAAGCGACCAGACGCGGGCAGAGCGGACAATCCTTAGGCGGCTCTGCCGGCGTCGTGTTCACCTGTCCTCGTCTTCGTAGGCGGGATGCAATCTGTCCTCGGCTGCGCGGTCGCGCGGCGGACGGCCTATCAAAGGGATGAGGTCGGCAAGGTCAAGAAAGCTGTCGGCTGCGCGGCGCAGATCGTCGGCCGCCATGGGCGGGTTCGATTTTATGGTGGAGACCACGCTGATGCGAGCGCCGCGCCGGCGAAGCGCGGCGATCGCCGGGACGAAATCGCCATCGCCCGAGAATAAGAAGATGTGGTCGAGGTGTTGAGCCGCCTCCAGCATGTCGACGGCGATCTCCACATCCATGTCGCCCTTGAAACGTCGCCGTCCCGCCGAATCGGTAAATTCGCGCGCTGGCTTCGTGACCAAGGTGTAGCCGTTATAATCGAGCCAATCGACCAGCGGCCGTATGGGCGAAAAGTCCTGGTCTTCGACAAGCGCTGTGTAATAGGAGGCGCGGATGAGCCTGGCGCGCTCGCGGAATTCGTCCAACAGCTTGCGATAGTCGATGTCGAAGGCCAGCGCCTTGGCGGCGGAATATAGATTGGCGCCATCGATGAAGAGCGCCACGCGTTCTTCAGGGTGGATCGTGCGGTCGAGTAATTGTGTCATATGCAAAATCCGGCGGGTGAGCGCGTGCCTGTGAAGCACAACAGCGTGCGCCGGGTTTTGGTTGCGATGGGCACGAACATGCCGCACGGGCCGCTTTCTGGCCCCGTCTTGCTGGCGGCGGCCGCGGCTGAGATCGCCAGGCTCCCTGTCACGGTGCTGACGCGCTCCAACATCTGGGAAACCGCGCCGTGGCCGCCGAGCGCGCAGGCGCATTACTTCAATGCGGTGATCGCGCTAAACTGGCCGAGCGACGCCCCGGACGACATGTTCAATCAGCTGCGCGCCATCGAAAAGCAGTTTGGGCGCGAACGGCGGGAGCGCTGGGGGCCGCGCACGCTCGACCTGGACCTGCTCGATGTCGGAGGCGAGACCGGGGTGTTTGACGACATAACCCTGCCGCACCCGCGATTGGCGGAGAGGGCCTTCGTCCTTGCGCCGCTGGCGGAAGCGGCCCCCGAGTGGCGGCATCCAATTACCGGCGCCGGGATTCAGGGTTTGCTCGAGAGCTTGCCAGAAGGGCAAGCGGTGCGGCGTTGGGGGCCGTTCCCGCCGTTGTAGCCATTCGCAGGCGCAACAAGCGTTCGCATTGCGAAAAACCCATTCCCTCGCTAAGTTGCCTGTCCAATCCCATCCCTCATCGCGAAGGAACAGCGCTTGGCCCGCGTAACCGTAGAAGATTGCGTCGAAAAAATCCCCAACCGGTTCTCGCTGGTGCTGCTCGCCGCGCACCGGGCGCGCAACATTTCATCGGGCTCGGAGCCGCTTGTCGACCGCGACCGCGATAAAGACCCCGTGGTGGCCCTGCGGGAGATCGCCGACGGCGCGGTCGCCCCGGACGATGTCCGCGACAGCCTTGTCCTGCTTTACCAGGACGTCCAGCCGACCGCCCAGGCAGAGGACGAACAGGATCGTCTTGCGCTGACGGCCCCGGTTCAGTCCAGCGAAGAAGACGTGCTGCGCGCGCTTCAGCAGGAAGCCGAGGCGCAGCGCGACGAGCGGTTCTGAGATCATGTCAGGCGGTGACGCAGTCGCCGCCAAGCCAGCGCCAACGGAGGTCGGCGCGGGCGATGCCAATCGCGCGCCGCGCGAGCGCTTCTTACGGCAATTCGAACTGGTCGAACGCGTGCGTGATTACGATCCGCACGTGGACGAGAATCTGATCAACCGCGCCTACGTCTATGCCACGTCGATGCATGGCAATCAGAAGCGTCATTCCGGCGATCCCTATTTCGCGCACCCGATCGAGGTCGCCGGCATCCTGACCGATTACAAATTGGACGCCGCGACCATCGTGGCGGGGCTTCTCCACGACACCATCGAGGATACCGAAGCGACCCGGGACGAGGTGGAATCCAAGTTCGGCGCGCAGGTCGCCGATTTGGTCGAAGGCGTCACCAAGCTCTCAAAGCTGGAAATGCAGTCGCAGGAGAATATGCAGGCGCAGAACCTGCAGAAATTCATCCTGGCGATGTCGAAAGACGTCCGCGTGCTGTTGGTGAAGCTGGCCGATCGCCTGCACAACATGCGCACGCTAAAACATGTACCGAACGAGGCAAAGCGCCGCCGCATCGCGTTGGAGACGCTGGAAATCTACGGCCCGCTTGCGCGGCGCATCGGCATGGAGCGGATGGCGCGCGAATTGGAGAGCCTGGCGTTTCACGAAGCCTTTGCGGATGCGGAGGCCGCAATCACGGCGCGCCTCGTGCAATTGCGCGAGGAGAAGGGCGCCAACGTCGCGAAGATCAGCGAAACGCTGACGGAAGTGCTGGCGTTTGCCGGCATCGATGCCCGCGTCTATGGCCGCGAAAAGCAGGTCTATTCGATCTGGCGCAAATTACAGCGCAAGAGCGTCGAGTTTCAGGATCTGGCCGACGTGTATGCGTTCCGGGTCATCGTCAATAATCCAGACGATTGCTATCGGACCCTGGGCCTCATTCACCAAACATGGCGCTGCGTGCCGAACGAGTTGGAGGATTACATCTCCAACCCCAAGCCCAACGGCTATCGCTCTATCCACACGACCGTCATCGGCCCGGGCAATGTGCGAGTGGAAATCCAGCTCCGCACAGAGGAAATGGATCAGCTTGCCGAAGTCGGCGTGGCGGCGCATTGGCGCTACAAGAATGAGACCTACGGCTTCGATGAAGAGCAGGCGGCGTCAGCGGGCATCGACGCACGCGAAGCCACGCGCTCCTTGCTTGAGATCGCAGAACATGGCGGCGACCTCACTGAATTTCTCGAGCACGCCAAGCTCGAAATGTATCAGGATCATGTGTTCGCCTTCACGCCGAAGGGGACGCTGATTGCGCTGCCGCACGGCGCCACGCCGCTGGATTTCGCCTACGCCGTGCATTCCGGCATTGGCGATCGCTGCATTGGCGCCAAGATCAATGGCGCGGAGCGCCCGCTGCGCACAGTGCTGCGCAATGGCGATGTTGTGGAAGTTCTCACAGCAGAGCGGCCGGCGCCGGTGCCCGGCTGGGAGGCGCTGACGAAAACCGGGCGCGCGAAATCTGCGCAGCGTCGGCTTGAGCGTCAGGCGCGGCGCGAGGAATTCGCCAAGCTTGGGCGCGAATTGGTTGCGCATGCGCTTCATCGCTATGACCACGATCTAGCGGAAACGAACCTGAAAGACGCGGCGCAGCGTCTGAACAAGCACGATGTCGAGGAAGTCTTCGTCTGTGTTGGCGAGGGAAGCCTCAAGGCCAGCGCGGTGGCGGTTGCGGCGTTCCCCGGCCTGGAGGAGCGCGTCCGCAAGGACGAAGCGCGCCGGCCGATGGAGATGGAAAAGGCCAAACTCTACGTCAAAGGTGGCGCGCTGACGCCGGGGGTTTCGATCCACTTCGCGGATTGTTGCACGCCGATTCCCGGCGACCGCATCATCGGCGTGCATGTGCCGGGCAAGGGCGTCCTGATCCACACCATCGACTGCGAACGTTTAGCGGCGTTTGAGGATTCAACCGAGGCCTGGATAGACCTCGCATGGACGCAGACGGCGTTGAACCGCGCGCTGGCTGTAGGCCGCATCATTGCGACTGTGGAGAATTCGCGCGGCGTTCTGGCGGAGCTTTGCCGCATCATTGCGGAAAACGAGGGCGACATTCTCAATCTCCGGCTTGCGCGCCGAACCTCCGACTTCTTCGACATGATTTTCGATATTGAGGTCGCCGACGCCAAGCACTTGACCAACATTCTAGCCGCGATGCGGACGTCCAAGGCGGTCAAGGACGCTGAACGGGTGCGCGGGTGAGCCATCTTCCGGCGCAGCGCAGAGCAGGCTAAATCGGCGCCATGAGTCCCGAACAGACACTCGACGAGTTTCGCGCTGCCGGCGCCCTGCTGGAGGGGCATTTCGTGCTTTCCTCCGGGCTGCATTCTCCAGTGTTTTTCCAGAAGAACGCCGTGTTCATGGATCCAGCCCGGACCGAACGCTTGTGCCGCGGCTTGGCCGAAAAGGCGCGCGCCGCGTTCGGTCATATCGACGTCGTGGTGTCACCCGCTGTGGGCGCCATTATCCCGGGCTACGAAACAGCGCGCCATCTAGGTGCGAAGGCCATGTTCGTCGAGCGCGAGGGCGGGCGTTTTCAGCTGCGGCGCGGGTTCGCTCTTCGCGCGGGCGAGCGGGTGCTGATGGTCGAGGACGTGGTGACGACGGGTTTGTCTTCACGTGAATGCATCGACGCTTTACGCGAGCATCCCGGCGATCTCGTTGGCGCGGCGTGCCTGATCGACCGTTCGGGCGGCAAGGCCGATATCGGCGCGCCGTTGATCTCGCTGGCGCAGGTCAACGCGCCAGCTTATGCGGCTGATCAATTGCCGCCGGAGCTCGCAGCAATTCCAGCTGTGAAGCCCGGCAGCCGCGGCCTTGCCGCATGAAGCGCATCCGGCTGGGCGTCAACATTGATCACGTCGCGACCATTCGAAATGCGCGTGGCGTGGCCTATCCCGATCCGGTGCGCGCGGCATTGCTGGCGCTGGAAGCCGGGGCCGATGGCGTCACGGCGCATCTGCGCGAAGACCGCCGCCACATATCCGATGACGACATCGCCCGGCTCGCGGCAATGCTTCGTCAGCGCAGCCGACCGCTCAATCTCGAAATGGCGGTGACATCGGAGATGCAGGACATCGCGCTGCGGCATCGCCCACCGGCGATTTGCCTCGTGCCGGAGCGGCGCGAAGAGCGCACGACGGAGGGCGGACTCGATGTCGCTAGCGGCCACAATTGGATTGCCCCCTTCGTCGCGCGGCTGAAAGACGCCGGGAGCCGGGTGTCGCTCTTCGTCGGCGCCGATCCGATGCAAATCGAAGCGGCCAGCCGAACCGGCGCGCAGGTGGTGGAGCTGCACACGGGCGCGTATTGTGATGCTTGGCGCGACGGCCGCCGAGACGACGCCGACGGCCTGCTCCATGCGCTCGCGGCGGCGGCGCGGCAGGCGGCGGGCCTGGGGCTTGAGGTCCATGCCGGGCACGGCATCGACTACGATACGGTGGGACCGATCGCCGCGCTCCCCGAGGTGGCTGAACTCAATATCGGGCACTTCCTGGTTGGAGAGGCCATCTTCGTCGGCTTGGCCGAGGCGGTTGGAGAAATGCGCCGGCGCATGGACCTGGCGAGCGGCGCATGATCCTCGGCATCGGCAACGACATCATCGATATCCGCCGGGTCGAAAAGACTTTGGGGCGGTTCGGCGAGCGCTTCACGCAGCGGGTTTACACGGAGTTGGAGCGCCAACGCGCCGAACGCCGGCCCCATGACCGCGCCGCCACCTACGCTAAGCGCTTTGCCGCCAAAGAGGCATGCTCGAAGGCGCTGGGCACCGGCATCAGACGGGGCGTATTCTGGCGGGACATGGGGGTCGCGAACCTCCCCAGCGGCCAGCCGACCATGCGGCTGACCGGCGGGGCCGCCCGGCGTCTGGCCGAAATAACCCCAGCCGGACACGCCCCATTGATCCATGTCAGCTTGACGGACGACTATCCGCTTGCTCTCAGCTTTGTCATCATTTCGGCGGAGTTGGTCCCGATTGAGGGCCGGCACGCAGGCTCCGGAGAGCAAACGCCGCAGGCCGCAGGGGGAACCGGCCACAGTCAGTGAGATTCGAGCGGCGTTCAGACGGGCCAGCGATGCTGGCCCTTGCCCCGGCTGCTCCCAAGCGAGAAACGCATGAGCACGATGACGACGTCTTCTTCCTCTTCGCCCGCCATGAGCGTGTTTTGGGAGAATGTACGCACCATCATTTACGCATTAGCCCTGGCGATGGCCGTGCGCTTCACCATCGCGCAGCCGTTCCGGATACCGTCCGGTTCGATGCAGCCGACGCTTGAGGTCGGCGACTACATCGTCGTCACCAAGTGGTCGTACGGGTACGGGCGCTATTCGTTTGCGCCGCTGGAGGGCCTGCTGCCGCACGGGCGCCTGTTCGGCCGTGCGCCGGAGCGTGGTGATGTAGTGGTGTTCAGGCCCGCTTCCGAGCCAGACCGCGATTTCATCAAGCGCGTCATCGGCATGCCGGGCGATCGCATCCAAATGATCGATGGGCGCGTTCTGCTCAACGGCGAACCGCTCGACCGCGAGTCGCTTGGCTTGGTCGAGTTCGAGAACGCAGATGGCTACGTCGATCACATCCAGGCTTATCGCGAAGTGCTGCCCAACGGCGTGAGCTACATTACCTTCGATCGTCGCGAGAACAGCGACCTGGATCAGACGCGGTCCTACGTCGTTCCCGATGGCCATTACTTCATGATGGGCGACGACCGCGATCAATCGGACGACAGCCGCCGCTCGGTCGGCATGGTGCCGTACGACAATCTGGTCGGGCCGGCGCAATTCGTCATCGCGTCGTTCGATGGCACGACGTCGCTGTTCCGGCCTTGGACGCTCTTCACCGGTTTCCGCTCAGAGCGTTTCCTGAAGCCGGTGGAATGAGCGCGGCGCGGTAATGCCTCAGTCGCACGACGCCCGTATCAAGGCGCTCGAGGCGCATATCGGTCACACGTTCCAAAACGCCGCCCTAGTTCGGGAAGCGCTGACGCATGGTAGCGTCATCGATGCGGCCAAGAATGTGCGCTCTTACGACCGCCTCGAGTTTTTAGGCGACCGGGTGCTCGGCTTCATCGTCGCCGAGCGCTTGCTACGCGAACACATCAATGACGACGAAGGCGATCTCGCGCCGCGCTTCAACGCGCTCGTCAACAAGGAGGCGTGTGCGCGCGCTGCGCGCGCGGCCAAGCTCGGCGATGCGGTTTGGCTCTCGACATCGGAAGAGTCGAGCGGTGGACGCAACAAGGACGCCATCCTGGGCGACATCTGCGAATCTGTGATCGCCGCGCTTTATCTTGACGCCGGCATCGATACAGCGCGCGCGTTCGTCGTGCGGTTCTGGGGCGATGCGTTTGACGCCGTGAAGACCGCGCGCCGCGACGCGAAAACCGCGCTGCAGGAATGGGCCGCGGCCCGAAAGTTGCAGCTGAGCTACGAACTGGTTGAACAGACCGGACCCGAGCACGCGCCTCACTTCGTTGTTGACGCGCGCGTGGACAATTTTCCCACCGCCCGCGGTGTGGGCGGATCGAAGCGGGAAGCGCAGCGCGCCGCTGCGGAAGCGTTTCTGGATCGTTTCGGCCATGAGTGACGCACAACGCTGCGCGGTCATCGCCGTGCTTGGGGCGCCGAATGCGGGCAAATCGACGCTCGTAAACAGCCTCGTCGGCGCCAAGGTGGCCGCCGTTACGCAGAAGGTGCAGACGACGCGCGCTCTGGTGCGCGGCGTGGCCATGCGCGGCCAAACCCAATTGGTGCTGATCGACACGCCGGGCGTGTTCGCTCCGAAGCGCCGGCTTGACCGAGCCATGGTTGCGGCGGCCTGGAGCGCAATCGAAGGCGCCGACATGATCGTTCATCTGGTCGATGCCGCGGCGCATGCCCCTGGCGCAAGCAAGCCCGGTGAGCAGCGCGCGGTAGAGGATGCAGCGCGCCTAGCGGAAAAGCTCAAGCAGATGGAGACGCCTGCCCTGCTGGTGCTGAACAAGGTCGATGCGATCGCCCGCCCGGAGCTACTCGCAATCACTGCGAAATTGGTGGAGCAGGGCCTCTACACTGACGTGTTCATGGTCTCGGCGCTCAAAGGCGACGGGGTTGAGGATCTCGCCAAAACGCTCGTCG
>JBFWZB010000056.1:0-15203 GCA_050185805.1 Hyphomonadaceae bacterium
CATCTTCGGATCGATCATGATGAAGCGGCATTCGTCCGGCGTGTGCCGGTACAAGAGCGACAGGATCATGGCGTTGATGCCGACGGATTTGCCCGAGCCGGTGGTGCCGGCGATGAGCAAGTGCGGCATCTTCGTGAGGTCGGCGGCGAAGGGATCGCCCTCGATGGTCTCGCCCAGCGCAAGCGGCAATTCGCCCTGCACGCCGGCGAAGCTGGACGAGGTCAGCAGCGAGCGCAGATAGACGGTTTCGCGCTTGGGATTGGGCAATTCGATGCCCATGGCGTTGCGGCCCGGAATGACGGCGACGCGCGCGGCGGTGGCCGACATGGAGCGGGCGATGTCGTCGGCGAGGCCGACGACGCGCGAGCTTTTGACGCCGGCGGCGGGCTCGAACTCGAACAGCGTGACGACGGGGCCGGGGCGCGCGGAGACAATCTCGCCCTGCACGCCGTAATCGGCCAGCACGCCCTCAAGCTGACGCGACATGGCGTGCAGCGTTTGCGCGTCGGCTTGCGCCACGCGCTGCCTCGGCGTCGCCAAGAGATGCGCTTCGGGCAACTCGAACGGACGGCCGAAGCGGAACGTCGCCTGCTGCTTCTCGCGGCGCTCGGTGCGGGCGCGCTGCCGCGGTGCGGGCGCGGCCTCTTCGTCGCGGCGGTGCGAAGGCGCGGGACGGCGCGGCTCTTCGCGTTCGACGCGCGGCGCGGGCCGCGGACGTTCCGGCACGCGCTCGGCGCGGCGATCTTCGATCGGCGTGGCGTAACGCTCTTCCTCGTCGCGACGGGTTTTGTCGGCGACGTAGGTGAGCGCGCGTTGCGCGCGAACGCCGGCGCCGGATGCGGCGCGGCGCGCATGCTCGGCGGCGGTGCGTACGTCTTGCGGCTTCAGATGAAACGCCCAGCCGCATGCGAACACGCCGGCGGCGGCGCAAAGCAGGCCGGCGATGACATGCGGAAACGGCAGGCCCGGCAAACCGATGATCCACGCGATCAGGCCGGATATGCCGTCGCCGACGACGCCGCCAAAGCCTGCGCCCAGCGGCCAGCCTTCCGGCGTCGGGATGGTGGAGGCGGCGGCGGCCAGCATGGTGACGCCAAGCGCGGCCATGCCGACGCGGCGCTTGTCGATGCGTGCGACGAGACGGCGCCGCGCGATGCGCAAGGCGCCGGCGGCGAGCAGCGCGCCAAGCGCGAGCGGTGCGGCCGCGCCGAGGGTTTGAATGATTGCGTCGGCAAAGAAGGCGCCAGGCGCGCCGAACAGATTGTGCGTGCGCTCGTCGCTGGCGACGTTGAAGCTCGGATCCTCCGGCGAATAAGTGAGGATGGCGCCCAGGCCGTAGCCCCCGACGAGCGCCGCGCCGACCGACAAAGCGGCGCGCTTTAAGGCTAACCGGCCGGCGGCCGAAGAGCTGGCGGCGGGGATTCTTCCCCCGGAGGAATAGGCTTCGTCAGTCATGAAGTGCGCGCGCCGTCCAGCTTGCGGTGTGGGGCCGGACTCTTGGCCCCGCCGGTAAACGACCGATGAAGATTCGCGGCCGAACAGAGTTACTTGGCATTAAGCGGCGCGAATGCGCGTTAACGGGTTCGAGCGCGCCGCAGGCGTCTCCATTCCGGCGCGCGAATAAAAGAGGCGCGGCGTTCGCATGGAACACCGCGCCTCGCGCGCTTCAGGGCGTAAGCGCGTCAGTTCATGAGTGATAGGCGCGTTCGCCGTGCTCGATGATGTCGAGCCCTTCCAGTTCGGTTTCGCGCGAGACGCGGTAGCCGCCGAGGATTCTCAGCAGCACGAAAACGATGATGCTGGCGACGGCCGCCCAGGCGATGGAGAGCGCCACGGCTGTGGCTTGCACGCCGACCTGCGAAGCCATGTTGTAGTCGTCGCCGCCCATGCCGCCGAAGGCCGGATTGTAGAGGATGCCGGCGCCGATGGCGCCGATAATGCCGCAAACGCCGTGAATGCCGAACACGTCGAGGCTGTCGTCGTAATTCAGCGCATTCTTGATGGCGGAGCAGAAAATCACCGCAACCGGCGAGGCAACGAGGCCAAGCACGATGCCGCCCATCGGGCCGACAAGCCCAGCTGCGGGCGTGATGGCGACGAGGCCCGCGACGATGCCGGAGGCGAGGCCCAGCATGCTGGGCTTGCCCTTGGTGATCCATTCGGTGGCGATCCAGGAGAAGGCGGCGGCGGCGGTGGCCAACAGCGTGTTGATGAGCGCGAGGCCCGCGCCGCCGGTGGCTTCGAGGTTGGAGCCTGCGTTGAAGCCAAACCAACCCACCCAGAGCATGCCGGCGCCGATATAGGTCATGGTCAGCGAGTGCGGCGGCCAGGGCTCCGATTTGTAGCCGGAACGATGGCCAAGAATAACGCCGCCGACGAGGCCGGCGATGCCGGCGTTGATGTGGACGACCGTACCGCCAGCGAAATCAAGCGCGCCCATTTCGAACAGCAGCCCGCCGCCGTACCAGACCATGTGCGCGATCGGGTAATAAGAGAGCAGCGGCCACAGCACCGAAAAGATCACGACGGCGGAGAATTTCATGCGCTCGGCGACGCTGCCGAGCACAAGCGCGGCGGTGATGGCGGCGAACGTGGCTTGGAAGGCGACGAACACGAGCTCGGGAATGACGATCCCGTCGCTGAAGGTCGCCGCCTCGCTGTCCGGCGTGATGCCGGCGAGGAAAAGGCGATCGAAACCGCCGATGAAAGCCGGTGCGATGGTTCCGTCGGTGAAGGTGAGCGAATAACCCCAAAACGACCAAACCAAGAGGCCGATTATGGCGCAGGTGGACACCTGCATCAGCACCGAGAGCATGTTTTTGGCCCGCACCAGACCGCCATAGAACAACGCCAGGCCCGGAATGATCATCGCCAGCACCAATATGGTGGAGATCATCATCCAGGCGACGTCGCCCTTATCCATCGTGGCCGCCGCAGGCGCCGCTTCCTCTGCCGGCGTTGCGGGCGCAGCAGCGGGCGTGGCCGGGGCGCTTTCCTCGATCACAGCCGCTTCCGGCGTTTGCGCCGAGGCCAAGTCCGGTGCGGCGATGATGAGGAGTGCGGCCGCCACCAGCGCCGCGCCTCCCAGGCGCGCGAATTTCCAAAGCTTCATGCCCCGCTCCCTCGTGTCAGGCTGCACGATTTGGCTGTTGCGTGGCGGCTTGCGTCCAGCGCGGGCAGGCCATGTCCTGTGCAGTGCGCCGCCATCGCACAAAAAAAGGGCGCCGCGCCTCTCGCTTGCGCGGGGAAGCCGCATCGACGCTGAGCCGTGCGCGGACTAGTTTTTCCGCATGAGCAACGAAGCGGCCTTCGACGCCGAAGTGCTGATCGGCGGCGGCGGCCTGGTCGGACAGACGCTGGCGCTGGCGTTGGCGCAAGCGGGCGTTTCGGTCGCGGTCATCGACGCGTCGAAGCCCGCGGAGACGCTGGCGCCGAATTTCGATGGCCGGGCGTTTGCCATCGCCTTTGCGTCGTACCGGATGTGGCGCGCGCTTGGGCTGACCGACACGCTCGATCCGGTGGTGCAGCCGATCGAGCAGATCATGGTGACGGACGGGCGGCCCGGTGCGCAGCGCGGCCCTTCGCTGATGCATCTGCATTTCGATCATGCCGAACTCAATGAAGCGGGCGAGCCGCTCGGGCTGATGGTCGAGAACCGCTATTTGCGTTTAGCGCTCGACGAGCGCGTTCGCGCGACCCCGGCGATCCGCATGATCCAGCCGATGGCGATCGTTGCGCTCGAACGCGACGCCGCCGGCGTCACCGCGACCTTGGCGGATGGGAAGCGCTTGCGCGCTTCGTTACTGATCGGGGCTGATGGGCGCAAATCGTTCGTGCGGCCGTGGGCCGGCATTCGCACCATCGGTTGGGATTATCCGGTGACGGCGATCGTGGCGACCATCCAGCACGAACATCCGCATGCCGGCGTCGCGCACGAATATTTTCTGCCCAATGGGCCGTTCGCGATTCTGCCGCTGAAGGGCGAGCGCGCCAATATCGTGTGGGCCGAACCGCGCGCGGCGGCCGATGCGCTGCTGAAGATGCCGGAAGCGGATTTTCTCACGGAATTGGCCCAGCGCTTCGGTGATTTCCTGGGCGAATTGCAGCTTGAGGGCCCGCGCTTCGGCTATCCGCTGTCGCTGCAGCTTGCGGAGCGGATGATCGGCCCGCGCGTGGCGCTCGCAGGCGATGCGGCGCACGGCATTCATCCGCTAGCCGGGCAAGGGCTGAACCTCGGCTTGAAGGATGTCGCAGCGCTGGCCGAATGCATCGCCGACGGCGTCGCGCTCGGGCTTGACCCCGGCGACGTGTCAATCCTCGAGCGTTATCAGCGCTGGCGCCGCTTCGATAATGTGACCATGGCCCTGGGCATGGAATTCTTCGACAAGATGTTTTCCAACGACATCGCGCCGCTGCGCTTGGCGCGCCGGGCGGGGCTCGCGGCGGTGAACGCGGTTGGTCCGGCGCGGCGCTTTTTCATGAAATATGCCGGGGGCGCTGCGGGCGATCTGCCGAAGCTGCTGCGCGGCGAGAGCCTCGCGGCCTAGGCTTCGTCGCGGAGCGCGCGCTCTTTCAGTGTTTCCCGATAAGCGCGCATGCGCGCGTCTTTCTCTTCGCCAAGCGTGCGCAGGAGATCCCACGAATAGAGGCCGGTGTCGTGACCGTCGTCGAACACGATGCGCACGGCGTAGCGGCCGACAGGTTCGGCGCGCACGACGCTGACATTGGCTTTGCCCTTGACCGGCGGCGGGGTCTCGCCGCCATGGCCCTTGTTCTCGGCGCTCGGGCTTTCGACGCGCAGCAACTCGAACGGAATCTCGAACGCGGCGCCGTCATCGAAGGCGATGCGCAACGCCTTGGCCTCGCGGTCGAACACGAGGTCAGTCGGCCAAGGGCGGATGGCGTGGGCGGCGCTCATTCGTCCGCGCCCAATTCGCGCGCTTCGTCGATCAACAGGATCGGCACGCCGTCGCGCACAGGATAGGCCAAGCGCGCCTGCTCGCTCACCAGCTCATGGCGGGTTTTATCGTAACGCAGGGCCGTGCGGGTTTGCGGACACACCAGCACCTCCAGCAATTTCGGATCGACTTCACCGGCGCTCATTGCAGCGGACGATCGCGATTGTCGCCGCCGGCGCCGCATTCCAGCAGCGCGATGAGAGCGGCGCAGCGTTCTTTCAGCGAGCGCGCCTCCAGCAGCGCCTGTTTTTCCGGCGGATCGAACGGGCAGAGCGTGGAGACGGCGTTGACAAGCGCTTCCGAGGGCGCTTCGTCCACCGCGGACCAATCGGTCTGATAGCCGCGGCTGTCGACATAGCGGCGCAAGGCGTTGCGCAAGCGCTCGCGGTCGATGCGGCTTCGTGAAGGCGAAAGATCCTGTGCGAAATCGTCGTAAGTCACCATCGCCTGGCGATAGGGCAGTCCCACCGGCAGCTCGCGATCAACGCGAAAGCGCGAAATGCCAGTGAGCGTAATCAGGTAGCGGCCGTCTTCTGTTTCGGAAAAGCTGGTGATGCGCCCGGCGGTGCCGACTTCGGCGAGCGCCGGTGCGCGGACCTCGGCGTCCGCGGCCGCGGGCTGGATCATGCCGATGACGCGCTCGCCGGCCAGGGCGTCGTCAACCATGTTGAGGTAGCGCGGCTCGAAAATGTTGAGCGGAAGGCCGCCGCGCGGAAACAGGATGGCGCCCGCGAGCGGGAAGAGCGGAATAGTCGGCGGCAGATCGGACGGTTTGCGATAACCGAACGCGCTCATGAGAATAGCAGCGCCGAAAGCCGGCGCCTCCCTGACTTGGCCACGTCCGAATTGGGGCCGGCGGCTTCGAAAATCTTGATCAATTGCTTGCGCGCCGCCTCTTCGTTCCAATCGCGATTGGCTTCGACGATGGCGAGCAGCTGATCGACGGCGGTTTCCAGATCGTCCTTTGCAGCGAGCGCGACGGCCAGATCGTACCGCGCTTGGAAGTCTTTCGGGTCCGCGCTGACGCGCTGCCGCAATTGCGCCGTTTCGCTGTCATCGGCGGCGGGCGCCGCGGCGAGGTCGAGCGCTGCGCGGACGCCGGCGATGTCGGGGTCTTCCATTTTTTCCGGCGGGGTGAGCGCCAGGATTTCGCGCGCCTGCTCGGGGTCGCCCGCCTTGAGGTAAGCGCGCGCCATGCCGGCGATGGCCTTGGCGTTGGCGGGGTCGATCTGCAGGGCGGCGGCGTAGGATTGTGCGGCGCCGCCGATGTCGTCGAGGTTCAGGCTTTCCTGCGCCTGCGCCAACAACGCTTCGATGTCTTCAGCCGAGGAATCGCCGCTCAGCCGATCGACGAAGAGCTTGATCTGGCTTTCCGGCAGCGCGCCCATGAAGCCGTCGATCGGGCGGCCCTTGTCGAAGGCGAATACCGCCGGAATCGAGCGCACGCCGAGCTGGCCGGCGACGCCGGGGTTCTCGTCGATGTTGATTTTCACTAGGCGCACTTTGCCGCCCGCGGCGCGCACGGCTTTTTCCAGCGGCGGACCCAATTGCCGGCAGGGGCCGCACCAGGGGGCCCAGAAGTCGACGATAACCGGTGTTTCACGTGACGGTTCGATCACGTCGGCCATGAAGCCGGCATCGCTGCCGTCTTTGACGATGCTCGTGTCCGGCGGCGCCGCGCCGTCGATGTAAGTCATGCTCTGAGCCTAGTTCCCTTGGTGCAGGATTCCAGCCCCCTAAATGGGTCCGCTTTGCGTGGGATCAATCAAAGTCGGCGCGCCCGCGCTGTCGAAGGCGATGCGAACCGGCGTGCGGCCGAGGCTTTCAAGGAATCTGAGCATGCCGGCGGGGCTGATGGCGGTGGTGGCGCTGTTGCGGAGTGGATGAAAATTGATCGGATCGTGCGCGAACAACGCTTCGTCGAGTAGCAGCCGCACGTTCCGATCCGGATCGTTGATGAGTGCAAACAGCGTCACCGAACCGGCCGGGACGCCGAGTTTTTCCTGCAGCAGCGCGCCGGCGCCGAAACTGAAGCGTCCGGCCCCGATCAGCTTCGACACCGCGTTGAGGTCGATCCTGGTTTCGGCAATCGCGCAAAGAAGAAAGAGCGCGCCCTTTTTGTCTTTAAGGAACAGGTTCTTGGTGTGCCCACCCGGCATCATGGCTTTGACGTCGGCGCTCTCGGCTACGGTAAACACCGGGCGGTGCTCGACGGTGCGATGGGCCACGCCGATGGCGTCGAAATGGGCGAAGAGATCGGAATCGGCGGCGGGCGGCTTCGTCATCTGGGCGCTCCCCTTGGCGCAGAAGGCGCAGACCGTCTAGGAGTGCCGGGCATGAAACTGACCTGCTATCAAGTCGATCCCGCCGCCGCCGAGATCGTCCCGGGCCGTCCCGACCGGGATTGGATGGACAATTTCTCCGACCGTCACCCGTACCGCTGCTTGCCGCTCGTGGTGGCCAATACGACTGGCTGGGAAATCCTCTCGCCGGTCGCGTTCACCGCTTCCTGGAACGGCGGCCCGCGCGCCGAAGACATCCGGCTCGATCCGGACGGCGACACAACGCGCGCGCTGCTGGATCGATGGGCGGTGTCGCACTTCTCGGGCGGCGTGATCACGTTCCACACCGGCTATCTGTTTCGCACCGAGCCGGGGTGGGATTTGCAGGTGATGGGGCCGCCCAACCATCTTAAGGACGGCGTTCAGCCTTTGGTCGGTGTTGTCGAAACCTATTGGCTGCCATTCCCGTTCACGATGAATTGGCGCTTCACGCGCCCAGGCATGATTTCGTTCAAGAAAGGCGAGCCGTTCTGCTTCATCACGCCGATCCCGCACGAAGCGATCGATGCGGTGCAGCCGATCATCAAGTCGATCAACGAAGAGCCCGAACTCAACAAATCCTACACCGCATGGGGCGAGAGCCGCTCCAAATTCCTGGACAAATTGAGCGATCGTGACGGCGAAGCGGTGAAGCACGGCTGGCAGCGCGACTATTTTCGCGGCCGCACGCCGGAAGGGCATCTGGCGCCCGACAGCCATATCAACCGCCGGCGGCTCAAGGCGCCGCGCAAGGCGGAAGAAGGCGAGTAGCAAGGCCGAGGCGCCGCGCAGGCTTTGGCGTACAAGGCGCGCATTGGGCGATCCGGCCGGCGCTGGCCCTTGCGCGCCGCCCGCCCGTCTGCGATATGAGCGCCCCTCAGGCGCTGGGCGCACAAGCCCGCCGCCACCCAGGATGCGGGCGTAGCTCAGGGGTAGAGCACAACCTTGCCAAGGTTGGGGTCGTGAGTTCGAATCTCATCGCCCGCTCCAATAAAATCAAACACTTAGACCAAGAAGAACACCCGATTTTCGGGGGCCGCGGAGGTCTGGTCACCACGTGGTCACCAAATTTCTGGTGATCCGCGACCACGCGCGACAAACCGAAGGTGTGGATAATCTTGAACGCGCAAGCGGGCAGCGCGCCTACATGGCGAAGCAGGCGGCGTCCGCGCCGATCGACAAGTCTGCTTGATCGGGAAAGCGGGGCGGTTCTGACAGCTGGATCAGGTCCGCCGGTTTCACTAACGCGTGGAAACCACGGCCGTTGGCGCCATTCGCAAGAGCGCTATAAGAATATGCGCGGGCCGCGTACGTTCGCGACAAGGGACGCTCAATGCCCACGTACCGTCTTTGCCTCCATGCTACCGATGAGAGCCTAGTCGGCGAAGAGGCGCGCAGCGCATCGACCGACGCCGATGCTATCCGCCTCGCCCAAGCCGCGCTGACGCAGCACGAAGCTATCATGATCTGGCAGGGTGATCGATTTGTGCAGCGCGTGACCCGATCGAGCGGTGGGCGGCCCCCGCGCCTCTGGGACTGACCTAGCGGCGATTTCGGTTTGGAAGCGTAAACGAGCACACAGGTCCGCTCGACTTACGAGGCTTGGCGCGCACCGATCAGGTGCGCCGTCGCCAACGGCGCCAACCCTGAAGACGAACGCGCGAAGGCGCACGATGAACTTGAACCGACAAAAGCGCGGCGCGCGCACCGCGCGCGGCCGTTCGTGCGCCACCACACGACATGCCGGCGACATCGCAAACCGACTCGCCATTTGGGCGAAGCTGGTTCTTGCGAAAGGGCCGGCGCCCGATCTTGCACACGGCTTTTTCGTTCGCCTTAGGCAACGGCAGCGAGGGACGCTGATCTTGGGAAGGCAGAGCGGTTCGAGGAGAAACGAATGGCGAAACGCGAGGCTGGCGACGACTGCGGCGGCAAAGAGAGAGCCGGTGACGGGCGCGGACGTTCGCACACATTTGAGGGCAAACGCTCCCACTTAGCGACGGTGTGCAATGAGTCTCATCGCGGCAAGACTCCCAGCGTGCGCGGCGATCCTTCGCTAGAAATGCTCCGCGTACATGGAGAACGCGCGCCCGTGGGCGGTTGGCCGAAGCGCGCCTTCGACATATTTGGCGCGGTTCTCGCGCTTTGGTTCTTCGCGCCGTTTCTGATATCGATCGCGATCGCGGTTCGCCTCGATAGTGCGGGACCTTCGATCATCCGGCAGCCGCGCGTCGGCTTTGGCGGAAGGACAATTCGCGTCTGGGACTTCCGGTGCGAGCGTGGGACGCAAGCTGATCTCGCCTCGCCTTCGGACGGCGAAGGGACGCCGACACGCCTTGGCGAGTTATTGCGGCGCACCGGTTGGGATGCGTGGCCGCGGCTTGTGAACGTGCTGATTGGCGAGATGTCGTTCGTTGGGCCGCAGCCCTATGCACTCGATGACGACGCGTCGTTCGCACAAGCCGATCCGTGCTATGCCGTGCGCCGCCTTGCACGCCCCGGCTTAACATGGCGGGCGCAGATCACGGCTTGCGCTGACTCAGCGGGGCGTGATGTTCGCGCGCTCGCGCGTCACGACGCTGATTACGTTTGCACCTGGTCCATGTGGCGGGACATCGCAATCCTCGCCACGCTATTCACGTCATGACCGGCCGTGTTGGCGGGCACGCACAAGCGCCGATGCTGCGGGCCTTGGCGGGGGAATGGCGCTTGCAGCTGTAGGGCCGATTACAACATTCGCGTTGCGAACGCTGCGAGCTGCTGTGCATTGCGGCTTTGACCTTGACGCTGAATCAGTTGCCTCCAAGGCGCGATGATAAACGTGTGCGTAGCAGTCGCCGACGAGACCTTGAACCGCACGCTGTTCGAGAGCTTGCGGCAGCTGGGGCATGATGTTGTGTCCGTCTACAATGCCCAAGCGATGTTCCATCGTTTGGACTCTCAGCGCTTTGACGTGCTCATGATTGGATCATCCTGCACAATAGTCGATGGCAAGAGCATCGCGCCATTCCTTGAGCGCACATATGCAGGCATGGCGATCATTGTCGTCTGCGGCACTGCCACTGACGAGGCTCTAACCTCAGACCTCCCGCCGCTCGCGGGCACGCTCGATGCCCCCGCGAGGCTGTCGAAAACGCGATGCAGCGCGCGCTTCACCGCGAACCTGAGTAGAGATCACCTATCCACGCCGAGCAGAGAGCGATCACTGGCTCCATCCTGCACTTAACTACCAGATCGGCGCAGCTCGCCACGCAAGGCTTCATGCCTGCTATGCGCATGGGCGCTCGGACTTGATCGCGGCGCGACGTCATTCCAAAAGGCCCGGCCAAGCGGTGGACGGGGGACAGAGTGTGCGCGTAGTCGCTTGGAACTGCATGGGCGGCTTTGCGCACAAGGCGGCCGCGTTGGAGCAGCTTGCGCCGGATATCGCCATTGTCAGCGAGGTGACGCGCGCTGCGGTGGAAAGCGCCAACGCCACCGATGCGGCTTGGATCGGCGCAGATCACGACAAGGGCCTGGCGCTGTTTTCGTGGAATGGCTGGCGCCTGGAAGACGTTGTCGGCGCGCCTGAGCGTCACGTCTTGGCGGCCCAGACGCGCCGCGACGGAGTGACCGTGTCCGTGGTGGGCGTGTGGCCGTCACCCTTGCGCGGTGACTATGTCGCGCCTATCGATCGCGGCCTGCGACACCTCTCCGGGCGCCTTGCGGGCGATGTGATCGTGGCAGGCGATTTCAACGCCAATCCAATCTGGGACGTCAACAAGGCGCCGCCGCTCAAGTTCGCGACGATCCTCGACGACCTGCGCGCACGCGACATCCGTAGCACCTGGCATGAACAGAGCGGCGATGACCACGGCGCGGAACGCACGCCGACATTCTTTTGGCGGATGAACGAGAGACAGCGCTTCCACATCGACTACATCTTCGCCTCCGCGGGATTGCGGCGCCGCATCGAGACCGTCCGGATCGGCGCCTATCAGGATTGGGTGGCGACCAAGCTCAGCGATCATGCGCCGGTGATCGCCGATTTTGCGCCGCATTCATCAGCGGGCTAGGCGCAAGTGCGAGCCCGACTCGCAAGCTGTCGCCGTTGCGCAGCGACAGCACGCCGCCAAGCTGGGTCGTGGCGCGCTTGGGTGGCGCACTAGATAGAATTGTGTGCAATGACGTATCCTCGGAAGTTCGTGACTCCTCGAAATACCCGGTCATTCCCAGTGACAGACCGGCAAGCTGCGGATTGCGCATAGTCCCGCCCCGGGGCGCGCAGGGGCGGGCGATGCAGTCCTCAACCGAGACGAGATCAGCTGCGAAGGCCGGCACGCGGGTCGGGGCCGAAGCGCGCGTCCGCAGCGGGCGACACGCTCAGCCGCCGGGCGTGCAGACGCCGGACGCTGGGGGTTCGCTCCGCGGCGCGGCAGGGCCTCGCTCACCGATCAGCGCCATGATCTCGGCGCCAAGTTGGAGGTCGGGGATATCGCCGAGAGTCTGGCGGCGCAGCCGCCCCTCACTGTCGATTAGGATCGTAGTTGGTGTGCCCTCCAGCGCATAGCGCCGCATCGTATGCGGCTGTCCTACGCCGTTGGGCTCATCGACCGCCACTGGGAAGGCGATGCGATATTCGTGCAAGAAGGCCTTGAGCGCGGTTGGCGTCATGGCGTCGTGGTGCTCGAAGACCGTGTGCAAACCGATGACCGCCACGTCCTCTTCTCGAAACGTCTCGCGTACCCGCTGGGCTTGTGGCAGCCCGTGACTGACGCAGCCCGGGCAAAGCATCTGGAAGGCGCAGACCATCACTATCCGGCCGCGCAGAGCAGTCAGGTCAAGCGGTTCGGGCGCATTGAACCATTGGGACGTGCGCCATTCCAGCGCAGGCCTGCATCGCAGCATTGGAACAACTCCAGCAGCGCGACGCGGCTTTGCGGCGCTCGCGGAAAAGGACGCGCAGTCTAGTGAGAGCAAGCGGTTTCGTACAAGCGCGCTGGATGGGTATTGATCAAATACTTGGCAATCGCCGCTGACCCCGTCGGAGCCGCCGCCGCTTAAGGGAGATCGAGACGCGACGCGCTGCTTGCTGGTCTAGTGCGAAACTGCGGGGATACTCTGCTCCGACACCGCCGGCATCGACATTGCGGGGTCATGTGAAGACGCCGGCGCGCTCGCACTCTTAATCCAATCGTCAACATGGCGCCGCGCCAGTTCAGGCTCGATCCGATAGCATTTGAGGATGCGGTGCACGAGATCGTCGCGCCCGGCCCGCGCCGCGCGAATGTCTTCGTCGGTGAGACGTCCCCAGCGATCCAGCAATTGTGGGCCGAACGTGTCCCAATGTGCTTGAATCGTCGCCCAGTCCATCGGGTGAACTCCAAATATTGTGACCAACGCAGTGCGCTGACACGCATGCCGCCTGCGCGCCCATCGCTAGGGCGCTCATCGGCAAGGCGCAAATGAGTGAATCGTAAGTGGAGTACGCGCGCTGCTCGGTTGGAGTAGGCGCATTGTCTGAACGCGTTCTGCTTTCGGTGCGACGAGTCATGATCCGCGAGTGTGGCTCGCGCCCGCACTGGTTTGGGAGATTGCTCTTGCATGAATTTTCAACGTGGGGAATTAATGTAGCGGGGCTCCCCTCCCTCAGCCCCTATAGTCGGCGGGCGCGTCCGCTCCCGAAGGCGCCCGCCGACAGCGTGTAACGTGCGCACGCCTCCTCCACCCAAATTCTGGGTGCGCGCTCATGCCACTAAACGCGGTGCGCGGCCCGTTCCAACACGATAGCCAGGCGCGCCGCCGGTGCCGTTTGCGCTAAAGCGGTGCAAGTCAGTTGCTGTCAGTCGCCAGTGATGTCGACGCGAAGCGCTTGACCTAGCGCTAAAAGTATATGCGGAATCGAAGGGGCAAGCGCGTCGTCGTCGTCACTGATTGCGCTGGCTGCGGCATCGTCGTTGATGACGAGCACTTTCATGCCGGCGTAGGTCGCTTTCACGAACGGCGCCACACTTCGTCCGCCCAAGAGAGCGCAAGACGATCCGAGCAAGAGGATATCGAATCGCTCCGATCCTAAGCGGTGGAGCAGGGACGGGGCATTGTAAGCAGTGGCCGTTTGATGTCCGAGGCGCACCAGATTCTGAAGCAGCTCATAGCTGACCGACTCGTCTGCAATCGCCAAGCACACACGCGCCATGTCGGCCATTGAGTGCGAATTCGCCGTTCCTGTCTAGGCTGAAATCACAGTTCTCCAAGCTGGAACGGTGACTGGCAGGCGTTACCTTCGAATTCCATGTACTTTCGTGCTCGTCTCGTTCCGACTGTCACCGGTGCGCTGCGTGCTGGCCTTGGACCGGCGGCGAGGGCTTGTGAGAATCCATTCATCATTTGGGAGGTATCGTCCTCCTCATGTAAGTCATGACGGCGCGGCTGCCTTTGCGGCAAGAGATATGAGTTTGTTGCGGTAGCCGCCTCGCATTGCGCTTGTCATTGGCGCCTTCACTTCTCGATCTGCTCCGCCAGCATGCTCATAAAGCTCTGAAACCTGACCTCCGCGTCAGCGCCGGCGTCAGGATCGCTATCATCCAGCGGTCCCGCATATTCAAACCAGACCCGCACGAACAGCAGCATGGTCGCCTTGATCAGCGCCAACTCGCGAGCGCGGGCATGATCGCGCTTGTCGAGCCGATCGAGCCGCGCCTTGATGGTGCTGGCGAGCCCATCTCCAGTTTCGTCAAGCAGCATACGGCGGATGGCGTCATTGGCGGCGCGCGAGAGCGTGAGGCCGCGGCGCTTACCCTCAGCTTCAATCGCCGCGGCGACATCTGCGTCAAAATGCAGAGTGAGCTGGCGCTTCGTCGTCATATCAGTCTTTCCGCGCGATCCGGCTTCAGTTCAGGCGCCGCACGACGGGCCAACGCACGCCGTAGTTTCGGCCCCCCGATCGGCAGCGTCAGATTCGTCTCGGCACTTGTTTCCGGTGGGAGCGCCGCCAATGCGGCCGAAGCGCTGACCGCCATCGGGGTCAGCGCGGGCGCATCCCAGTCGTGCGCTGCGCGCGCGACAGAGACGGCATCGATGAACTGCGCGCTTGCGCGGTCAGTGATGAGTGACCTGCCACGGATGGGCTTCATGCCCGCTAGCAATAGCAGTGTCTCCCCACCTTCGGCGCATTTCAGATCGACCGGCGGCGCCGCCAAGGCCACGGCGCGCTCCCAGCGCGGCAGCAGCCAGCGTGAAAGCCTGCCGGATTGCTGCTTGACGCGCCGCCAAACCCAGACTTGGCCCGCCAGCGTAGCCGCAAACGCAGCGCTTGCGTCCGGTTGAGGGCCGATCGCAGCGATTGCTGCGAACACGTCCTGAGCGTCCTCGGTGAAATCGGCAGCTTCAGCGCCGATCAACGCCGCTGCATCGTCCAGGCGCGAGGCCTGCACCAAGAAACGCACGCCGCGCGCGCACGCGCCACAGATCGATCCATCGAACAGCGGCAGCGGCTTCTTCTTCCAAGTCGCATTCGCCGGCTCCGCGGGTCCGGGATCAGCCACGAGCGCGCTCAGCGCATTGGCCTCGATGACGATCAGCAGGTCGCGGGGCTTGCCACGCCCGAGATGATCGCGGTCGGATGCGGCCGCGCAAGCCGTGACAAGCTGCGCCAACAGCGCAGAGACGAGCGGCGCCGTCAGCCTTTCGCGCCCCGGCGGCATCTGAACGACGAGCGCAGACCCTTCCTCTGCGACCAGATCGGCGAAGCGCAGCTGATGGCCTTCGGTCGCCAGCGCGTGATCGCCATCGGAGAAAAGCGCCAAACGCCGGTCGAGATCGCGCAGGGTGCGGAGCGCGGCTTCTCCGTCACGGCGCCAATATCGTGCAATGCGCGTCAGCTCCCCAGTCGCCGGACCCAGATCGGACTCAGAGCGCTCAGCCCATCGCGCGCAGAACTCCGCCA
>JBFWZB010000057.1:0-9844 GCA_050185805.1 Hyphomonadaceae bacterium
ATCCCTTGCAGCCCATCATTTCCGTTAAAGGCGTCTCCAAGACCTACAAAACCGGTCTGCAGGCGCTGAAGCCGATCGATCTCGACATCATGCAGGGCGAAATTTTCGCGCTGCTTGGGCCGAACGGTGCAGGCAAAACCACGCTCATCAACATCATCTGCGGCATCGTCAATCCCTCGGGCGGCAGCGTCACCGCCGACGGCCACGACATCATCAAGGAAAGCCGCGCCGCGCGGCGCAAGATCGGCCTGGTGCCGCAGGAATTGCACACCGACGCCTTCGAGCGCGTCATCGATACGGTGAGCTTCTCGCGCGGCCTGTTCGGCTTCGCGCCCGACCCCGCCCACATCGAGAAAGTGCTGCGCGATCTCTCGCTCTGGGAAAAGCGCAACGAGAAGATCATGGCGCTCTCCGGCGGCATGAAGCGGCGCGTGATGATCGCCAAGGCGCTGAGCCATGAGCCGAAGATTCTGTTTCTCGACGAACCCACCGCCGGCGTCGACGTCGAACTCCGGCGCGACATGTGGGAAATGGTTCGCGGGCTGCGCGCCAACGGCGTCACCATCATCCTCACCACGCATTACATCGAGGAAGCCGAGGAGATGGCGGATCGCGTCGGCGTCATCAACAAGGGCGAGCTGATCCTGGTTGAGGACAAGAACACGCTCATGCGCAAGCTCGGCAAAAAGCAGCTGACGCTAGAATTGCCGGCGTCGCTCGAACGCCTGCCCGAGGGCCTCAACGGCTACAATCTCGAGCTTGGCAATGGCGGACATCAATTGATCTATTCGTTCGACGCCCAAGCCAGCGACACCGGCATCGCCGGCCTGTTGCGCCGCCTCGGCGAACTCGGCGTCGACTTCAAAGACCTCCACACCGAACAATCCTCGCTCGAGGATATTTTCGTCAGCCTGGTGAGCAAACGCTGATGCAGAGCTTCAATTTCTACGGCGTCCAGGCGATCTACAAATTTGAGATGGCGCGCTGGTTTCGCACCATCGGCCAGAGCCTGTTCTCGCCGGTCTTGTCCACCTCGCTCTATTTCATCGTCTTCGGCTCGGCCATCGGCTCGCGCATGGTCGAGGTCGAAGGCGTCAGCTACGGCGCTTTCATCATCCCCGGCCTCATCATGCTCTCGATCCTGACCGAGAGCATTTCCAACGCCTCGTTCGGCATCTACATGCCACGCTGGGCCGGCACGATTTACGAATTGCTGTCGGCGCCTGTCTCTGCGTTCGAGGCCGTGCTCGGCTATGTCGGCGCGGCGGCGACCAAATCCGTGGTCATCGGCCTTGTCATCCTCGCCACCGCGCGTCTCTTCGTCGATTACGAAGTCCAGCATCCGCTGGCGATGTTTTCGTTCCTGATCTTGATCTCGGTGTCGTTCTGCCTGTTCGGCTTCATCCTCGGCGTCTGGGCCGACGGTTTCGAGAAGCTGCAGATCGTGCCAATGCTGATCATCACGCCGCTCACCTTCCTCGGCGGCACATTCTATTCGCTCAGCATGCTGCCGCCGCTTTGGCAGCAGGTCACGCTGTTCAACCCGATCGTCTATCTCATCAGCGGCTTCCGCTGGAGTTTCTACGGCATCGAGGACGTCTCGATCGGCGTATCGCTCGCCGCCGTCGCGCTCTTTCTCGCCATCTGCCTCGGCATCGTCTATTGGGTGTTCAAGACCGGTTACCGGCTGAAAAACTAACGCGGCGCCGCTTCGCCGCCGCCGCCATGGCGCGCCACCCACGCTTCCACCGCCGGCATGCGCTCGCGCACGGTCTGCGCCCGCAGCCGGATAGAGGATTGCGCCGCAGCCACCGTCGCTTGTGCGCCTTCCGGGAAATCGCGCGCGTAAACGCCCAACGCGTCGGCGATCGCCGGATCGGACGAGGTCTCCGCAATTTCGGGGGGGAAGGAGAGTCGCGTCAGCGGGTCGAGCATGGCTTCGATCATGGTGCGGTTGGCGACGAGATAATCCCAAGCCAAGCGCGGATGAGTTTCGGCGACGCCGCGCAGCACCGTCGTGCGCAACAGCCGCGGAATGGCCTCGCCTTCGATCAGCGCCAGCGTGCGCTGCGCCAGCGCTTCGTCGCGCGCCGACGCCAGATTGCTCCACAAGCGCCGCTGTTCGACGAAATCGGTTTCCGCACGCGCCTGCGCCAGCATCGCGTCGTATTCGCCAGCGCTCATATTTTGCGCATAGACCGCGAGCACCGCGTCGCGAATGGCGGCGGGCAGGGCGCCGCTAGCGACGCGCCGCCGCGCTTCCGCGACCACGCTTCCGTCGCCCATCCCGCCCAACGTGGCGATCAGCGCCGCGCGCGCGACGCCGTCATTGGAGCCTTCGTTGGCGCGCGTCTCCCAGCCGAGCTGCGTCAAATACGGGCGCAGCGTGCGTTGGCCGTAAGCTTTCACCGCCGCTTCCGAGGGACGGTCCGAAGCATAGCCTGCAAGCGCCGCCATCGACGCGGCGGTGTCCGACATGATGATCGGATGCGGCGCCTCCGGCAGCCGCTCGACCAGATCGAGATAGGCGGTGAAGGGCGCGTCGCCGCTGCGCCCGAACGACCAATAATCCAGCAGCAGGCCCAATTGGTCGGTTGCTTCGATCTGCTGCATCGCCGCGGCGATGCGGGTGAAGTCCCGCTCGCTGTAGAGCGTGCGGAAGAAGCCCGATTGGCCGGCATTGACGACGAACGCGCCGCAGCCGGGGCCGGCGTTTATCGCGCCTTCGCCTTGCGCCGGCAGCACCGCGCGCACGGCGTCGCCGCCGACGCGCTGCGCCACAACCGGGATCTCCCACAGCGATGCCGTGCGCGCGCTGTCGTCCATGGCGAAGCGGCGTTGCGTCAGCGTGATCGCCGGCGCATTGGCGCGGCAGGACGAGCCGTCGGCGATCAGCAGCGGGAAGCCTTCTTGCGTGGTGAAGCTGCGGGCGATGTCGAGCACGGGCTGGCCGGACGCCGCCTGCACAGCACGCCACAAATCCTCCGTCTCGGTGTTGGCGTAGAGGTGGGCGTTGAGATAATCGCGCACGCCCTGACGGAACGCGTCTTCGCCGACATACGCTTCGATCATGCGGATGACCGCGAGGCCTTTTTCATAAGTGATGGTGTCGAAGGCGAGATTGGCGTCGTCGATGGTGTTGACGTTCTGAATGATGGCGTGCGTGCCGTCGCGGGCGTCCAGCGCCATCGCCGTGGCGGTGCCGTCGATCAATTGCCCCATCCAGGGCGCCCAATCCGGATGCAGCTCCTCCATCGCCTTCGCCGCCATCCAGGAGGCGAAGCCTTCGTTTAGCCAGAGATCGTTCCACCAGCGCATGGTGACGAGATTGCCGAACCATTGGTGCGCGATTTCGTGGGCGACGACGTTGAACACGTATTGCCGGTCGCTCTCGCTCGACGCGTCGGCGTCTAGCAGCAGATATTGGTCGAAATAGAGAATGGCGCCCCAATTCTCCATCGCCGCAAACCCGCCCGAACCGGGCACCGCCACCATGTCGAGTTTCGGCAGCGGATACTCGATGCCGAAATAGCGCTCGAAATAGCGCAGCGATTCCACGCCCGCGCGCAGCGCTTCCTGCGCTCGCGGGCCCGCGCCGCGGCGCACGACGACGCCAAGCTCGACGCCGTCGACATCGGCGGTGAAGCGTTCGAAATCGCCCGCGCCGATGAACAGCAGATAGGACGACATCGAGGGCGTGTCGGCGAAGCGCGTTCGCGTCAGCCCGCGGCCCGCAGCAGCGGTCTCCGCGGCCGGCATGTTGGAGACCACCATCAGCTCGGACGGCGCCGTCACGCTGATTGAAAACACCGCGCGCCGGTCGGGCTGATCCCACATCGGCGCTAGCCGCCTCGCATCGCCCGGCTGAAATTGCGTCGCCAGCGCGCGCACCTGCCGCCCGTCCTGCTCGTAGCTGACACGGAAGAGGCCGTACGCGTCGTCATAGATGCGCCCGTCATAGTCGACGACGATCTCATGCCGCCCCGCCGCCAGCGCGCGCCGCGGCGTCAGGGTTACGGTCTGGCGCTCCTCGTCGAACGAGACGCGCACCGCTTGCCCGCCAATGGTTGCGCGCTCGATGTCGAGGTCGAGCGCGTTCATGGTGACGCTCGCCGTGTTCGCCGGCGCCTCGATCTCGATGCGCGCATGGCCCTCGAAGGTCGCCGCGTCGATGTTTGGCGTTACCGAGATTTCGTAGCGGATCGGGTTCGCGCCGCCCACGATCCAATGGCGCTGATCGGTCTGCGCGCTCGCGGGCAGCACGGCGAGGGCCGCGCCGGCGAAGGCGTAGGCGAAGGGGCGAATGCGGAACTTCATGGACATCTCCGGCGAACGCGTCCCGGTGAACGGATGCGCGCGGGCTGGCAAGATGGTTTCGACACATAACGATTTCGTGCGACCGGCTGCGGTTTCCGCGGCGTCGCTTAGGAATTCGGTAGGTTTTTCAGGCCGCGCGCCGCTCTGGCGCCATCGGGTCATGCGCGCTAAACGCCAGCGTGCATGCTGTTGTTCACGCACCCTGCCATGCTTGGGCACGATCCGGTTCCGGGACACCCGGAATCGCCCGGCAGGCTGCGAGCCGTGCTCGCGGCGTTGGAAGGCATGGCGCTGGAGCGCCGCGAGGCGCCCGAAGCCGCGCATGCGGCGCTCGCGCGCGTGCACCCGCAGGCCTACATCAACGCCATCGACGCCGCCTTCGCGGAAACGAACAATGGCCGCGTGCGGCTTGATCCCGACACCAGCATCGCTGCGGGCTCGCGCGAGGCCGCCTATCGCGCCGCTGGCGCCTGCGTTGCCGCCGTTGACGCCCTTATCGCTGGCGAAGACGACATGGCGTTCTGCGCAGTGCGCCCGCCGGGCCACCATGCCGAGCCCATCGCCGCGATGGGATTTTGCGTGTTCAACAATGTCGCGATCGCCGCCATGCATGCGCTCGAAGCGCACAAGCTCGCGCGCGTCGCGGTGATCGATTTCGACGTGCACCACGGCAACGGCACCCAGAGCGTGGCGGAGAAAGAGCCGCGCCTGTTCTTCGCCTCCACCCACCAGCAGCCGCTTTATCCCGGTACTGGTTTCGCACGCGAAACCGGGATTGACGGTAATGTCCTCAATGCGCCGCTGCCCGCGGGGGCCGGCGGGGATGTTTTCCGCGAAACGATGGAACAGAAAGTGCTGCCTGCGCTCGACGCCTTCGCGCCGGAAATGCTGCTGGTTTCAGCCGGTTTCGACGCCCATCTGGCCGATCCGCTCGCCCAATTGGCGTTTGACGAAAGCGACTATGCCTGGGCTGGCGAACGGCTCCGGGAAATTTCCTTACGGCACTGCAAGGGCAAACTTGTCTCGACTCTGGAGGGCGGATACGACTTGCCCGCGCTCGCCAGATCGGCCCAGGCCTATGTGGAAGCGCTCCAGCGCGACTAGCCCGCTCAGGGGAGGGGTTGGGGGCCGCGCCGCCTAGGGCCAGAATGACGACCATGGCGCCCGCAGAGACGCTAGATCGCCGTTCCGTCGCGCGCGTCGGTTCAATCACGATTGCGCGTCATGGCAAGCCGGACGCCGATCGCGGCGTAAAGCTCACATGGCGGCAATACGAGGATTGGTGGTCAGCCTATGACCGCACCGGGCTCGAGGCGGGGCAATCGCCGCCGGAGCGGCTGCTTCAGCACGCGCGCGAAGCGGACGTCATCTTCGCGTCCACCATACCACGCGCCATTTGCACCGCCGAAGCGGTCGCCGCCGGCAAGCCCATCGTCACCGACGCTGTGTTCGTCGAAGCGCCGCTGCCGCCGCCGCCGATCGTCGGCCGGCGCACGCCGCGCACCTGGGGCGTGTTCGCCCGCATCGCCTGGTGGTTCGGCCGCGCCGCCGGCGGCGAAAGCCGGCAGGAGGCGGAACTCCGCGCCGAGGCCGCCGCCGCGACGCTCACTGCGCGGGCGCTGCGCGGTGAGAACGTGTTGCTCTGCGCGCATGGCTGGTTCAATCGCATGATGCGCCCGGTCCTGCTGAGCCAAGGCTGGCGCTGCGTCGAAGATGGCGGCGATACCTATTGGTCATTTCGCCGTTACGAGAAGCGCCAATGAGCGCGAATGCATTGTCACCCGCCCCGGCGCGCCATACGTTGCTGTCTGGAGACTGCAGATGACGCGTGACCAGGCCGATCCCGCGACGCTCTCATTCGAGGAAGCCTTGGCCGAACTCGAAAAGATCGTGGCCCAGCTTGAGCGGGGCGATGTGCCGCTCGCGGATTCGATCCGCATTTACAAGCGCGGCGCTGCGTTGCGGTCGCGCTGCGAGAGCCAGCTGAAAGACGCGCAGCTCGAAATCGATCAGATCGTGATGGGGCCGGATGGGCCCAGAACCGAGCCGGCAAGACTCGGGACATAACAACAGAAACGGGAAGAGAAACGCCGATGGCCGCCGACGATCCTCAATCCAATGCGCGATTGCCGATCATCTCCTTCGAGGATTTCCTCAAGCTCGACATCCGTCTCGGCACCATTGTCGACGTGAAAGTGTTCGAGGAGGCCAAGAAGGCGGCCTACCAGCTCTGGATCGATTTCGGCGAACCGCTTGGCGTGAAGAAGAGCTCCGCGCAGGTGACGCAGAATTACGATCTTGGCGAATTGCTCGGCCGCCGCGTCGCCGCCGTGGTCAATTTCGAACCGAAGCAGATCGGCAAATTCATGAGCGAGGTGCTCTGCCTCGGCTTCCCCGATCGCGACGGCAATGTCGTGTTGCTCTCGGTCGATCGTCCGGCGCTGCAAGGCGGCCGGCTTTACTGAACCGAATTTCGCGTGAAGCGAAAAAGGGCGCGGCGTGGGCCGCGCCCTTTGCGTTAGTTGGTCGGCTGCTCGGGCTGCAGCGGCACAGGCTCAGCCGCAGGCGCTTCCGCCGCCGGCGGCGTGAGCGGCGCGGGTCCGCCCGGCGCGTTCGGGTCAGGCTCCTGCTGCGCGGCAGGCGGGGGCAGCAGATCGGGATCGGTCGCCGGCGCCGCGCCTGGGGCCAGCGGCTCGCCCGTCAACGGATCGATCGGCGCGTTGGGATCGATCTCGGCTTCGGCCGGCTGCAATTCCAATTCGGCGATGCGGCCGCGCGCTTGCGTGGCGTACTCGCTGTCCGGGAACGCGCTCAAGAATTCCTCGTAGCCTTGGATCGAGTCTTCTTCGCGGGCGGCGTCAAAGCTCTGATCCTCCAGCGCCGCCAGCGCCGCCGCCGCCTCTTCGCGATAAGCGCCGGGTTCGCCGTCGATGAACGCGCGCAGGGCCTGCGCATCGTTGCGCGGCACATTCTCCCACGCATTGGACGCAGCTTGGCCGCCCTGCTGGGTCATGAAGAAATAAGCGCCCCCGCCGAGCGCGGCGAGCACGACCACGGCGATGATGATCATCATCATCGCGCCGCCGCCCTTCTTCGCCGGTTCTGCATCGTAAGCCGGCGCGGGTTCGCGCCGCGGCGGCGGTTCGCGCCGTGGCGGCGCTTCGCGGACGGGCGCGGCCTGACGCGGCTGCGGCGCCGGCGGACGTGATTGCTGCAAACTGGCGGGACTTTGCGTCGCTTGCGCCGGGCGTGGCGCGGCGCCCTGCGGCGGCGGCTCCGTGGCGGTGCGCGCCTGCGGCGACACCGAGCCAGGCTGGAAGAAGCCGCTCGCCGGCCGCGGCGCGGGCGGCGGCGGCGCCGGGGCGCCCGCCATCTGCGTGATCGCCAGCGCCAATTCGCGCCAGCCTGCGAAATCGTCTTCGCCGCGCCAGCCGGTCAGATCGATGGCGCGCTCGTTCTTGAACGGCTCCGGCGTCGGCGCGTTCTGCATCCGCGCATGCACGACCTTGCTCTTGCCGCGCGCGAAATTCACTTCCTCGACCAGCGGCGCCTGGCCCACCGAACGCGGCGACCACAGCGCCAGCGTGACCGGCGCCTCGCGCACCGCGGCGCGCAACGCATCGCCCGGCGGCGTCTCGATCACAGGCGAGAGCTTCACCCCGCGCAGCTTTTCGGCCAGCGCGCGCGCGGGCAGTGCGTCTTCTGCGGCGTGAATGATCACCACCGTTGCCATGCAATCTTCCCCAGTGTTCGTCCCTAGACGGCGCGGGCGCGCCGCTGCGGCCGGAAAACCAGCCCTCCAGCCGCCCGGGGCGCACTATGGCCCAGCCCGCCACATGAAGGGAAGGCCATGAACCAGCCGCCTGGCGGCGGTTGGGGCGGGGAGGCTTGCCGGAATGCAGGGCTCGTGGCCGAGGCGCGGCCCCGGCGCCCGTTTCCCCAAGCGCGCGACCTCTGCTAACGCATCGCCAGCCATGTCCCAGCTCGAAGCGCGCCTGCGCGAAACCGCCGAACGCATCAACACTGCTCTGGACGCGCTCCTGCCGGCCGAGCAGGGGCCGGAGGCGCGCCTCATGCGCGCGATGCGCTATTCGGCGCTCGACGGCGGCAAACGGCTGCGCCCGTTTTTCACGCTCGAAGCCGGCGCCGTGCTCGACGGCGACGACAACGCGCTCTTGCGCGCGGCGTGCGCCATCGAATGCGTCCACACCTATTCGTTGATCCACGACGACCTACCGTGCATGGACGATGACGATCTGCGGCGCGGGCGCGCCACGCTGCACAAGGCGTTCGACGAAGCCACCGCCGTGCTCGCCGGCGATGCGCTGCTCACCTTCGCCTTCGAATTGCTCGCCGATCCCGCCACCCATCCCGATCCGCAAATGCGCTGCCTGCTGATCGCCGGCCTGGCCAAGGCGTCAGGTCCGCTCGGCATGGTGGCCGGCCAAGCCGCCGACATGGCCGGCGCCGAGATCGGCTCCGACCTCATCGCCGTCACCCGCATGAACCGGCTGAAGACCGGCGCCTTGATCAATTTCTCTGTCGACGCCGGCGCGCTCATCGCCTGCGCGCGCGAAGAACATCGCACCGCGCTCAATCGCTACGCCCATGATGTGGGCCTCACCTTTCAGATGGTCGACGATCTCTTGGACGCCGAGGGCGTCGCGCGAGACACCGGCAAGGCCGTGCGCAAGGACGGCGCGCGCGGCAAAGTCAATTTCGTCACCGTCATGGGCGTCGAAGCCACGCGCGAGCGCGTCGGCATGCTGGCGAGCCAAGCCAAGCGCCATCTGGCGCCCTTCGGCCATCGCGCCAGCATCCTCCGCGACGCCGTCGATTTCATCGTCGAGCGCCGCTATTAGCGTTCAAGCCGCGTCGGCCGCTCTTTCCAGGTCGGCGACGATGATCTTGCGCATCTGCATCATCGCCGCCATCGCCCGCGCCGCACGTGCGGGATCGGGATCCTTGTGCAATTGCATCAAGCGCCGCGGCACGATCTGCCAGGAGAGGCCGTAGCGATCCTTCAGCCAGCCGCACATGCTTTCCTCGCCGCCCTCGGCCGTGAGCGCCTCCCAGAAATAATCGACCTCGGCCTGATCGGCGCAATCGACGGTGAACGAGACCGCTTCATTGAACTTGAAGTGCGGCCCGCCGTTCAGCGCCATGAAATCCTGGCCGCGCAGCTTGAATTCAATCGTCAGCACGCGGCCATCCGGATAGCGCAGCATGTCGCCGACCGCGGACGCGCCGCCGAACGTGTCGACATAGAAGCGTACGGCCTCTTCGATGCGGTCGTCGAACCAGAGGCAGGGGGTGACAGCAGACATGAGCGCGATCTCCTTGGTGGTTTGCGTCCCTAGGACGAACCAGACCGCCGCAGCCCGACACGGCTGTCTGCGCTATTGATGCAGCCCGCCGGTTTGCTAGCGTGCGTGCGGTAGGGGAGGCGGCCGATGCGGGCAGGTCTGTTAGGGCTCCTGGCGCTGGCCGCGCTGTCATCCTCGGCGCTGGCGCAGGACGAAGGCCC
>JBFWZB010000057.1:9944-14296 GCA_050185805.1 Hyphomonadaceae bacterium
TATTGATGCAGCCCGCCGGTTTGCTAGCGTGCGTGCGGTAGGGGAGGCGGCCGATGCGGGCAGGTCTGTTAGGGCTCCTGGCGCTGGCCGCGCTGTCATCCTCGGCGCTGGCGCAGGACGAAGGCCCGCTGCCCGACGGCGTGCGTTCAGCGGGCGTCACGCTGCAGGAATACAACGAAGAGATCGAAACCATCCGCGCATTCGCCAACGCACGCGGGGCCGACGCGCGCAACGCGCTCGCGCGGCTTTTCGCCGAGCGCAGTTGGGGCGCGATGCAGCAAGGCGATTACCCACTCGCCGCCCGCTATGCCCTGGCCGGCTGGCGCTACGCGCCGTGGAGGGAGGCGGATTTCCGCGGCGCGTTGGGCCGATTGCTGCATGAGGCAGGCGAAAGCACTTGGTCATTCGAAGGAGACGAGGGCTCTCAGAGTCCCGATAGTACGCGCGATCTTCGTGTAGCGGACGGCGAGATCGTGGTTTGGGATTTCGCCTCGGCGAGCGTGAGTCAGACGCTGCGAGGTCACTCGGGGAGGGTGGTCTACGCGAGGTTCACCCCCGGTGGAGAGCTCATCCTGACCGCTGCCACAGATGGCGCGATCCGCCTATGGGACGCGTCGTCGGGTGAGCAAGTGGCGCTCATAGAAGGTCTCGAAGACGTGAGGGACTTTCGATATAGCGCGGATGGGAGCATCGCCTACATATCCAGTGGAAATCCGCTGGATCCGCAGATTCACGTGATCGATCTCGATCTACGGCGCGAAGTGGCAGTGATTCCACTGCAATCGCTGGAAGCGATAAGCCAAACGGGGGCGATTGCCACACACTATCATTGGGGGGCGTTGCAGGACGAGGGTGTCGTTTATATCCGCGATTCACTAGGCCGAATACGGCATCGGCTCAGGGGACACACTGACTCTATTACTTTTGCCGCATTCTCGCGCGTCGGCGATCGCTTGGTGACCGCCTCAGAAGATACAACTGCGAGAGTCTGGGGCGTGGAGCCAGGGGCGGAACTCGCTGTACTTTCCCATCCGGCGGCTGTCACGCTCGCGACGTTCAGCGGCGACAATGCGCTTGTCGTTACCGCCGCCCGGGATCAGCGTGCGAGAATCTGGTCGGCGTCACGCGGTCAGGAAATTGATGTCCTTGATGGACATGACGCCGAGATCACCGCTCTCGCGTTTGACGCCAGTGGCCGAAGCATTCTCACGGCCGATAGAAACGGGCTGGTTCAGCTGTGGGACGATTTCATTTTCGGATGGAGTCGCGTTGCAGTGTTTCGTTCCCATGATGGCGCCGTGCGCTCTGTCGCATTTCGAGCGGACGGGAGAACGGTCGAGATCAGATCGAGCACTGGGATTTTACGCCTGTGGGAAGCTGCGCGCACCCATACGGTGCTTGAGGTGTCGGAAACAGACCGCAACAGATTGCTTGCTTGGCGTGCCGAAACCCTAGTGAGATCAACGCCCGATGATCGCATCCTGGTCGAGCGACGCGGGGCTTCAGAAGTATTTGGCCGGGGGGAAGAAGGCAGTTCGGTCGAAAATTTGACCCTCAGCGCAGATGGATCATTGCTGGCGAGCGGCGCAATTGATGGCGTCATCCGCATCAGGCGGCTCACAGGCGATCTGGTCGCGGTTCTTAGGGGGCACACAGGCAGCGTGGCCGATTTGTCCTTCAGCGACAACGGGACGAGAATTGTGTCGGCCTCTGCTGATCGGACCGCGCGCGTCTGGGATCTGGAATCAAACGAATTGGTCTCGGAAATCCGCGGACATGCTGGGCCGGTCACGGGGCACGTAGGGGTTCTGACGGCAGCGTTTAGTCCAGACGCTGGGCGCGTGGCTACTGGCGGATACGATTGCACGGCTCGAGTCTCCGACGCCGGTTCAGGGCGTGTTCTGGCAATCATGCGACCACTCGACCAAGCGCCTAACGCCCTCACTGCGCTCACATGTCAGATCAACGATGTTGCCTTCAGCCCCGACGGTGGGAGCATCGTGTCTGCTTCGAACGATAGAACGGCACGTGTATGGGACGCCGCCACCGGTGGCGAACGCCTAATCTTGCGCGGGCACGACGACAGCGTGTTGGCCGCTCGATTCAGCGGCGACGGGACCAGGATTGCAACGGCGTCGGGCGATGGCGCAATTCGTATCTGGGCAAGCGAGTCCGGACGTGAGCTCGCTCGCTTCGCAGGCCCCTCGCGCGTTCGAGATATCTCCTTCGAGGGGGCAGGCGACCGCCTGAGAATTGTTAGCGAGAACTCGCGTCGCGTCTACAATGTCTCACGCCTCACCCAGTCCATGGCGCAGCTCGCGGCGGACGCCTGCACCAATTACTTGCTCCCGCGCCACCGCACCTTCTCCGACATCGAAATCGGCGCTGATCCGCTCATCCGCGAGGTCTGGCTCGCCGGCGGACGCGCCAATCGCGACGTTTGCGAAAATGTCCCTGGCGCGCCGCCGCTGTGAGCGCCGCGCCGTGATGCCGCGCAGTCAAGCGGCTGATTTTGCTTGTCTCTCGCGGCGAGCGAGGGTTTGCTGGCGCTGTCGCCAAAGCGGCTCGACGCCGCTACGCTCTCAGGCGACGCATTAGGAGCCCCGATGGCCCCGGAAACGCCGCTTCTCGACACCGTCCAGTTCCCCGCCGATCTGCGTAAGCTCGATCCGTCCCAGCTCCGCCAGCTGGCCGACGAATTGCGCGAGGAGATGGTGAGCGCGGTGTCGGTGACGGGCGGCCATCTTGGCGCCGGCCTCGGCGTGGTCGAGCTCACCGTCGCGCTCCACTACATGTTCGAGACCCCGCGCGACGTGCTGATCTGGGACGTCGGCCACCAGGCCTATCCGCACAAAATCCTCACCGGCCGGCGCGAGCGCATCCGCACTTTGCGCCAGGGCGGGGGGCTTTCCGGCTTCACCAAGCGCGCCGAGAGCCAATACGATCCCTTCGGCGCAGCGCATGCGGCCACCTCCATCTCCGCCGCGCTCGGCTTCTGCGCTGCGCGTGACAGGAGCCCCGATCCGGCCGAGCGCGACAAGCACGTCATCGCCGTCATCGGCGACGGCTCGATGTCGGCGGGCATGGCCTATGAGGCGATGAACAACGCCGCGCACACCACCAAGCGGCTGATCGTCGTGCTGAACGACAACGACATGTCGATCGCCCCGCCGGTGGGCGGCATGAGCTCCTATCTCGGGCGCCTCGTCAGTTCGAAGACCTATCGCCGCATCCGCAAGACCGCCAAGGGCGTCGCCTCCGCCTTCGGCGAGACCATCCACGATGTCGCCCGCAAGGCGGAGGAATATGCGCGCACGCTGGTCACCGGCGGCACCTTCTTCGAGGAGCTCGGCTTCCACTATCTCGGGCCGTTCGACGGCCACGATCTGGACATGCTGACGCTGATCCTGAAGAACGCCAAGGAATACACCGATCGTCCGGTCCTGGTGCATGTCGTCACCAAGAAGGGCAAAGGCTACGCGCCGGCGGAAAACTCGGCCGACAAATATCACGGCGTCTCCAAATTCAACGTCGTCACCGGCGAGCAATCCAAGGGCGGGCCCGCGCCCAGCTACACGAAGGTGTTCGCCCAGGCGCTCGCGCGCGAGGCCGAGCGCGACGACAAGATCTGCGCCATCACCGCGGCCATGCCGTCCGGCACCGGGCTCGATTATTTCGGCGAGAAATTCCCCGACCGCACCTTCGACGTCGGCATCGCTGAGCAGCACGCCGTCACCTTCGCCGCCGGCCTCGCCGCCGACGGCATGAAGCCGTTCGCGGCGATCTATTCCACCTTCCTGCAGCGCGGCTACGACCAGGTCGTGCACGACGTCGCCATTCAGCGTCTGCCGGTGCGCTTCGCCATGGACCGCGCCGGCCTTGTCGGCGCCGATGGCCCCACCCACGCCGGCACGTTCGACGTCGGCTATATGGGCGCGCTGCCCGGCATGATCGTGATGGCCGCGGGCGACGGCAACGACCTCTCGCGCATGGTCGCCACCGCCGCGCAGATTGACGATCGCCCCTCCTGCTTCCGCTATCCGCGCGGCGACGCTGACGGCGCCATGGGCGCCGACGCCGGCGAGCCGCTCGAAATCGGCAAGGGCCGCATTCTGCGCGAGGGCACGAAAGTGGCGCTGCTGAATTTCGGCGCGCGCTTGAGCGAAGCCGGCAAGGCCGCCGACAAGCTCGCCGCCATGGGGCTTTCAACCACGCTCGCCGACGCGCGCTTCGCCAAGCCGCTCGATCACGACCTCATCGCCCGCCTCGCGCGCGAGCACGAAGTGCTGCTGACGATCGAGGAGGGCGCGCAAGGCGGCTTCGGCGCCTTCGTGCTGCACGATCTCGCGCGC
>JBFWZB010000058.1:0-13743 GCA_050185805.1 Hyphomonadaceae bacterium
TAGACGCTGTCGAGGATGTCTTTGATCTGCGACTTGATCGATTGCGGCGTGATGCCGTGCGCCAAATTATAGGCGGCCTGCTTTTCGCGCCGGCGCTCGGTCTCGGCCATGGCGCGCTGCATCGAGCCGGTGACCTTGTCGGCGTAGAGGATGACCTTGCCGTCGACGTTGCGGGCGGCGCGGCCGATGGTCTGCACCAGGCTGGTTTCGCTGCGCAGGAAGCCTTCCTTGTCGGCGTCGAGGATGGCGACCAGGCCGCATTCGGGAATGTCGAGGCCCTCGCGCAGCAGGTTGATGCCGACCAGCACGTCGAAGGCGCCCAGGCGCAGATCGCGGATGATCTCGATGCGCTCGACGGTGTCGATGTCGGAATGCATGTAGCGCACGCGCACGCCTTGCTCGTGCATGTATTCGGTGAGGTCCTCGGCCATGCGCTTGGTGAGCACTGTGACGAGCGAGCGATAGCCCTGCTTGGCCACCTCCTTCACCTCGGCGATGACGTCGTCGACCTGGGAATGGCCGTGCGCCTGCACCGGTCGCACCTCGACCGGCGGATCGATCAGGCCGGTGGGGCGGATCACCTGCTCGGTGAAGACGCCGCCGGTGCGCTCGAGCTCCCAGCCGCCGGGCGTGGCCGAGACGTGGATGGTCTCGGGCCGCATCACGTCCCATTCCTCGAATTTGAGCGGCCGGTTGTCCATGCAGGAGGGCAGGCGGAAGCCGTAATCGCTGAGCGTCTTCTTGCGGTTGAAGTCACCGCGATACATGCCGCCGATCTGCGGAATGGTGACGTGGCTTTCGTCGGTGAAGACGATGGCGTTGTCGGGAATGTATTCGAACATGGTCGGCGGCGGCTCGCCGGGCTTGCGGCCGGTGAGGTAGCGCGAATAATTCTCGATGCCGGCGCAGGAGCCGGTGGCCAGCATCATCTCCATGTCGAAATTGACGCGCTGTTCGAGCCGCTGCGCCTCCAGCAGCTTGCCTTCGGCGCGGAATTGTTCGAGCCGCGTCTTCAGCTCGTCCTTGATCTGCTGCACCGCCTGGTCGAGCGTCATGCGCGGCGTGACGTAGTGCGAATTGGCGTAGACTTTCACCGCGCTCATGGCGGCGGTCTTGCGCCCGGTGAGGGGGTCGAACTCGTCAATCGCCTCGATCTCGTCGCCGAAGAAAGAGAAGCGCCAGCAGCGATCCTCCAAGTGCGCCGGCCAGAGCTCGACGGTGTCGCCGCGGACGCGGAAAAAGCCGCGCGCAAAGCCCATTTCGTTACGCTTGTAATGCAGCGCCACCAGATTGCGGATCAGCTCTTGTGAATCGTAGGCGTCGCCTTGCTTCACGGTGAAGGTCATCGAGGTGTAGGTCTCGACCGAGCCGATGCCGTAAATGCAGGACACGGAGGCGACGATGATGACGTCGTCGCGTTCGAGGATCGCGCGCGTTGCAGCGTGGCGCATGCGATCGATCTGCTCGTTGATGTTGGATTCTTTCTCGATGTAGGTGTCGGTGCGCGGCACGTAAGCTTCGGGCTGGTAATAGTCGTAATACGACACGAAGTATTCGACCGCGTTCTCCGGGAAGAATTGCTTGAACTCGCCATAGAGCTGCGCTGCGAGCGTCTTGTTGGGCGCGAGGATCAGCGCAGGCCGCTGCACCGCCTCGATCACTTGCGCCATGGTGAAGGTCTTGCCCGAGCCCGTAACGCCGAGCAGCACCTGATCCTGCTCGTGCTTGTTCACGCCGTTGACGAGTTCGGTGATGGCGGTGGGTTGATCGCCGGCCGGTTTGTAGTCGCTGACTAGTTTGAAGCGCCTGCCGCCTTCAAGCTTCTCCCAGGCGCGCTGCGGCCGGTGCGGCGTCCACACCGCCGCCGCGGCGTCGAAAACCGCCGGCGCCTCGGCGACGCCTGGCGCGGGAGTACGGGAGCGAGGCATGGCGCTTAGAGGTAGGAGCGCGCTTGTCGCGGCGCCAGCCGAGAATCGTTTGGACCCAAAGCGCTAGGCGCCTCCGAAACGATCGACCGCCGAGACTATTTTTTGAGCGCTGTCCATCGCGGGGGCGGGCGTCGTGTCGATTAAGTCACAATAAGCGGCCGGCGCGAGCGGCGAGCAGCCTACGTTTCGGTCTCTGGTCTTGGTCAGAATCCGCAGCAAATTCCGCACTTTCAGCACAAAACCGGACGGCGCCACGATGTCTCCTTAATTGGCCCTCGACATGCCGTTCACCGCACAATTTTGACCACCTTTTCCCCAAATCCGGTATCCATTTACCATAAAGTTGTTGCTTTGTTCGCCGCACCAGCGGTCGAAAAACGGCCAAAAGTGGTCGCGGCGTTTGACGATGGTGAATTCCTTGGGCTAGCTCCCTCGCTGCGTGCGAGGGCGGGCTGGATTCCATCGGGCTCGGGGTTCCGTGAGGGGACAAACCAATCTCCACGCAAGGCCGGGCGATGGGCGTCCGGTGTGCTCTGAACAGCTCGCGCCATCTCGGGGAGGGGCGACGGGTTCGGCGGCGTAGGGGTTCCACAAATGACATTTAAGCAGGACAAAGGCGGCGATAAGCAGCGCAAGAGCTTGCTGGCGGGTGCGTCAGTAATTGCTGGTGCGTTCGCCGCGGCGTTGGCGCCCAATGCGGCGCAAGCGCAAGACGCTGAAGACGATATCGTCGTCACCGGCACGCGGATTCCGCAGCCAAACCTGTATACGACGAGCCCGGTCACGCAGGTGACCAGCGAAGACATCACGTCTCAAGGCGCGACCCGCGTCGAGGACATGGTCAACCAGCTGCCGCAAGCGTTCGCGGCGCAAAACGCGACGGTTTCCAACGGCGCGACCGGTTCGGCCAACATCAACCTCCGCGGCCTCGGCTCGCCGCGCACCCTGGTGCTCGTTGACGGCCGCCGGATGCCGTACTCGAACCCGAACAACTCGGCGGCGGATATCAACGCCATCCCGGGCCCGCTGATCGATCGGGTTGAAATCCTGACCGGCGGCGCGTCCGCCGTGTACGGTTCTGACGCCGTCGCCGGCGTCGTGAACTTCATCATGCGTTCGGACTTCGAAGGCCTTCGCCTCGACGCCCAATACGGCTTCTTCCAGCATAACAACGATTATGATGAGTCGACCGACGGCACGCCGTCGCTGCGCGACGTCATCGCTGGCCGCGGCGCCACCAACCCGGCGCAGTTCCAATTGCCGGCTGACAACCAAAACGACGGCTTCTCCAAGGAAGCGTCGATCATCTTCGGCGCGACGACTGAAGATGGCCGCGGCAACGTCATGGCGTACGCCACGTATCGCCAGAACGACCAAGTGCTGCAGCGCGACCGCGACTTCTCCTCGTGCGCCCTCGCGGGCGGCGGCGGCGCGGCGTGGGGCTGCGGCGGTTCGGGCACCTCATACCCGGGCTTGTTCGGCACGCCGGCCGGCACCTACACGATCGACGACCAAGGCGACGGCAGCGATCAATTCCGTCCGTTCAACACCGGCACTGACCTCTACAATTTCGGCCCGACGAACTTCTATCAGCGTCCGGACGAACGCTATGCTCTCGGCGCCTTCGCGCGTTACGAGGTCAACGAGCACGTCGAAGTGTTCGCGCAATTGATGTTCAACGATTACACGTCGAACTCGCAGATTGCCCCGTCGGGCAACTTCTTCGTGACCAACACGATCAATTGCGACAACCCGCTCCTGTCGGCGCAGCAGCGCACGCTGATCTGCGAAACTGACCTGGTTACCGACATCGTCGACGATCCGGACACGGCGTTTGACGAAGTCGATGACTTCATCAATGGCATCACCCGCGACGACGATGACAATGCGGTGCCGCCGGCGATCCCGCTGACGCCGGATCAAATCGCCGACAATACCGCCATCGTGGCGGCTTCGTTGGGCGACGACACCTGCACCAACGGCGCGCTCGATTTCGAAGGCAATCCGTTCTTCGATCCAGATGCCTGCGTGCTCTATGTCGGCCGTCGTAACGTTGAAGGCGGCGGACGTCAGGACAACCTGCACTACGCCACCTATCGCGGCGTGATCGGCGCCCGTGGCCCGATCAACGACAATTGGTCGTACGACGTCGCTGCGCAATACGCCCGGACCCAGCTGGACCGCGTGTATCGCAACGATTTCGGCGTCACCCGCCTCGGCCGTGCGATGAATGTCGTGACGGACCCGGACTCGGGCGAACCGGTTTGCGCCTCGGTGCTTGACGGCACCGATGCGGCGTGCGTGCCGTACAACATCTTCCAAATCGGCGGCGTGACCCCGGAAGCGCTGGCCTATCTGCAGATCCCGCTGTTGAACCAAGCCTCGATGACCCAACAGGTCGTGACGGGCACGATCACCGGCGATCTGGGCTTCGGTTCGCCGTTCTCGGAAACCAACCTGCAGACGGCGTTCGGCGTCGAATATCGTCGTGACGCGCTGGACTCCGAAGTCGACACCAACTTCCAAGCTGGTGAAGGCGCGGGCCAAGGCGGCGCGACCAACCCGCTCTCTGGCGATCTGGACGTCCTCGATATCTTCGGCGAACTCCGCGTTCCGCTGATCGAAGGCGCGCCGCTCGCCGACATCCTGTCGTTGGACCTCGCCTATCGCCGGTCCTCGTACAGCACGAGCATCGAGACCGACACGTACAAGATCGGCGGCGACTGGGCCCCGTCGCAGGACATCCGCCTGCGTGCGAGCTACCAGCGCGCCGTTCGCGCTGCGAACATCATCGAGCTGTTCTTCGCGCAGGGCTTCAACCTGTTCGATATGGCCGACGATCCGTGCGACTTCTCGGATCCGGCTGAAAACGGCAACGCGCCGGCGGCGAACTGCATCGGCTCGCAGCCCTGGCAAGTCACCGCTGGCCAAGCCGGCGGCGGCCTGACCAGCCCGGCGGGTCAGTACAACTTCCTCCAGGGCGGCAACCCGAACCTGGAACCGGAAGAAGCTGACACGTACACGGCCGGCTTCGTGTTCACGCCGTCCTTCATCCCGGGCTTCAACCTGTCGGTCGACTGGTTCGAAATCCAGGTGGACAACACGGTGTCGATCATCGCGCCGAGCACCTCGGTCGACCTCTGCTTCAACGAGGGCATCGCCGAACTCTGCTCGCTGATCACGCGTAACCCGGCCAACGGCCGCTTGTGGACCGGTACGGGCAACGTGCTCGGCACCAACGTCAACATCGGCTACCTGCTGACGTCGGGCTATGACGTGAACGCCAATTATCGCCTCGACTTGGCCGACATGGGCCTCGGCGGCGGCGACGCTGGCGCGCTGACCTTCGGCTTCGTGGGCACGTACCTGACCACGCTGAAGACGAACCAAGGCGACGGCCTCGGCTTCTTCGACTGCGTGAACCGGTATTCCGGCCCCTGCGGCACGCCTTCTCCGGAATGGCGTCACCGCTTCCGCGTGGGTTGGGAAACCCCGTGGGATCTGGAGCTGGCGGCTACGTGGCGTCACTATGGCGAGGTGGAAATCTCGAACCCGGCGGGTACGGACATCATTCCGAACCGTCTCGACACCACCTTCGAAGCGCAGAACTACCTCGACGTTTCGGGCAGCTACCAAGTGCTCGAGAACGCGTCGTTCCGCTTCGGCGTCAACAACATCCTTGACGACGATCCGCCGATCTCGTCGGTCGTGGGCACCACGGGCAACGGCAACACGTACCCGCAAACCTACGACGCGCTCGGCCGGTACATCTTCGCCGGCGTGACGGTCGACTTCTAAACGCTAGAACACCTACGCACTTGCGACGGCGGGCCCTCGGGCCCGCCGTTTTCTTTTGGGGATTTTTCTGCGCGCCGGAACCGTGCAGCAAATCTGCACTGTAGCGGCGCGCGATGGTCGGCAGCCGGCCGCGCGTGCCGGAGCGGACGCGCACCGCTCCCGGTGTTTGCACTGCGATGCAAAGCGCTGACACCATTACGGAGGCCGACGCGGCCGCGGGAATGGTCGTTGACGGCTTCTGCGCGCCTCGATGGCGAAGCTTGGCTGCACAGTTCCGGCGCGCAAAAGAAGAGACTAAGCGCGATTGTACTCGTTGAGGGCGAGCATCATCTCGGTGACGAGCGTGCGTTCGACGTCGCTGAGATGCGGATTCCAAACGTCGAAGATGAGGATGACGCGCACCTCGTCGCTGTCGTTCCAGGCCTCGTGCTCGATCGTGTCGTCGAACACCCAGCTCTGACCCATGCGCCATTCGCGCGTGTCGGCGCCGACGCGGAAGCGGCAGTTCGCGGGCAAGATCAGCGGCAAATGCGCGATGAGGCGGATGTTGGCGGAGCCGGTATGGGCCGGAATGTGGGTGCGCGGCTCTAGCAACGAAAACATCGCCGTGGGGCCGTAGCCGGTTTGGTGCGCCAGCGGCAGCGCGTCGAGAATGGCCGCGGTCCTGGGGCAGCGGGCGCAATTCGCTTCATCGCGGACGCCGTCCTTCCACAAGAAGAAGGACGACCAATCCGGCGAGTGATTGAGTTCGCCCCATTGGTTCACCGGCTCGCCGGCGCGCTTCTGGATGTAGGGCGCGAAGCCGTGGCGATCCTCGTGCATCACGCGGACCAGTTCGCCGAGGATGGTTGCGGTTTCCGCTTCGAGCGCGTTCATCCAGGGAAAGTGCGCGCGGTCGTAGAAGGTGGTGGCGGGCAAGCGCGTGTAGTTCAACAACGAAGGCTCTTGCGGGTAGGGCTTGGCCACGCCGGCGAGCACGTTGAGCGATTCATCGAAGCGGGCGAGATCGGCGCCGGCCGCGTCCGCGCGCAAGGCGGCGGTGCGCGCGCGCAGGTGTTCCGCCAGCGCCTCGGCGTTCTCGCTGACGGCGGCCTGGGCGCGATCGAATTGCTGTTTCATCGCTTGCGGCATGCGATCGGCGGGCGGCGCGATCTTCAGCGCATGCGAATAGGTGCGCGCTGCGAGCCGCTTCTGGCCGGCTTGCTCCAGCATTGCGCCCTTTGAGAGCTGCGCCATGAAGAAGTAGGGATCGATGGCGAGCGCGCGATCGATGGCGGCGAGCGCTTCGCTGAGCGCGCCGTTGTTGCGATGGGCGAGGGCGGCGTAGAGCGGGATATCGGGATTGGCGCGGTCGTTGGCTTCGGCTTGGCTCAACATGGCGAGCCCGGCGGCGGCGTCGCCTTGCTCGATGCGGCGGCGGCCTTGCAGGAAGAGTGCGCGCGGATGGTTGGGGTGGTCGCGCAGCAGCAGCGTCCAGAGATTGTGCGCCTCGGCAGGGCGGCCGGTGCGCTCGGCGCGCTCGGCGCGGGCGATCAGCTCCTCGGCGTTCGACCCCGTCATGTCGCTTTTATTATCCCAACGGCGCTAGGCGGCAATCGAGCGGACGGCGTAGGCGGCTGAGCGGCGGCGGCGGCGGCTGGCGCCGGGGCTCCTCGCGGGCGGCCTCGAAGCGTGCGAGAGTCCGCCCATGACCGTGCTGCGCGACGGCTACATCACTGGAACGGGGGCGTTCTTACCGGGGCAGCCGGTGGGCAATGACCGGATGGAGGACCATCTGGGCCGCATCGCCGGACGCGATTCCCTGTTTGGCAAGAAGGCGTTGCGCTGGAATGGGGTCGAGAGCCGGCACTACGCCATGGCCCCGGACGGCGGCGTCAGCCACACCAACGCGCAGATGTGCGCACTAGCCGTGAAGCAGGCGCTCGAGGGCGCCGGGCTTTCGCCGAACGACCTTGGCATGCTGGCGGCGGCGGCCACGCAAGGCGATTATCTGGTGCCGGGCCACGCTGCGGCTGTGCATGCCGAATTGGGCGCGAGGCCGCTGGAGATCGCCAGCTTCCAGAGCGTGTGCGGCTCTTCGCTGATGGCGGCGAAAGCAGCCTGGCTTTGCGTGCGCGCCGGCGAGCACGACGCCGCCGCTGCGTGCGCCGGGGAGTTCTCTTCACGCTGGTTCAGGCCGAGCTTTTACGAGGGCACGGCGCTGGTCGATGAGAAAGGCAGGCTGAAGCCGGAGGCGGATTTCCTGCGCTTCACGCTCAGCGACGGCGCGGGCGCCATCGTGGTCGAGCCGGCGCCGCGCCCCGGCGCGCTCAAGATCGACTTTATCGATATCGTCTCGCTGGCCGATCGGTTCGATCCGTGCATGTGGGCGGGCGCGCCGATCGCGACTCGCGCCGACATGATCAACGCCTGGGCGCATGTGGGCCCGCGCGCCGCGCACGAAGCCGGGGCGATCGCGCTGCTGCAGGATTTCGACCTGCTGAAGAAAGTGATCCGGGCCTGGGTCGGGATTTACCTGCAGAAGGTGGACGAAGGGCGCATCGTTCCCGCCGAAGTGGATCATTGCCTGGTGCATTATTCAGCCAAATCGCTGCGCGCGGAGATCGTGTCCTTGCTCGAGAACACCGCCGGCATGGTGCCGGAAGAGAAATGGTTCTCCGTGCTGCGCGAGAAGGGCAATGTCGGCTCGGCCTCGATCTGGGTGATGCTCGACGCGCTGATGCGCACCCGGGGTGTGCGGAGCGGCGAGAAAATTCTCTGCGTCGTGCCGGAGAGCGGGCGCGCTTTGGTAGGCTTCATGATGCTGGAGGCGGTATGATGGCTGAGGACGCCGTCGCCGACGTGCTGCGCAAGCTGACTGTGGTGTTCACCGAGTTCGAGGGGCGGCTGGAGCAGACGCCTCTATTGCGCAAGCTCAATCGCGGCCGCTTCGAACTGGAAGATTATCGCGCCTTCCTGGTGCAGCTGCGGCAACAGGTGAAAGACGGCGCGTTGTGGATGTCGCGCGCGGCGTCCAACATCGATGAAGCGCATCTGGAACTGCGCTCGACTCTGATGAAGCACGCGGTGACGGAGCATCGCGATTTTCGCTTGCTGGAGGCGGATTATGTCGCAACGGGCGGGGACGTGAATTTGATCCGCGCGGGCGAGAAAAACATCGGTTCTGAGGCGCTTTCGGCCTGGATGTTTCATGAGGCGAGCCAGCGCAATCCGTTCGGCCTCCTGGGCGCGATGTGGATTATCGAGGGGCTGGGCTCGATCAAGGCGCAGGAATGGGGCCGGCGGGTGAAAGAGACGCTGGCGCTGCCGGATGAGGCGGTGCGCTTCCTACTCTATCACGGCGAAAACGACGCCGAGCACATTGAGGAATTCAAGGCAATGCTGGCGATGGTTTTGCCGGACGAGACGGTGGCGAAGCGCATCGTCAAAACCGCGCAAGTGACGGCGCGGCTCTATGCCTTGCAGATCGAGGAGATCATGAATTGAGCGCGGATACCGCGGCATGACTACGCTCGATGCGACGCGCTATGATCCAAAGGATCCGGACCCGTGGCTGGCGCTTCACCTCGATCAATCGCTACCGATCGATCCGGGCGCGAAGGCCGCGTTGCTGCGGGGCGCGGCGTCTTGGTCGCGGCGCTGGATGTTCAACATCATCCGCCCGTTCGTGTTCGTGTTTTTCCTGCTGGTGAAGATTCTGCGCGGGCTCTCGCCGCATTTTCCCAATCTCAACGGCACGCTGCACCGGACCATCCATTGGGGGCTGAAAACATTCGGCTCGCCCGACGCGAACATGCTGATCCTCAGGCACTTCCACGTCGGCACCGAATTGCTGGCCTTCATCAAGGCCAATGCCGGCGAGGTGAGCGTCGAAACTGTGCCACTCAGACCGCGCACGCTGAAGGATCTGGAGGACAACGTCTTCCTTCAGCATGATCTCAACGTGTTCAATTTCATCATCCAATTGAACATGAGCCTGCGCGCGCAAAACCGCGACCTGCTGCCGGTCGATCGGCCCGATTTCTCGATGATCACGGACGGCCCGTTCGACATCGAGCCGACCAAGAAGGGCTGGCTCAATTTCTGCGACGTGCAGACCGCGGTGGAGGTCTACACGCCGCTTTACGCGCTGATGCTGCCGCGCTCGGATTTCATCCGCGCCTCCAACTCGCTGCAGTTGGACGAACCGGTGGCGATCTACGTCGCCAAAATCCTGGGCACCGATTATCACCTCGCCTTCATCAAGAACGGCCATCCGATGGTGCCGCTGACCACGATGCAGGCCGGCTTCCGGCTGATGATGCACGGCCTCGATTGCGAGGCGCTGCACGGCTGGCTGCGCCTGCTGAAGCGCCGCCAGGCGCAGGGGCTGCCACTGGACCCGCGCTGTCCGACGGTATGAGGGAACCGGCGGCCCTCCGGGGCATTGAGCTTCCAGGACCCTGAGCCGGAGGATTCATGCGGGCGCTGACCTTGGCCATGTGCGCCGCGGCGCTGCTGACCTTCGCAGTGGCTTGCGAAGGCCCGCGCCAGACCCAAATAGGGCTGGCCCAGGCCGAGAGCGCCGGCGTCGCGACGTCTAGGCCCAATAAAAGCGCCGCTCCGCAGCAAAAAGGCTGAGCCGAGGCGCGTTTTCGCGCCGGAGGCGCGCTTGACGCTCCGGGGCCGCGCCCGTATTTAACGCGCCTCAATCGGTAAGAGCTGTCCGGGCCAGAAGGCGCGGAGACGCCACTCCCGCCGACTGAACCGACATTTGTAGCGCGCTTCGGCGGCTCCCAGAGGAGCCGCCCGACGTGCTGTTTGGATTTATTACGAGCCCGCTCTGCGGGGCAGGGAAAGAGACGAGGCGAATGCCGACGATCAATCAGCTGATCCGCAAACCGCGGTCGCCGAAGCCGGTGCGGAATAAGTCGCCGGCGCTGAAGCAAAGCCCGCAACGCCGCGGCGTCTGCACCCGCGTCTACACGACGACGCCGAAGAAGCCGAACTCGGCGCTGCGCAAGGTCGCCAAGGTGCGTCTCACCACCGGCATCGAGGCGGTCTGCTACATTCCGGGCGAAGGCCATAACCTGCAGGAGCACTCGGTGGTGCTTATCCGCGGCGGCCGGGTGAAGGATTTGCCTGGCGTCCGCTATCACATCCTGCGCGGCGTGCTCGACACGCAAGGCGTGAAGGACCGCAAGAAGCGCCGCTCGCTCTATGGCGCCAAACGACCGAAGTAAGGAAGAAACCGAATGTCCCGCCGTCACCGCGCCGAGCCGCGCGAAGTTCTGCCCGATCCCGTTTATGGCGATCTCGTGCTCACGAAGTTCATGAATTACGTGATGTACGAGGGCAAGAAATCGGTCGCCGAGACGATCGTGTACGGCGCGCTCGATACGGTCGAGAAGAAGTTGAAGCGGCCTTCGATCGAAGCCTTCCACGATGCGCTTGGCAATGTCGCCCCGGCCATCGAAGTGCGCTCGCGCCGCGTCGGCGGCGCCACCTACCAGGTGCCCGTCGAAGTTCGCCCCGAGCGCCGTCAGGCGCTGGCGATCCGCTGGCTGGTGGGCGCGGCACGCTCGCGCAACGAAAACACGATGCAGGAACGGTTGGCGGGCGAGATCATCGACGCCTCCAACAATCGCGGCAATGCGGTGAAGAAGCGTGAAGACACGCACCGGATGGCCGAAGCAAATCGCGCGTTCTCACACTACCGCTGGTAATCCTCACGGATCGCCGGCGCTGAGGCCGGCCTAAACACCGGCTCGAAAGCGCCGGTGGGTCCAAGCACACGGACAGAATTGTCATGCCCCGTCAGTACAACATCGAAGACTACCGAAATTTCGGCATCATGGCCCACATCGACGCGGGCAAGACGACGACGACCGAGCGGATTCTGTTCTACAGCGGCAAGAGCCACAAGATCGGTGAAGTCCACGATGGCGCGGCCACGATGGACTGGATGGAGCAGGAGCAGGAGCGCGGCATCACCATTACGTCGGCGGCGACGACGACGTTCTGGAACGGCAAGCGTCTGAACATCATCGACACGCCCGGCCACGTCGACTTCACCATCGAGGTCGAGCGCAGCCTGCGCGTGCTCGACGGCGCGGTGGTCGTGCTCGACGGCAACCAGGGCGTCGAGCCGCAGACGGAAACTGTTTGGCGTCAAGGCGACAAGTACAGCGTGCCGCGCATCATCTTCGCCAACAAGATGGATAAGATCGGCGCCGACTTTTACAATTGCGTCGCCGACATCAAGAAGCGTCTCGGCGCGCGGCCGGTGCCGCTGCAGCTGCCGATCGGCATCGAGTCGGGCTTCAAGGGCCTGGTCGATCTGGTCGAGATGCGCGCGGTCATCTGGAAGGATGAAAGCCTCGGCGCGAAATTCGATTACGTCGACATTCCCGACGATCTCAAAGAGAAGGCGCTGGAATATCGCAACGTCCTGGTCGAAGCCGCCGTCGAATTGGACGACGACGTCATGGCCGCTTATCTCGACGGCCAAGAGCCGGACGTGCCGACGCTGAAGCGGCTCATCCGCTTGGCGGTGCTGAAGGCCGCCTGGTACCCGATGCTGCTGGGCTCGGCGTTCAAGAACAAGGGCGTGCAGCCCCTGCTCGACGCCGTCGTCGATTACCTGCCGAGCCCGATCGATCGCCCGGCGATCAAGGGCGTCGATATGGACGACCCGGAAAAGGAATTGGTGCGCAAGTCGGACGACAAGGAGCCCTTGTCGCTGCTGGCGTTCAAGATCATGGACGACCCGTTCGTCGGCACCATCACCTTCTGCCGCATCTATTCCGGCGTGCTGAACGCGGGCGACGCCTTGCTGAACTCGACGCGCGACAAGAAAGAGCGCGCCGGGCGCATGCTGCTGATGCACGCCAACAATCGCGAAGATATCAAGGAAGCCTATGCCGGCGACATCGTCGCGCTGGCGGGTTTGAAGGAAGTCCGCACCGGCGACACGCTGTGCGATCCGAACAAGCCGGTGATCCTTGAGCGCATGGAATTCCCGGAGCCGGTCATCGAAGTGGCGGTCGAGCCTAAATCGAAGGCCGACCAGGAAAAGCTCGGGGTGGCGCTGGCGAAGCTGGCGGCGGAGGATCCGTCCTTCCGCGTGTCGACCGATCAGGAGAGCGGCCAGACCATCCTTAAGGGGATGGGCGAACTGCACCTCGACATCAAGATCGACATCCTGAAGCGCACCTACAAAGTCGAAGCCAATGTCGGCGCGCCGCAGGTGGCGTACCGCGAAAAACTCGGCCGCGCCGCGACCATCGATTACACGCACAAGAAACAGACCGGCGGTTCGGGCCAGTTCGCGCGCGTGAAGATCGAGTTCGAGCCGGGCGAACCGGGCACGGGCTTCGTGTTCGAGAACAAGATCGTCGGCGGCGCAGTGCCGAAGGAATACGTGCCGGGCGTCGAGAAGGGCCTCAACATGGCCAAGGAAAACGGCCTCCTGGCCGGCTTCCCTGTCATCGACGTGTCGGCGCGCTTGATCGACGGCGCCTATCACGACGTCGATTCCAACGTGCTGACGTTCCAGATCGCGGCGCAGGCCGCGTTCCGTGAGCTGAAGGAAAAAGGCGATGCGCGCCTGCTCGAGCCGATCATGAAGGTCGAGGTCACCAGCCCGGAAGAATATGTGGGCTCGGTCATCGGCGACCTGAATTCGCGCCGCGGCATGATCCAAGGTCAGGACATGCGCGGCAACGCCACCATCATCAACGCGATGGTGCCGCTGGCGAACATGTTCGGCTACGTCAACGCGCTGCGCTCCTTCAGCCAAGGCCGCGCCAGCTACGTGATGGAATTCGATCATTATGAAGAAGTGCCGCGCGCCGTGGCGACCGAAGTGCTGACCAAGCTGCGCGCTTAAGATTCTGAGAGAGGCGAGAAATGGCCAAGGAAAAGTTCGAGCGTACGAAGCCGCACTGCAATATCGGCACGATTGGGCACGTCGATCACGGCAAGACGACGCTGACGGCGGCGATCACGATGGTGCTGGCCAAGAAGGGCGGGGCCA
>JBFWZB010000059.1:0-1811 GCA_050185805.1 Hyphomonadaceae bacterium
GTTTCAGCATCCCGACCAAAGCGCGCGCGCCCGGTGAAAAAAGCGTCGGTGTGAAATAGGCGCCGGCGGCGCGCTTCACGATTTCGCCGCGCGTTGGATACGGGAGCACCGGGCCGGTTAAGGCGCGCACGCCGAGCTTGGACGCCATCGCCAACGCGATCGGCGCCAGCAATTCGCCGGCGTCGGCGCCGACGATGGTGGCGCCCAGGATTTTACCGCGCTTGCCGAGCACGAGCTTGCAGAAGCCTTCGCTTTCGCCAGCGGCTTGGGCGCGGTCATTGTCGTGGAAGCGCCATTGCCCGACGCTGACGGCGCCGCCGTGCTCGGCGCGCGCCTGAGTTTCCGTCATCCCGATTTGCGCGAGCTCTGGATCCGTGAAGATGACACTGGGAATCGCGGCGTCATTCGCGCGCGTGTGCGCCTTGAACAGCACATTGCGCACGAACACGCTGGCGTGCCAGCCGGCGAGGTGGGTGAAGAGACCGCGACCAGCGGCGTCTCCCAGCGCCCAAACACGCGGATTGGTGACGCTGCGCAGGGTCGGCGAGGTCTCTACGCCGGCTGTGCCGTAACGCACGCCGGCCTCTTCAAGTCCCAACCCATGCAGCGCGGGCGTACGCCCGGCAGCCACCAGAACGTGCGAGGCGGCGATGACGCCTGCCTTCTTGGCGGCGTCCTCAACATTAAGCGTGACGCCAGCGCCGTCGCGCGCTGCGGCGAGCACCTTGGCGCCTTCGATGAGATGAACGCCATCTTTCAAAAGCTGCGCCAGCACGAGCGCCGCCGCTTCACGATCGGCATTGGCGAGAACTTTCGCGGCTTCCACAATAGTGACGCGCGCGCCGAGGCGGCGAAACGCCTGGCCGAGTTCAAGTCCAATCGGGCCGCCTCCGATAATGGCGAGGTGCTCGGGCAGGGTTGGCAGATCGAAGATGGTTTCGTTAGTCAGCGCGCCGATCTGGTCGAGGCCAGGAATGGGCGGCAGGCTCGGCCGTGAGCCGGTGGCGATGACAAAGCGCTTGGCGCGCACGTGCGCCGTGTCGGAAACCACGGTGCGCGGATTCGTAAAGCGCGCGCGCTCGCGGATCACGGTGACGCCAAGCCCTTCGAACCGCGCCTGGCTGTCGTGCGGCGCGATAGCGGCGATGGCGCCGCGTACGTGCGCCTGCACGCGCGGCCAATCGACGGAAACGCCGGTCGTGTCGAGCCCCATGGCGGCGCCGTTGCGCGCACGGTGCACAAGCTTGGCCGCCTCGATCAGCGCCTTGGAGGGGACGCAGCCATAATTGAGGCAGTCGCCGCCCATCTCGCCCGCCTCGAACAGGACAACGGAAAGGCCGAGCTGCGCCGCGCCTGCTGCGACGGAGAGCCCCGCCGCGCCTGCGCCGATGATGCATAGGTCCGGCTTGATCTCACGCATGCTCATGCCGGCTTTTCCTTGCTGAACGCGCGGATGAGAATGGGGATAAGCGACAACACGATGAGGCCGAGAACCGGCAACAGGATCGCTGGCGACAGCAGTAAATCGCGCGCGGCGCTGGCGGGATCAGGCGATGTCCCGGCGTCAAAAGCGGCTCGCAGCCCGGCGCCGACAAGCGAATAGACCAAGGTGCCGGGAATGATGCCAATGAACGTGGCCAGCACGTAGTCGCGCAACTTCACGCCAAGAAAGGCCGGTGCGAGATTGACGATGAAGAATGGTGCGATCGGCGTTAGCCGCAGCACCAGCAGGTAGCTGAAGGCATTTCGGCTGAAGCCGTCGCGTAGCTTTTCGATCCAGCCTCCGGCGCGGCCCCGCAATGCGTCGCCGA
>JBFWZB010000059.1:1911-10952 GCA_050185805.1 Hyphomonadaceae bacterium
ACGAGCAGCGCGCCGCGGCGGAGCAATCCAAGAGTGCCACCGAACGAGCACTGGGCCGCGCGGTGGCGACGCCGATTGTGCCGGCGAGCCGGTTTTGGGTCGCTGAGGAATACCACCAGGATTACTACGAGAAGAACCCGATCCCCTATCGCTTCTATCGTTGGCGCTGTGGACGCGACCAGCGCGTCGAAGAAATCTGGCGCGGGCGCGAATGATTGCGCCGCGTACGCGCCTCGATTAGGGTCCGCGCGCCGGTCTCCTGCGCTCGCTTGAGCAACGGAGCCAAGAGGGAACGCGGTGCGGGCGCCTTGCCCTAGTCCGCGGCTGCGCCCGCAGCTGTAAGCGGCGAGCCGAGGCCCAATACGCCACTGGAGCGATCCGGGAAGGCGGGCCGAGGCGATCACCCGCGAAGCCAGAAGACCTGCCGGCATCTCGTCGCCTGGACCCGGGATGCGGTCCAAAGGGGTTCTGTTGGTGCGGTATCTCTTCTGCGCTTTCGCGCTCGCTTTCGCGTCTCCAGTGTGGGGGGCGCCGCAACGCGTCGTATCGCTCGATTATTGCGCCGACCAATTTGTGCTCGCCTTAGCCGACCGCGCGCAGATCGCCGCCGTCTCGCGTGGCGCGATCCGCGACGATTCCTATCACCGCGCGCGCGCGGAGGGATTGCCGCGCACGCGCGGTGCGCTCGAGGATGTGTTGGCGCTTAGGCCAGACCTGGTCGTGCGCAATTGGGGCGGCCCATGGGATGCAGAGGCGGTGTATGCGCGCTTTGGCGTGCCGGTGCTGCAAGTTGGCGATACGCCGGACTTCGCCGCCGCGCGGGCCGATTTGATCGACGCGGCGCGAGTGCTGGGTCACGCGGCGCGGGGCGAGACGCTCGCGCACGATCTCGATCTGCGCTTGGCGCGTCTGGCGGCGGCGGCGCCCGCGCGTGAGCCCGGTGTGATGTATCTCTCCTCTGGCGGCGCGGTCGCCGGCAGCGGCGTCATGATGGATGCGGTGATCAGCGCCGCCGGCGGGCGCAACATTTGGCAAGGGCAAAGCTGGACGGTGTTGCCCCTTGAACGCATGGTCACAACGCCGCCGGCTCTGATCGCCCTGGGCTTCTTTGAAACCGGCCGTACGCGCGTCAATGCGTGGACGCCTTCACGCCATCCCGCCGTGCAGCGCGCGCTCGCGCATGCACTAACGGTGTCGCTGCCGGCGGCGGCGATCTCTTGCGAAGCATGGTACGCGATCGATGCGGCGGAAGCGATCGCAGCGGCGCTGCGGGACCTGCCATGAGCCGCGCCGTGCTCTACGCGCTGCTGATTGCGGCAGGGGCTTTAGCTTTGGCGGCGTCGCTGCTCTTGGGATCGACGCCGCTGCCGTTCAGCGCTTTGCTAAGCGATGACGTCACGGCGCGGACGATCGTTTGGGAAATTCGCTTTCCGCGCACGCTGACGGCGTGGCTTGTCGGTGCCGCTCTCGGGCTCGCTGGCGCAGCGCTGCAAGGGCTGTTGCGCAATCCGCTGGCTGATTCCGGCGTGCTTGGCCTCTCCGGTTTCGCCGCGCTTGGCGCCGTGATCGCGTTTGCATTCGGCTTTTCATTGCTGGCGCCGGCACTGGCGGTGCTATTTGCGCTGGGCGCAGCTATCGTCGTGACAGCTTTGGGCGCGGCGGCGCGCGGCCCGGCGACGCTGGCGCTGATCGGCGTGGGCCTTTCCAGTTTCGCCGGCGGCTTAATCGCGCTGGCGCTCAATCTCGCCCCCAATCCCGGCGCACTCGCCGACCTCGTCAATTGGACTTTGGGCTCCGTCGAAGGGCGCTCGCTCACCGATGCGGCGCTCGTGTTCACACTGCTCGCCGCGGGGATGGCGCTCCTCCTGCTCGCCGCACGCGGCCTGCAAGCGCTGACTTTGGGCGAGGAGGCCGCCGCCGCCATCGGCGCCAATTATGCGCGCACGCGCGCTTTGGTGGTGTTGGGCGCGGCGGCGTGCGCCGGCGGCGCGACGGCGGCGGCGGGTGTCATCGGTTTCGTGGGCGTAGCGGCGCCGCATCTAGTGCGGCTGCTCGCGGGGCACGATCCGGCGCGCGTCCTGCTGCCGAGCGCGCTGGCCGGCGGCGCTCTGTTGGCGGCGGCGGATGTCATCGTGCGCCTGTTGCCGACCGATGCGGAGCTGAAGCTTGGCGTCGCTGCGGCGTTACTCGGCGGACCGGTGTTTGCACTCATCGCCGCGCGGCTAACGGCGCGCGGAGGCGGCGCATGAGCTTGCTCTCGCTCTCCGCTGTCTCCGTATCGCTGCAAGGTGCGCCGGTTCTGCACGGCGTGAGCCTCGACGTCACCGGCGGGGAAATCGTTGCCCTGCTAGGGCCGAATGGCGCCGGCAAGACGACGCTCATGCGCGCGGCTTTGGCCATGATTGCGTTGAGCGGCGGCGATGCGCGGCTTGGCGATGCGGCGGCTCACGCGCTTTCACCGCGCGCGCGCGCGCTGCGCGCGGCCTATCTGCCGCAGCGGCCGAGCGTGGCCTGGCCGGTGCGTGTTGAGGAATTGACGGCGCTGGGGCGCTATGCCTATGGCGCGGCGCCAGACCGGTTGAGCGCGGCGGACCGCGCCGCGGTTGACGCGGCGCTGCAAGCGTGCGGGCTCACAGCACTGCGTGCGCGGCGCATGGATGAAATCTCTGGCGGCGAAGCAGCGCGCGCCCACCTCGCGCGGGCGCTGGCGCAGCAAGCGCCGCTGTTGCTGCTGGATGAGCCGACCGCCGGACTCGACCCGGCTCAGGCGCTCGGCGTTGCGGAAATCCTGCGGCGGCATGCGGCGAGCGGCGGCGGTGCGTTGATGTCGACGCACGACGTGGCGCTTGCAGCGCGCGTGGCTGATCGCGTGGCGTTATTGCACGGGGGGCGCGTTTTGGCGCAGGGCGCCGCTGCACAAGTGCTCAAACCCGAGCTATTGCAGCAAGCCTACGGGCGCGCAGGACGTCTTTTGCGTGATGGCGAGTCGTTCGCCGCGGTGTTCGATTAGAGCCGGAAGCCGCCGGCCTGAATCTCGGCGTAGAGGGCGGCGTCGATTTGCCTGTAAGCATCCGTGTCGGGATCGAGGAAATAGAGCGGTGTTTCGCTTTTGGCCGGATCGAATCCTTCGCGGACGAGATCGACCTTGCGGTACTTGAACGTGCCGGTGGTCTCCATTTGCGGCTGCATGCGTATGAACACGGGCCGCGCGTAAGCAGGCAATTGGCTGGCGAGGAAGCTCGGGAGCGCGGTCATATCGAAGCCCGGTTCAGGCGTGATCGCCGCCATTCCGGCGCGGCCGTCGAGCTTATCGACCTTTACGCCGTAAACGATCACTTCCGCCACCCGAGGGTAGCGCGAGATGGTTTCTGCGACTTCGGTGGTGGAAACATTCTCGCCTTTCCAGCGGAAGGTGTCGCCGATGCGATCGACGAAATAGAAATAGCCGTCTTCATCCTGACGCATCAGATCGCCGGTGCGGAACCAGGCGTCGCCGAGCGTGAAGGCGTCACGCAGGATTTTCTTCTCGGACGCGGCCTTGTCGGCGTAGCCGGAATAGCCGCCGCGCGCGTCGTCGGTGATGAGGCCGATCGCCTCGCCGACTTCGCCGGGCGCACATTCCATGCAGAGCCCGTCTTCGCCGCGGATGGGCGTTTCGCTCTCGATGTCGAACTTGACGAGGCGAACGCTGAAGCGGCTGCGCAAATAGGGTGGGATGCGCCCGATGGCGCCCGGCGCGCCATCGAAGTTGAACATCGAAACGTTGCCTTCAGTCGATCCGTAGAATTCGAGGATGAGCGGGACGTGAAAGCGTTCTTGAAACTCGCGCCAGACATCGGGCCGCAAGCCGTTGCCGAAGGCGAGTTTCAATTTGTGCTGCGCTTCAAGCGGATGCGGAGGCTGATTGACCAAATAACGGCAAAGTTCGCCGATATAGACAAGAATGGTGCAGCCATGCTCGTGCACGTCGTCCCAGAAATGCGTGGCGGAGAATTTGCGCCGCAGCACCAATGTGCCGCCGTTCAGCAACGCCGCGCCGACGCCACACAATCCGCCTGTCGAATGATAGAGCGGAAGGGCGCAATACACTTTGTCTTCGCTGCCGGCGCCCGTCGCCCCGGCGAAAGCGCGCATATAAAGTTGCGCGCGCGTATGGGTGATCTTCGCCGCCTTCGGCATCCCAGTAGTGCCGGAGGTGAAGATGTAGAGCGCGACATCGCGCGACTTCAGCCCGGCGCGCAGGCTTCGTGCCGGCCGTTCCTGCGCCAGCTTCGGCATTTTGAGGTCGAGCGCGCGCTGGCCTTCGCCGAGTGCGCCATCGGCATCGATGACCCAGATCGTCAGCGGGCGCGCCAAGCCGACACGGATGCTCGCCAGGGCGTCTAGGCTGTCCCGATCTGTGATGACGTGATCGGCGTCGGAAATTGAGATGCAATGCGCTAGCGCCGAACCGGTAAGATTGCTGTTGATGAGCGCGGCGGCTGCGCCCGCCTTCGCGACGCCAACCCAGGCCGGCACATATTCAGCGCGATTGGGCAGAAAGAGCGCGACCGTATCGCCGCGCTTGAGCCCCTGTGCGATCGCCCAAGCCGCAAACCGATTGGCGAGCGCATCGAGTTGACGATAGGTGAGGGTTTCGCCTTCGAACACGAGCGCGGTGTGATTAGCGAAGCGATCGGCTGCATCCTCGAAATCGTCACAGATAAGAACGTCAGCATCCGGCGCGATTTTGCGCACGCGCCAAAGCGTTCGGCTCAAGCCGCTCAAGAATCGAAATTCGCGGCCGATGCGCGCGAAGACGTTCATGAAGCCCCTCCGTACAGCACCGTAGGGGTGTTCGGTCCGAGATTAAACTGGGACTCGCCGACGCATCATTTGCCAAGCACGCCTTCCACAGCGGCGACCAAAGCGTGCTCGTCGAACGGCTTGCGCAGCAAAGCGGGCCGCGCCTCAGATTTGTCGAGCGCGGCGGCGTCGGCGTAGCCGGAAACGATGAGCACTTTCAGCGCTGGCGTCTGTGCGCGTGCGCGTTCGGCCAGCTCCAACCCGTTCATGCCGGGCATGGAGAAATCGGTGAGCAAGAGGTCGGGCGGATCGGTAGTCAATTGTTCTAGCGCCACGCCTGGCCCCTCGGCCTCTGCGGCCTGATAACCGGCCTCGCGCAATGTCTCGGCCATGAAGCTGCGCACGCCCGGTTCGTCATCGACGACGAGGATACGCCGCCCAGCGCCCGTGGGCGCGGCTTCAATCACCGCGGCTTCCGGCTGGGCGTCTTCGGCCTTGGGCGCTGGCGGCTCCGTGCGCGGCAAGAGGAGGCGCACGATCGTGCCTTGGCCCGGCGCGCTGTCGATCTCAAGCGCGCCGCCGGATTGGCGGACCGCGCCGAACACCTGAGCAAGCCCTAAGCCGGTGCCCTTGCCGGCGGGCTTGGTGGTGAAGAACGGCTCCGCTGCGCGTTCCGCGATTTCCTTCGGCATGCCAATGCCATTGTCCGATACGGCGATCTCTATGAGATTGGCATCCTTGCGCGCTGGGCGGACGGCGATCTCCACGCGGCCGCCATCCGGCATCGCGTCACGCGCATTGATGGCGAGGTTGAGTACCGCGAGTTCGATCTGATTGGCGTCGCTCTTGACCCAGCGCGCGTTCGGATCGAGCGCATAATCCAGCGTGACGCCAGGTTCGATCGAACGGCGCAGCAATTCTTCCATGCCGCGCACGAGCTCGTGCAAATCGATGGGCTCAAGCTCGATGCGGCGGCCGCGCGAGAAAGCCAGCAATTGCTTGGTGAGCTTGTCGCCGCGCCGGGTTGCATCGAGCATGTGTTCGGCGATCTGACGCGATTGCGGATCGTCAAGCCGCTTCAGCAGCATACGCAAACCGCCAATCATGACCGTAAGCAAATTGTTGAAATCGTGTGCGACACCGCCGGTGAGCTGGCCGATCGCCTCCAGTTTCTGGGTTTGCGCCAGCCGTTCTTCGGCGCGTTTGCGCTGTGCCAGATCATTGAGCGCGTAAGCGATAAGCCCGGCGGCGATCGCCAACGCGATCAGCGCGCCGATGGCAACCGCGAGAAACGAAAGCGTGCGCGGCGTGCTCATCAGCGAACGGTCGACCGCGACGTGCGCCGACCATCCGGTTATCGGCGATAACTGGAAAGCGGTATAGTTGCGCAATCCTTCGTAGGTCATGCCCTCATACACGCCACGGCGCTCGCCGGATTCCACCGCATTGCGGACGAACTCGGTGGCTGGCGTGCCGACGCGGCTTTCATAAGCCAGCGTGCGTGCGATGAAGCGGCCGTGACGGTCGACGATGGCGGTGGTGCTGCCCGCAGGAGCGCGCGAAGCCGCGATGGATTGAAACACACCCGGATCGAGGGCCACCGTCAGCAAATATCGCGGCGCCTCCGGCGCCCGAACGTGCAGATACACGCACGGGCAGCCGGGGCCTTCGCGCCAAACGCCGTCCGCCGTGCGGACGCTGTTATCGAAGCTGCGCGCTTCGGCTGAGATCGGTTGCGACGTGAGGCTGAAGCGACGCTGGGTCGAGAAGATTTCGCGCTGTGTCTCCAGATCCGATACAATGACGTTGCGCCAATGCGTGTTAAGCGCCTGCACCGCCAAGGCGCGGTCATAAGCGGCCGCCCAGCGTCCTTGCTGCAAGACCTCCGCCGTCACAAAAACGCTCATCGCCGCGAAGTCGGCTTCGACGCGCGCGTCCGCCAACATTTGGATCTGCTCAGCGCGCGCTAAAGCGGCGCGTTCGACGTCCTCGCGCTCGCGGTTCATCGTGAAGGCGAGCTGAAGCACGACAAGCACGATGATCGGCAAGGCGAGAGCAGCGCCGATCAGTACGAGCGAGCGTTGAAATGGCGAACTGAACAAGAAGGGCCCTCGGGAACGCGTAATCTAGGCGCCGCGTCCCGACCGGGCAAGGGAACTCACTCAGCCGGGCAATCACGCCAATGCGCCTGGCGGACTTCGAGCCATTCATCGGCGCCGTTATGGGTTACGCTTTGCAGCACCATGCGAAAATCGGCGTATTCGGCGTGGTTGGGCTCGGCGAAACGCGCTTCGATCACGTGCCCATCGCGTGCGTCGAGCCAGAGCGCGCCATTCAGCCCGCCGCTGACGTCATAGCGCACGGCGTCGCGGCCGAGATGCGTTTCAAGCGCGGCGTAGCGCGCTTCGGACCAATCCAGCGTGCGAAAGATATTCGGTGCATCCGGCGGCCAAATCAGCACTGCCGCGAAGCGGAGATTTTCGCGCGGCGCCGGGCGCCCGGCATAGAGCGCGTTCAAGTCCGACAAGTCGAAATCGTAGAGCACGAACGGCGCGCCAGGCACCGGGACGTCCTGATCGATGCCGGCTGCTTCGACATTGGCGTGCAGCGTGCGCGCGTCGGCGTCGTACGTGAGATACGCGAACGGCTCCTGCGTCGCATCTTCCGCGATGCGGCCGCCGACGAAGCGCACGCCGTGTCCGCGATCGAGGTCCATGTCGGCGGTGACAAAAGCGGCGTTGGCGCAGCGCGACACCACCTTGCCGACCTCAAGCGCGGTATCGCTGGCGCGGTACTGATAAATCTGCTCGGGCAGCGTGCCGTCCTGATTGGAACGCACATAATGGTAGAGCGCGCCGATGGGGCTGGGGGGCGGTGCGGGGGCCGCAGGCGCGGTGGCGCAGGCGGCGAGAGCGAAAAGGGCGGCAGGGCCTAGGGCTTTGATCATGGCTGACCGGATGCCGACTTCCGTGGCTTTGGATGCGCCGCTCACAGATTGTTTTTCATGATGGCGAACAGATTCTTCTCGCGCGCCCAAAGGGAGTTCATGTCGATGCGCCCGTCAGGCAGCGTGCCGATCGTCATCTTGGTAACGGAATTGCCGACATTGCCGCCGACCACGTCGATCTCGCCTGGGCGTACGGCGGTGACGATGTCGGTGTGCGAGGAATAGACGCCGACATCGCTGTCGGGAAATTTCACCGTCAGCGCGTTGTCGAAGTTCACCGGATTGATGCGCCATCCGCAGACCACATCGCCCACGCGCGGGGCGTATTCGTCGATGCGCTTGGCCTGGAAATTGGCGTCTTCGCGATCCTTGTTGCGCAGCGCGTCGTTGATATAGACGCAATGCATCGCGTTTTTCTTGAAGCGATTACCCGAGCCTGCGAGCAGCATGCAGGTGGAGATGAAGGCGGCCGACCAGGCCATGCCGGAGCGCCCGTCCCAGCCATTATTGGTGACGTTGGCGAAGTATTCGCGGATCCAGGAATTGGCCGGCTCGTCGGTTTCGAGAACGGGCTGGCCGCTGCGGCCGCCGCGTTTGTCGCGATAGGCCGAGCCGAACCGCCGCCATTCGGCTTCAGTTTTCTCGACCAGATCGCGCACGAAGGGCGAAGGCTCGTGCGGCGCTTCCTCGATGACGATGGGCGCGGGGATCGGCGCGGGCGCCGCGACTTCCGGCGCTGTCGGGGCCTCGATCGGGTCGGCGGATTCGGGTGCGGGGCCGGGCCCAAGTTCTGGCTCCGGCTGAGGTTCGGGCTGCGGCTGCGGCTGCGGCTGCGCTTGCGGCTGCTGCGGTTGCGGCGGCGGCGGCTGCTGCCGCGGGGCCGGCTGGCGCGCGGTGCGGCGGCCGAAAATGAGCACGAACAGCGCGTCCCAGAAGCCGCCGCGCGCCGGCGCCGGTTGCTGCGTCATGGTTCGCCTCCCCGCCTATCTGTCGCCCGGGCGCTACCCTAACGCGAGAAAACGCGGCGCCAATGGGGGAGGGGAAGCAGGCGTGCGCCGAGCGCGCGAAATCGGGCGCGCCCTCAGGGCTGATGGGTGCGCATGAACTCGGTGAGGCGCCCGTCGGAATCGTCGCGCAGGTCGCACGGACCGACGCTGAGGCCGTGCTGCGGATCGCGCGTGGCGGCGACTTGCACGATGTACCCTGCTGGCAAGAGCCGGCCGCACACGCTGTAAATGAAGGGGCGTACGATGTCGGCGGTCTCGCCGGGATCGCCTTTGGCGACATCGAGCACTTCAAGCCGCGTGCG
>JBFWZB010000060.1:0-10261 GCA_050185805.1 Hyphomonadaceae bacterium
TAGCCGTCGATCAAATGGCCCGCGTGCTCGCGGACACTCATGATGTCGCCCACGGCGACGCGGGGCGCATCGGGCGCGAAGCTCTGGCGTCTCATCTTCTCGGCGTTGCCGATGACGCGGCTGACTTCAGGCATCGCCGCGAAGGCATCGGGGTCGATTTGAGCGGCGCAACCGGTTACGATGATGTCTGCTTCGGGACGTTCGCGCCGGGCGCGGCGAATGCTCTGGCGCGCCTGCCGCACGGCTTCGTTGGTCACGGCGCAGGTGTTGACGACGACGGTGTCGCGCGCGGCGTTCTCGCGCGCCAGCGCGCGCATGGCTTCGCTTTCGTACGCGTTGAGGCGGCAGCCTAGAGTGATGATGTCGACGTCCGGCACTGGGCTTGAGGTGAGCGGCCCCGGCCCTGACGTCAAGCGGCGCGTCTCAGCTCTCGCTGGATTCCGCTTCCGCGCCGACGAAATCCTCTTCGCGGGCGCCGCCAGCGCGTTCGGCGATGCGCGCCGACTTGCCGCGGCGATCGCGCAGGTAATAGAGCTTCGCGCGGCGAACCTTGCCGCGGCGTACGACTTCAATTGAATCGACAGTCGGCGAGAACAGCGGGAATACACGCTCCACGCCCTCGCCGAAGCTGATCTTGCGGACCGTAAAATTGGCGTTGAGGCCCGAACCGGCGCGGGCGATGCACACGCCCTCGTAGGCCTGAACGCGCTCGCGTTCGCCTTCCTTGATGCGCACATTGACGCGAAGCGTGTCGCCCGGATCGAACGAAGGCACCGTCTTGCCGGCGGTGATGCGGGTGATTTCTTCTTTTTCGAGCGTTTCGATCAGGTTCATTTGCGCACATAGGACGCACAAGCCGTTCCGGCCGGCGTCTCCTAGGAAACCACGGGAAAGCGGGGCGTATAGGGGAATGCCCTAGCCTTGTCGAGAGGGGTCAGCCGGCTGTCGAAGCGCAGCCCACATAAACCAGCGGATCGCCCTCGGCCGGCAAAATGCGCATCATGGCTCGTCCGCCCGCGACGCCTAGTTGAAGCTGAATATCCTGGCCGGCGGCGTCGGTCAGGGTCACCCGGCCGGCGGCGGGATCGAGCACGCGGATCGCCGCCAATCCACTGGTGACGTTCGGCAATTGCGGGTTGGGGAACAGGTAGGCGGCGTTAGCCTCCGCGGTCGGCACGATGACGAGCCCGCGTTCAGCGCGGACGAGCTGAATGGCTGGGGCGCTCAGATCCTCCGGCAACGCCGCGTCGAGGCGCGCCAATTCCTCGATCGCGCCCTCGCAAGCCTGGCTGATCGCCGCCTCCGCGCCTGACGTCGCCAAGCCCGGGATGGGCCGCCAGTTCGCAGCCAGCATACGAGCGGCGCGCGCAAGATCGTCTTCCGGCGGGGCTGTCGTGGTCTGGGCGGCGGCGCTTGCAGCGAAGCAGAGTAGGGCGGCGGCGAAAGCAATAGCGCGCATGAGAACTCCGCTTGTGGTTAGTCTCCCGAGCGGGTGCGCGACAAATCGGGCCGTCTTGCGGCGGTGATGCGCTTGCGCTGCTCATGCCGCCAGGCCTCGATTTTGGCGTGATCGCCCGAGAGCAGAATGTCGGGGATGGCCCGCCCCTCCCACTCGCGCGGCTTGGCGTATTGGGGATGTTCAAGCAGGCCGTCGGCAAAGCTTTCCTCGATCGTGGATTGCTCGTTACCCAGCACGCCGGGCAACAGCCGCACGCATGCTTCGAGCACGACCAGGGCGGCGGCCTCGCCGCCCGCCAGCACGGCGTCGCCGACAGCGATCTCGCGCATGCTGCGTGCTTCGATGACGCGTTCGTCGAGGCCCTCGAAGCGCCCGCAGAAGAGGACGAGGCCCGGTCCCTGCGCCCACTCCCGCGCCAGCGCTTGCGTGAATGGTTCGCCGCGCGGCGACAGGTAAATCAGCGGGCGACCATTGCGTTCAATGCTATCGATCGCTGCGGCGGCGATGTCGGCGCGAAGCACCATGCCGGCGCCTCCGCCGGCGGGCGTATCATCCACATTCTTGTGGGGGCCCAGGCCGAAATCACGCAATTGCACCGTGTCGAGCGACCACACCTTCTCGCGCAACGCCTTGCCTATGACCGACAAGCCCAGCGTGGCCGGAAACGCTTCCGGAAACAGCGTGATGATGGAGGCGGCGAACGCCATCGCCTCACCTTACAGATCGATACTACTTGCCGACAGGCTCTGGCGGCGGAGGATCGAGCACGACGCGCTTGGCGCTGAGATCAACGTGCGGAACGCTTTCCTTGGTGAAAGTGATGCGCACATTGGGACCGCCGTTCGGCGGGCGATATTCGAGGATGTCGCCAGCGCCGAAATTCCAAACCGCGACGATCTCGCCCATGACTGAGCCGTCCAAAGCCTCCGCGCGGCAGCCAAGCAGATCGACGATGTAGAACTCGTCCTCCGCGGGCGGGGGCAGATTGGCGCGCGGCACGTAAAGGCGCGTGCCCTTCAGCTTGTCCGCTTCTTCTTTGGATTTCACTTCAGGTGCGACGACAGCAACGCCGTCCTTCAGTTCGCGCCAAGATTTCGGACGCAGCAGCACCTTCCCATCGGCGTTGTAGAGCGGGCCGTATGAAATGATGCCCTCGCGCTTTGCGGTGATGGCGCGCAGACGGATTTCGCCCTTGACGCCAAAGGCGCCGCCGATCGCGCCAACGAGCACCAAAGTCTTGGCGCCAGCAGCGCCGTTCAGTGGCTTGCCCTTGTAGGCGGGGACCGGCTGGGAGTCGCCGACGATCTCTGGCTGCGCCACCGGCTTGGGCGCCGTCAGCGGTTTCACGATAGGCTTCGGCGTCACGATCGGACGCAGCACCGGTTCGGCGCGGCCGGCGGCGACGGGCGGACGAGAAGGCGGTTTGATCGGCGCCGGGGGCGGCGCCTTGGCGCCAGCGCGCACGGCGGCGGGCTTGGCCGTCGCGGTTTTTGCAGCCTTCGGCTCGGCCGCGGGTTTCGCTTTGCTATCGGCCTTCGCCTTGGCCTTCGGCTCAGGCTTCGCCTCAGCCGCCGGCTTGGCCGGCTTCTCCGGTTTCGGCGAGGGGGCGACCTTGGCCGCAGGGGCAGGCTTCGGCTGCAGCTTGGCCTTTGGGTCCTGCTTAGCCTTCGCCTCGGTCTTTTTGGCGGCCGCCTTTGGTTCAGCCTTCGGCGCCACCTTGGCCTCGGGCTTGGCGCCCTTCTGCTCAGGCTTGGCCGCCGCCTTCGCAGGCGCCTTGGCGGATTTCGCCGGCGCCGGCGGTTTCGCAGGTGCTGCGGCCCGCGGCTGCGCCGCTGCCTTGGCCTTCTTGGCGGCGGCAGGCGGCGCGGCGCGATCGCGCCGGGGAGCGGGCGGCTTGGCCTTGGCGGCGGGGGCCGCTTTGGCTGCGCTCTTCGTCGGTTTTGGTTTCTTGTCGGCCAAGTTCAGTCTCACGCCTCAGCGGCCTCGCCGGCTGACGACGCCTTTGCGCGCTCTTCTGCGCGTTCCTGCATCTTCTTGCCCGGCTGGGCCTTGTTCGGATTGTTGCGGGCCTCGCGCTTCATCACGCCGGCCTGGTCGAGGAACCGCGCGACGCGGTCCGTGGGTTGGGCGCCTTTCTTCATCCAGTCCTGGATGCGCTCGAGCTTCAGAGTGACCCGGTTGGGATCGTCTGATTTCAATATAGGATTATATGTTCCGACCTTCTCGATGAATCTTCCGTCGCGCGGATTACGGCTGTCGGCCACAACGATGGCGTAGAACGGACGCTTCTTCGCGCCGCCCCGGGCGAGCCTGATCTTTAACGACATTTCCAGCTTCTCCTTTGATCTCTTAGCTTTTTTTGTCAGCGCCGGGAAGCCCCGGCAGGTTTGGCAGGCCATTCTGGCCGGGAAGTCCAGGAAGACCGGGGACGGGCCGTCCCGAACCCAATTGTTTCAGCATTTCGGGGTTGGGCATCGCCCCGCCCATACCGGCCATGCCGCCGAGCCCGCCGGGCAATTTGCCTTTGCCCATGGCTTTGGCGACGTCGGACATGGTCCGGTGCATTTTGATGAGCTTATTAACCTCGGCGACCTCGACGCCGGCGCCGCGGGCGATCCGGGCGCGCCGGCGACCGTTCAGCACGTCGGGTTTCGCGCGCTCGCCTGGGGTCATTGATCGAATGATGCCGATCTGACGGGCGATCTGCTTGTCGTCGAGCTGTGACTCCGAAATCTGGCCTTTGATCTTCTGGACGCCAGGCAGCATGCCCATGATGCCTTTTAGCCCGCCGATCTGCATAACCTGTTGCAGCTGCTTTTCGAGATCGTCGAAGTCGAAGCGGCCCTTCGCCAGCTTCCGCGCCATCTTCTCGGCTTGGTCGCGGTCAACTTGCGCGGCGGCCTTCTCAACCAGCCCCACGATATCGCCGCGGCCGAGTATGCGGCCCGCCACGCGGCGCGCATCGAACGCTTCAAGTCCGTCCGGGCGTTCGCCGACGCCGAGGAATTTGATCGGCAGGCCAGTGACGCCGCGCATGGAGAGCGCAGCGCCGCCGCGGCCGTCGCCGTCGGCGCGGGTCAGCACGAGGCCGGTGAGCGGCAACCGCGCATGAAAGCGCTTGGCGGTTTCCACCGCGTCCTGACCGGTGAGGCTGTCGGCCACCAGCAAGATCTCGCGCGGCTTGGCGACAGAGGCGATTTCGGCCGCTTCGTCCATCATCTCGTCGTCGAGCGTGGTTCGGCCGGCGGTGTCGAGAATGAGGACGTCATGGCCGCCCGTGCGCGCCGTGCTCATGGCGCGCTTGGCGATCTCGGCTGGCTTCTGTCCGGCGACGATCGGGAGCACGTCGACGCCGATGCTTTTGCCAAGCGTCGCCAATTGCTCCATCGCCGCGGGGCGGCGGGTATCCAGCGACGCCATCAGGACGCGCCGTTTCTCCTGCTTCGCCAAACGCAGAGCGATCTTGGCCGAGGTGGTGGTTTTGCCCGAGCCCTGCAGGCCAGCCATCATGATGATGTTCGGCGGCTCGCCGTCGATGCGCAGCGGCTCCGCCGGATTGTCGCCGCCCAGGGTCTCCACGAGCGCATCGTGGACGACCTTGACCACTTGCTGGCCGGGCGTAACCGATTTGATGACGGCTTCGCCTACCGCTTGGGGCCGCACCTTGGCGATGAAATCCTTCACCACCGGCAGCGCGACGTCAGCTTCGAGGAGGGCGACGCGCACCTCGCGCAGCGCCGCGTCCACGTCGGCCTCGTTCAACGCGCCGCGGCCGGTGAGACGGTCGAGGACGCCGGAAAGACGGTCGGTCAGCGCTTCAAACAAGTCGGTTCCTTTCCGCCAAAACACGAGCGCCCCGCCGGACGATCACGTCGGGCGGGGTGCCTCGCCAGCCTCCAGCGCTTGCCCACGCCTGTGCCAGTCGAAGCGCGCTCTGCATTTGGCGCGTGCGCGGCTTCTACGCGAGGGGCCGAAGCCGGTCAAACGGCGCCGAGCAACACATGCTGGTTCGCCAATGGCGAGAACCGGCCGCAATCGCTCAGCCCGAGATTGTCGAAAAACTGCGAAAATCGTTCGCGACAGCGGGCGCCGCCGCATGCTTAGCGCGCATTAGCGGCGATCACGCACATAAAATGCGATTTAGGTTTTGTCTTTTCCTTGACGCTCACGCGGCCGTGACCTTCAAATCGTGGCGCAAAAAGGGCGGGCCTGGGGTCAAACGTCCATTCGAGGGGAGAGCACATGTCAGAGAAGACAGAAGTGAAGCGCGCGCGCAGCGGCCTGTTCGGCAAATTGCTCGCCAGCGCTTCCATTGCGGCCGTGACCGCAATGTCGATGACGACGCCTGCCGACGCGCTGCTACTGCGTGATGATGTCGGGGCGGAAGGCTCCGTTGACGTCGATAATGAGTGGGCGGGCGTCGGTCAGATGTTCGCGCGGCGACTCAACGCGAACGGCACAGTCTCGACGTTCTTGTGCACCGGTTCGCTCATCAATCCACGCACCGTCGTGTTCGCGCAGCATTGCACCGCGGGCGTGCTCGATGAAGGCTTCGATCCCGGCGCCGGCAGCCACATGGGCTTCGGCTTCGATCCGCTGAATACGTTCACTGGCTTTGATCTTTGGCGCAGGGACGGAAATCTCGCCAACCCGATTAGCAACCCGCTTACGGGCAATTGGTACAGCCATCCGGACGATCTGTTTTACAACGTTCTCCAGGTTCGCTCTGTCTTCAACAACGCCGAGGCGTTCCCGGGCGGCGACCTGACCATTGCGAGCTTCGACACGCCGGTCATCGGCCTGCCGACATATGGCATGCTGTTCTCGCCGCTCAGCGGCCCGACCCACGCGACGCTGACGGGCTACGGCACTAACGGCGACGGCACCAACGGGCCGAACCCCGATCCTCTCACGTCGATTGATTGGAAGCGCCGCATCGGCGAAAACATGATCGACGGTCTCTATTCGCAAAACGATTACGTCGCGGGCGTCTTTAACGTGCCGGGCGCGGAATTCACCAACCTCGATGGCTCGGGCGCGGTGGAAGCAGCGCAACTGCTCTATCATCTCGACTTCGATCGTCCGGATCGCGATCCGAACGATTGCCTGCCGCGGGGCAATTACTTTGGCTTTGCTGGCTCCACGGGCAGCGATGTTGTCTGCCTTTCCCCACCGAGCACCGCGCCGCTGACGTGGGATTTCACCTCGGCGATTTCGGTCAACGACCAGATCGATTGGTTCCCTGGCGATGCGCTGCCAAATGAAGCGGGCACAGCAGGTGGGGATTCGGGCTCCGGCCTCTTCGCTGATGAAATCTATGAGCGTCCGCTCGTAACCGGCGTGTTGTCGGGCGGCTGGGTGTCCGGCTTCTTCGACCCGGTCGGCGGCTATGGCAGCGAGTCCTATTACAACCCGCTGTTCCTGTTCCGCGATTGGCTGGTTGAGAACAACCCATACGTCTATGCCTCAGCGCGCAACGGCAGCCGCAATTGGTCGAACCCGCAGCATTGGGTCCAGAACATGGATCCCAATTACTTCTACATCGACAATTACGGCCGCGTGCGGAACGGCCTCCCGGCCGGCGCCGAGCCCGGCTATTTCGCCGACGCGCCGAAATGGGGAACGATCTACGGCATCGACATTCCCACCGATGTCGAAGGCAAGACCGATCCGGAAAATACGCCTCCGCTTCCGCCCGCTGCGACGGTCGCGGCGAATAACGCGCTCGGCGTGCTTGAAGACCCGCTCCATGGCGGCGGCGGCGGCAATGGCGGCTCCAGCACGCAAGGCAACACCGCCAGCGTCGGCGGACCGACGGGCCCAGGCTCGACGCGTTTCGTGCCCAACAACAGCTATGGCACGTACGGATCTTGGGATGGGTCGGAGGACGGCGTCGCCCGCTTCTATGACGTGACCTTGAACAATGTCGGCACGACGACGCTCGACATCAACGTCGAGATCGACAATCTGACGGTGTCCGGTGCGCTATCTGCTTTGCATGTGCGCAACAACCGCAACCTGAACTCGTTGGTTGCGGTGGATCAGTTCCGCGGTTTCGTCACCAATGACGGCACGATCGCCACGCGCGAATACATGTTGTGGGGCGGCGTGCTCGGCGGCCGCGGCGCGTTCGATGTCGGCACACTCTACAATGTTGGCGGCCTGATCTCGCCCGGCGATCTGCTGAGCGTGAACAGCATGACGATCAACGGCGACTACGTGCAAACCGACGCCGGCGCCTATGTCGTCAACATCCGCCGTCAAGGCCGGAACGTGTCGAACGACTTCATCGAAGTGAACGGCGGCGCCGGTCTCGACGGGACGGTGGCGATCGTTCAGAGCAATTTGGGCAGCACGCCGCGGCACGGCGACGTTTACACGGTGCTTCATGCCGACACGGTCTCTGGCAATTTCGACCATGTCGAATTGCTGCTGGCCGGGCTGTTCCTGAAGGGCGAGAGCATTGTCCGAGGCAACGGCAATGTGGATGTGCGGATCAAAGCCCGCAGCATCTGGGATTATTTCGGCGCCAGCTCGCCGCTGTCGTCCCTTGCCGCCGCGCTCGACGGCCTGCGCTTCAGCGGGAATTCGGCAAGCCTTGGCGCGGTGTTCGACCGCGTCGATACGGCGAGCGCCGAGTCGATCGCCGCCACGATGTACAGCCTGACGCCGCAAAACGCGTTCACGATGACGCCAATGGCGGTGCAGATGCAGCAAGGCATGACGTTGGATCTAAGCGCCCGCACAGCAGAGCTGCGCGCCGGTCAGGTCGGCATCAGCCAGCGCAGCATGTTGAGCGGCATGAGCATCGCTCAGGCCGGCGCCAACGGCGCCGCGCTGACGACGGGCGGGGCGCGGCCGATCGACATGGGCGAGCGTCTGGGCTTCTTCGTCACCGGTCACGGCAATCTGACCGCGATCGGCGAAGAGGCATACGAGGGCGATCGCTACAACCCGGGCCAATTGTCCGCGTTCAGCACGGCCGAAATGACGGTGGGGGCGGATTATCGCCTCAGCGAAAACACCGCCATCGGCATCGCCACCACGTTCTCGCGCTTCCTCAATCGGGACGGCGACGCGGGCGTGACGCCGATGGATCACACCGGCTACGGCGCGATGCTCTACGCGACGACGTGGGACGGCAATTGGTTCGTCGACGGCCATGTCGGCGTGGCGCGGCACGAGTATCACATGATGCGCGCGCCGGGCTTCAACTTCTCCGACGGCCTCGATTCAGCGCCAGGCGCGACGCAAGCCATGGCCGGCGTTCGCGGCGGCTGGATGTTCGAGCCGATCGAAAACCTGAACATCGGTCCGACGTTGTCGCTCAATTATTCGAGCCTCAACATGGATGGCTATCAGGAAGCGGGCGTCGCTGAACTCGCGCTCGACGTCTCTGGCCGCACCATGAACTCGGTTACGGTCGAGACGGCGTTGGCGTTCGACTACACGCCGGCCAGCGCGGCTTCGCGCTTCTCGGCATACGGCCATCTCGGCTTCGTCACCGAACTTGGCGACGGCGTCGATCTCGTCACGGCGCGCTTCCTGGCGGCGCCGGATGCGCCGTTCAACATCACGCGCGGCATGGAACGCGACTGGGTGTCGAGCTCGCTCGGCATGTCCTATCGCTTCGACAACGGCATGGCCGCCAACCTGGAAGCCTCTTCAGACATGGGCCGCGAGTACCTCGACAACACGTCGGTGCGCGCCGGCTTCAGCTGGGACTTCTAAGTCTCGAACTATGCGACTTGCAGGGCGGGCCTTCGGGCCCGCCCTTTTTCGTTGCGTTCAAACGAGCAGCCGCGCGCGCACTTCCTCGCCAAGCGCCAGTGAGGATGTGAGACCAGGGCTTTCGATGCCGAACAGACAAACCAGGCCGGCGAGCCCGTGCGCGGTTGGATCGCTGACGATGAAATCGCCTTGCTCTTCTCCTGGGCCATGAAGCTTGGGCCGGATGCCGGCATAGTCCGGCGTCAAGGCGCCATCCGGCAGCGCCGACCAGAAGCGGCGCACAGCGGCGTAGAAGCTCTCGGCGCGGCCTGGATCGACGCTGTAATCCTCGACATCGACATAAGCGAGGTCCGGCCCGAAACGCGCGACGCCGCCGAGGTCGCGGCGATAGTGCGTGCCGAGCGCGCCAGGAATGGGCGGCGGATAGATGAGGCGCTTGAACGGTGCGCGGCCGGCGAGTGCGAAATAGACGCCCTTGCCGAAATGAAGTTCAGGAATCTGGGCGCCGGGAAAGCCCTCAATCACGCGCGCGCATGCCTGCGCGCTCAGTCCCGCAGCGACGACGAGGCGGCGGGCGCTGAAGGTCGCGTCGCCGGCCCGCACCAGCCAGCCCGCAGGGGCGGGGGCGGCGCCGACGAACTCTGTGTTCAAGGCGATCGCGCCGCCGTGCGCTTCGATTTCCCCCTGCAGCGCAAACATGTAGCCGTGGGAATCGAACACGCCGCTTGTATGGGACAGGATTGCAGCTTCGGCCCGCAATCCAGGCTCGAGCGCGCGCGCTTCCGCCCCGGAAAGCCAAACGCATTCTTCAACGCCATTCATCTCGGCTTGGCGCGCGAGCGCATCGACCGCGGCGATCTCGTCAGGGTCGGTGGCGACAATGAGTTTGCCGCAGCGATCATGAGCGACGCCGTGACTGTCGAGGAACTGATAGAGGGCGCGGCGGCCTTCCACGCAGAGCCGCGCCTTCAGCGAGCCCGAAGGGTAGTGGATGCCTGCGTGAATGACCTCCGAGTTGCGCGACGAGATGCCGGCGCCGATCGCGTCGTGCTTTTCGATCACGACGACGCT
>JBFWZB010000061.1:0-2621 GCA_050185805.1 Hyphomonadaceae bacterium
GCGATTACCCGCCCTCCAGCATGCCGACGGCGTCGACGTCCTTTTCCACACGCAGCGCGGTGATCTGGTTGCGCTGGCGGCGCAGCACCTGGAAGCGATAGCCGTGGAAGGCGAAACGCTGGCCGGGATCGGGGATGGATTGGGCTTCGTGGATGACGAGGCCGGCGATGGTGACCGCTTCTTCGTCGGGCAAATCCCAATTCATCATGCGGTTCAGATCGCGGATCGGCACCGTGCCGTCGACATTGACGGCGCCGTCCGGCTGCGGGCGCACGCCCTGCACGGCGATGTCGTGCTCGTCTTTGATGTCGCCGACGATCTCTTCGAGAATGTCCTCCAGGGTGACGAGGCCCATCAGCGCGCCGTATTCGTCGATGACGATGGCGAAATGCTCGCGGCGGCGCAGGAATTCGGCCAGCTGATCCTCGGCCGGCGTGTTCATCGGCGTGAACCACGGCTTGCGGGCGACATCCATGACGGAGAAGCCGTCGCGCCCGTGCTCTGAGATTGCGCGCAGCAGATCGCGCGCATGCAGCACGCCGACGATGTTCTCGGGATTGTCCTTATAGAGCGGCAGGCGCGTATGCGAGGAGGCCATGGCCTGGGCGATGATCTCGCGCGAGGGCAGATCGGCGTCGAGCGTCCTGATGGCTTTGCGGTGGATCATGACGTCGGCGACCGTGAGCTCGGACAGATCGAGCGCGCCGCGCAGGCGGTCGCGCACGTCGGTTTCGACCGCGCCCTCCTCCGCATGCATCTCCACGGCGCCGAGAATTTCCGCACGCGCGGCGCGCAGTACGTCGATGTTCTCGTCGACGCGAACGCCGAAGAGCTTCAGGCCGTTGTTCACGATCCATTGCACGGCGCCGACGATGGGCGCCAGCAGCCGCACCATCCATTGCACCGGCCAGGCAACGGCGCGGGCGATCTTGTCGGCGGCGGTGATGGCGTAGGTTTTGGGACCGACCTCGCCGAAGATGAGCAGCAGCGGGGTCAATACCAAGGTGGTGACGAGCGGCGCGAGATCGCCGTAGAGGCTGCCGAAAATGCTGGCGGTGATGGCGGAGGCGGCGATCTGCACTAGATTGGCGCCCAGGAGCACGGCGCCGATCATGCGCTCGCGGTCCTCGTTCAGCGCATTGACGCGCGCGGCGCGCTTGTCGCCCTCGCGCTCCAAAGTCGCCATGCGCCCGCGCGAGGCGCCGGTGAGGGCTGTCTCCGCCGCCGAGAAAAAGGCGTTGAGCAGAATCAGCACGCCAATGATGGCGGCGGCGATGAGAAGCGAGGTTGTCATGGCTTTCCTGGGTTCAGACGCGCTCTGCGCGGGCGCGCAGTGCGTCGATGATTTCGGCGACAGCCGAATTGTGCGGGCCGGTGGAGCTTTCCACGATGAGATCGGCCTCGGCGTAAATCGGTTCGCGCTGGGCGAGCAGCGCGCGCAAAGCGGGCTCGACCTCCTCCTCTTTCATCAGCGGACGATGATCGCGACGCGAGACGCGGCGCACCAGAACTTCGAGCGGGGCCTTCAGCCAAACCGTGACCGCTTTCTCGCGCATCAGCGCGCGCGTGGCGGGATCGATGAAGGCGCATTCGCCGCCGGTGGCGAGCACGTGCGTCGGCCCGGCCAGGAGGCGGGCGATGATCTGGCGCTCGCCGCGGCGGAAATCGGCTTCGCCGTGGCGCAGGAACACGTCCTCCACGCTCTGTCCGGCGGCGCGGGCGATTTCGGTGTCGGCGTCGACGAAGGGTAGCTGCAAAGCGGCGGCGAGACGGCGCCCGATGGTGGATTTGCCGGCCCCCATCAGACCCACCAGCGCCACGGTGCGGTCGAGCTTCAGCCCCTGCGCCCGCTGGCGCAGCGCGGCGGCGGCGTCTTTGCCCTCGCCGATGGCGCTGCTTTCCGGGCGCGTCACGAATCACCTCACATTGGCCCGCATGGTTAAGCGGGCGGCACTGAAAACTCGCCACATTTTGGGGGCAAAGTCCGCCGCTCGCAACTTCGAGGGGGAAATCGGGTGAGACGCAGACGCCGGCGTTCGAGTTTCGCCAAGCACCACCCGGAGCGGCGCTGGATCGTTCTGGGCGCGAGCGCCGTGGCGCTGATCGCGGCGTTCGTGTTCTTCATGCGCCAAGCCGACGAACTCGCGCCGGCGCCGCAACAAATCAAAGTCGAACTGACCGACGCCTTCAAGGAATAAGCTGATGATGGTGCGAACGACGCTCGCTCTGGGCGCGCTGATGGCGGCGCTGCCCGCACAAGCTCTCGCGCAAACAGATCCGCTGCCGCCCCCGCCCTCGCGCACGGCGGAAATCGAAGCGGCGCCGCTGGCGGCGCTGGATGCGTGGAGCGTCGGCGTCTTGACGCAAGCGCAAGGGGCGATGCCGCGCGACGTGTGGGCGACGACGGATGCGGATTTTCTGGCCGCGCTCTACGACCGCCTGCCGGCGATCTACGAATCGCCGTCGATGCAGGCGCTGGCCGAACGCGTGCTGTTCTCCGGCGCCGCGGCGCCGCGCGGCGACGCCGCCGAAGCCGCGCGCAACCGCTACGAAGCGATGGGCCGCATGGGCGCGGCCGATCAGCTTTCGCAAATGGCGGCGGGCGCGGGCGATGCGCTCAA
>JBFWZB010000061.1:2721-9024 GCA_050185805.1 Hyphomonadaceae bacterium
GCGCCCGACGCCAATGGCGCACTGCTGTTTGCGCGCGCGGCGATTGCGGGCGGCGATACGCAATTGGCGCGGCGGCTGACCGAAGCCGCCCGCGCGGCGGGCGTCGACCAAGCGGCGATGGCGCCGCTCGATGCGGCGCTGGCGGTGATGAATAATGCACGCGGCGAGCAGGCGCTGATGGCTGTGCGCCGGCGTATCGATGCCGGCGGCGCCAGCGGCGCGCGCGGCGCGGCGCGCGACGTAGCGATCCTCACCGCCCTCGGCCTGCCGAGCGACGGCGCGGTGCAAAGCTTCCTGCTGGCGAACGCGCCGCAAGGCGGCGCGCGCGCCGACGCAGGCGCCATGGCGGCGCTGGCGAGCGCCGCTGAACGGGGCGCGATGGGCGAAGCGGCCCTGCTCGCGGTGGTCGCGGCCGGCGAAGGCGGACCGGCGCGCCTGGACGCGGATTCGTTGGCCAGCTTGCTGCGCGCGCTGCGAACGGTAGGGCTTGAGGACGACGCCCGCCGGATCGCCGTGGAGGCGCTGCTAGCGGGAACACCGGCGGCGTAGGCCCCGCCGCCACAAAAGAGATGGCGACAAACCTCTTCCGTTCAAGAATTGCGTGCGCGCGCGATTTGGCGAAGCTCGCTGGTGTTGCGGGAGGGCTGAGCCATGGCGAATAGCGATCCGTCCGAAGCGCCGGTCTATTATCATGGAACCAAGGGGGCGCTGCGCGTGGGTGACTTTATCGGCGCGGGTTATTCCTCCAATTACGGCAAGAACAAGAAGGCGGCGTTCGCGTATTTCGCCGCCACGTTGGATGCGGCGGTCTGGGGCGCTGAGCTCGCTCTCGGCGAGGGACCAGGCCGCATTTACATTGTCGAGCCAACGGGTCCGTTCGAGGACGACCCAAACCTCACCAACAAAAGATTCCCCGGCAATCCGACCAAATCCTACCGCACCCGCGATGCGCTGCGGATCGTCGCCGAGGTTGGCGAATGGCAAGGGCATTCTCCCGAGCAAGTGCAGACGATGAAAGACCACCTCGCCGAATTGGCGCGCCTTGGCATCGAAGCGATCGAGGAATGATTTGCGATATAGTTGACACGTCAACTATATTAGCTTAAACGCTCGGCCATGCCGCGGTCTTCCATTTCCGGCCTTGATGCGCATCTCGGCTACTGGCTGCGCTTCGTCTCCAATCACGTCTCGCTTGCGTTCGCGCGCAAGGTTGAGGAGCGCGGTGCAACGGTAGCGGAGTGGGTGCTGATGCGGCAATTGCTCGATATCGAGGCATTGGCGCCGAGCGACATCGCCGACAGACTCGGCATGACGCGCGGCGGCGTCACCCGGCTCGCAGACCGGCTCATCGCGAAGAAGCTGTTGCGCCGCAGCGCGGACCCAAGCGATGGGCGCGCGCAGCGGCTTTCGCTCACAAAGGCGGGACGTGAACTCGTGCCTGTGTTGGCGGCGCTGGCTGACAAAAACGATGCGGAGTTCTTTGGCGACTTACCGGACCGCGACCGGGCGGCGCTGACGCGGATACTGACCGGCGTCGTCGAGCGCCGCGGCCTACGCCATGTTCCAGTCGATTAAGCCACGGAGACATGAAATGCATGCGAACGCCGCGGCCGTTGTCGAAGCGTGCAATGCGGGGTCGGAAAGCGGCGCGATGCGCTTTCCCGATGTTTTGGCTCAACTCGCGGCGATCGGCTGCGAAGGCTATCTCACCGACTTCCGCCGCGGCGCGAAGACGTTCTATTTCGGCGCAGAGGCGCTGGAGACGAAAAGCATCAAACCGGACGCCGAGATCGCGGAGCGTTTCGATGCAGCCGGCGTCGAAGCGGCGGTGCGGCGCTCGCAAGCTGGCGCGCACACCTATCCGGATTTCTGCCGCGAGGCGATGGAAGCCGGCTGCGCCGCTTACATGGTGTCAATCGCGGGGCGGCGCGTGCTCTATTTCGGGCGCACGGCGGAGATTTTTGTCGAGCCCTTCCCCAGCAAGGACTAGCGCGCTCTTGAAACGGAACGCGGCGCGGGCGATGTGGTTGGCGACGACGAGGAGCGCGATGACCCATACCACGATCAACAGCACCGAAGCGGGCCGCGCGGCGGCAATGGCGACCTACGTGCTCTACCTGCTGAGCATCCCTTCGGCGGGCGTGCTGGCGCTGGTGGGCGTGATCGTGGCGTACCTGACGCGCGCGGAGGCCGGGCCGCTGGCGCGCTCGCATCTGGACGACGCGATCCGCATCTGGTGGGTGGCGTTCTGGTGGGGCGTCGCCATCGTCGCGGCGTGCGTCGTCGGCACCATCCTGACCGTCGTGCTGATCGGCTTCCCGATCCTGTGGATCGCCGGCATCATCGGCTTCATCGTGATGATCTGGTTCACGGTGAAAAGCCTGCTCGGCCTACTCGCGCTGATCGACGGGCGCGGCCGCTAAGCCGCTAATGGATCGCGGTGTCGCGCCGCGCCGTCATCGCCATGACGATAAAGCCGGCCATAAAATCGATCAGCGTCATCACCATGATGAGCGCGAACTCGATGGTGCCGAACGATTGGTGCAGCAGAAACAGAATGAACGCGACGATGAAGACGATAAACGCGAGGCTGTTCTCGACCATGGTCGAGGCGGTGGCGCGGGTTGATTTGATGATTTCGATGAACAGCAGAAGCGCCGCCAGCATGACGAAGCCATAGCCGCGGGTAATGACGAAAGGTGCGCCGGACGGCAGCGTAAAGCCGAAGAACGGCTCGTTCAAAGACGCACGCACGCTGGCGTGATCCAGGAAGAAGGCGACGGCGGCGTAGAGGATGATCGGAAAAACGAGAAACGGAATCGCGCGCAGAATGCTGGCCATGACCGGCTCCTAAAGCCGGTTCAACGTTTCATGGCCGTGCGCGGTTTCCTCACTCAGCTTTCCGCCGCCACGCGCTCGGCCTGACGCAAGGCGCGCAAGAGATTGCCGCCGGCCAGTTTGGCGATGTTCTGATCGCTCCAGCCGCGGCGGATCAGTTCGGCCAGCAAGTTGGTGTAGCCGTCCACGCCGCCCAGATTTTCCGGCAGATAGGTGACGCCGTCATAATCGGCGCCAAGGCCGACATTGTCGTAAGAAGCGGTCTCGACGATGTGTTCGATGTGATCGGCGACGTGGCCGACATTGACAGCCGGCGCCGGGTTTTGCGCTTCCCACGCGGCGAGACCCGCAGCAGCGGCTGTGGGATCGCCCGGGTTGAGCGCGCGGTGCTCGGCTTCGGCGCCGGAGCGGCGCGCGGCCCATTGGCGAAAGTTCTCGTTGATGAAGGGCGAGGTGAAATTGACCATCACCACGCCGCCATTCTCGCGCACCAGCGCCAGCACGTCGTCGGGCACGTTGCGCGGATGATGCGCCACGGCGAAGGCGGAGGAATGCGAAAAGATCACCGGCGCCTGGGCGACGGCGAGCGCATCGCGCATGGCGTCGGCCGAGACGTGGCTGAGATCGACCAGCATGCCGATGCGATTCATTTCGCGCACGACCTCTTCGCCGAACGGCGTCAGACCGCCATGCTGCGGCGCGGCGGTGGCGCTATCGACCCAGGCAGTGTTCTCGCCGTGCGTCAGCGTCATGTAGAGCGCGCCCATGGCGTGGAACTGGCGCAGCAGCGCAAGATTATCCTGAATCGCTTCGCCGCCCTCGATGCCGATCATGGAGGCGATGCGGCCGGCGCGATGGATGCGGACGATGTCGTCTGCGCTCTCGGCGTATTCGAACGCGCGCGGATATTGCGCGATCATGCGGCGGGTGAGATCGATCTGCTCCATCACCTGACGGGTGTGGTCGAGCCCATTGACGCTGGCGGGGACGTAGACAGACCAGAATTGTCCGCCGACATAGCCGCGGCGCAGGCGCGGAATGTCCGTGTGCATGGGCGGCGTCAGCTGGCGCGTATCAGCGTTGAGGTCGACGTTGGCGAGTTCGTTGGCGTGGCTGTCGCGAATTTCCCATGGCACGTCGTTGTGACCGTCGATCAACGGCGTGCGGCGGAGAATGCGCTCGATGCGCGCGCGCTCCTGCGGGCTCGCCTCCTGCGCCAGCGCCAGCGTGGGCGCGCAGACAAGGGCTGTGGCGATGAACGGTGCGAGCTTCATGACGTCCCCCCGGGATTTGCGCCCTGCCTAGCGGCTAAACCCGGTTCCGTCACCCTTGCAGCGCGTCGCACTTACAAGCCGTAGGCGGCCTTCATCGCGGGGTCCTTCGCGGCCACGAGATTGGCGAGATCGACGATGACCTTCGCCTGCTTCCAGGTGGCGTCATCCTGCATCTTGCCATCGAGCAGCACGGCGCCGGCGCCGTCAGGCATGGCGTCGAGGATGCGGCGGGCGAAACGCACCTCCTCCACATCCGGGGTGAAGACGCGGCGGGCGATGTCGAGCTGCGAAGGATGCAGCGACCAGGCGCCGACGCACCCCATAAGGTACGCGTTCCTGAATTGCTGCTCACACGCGGCCTCATCGGCGAAATCGCCAAACGGTCCGTAAAACGGCTTGATGCCGTGCATGACACAGGCATCGACCATGCGCGCAAAGGTGTAGTGCCACAAATCCTGTTGCGCGCTTTGGCGTGCGCCCTCGCCGGGATCGGCGAGCACGCGATAATCGGGATGACCGCCGCCGACGCGCGTGGTCTTCATCTTGCGCGACGCGGCGAGATCGGCGGGGCCGAGGCAAATGCCGTGCATGCGCGGGCTGGCGCCGGCGATGGCTTCCACGTTGGCGACGCCTTGCGCGGTCTCAAGAATGGCGTGCAGCAGAATGGGCTTCTTGACGCCATGCTTGGCTTCGAGCGACGCCAAAAGCTGATCCATGTAATGAATGTCCCACGGCCCTTCGACCTTGGGCGTCATGATGACATCGAGCTTATCGCCCAGCGCGCCGACGAGTTCGGTGACGTCGTCGAGATGCCACGGCGAATTGAGCGCGTTGATGCGAACCCAGAAGCCAACGCCGAGCTTGGCGAAATCATGCGCCCGGCCGATCTCGATGGCGCCGGCGCGCGCGGCGTGTTTGGCGTCGGCGGGAATGGCGTCTTCGAGATTGGCGAGAACGACGTCAGCCTTGGCGGCGATCTCGCCGACCTTGGCGCGCATCTTCTCCAGGTGCGGCGGCACGAAATGGATCGAGCGCTCGAGCGCGACCGGCAGCTCGCGCAACGGCGCGGGCGCGCCGGCGGCGAGCGGAGCAAAGAAGTGGCGGGGCGGCTTCATGCCGGTCTGATCCTGTTCTGTTCGCGCCCGCAGCATGGGCTGCGCCGGGGCGTGGCGCAATCGGGCGCCTCCCCTCCGGGGCTTAACCTTGAAGCGCGGCCCCCGGCGGCTATTGTCCGCCGCTTCCGGGCCTCGAACCCGGCGGACAACCGGGCCCGGCTTTGCGCACCTATCTGGATTTCGAAAAATCGGTCGCCGAGATCGAGGCGAAGATCGAAGAGCTGGCCGCGCTGGCGGAGGCCTCCGGCGCCGATGCGATCAGCCAAGGCCAGGAATTGGCGCGGCTGAAGACCAAGGCCGAAAGCCAATTGGCGGCGATCTACGCCAAGCTCGACCCTTGGCAGAAGACGCAGGTGGCGCGCCACCCGGAGCGGCCGCGCTTCCGCGATTACGTCGCGGCGCTTGTCACCGATTTCGTCGAGCTCTCGGGCGATCGCACCTATGGCGAAGATTCCGCGATCCTCGGCGGCTCCGGCAAATTTCTCGGCCGGCCGGCGCTGGTGATCGGCCATGAAAAAGGGCGCACCACGCAAGAACGGCTCAAGCACAATTTCGGCATGGCGCGGCCCGAAGGTTATCGCAAGGCGGTGCGGCTGATGGATTTGGCGGACAAGTTTTCGCTGCCCGTAATCAGCTTCGTCGATACCGCCGGCGCTTATCCGGGCATCGGCGCCGAAGAGCGCGGCCAAGCCGAAGCGATCGCGCGCTCGACAGAGCGTTGCCTGACGTTGGGCGTGCCAATGGTGGCGGTGATCGCCGGCGAAGGCGGCTCCGGCGGCGCCATCGCCATCGCCGCGGCGAACAAGGTGCTGATGCTGGAGCACTCGATCTATTCGGTGATCAGCCCGGAAGGCGCGGCCTCCATCCTCTGGAAAGACAGCGCACGCGCGAAGGATGCGGCGAGCGCCATGAAGATCACGGCGCAGGATTTGATCGGCCTGAAAGTGATCGACGAGATCATCACCGAGCCGCTGGGCGGCGCGCACCGCGAACCAGCGGCGGCAGTGGCGAAAGTGGGTGCGGCGATCGCCGAAGCGCTGGACGCACTGGCGCAGAAAAGCCCAGCCGAGGTTCGC
>JBFWZB010000062.1:0-8870 GCA_050185805.1 Hyphomonadaceae bacterium
GCCGCCAGCAATTCCTTCACGCGGCTGACGAGCTGTTCCATCGTCACCGGCTTTGACATGTAGCTGACCGGATATTCCTCCAGCATGTCGGAGAAGCTTTCCGGCGCGTAGCCCGAAAGGAACAGCACCTTGGCGTTGCCGATCATGTCGGCGCCCGCTTCCTTCAGCATTTCCGGCCCGGTCATGATCGGCATCGAGACGTCGGAAATGATCATGTCAAACACGCCTTTGTTGGCGCTCAGCACTTCCAGCGCATCTTCGCCGTTCTCGGCTTCCATCACCTCGTAGCCGCAATCCTTGAGATTGCGCACGATCGAGCGGCGCACGCCTTCCTGATCCTCGACGAACAGAATCTTGCCGCGCCCGGCCACATCCTTCGACGGCGGCTTCAGGATGGCGCGTTCCTTCTCGGCGATGTCGTTCAGCTCTTCCTGCGTCGGATCGTAGGCCGGCAGGAAAATGCGGAACGTGGTGCCCACGCCCAGCTTGGAGGTGAAGAAGATGTAGCCGCCCGATTGTTTGACGATGCCGTAGGAGGTGGCGAGTCCGAGGCCGGTGCCCTTCCCGGCTTCCTTGGTCGAATGATAGGGGCGGAAAATCTTCGCCGCGTGCTCGGGCTTGATGCCGGAGCCCGTATCTTCCACCTCGATCAGCGCGTAGCTGCCGTCCTCGATCGGATTGTGTCCCAGCGCGCGCGCCTCTTCCGCCGTGGCGACGCGCGTGCGCACGACGATCTTGCCGTCCTTGGCCATCCCCGCGCCTTTCGGGATCATCGCATCGCGCGCATTGGTGGCGAGATTGACCAGCACCCGCTCGAGCTGGGTTTTGTCGACCTTCACGAACGGCAGGTCGCGGCCGTGGCGCAATTCGAACTTGATCGTGTCGCCGACAATGCGCCTGATCAGCTCCTGGCGTTGGCCCAGGAAATCGCCGACGTCGAAAATCTCGCGCGCGAATGTCTGCTGGCGCGCATAGGCGCGCAGCATTTCCGACAATTCCTTCGCCGTGGTGGCGTGATCGGAAATCTCGCGCAGCATCGGATAATCGGCGTCGCCCACCGGGTGGCGGCGCAGCAGATACGAGCAGGTCTGCATCACCACCGTGAGCAGATTGTTGAAATCGTGCGCGACGCCGGCGGCCAATTCGCCGATCTCGCGCATCTTCTCCGATTGCGCCAGCCGCGTTTCCAATTCGCGCTGCTCGCTGACATTGACCACGTACGCGAGGCCGCGCCCATCGGCGCCGCGGGCGAAATGCACGTGCACAGCGGTCGGCGGGCTTGTCGCCAGCATCAGCTCCACCGGCGCATCGAGCGCCTGGCGTAGGCGATGCGACAGCGCCGCCGGCCCTTCGGAGGCGTCGAACAGATCGGCGAAGGCGACGCCGGGCGCGGCCTTGCCTTGCGTCATTTCCATTAGCGCGCCGTTGCTGTCATAGAGCGTGGCCGAAGCCGGATCGGCGCAATCCACCACCGCCGCGCCGAACGGCGCATGCGTGAAGAGCCCGTTGTCGCTCGCGCCGTCGAGCCGCGGCGCCGGCGCTTCGGGCGCTTCGGCGTCGGTGAAGAACACCAGCGCCCGCACCGCGCCGTCATCGGCTTCGGTGGGCCAGAACGTGAGCACCGAGGCCGCGCTTTCCGCGCCGTCGAGCGCGCGCAGCGTGATGCGCGTGCGCGAGGGCCCGAAGCCGCGCCGGTCGCGACGGATCACGCGCGCCGGATCGTCCTTCAGCACATCTTTCAGCGTCAGCGCGCTCGCCTCTTCGCCGGCCTGCAGCACCGAGCGCAGCGCGCGGTTCATGTAAACGATCTGCCCATCCGGGCGGGCGACGAAGAAGCCCACCGGCGCGTCGTCGAGGAAAAGATGGCGCGCGTCTTCGGCGCGCGCGTCCGCATCGAGTTCGCGCAGCCGCCACAGCACGCGCCCGCCCGGCATCGGCCCGACGCTCGCCTCGAACCGCAGCGGCTGGCCGCTGCGTGAAAGCGCTGTCGTCGCCGGCAGCGTTTCGCGCCGCGCCTGGCCCTGCCCGGCCGCCTTCGACAGCCGGAACATCGGCGCCGACGCCAACGGATCGGCGCCGAACAGCCGGTTTGGCATCGGCGGGCGATCGCTCTCGCCGAGCACGCCGGCCGCTTCGGCGATGGAGAGGTAAGCGCGGTTCGCCGCCAGCGGCGACAAATGCCGGTCGGTCACCAGCGCCGGCTCATCCAGCGCATCAACGACGAGGAATTCCTGCCGGTTGGCGGACAGCGCCGCTGCTTCGAGCGCGCCGCGTTCGGGAAACGCGCCGTGAGCGCGGCCCGCGCCGCGCGACATCCACATGAAGAGCACAAGCCCCGACGCCACCAGCAGGATCAGCAGAATGGCGCCCGCGCGCCCGACTGACGGCCCCGCCGTGATGGCGACGCCAGCCGCGGCGACGCCGATGGCGACCGCGACCCAGAATGCAATCTGCATCGGATCGAGCCTGCCCGAGGGGCGGTTCGGAGGGAGTTCAGCGGAATCGGTCATCAGAATCTGGGGCTGCCCTTGATTTGAATGTGATTCGGCCCGCCGGGCACGCGAACGGCTCATCGCTCACAGCGCGCTCCTGCGGCGTTTGCGCGCGAGACGCATGACGAAGCCGATGACTTTGGCCACGGCCTCGTAATGTTCCCGCGGAATTGGCTCATCCACCTCTGCGGTGGCGAACAGCGCCCGCGCCAGCGGCGGGTTCTCCACAATCGGCACGTTGTGCTCTTCCGCCGCTTCGCGAATCCGTTGCGCAACGGCATCGACCCCCTTGGCCAGACAGATCGGCGCCGGGGTCTCGCCCTGCTCGTAACGCAGCGCCACGGCGTAATGGGTCGGGTTGGTGATGACGACGCTCGCCTGCGGCACCTGCGCCAGCATCCGCCGCCGCGAGCGCTCGTGACGGATTTGCCGCAGCTTGGCGCGCACCATCGGGTCGCCTTCGCTTTGGCGCATCTCGTCCTTGATCTCGCGCCGGCTCATGCGCTGCTTCTTCATGTAACTTTGCCGGGTGAAGACGTAGTCGATCACGGCGAGAAGCGCCGCTGCGCTCGCGAGCGCGATCATCATCGCCACCGCTTTGTCGCGCACGAACGGCAACAGCGCCTGCGGCGCCACCAGCGAAAGCCGCTCCAGTTCGGCGTCCTTCGGCCACAGCACCCAAACCAGCGCCGCGCCCACCAGCGCCAACTTCGCCAGCGATTTCAGAAACGACGCGAACGCCGCTTTCCCGAACACGCGCTTGAAGCCTTCGATCGGGTTCAGCTTGTCGATCTTCGGATTCAGCCGCTCCCCAGTGAAGGTCGGGCGGTCCTGCACGTAGCGTGCGGCGATGCCGGCCCCTGCCAGCGCCAGCGCCGCCAAGCCGAACACCGCCAGCATTTTCATCAGCAGCGACGTCGCAATCGCGCGCAATGATGCAGGCTCGGTGGAGAATTGCTCCGGCATGGCGAGAAAGCCGATCAGCCCCTCACCCAATTGCTTCATGATCGGACCGGACATGAACGCAACGATCGCCGTCGCCGCGATCAGCGAAAGCGCTGCACCGACTTCCGGCGTGTAGATGATGTCGCCTTTTTCGCGCGCTCGTTCGAGCTTTCGCGCTGTTGGCTCTTCTGTGCGATCGTCGTCGTCCTGCCCTTCCGCCATGGCCTACCTCAGCCAATCGGCGTAGCGCTGCAGGCTGTCGAGATAGATCAGCATGCCGGTCGAAAGCCCGAGCGCGATGACAACGAAACCGCCCATCAATTGCAGCGGCAGCGTCACGAAGAAAACCTGGATCTGCGGAATGAGGCGCGACAACACGCCAAGGCCAAGGCGGAAAATCATGCCCGCCGCGATCACCGGCATGGCGATCTGAAACCCGACCAGAAAACTTCGCGCCACTGCTTCGAGCGCCAATTGCGATGCATCGCCCACAGGCGGCGGCGCACCGGGCGCGACCACGTCATACGAGCCGGCGACGCCGAGCAGGAACATGTGGTGCAAGCCGGTGGTGAACACGAGCGCGATGCCAAGCAGCCCCATGAACACGGCGAGCAATTGGCCCGATTGCGTCATGGTCGGATCGGCGGTTTGCGCGAAGGCGATGCCGATTTCGAGCCCCATGATCTGGCCGGCCGTCGCCAGCGCCGAAACCAGAATGCGCGCCGCGCCGCCGAGCAAGAGACCGACCAGCACTTCGCCCATCACCATGAACGACATGCCCCACGCCGTCAGCGGCGGATCGGGAATGCGCTCGCTCAAGCCCGGCGCCAACACGATCGCCAGCATCAGCGCGAAGCCGAGCCGCACCCGCGCCGGAATGGCGGGCTCGCCAAGCCCGGGCAGCAGCATCACCATCGCGCCAATGCGCGCGAACAACAGCGCCGCCGCCCAGATCTCCACGCCGTAGAGCGCGAGATCCATCTCAGAACGCCGCGATGCGCTGGAAGATTTCGTTGGTCAGGCCGCCCAGCAGCCCGCCCATGATCGGCAGGAACAGCAACAGCGCGAAGAAGATCGACAGGATCTTCGGGATGAACACCAGCGTCTGCTCTTGAATTTGCGTCAGCGTCTGCAGCAACGACACCACGAGGCCGACGATCAGGCCGACAATCATCGGACCGGCCGCGACGAGGACAGTCACCCAGATCGCGTCCCGGCCTAGGTCCAGGACTTCCGCGCCGTTCATGCGAGCACTCCGGGGCGGCAAATTCTGCCGCCCTCGGGCCACTGGGATTGGGTTCGGTTAATGAAACGTTGCCGCGCTCGCCCGCACCTCGGCGCGCCGCACTCTGGAAAAACGTAGCGTTCGCGCCACAGCACTGGGGCAATCGCGCACTGGGCCCTTCGCCTTCATCCGAATCTCAGCCCGATAGCATCTAAATTGCGAAACCAAACGTCGGGCTGCGCGTAGACCACCACGCTGACGTACGGGGGGAACAGATGGCACGCATGTTTCGATCGATCGCCGCTGCTATGGGACGGCTCTTCGCGCGCGAAGACGATTTCAAGAACCTGCTCATGGCCGATCTCGGCTTGAAGCGGTAAGCGGGCCTCACCAGCCCCGCACCTGAGCTATGTCCTATCCGCCCGGCGGCGCGCCGGCGTTGAAACTTTCCACCAAACTGCCGGCCACTAGCCGCCAGCCATCAACCAGCACGAAGAAGATCAATTTGAACGGCAGGCTGATGGTGATCGGCGGCATCATCATCATGCCCATCGCCATCAAGAGCGACGACACAACCAGATCGATGATCAGGAACGGCACGAACAGCATAAAGCCGATTTCGAACGCCCGCCGCAGCTCGGAAATTAGGAACGCCGGCGCCAGCACGCGCAGCGGCACGTCGACGACGCTTTCCGGCTGCTCATCGAGATTGGCCATGTTGATGAAGAGTTCGAGATCGGCTTCGCGCGTATGCGCGCCCATGAACACTTTCAGCGGCTCGACGATGCGCGGAAATGCCTCGTCTAGCGGCATTTCCTCACGCATCACCGGTCCTATCCCCGCCTGGTAGGATTGCTCCCATACTGGCTGCATGACGAAAGCGGTCAGAAACAGCGACAGCGAAACGATGACGACGTTCGGCGGCGCTTGCTGCAGGCCGATCGCCGTCCGCAACAGGGAGAGCACGACGACGATGCGCACGAAGCTCGTCGTCATGATGAGGATCGACGGCGCCAGCGAAAGCACCGTCACCAGCGCCGCGAGTTGCAACACGCGCGCGGTCAGCCCTTCGCCGGTGCCGAGATTAATTGCGAGCGTCGGCTCCGCCGCCTCCTGCGCGAAAGCAATGCCGGCGCTTACGGCGAGGCCGAGCGAGGCCACGCCCAACGCAATCGCCCATTGCAACGGCCGCGCGATCTTCATGCTTGCGTCTCCGCAGGAACATCTTTCGCCGCGCCCTCGGCCACCACGCGATCGCCGGCGGGCGAAAGCAGAAGCACGTGATCGCGATCGTCGAAGCGGACGACGACGAGACGGCGGCGCGGATCGAGCATCAGGCTTTCCATGATTTTCAATCGCCGCGGCGCGGCCGCGCCGACGCCCTGCAGCATGCCGAAACGCCGCGCGGCGTATGCGGCGAGGCCGATCAAAGCGAGCGTGGCGAGCAGCGCGAATAGCGCGCGCGCCCAATCCAGCAATTCCACGGCGCCCTCTCCGTTCTGGAGCTTCGGTGCTCGTGGCTCGGCTGGTTTGGTAAACGAGTGCTTAATTTGCGACGCCGAAATTAAGTCGCGCTTAACCATGCGCTGTTCGACTAGGCAAAGTTTGCAGCCCTTTGAGTCGCGCGCCTTGGACCTCGCCAATTCTCCATTCTTCGGCTTGTTGCGCACCCGGCTCGATCAGCTGAGCGAGCGGCAGCGGCTGATCTCGGAGAACATCGCCAACGCCTCCACGCCCGGCTACCGGCCGCGCGATCTCGACACGTCCGGCTTCGAGCGCATGCTCGCCTCGCAGCACGGCGCCGGACTGGCGATGGCGCGCACCAATCCCGGGCACATGGCCGCCGGCGGCGGCCCGGTTCAGGCGGAGATCGTCACCCGCGACGACAGCGAAACCACGATCGACGGCAACGCCGTCGTCATCGAAGACCAGATGGCGCGCGCCGCGGAAACGCGCATGCAATTCGAAACCGGCATCGCGCTCTACCAAAAGGGGCTGCAGCTGGTGCGCATGGCGTCGCGGCCGCCGGGACGAGGATGATTAGATGACCGACATCCAAGCCGCCATTTCCGCCGCCGCTTCGGGCATGCGCGCGCAAACCGTTCGCATGCGGCTGGCGGCGGAAAACGTCGCCAACGCCAATTCCACCGGCGCCAATCCCAACGAAGAGCCGTTCCGCCGCCGCATTCCGCTGTTGGAAAGCACGACGCTGGCCAACGGCGCGGAGGGCGTGCGCGTGCGCGGATCGGCCAACGACATGACCGCCTTCCGGCGCGAATATAATCCCTCGCACCCGGCGGCGGACGGCGACGGCTACGTGCAATTGCCCAACGTCGACACGCTGACCGAGATGATGGATTTGCGCGACGCGACGCGCGCCTACGAAGCCAATCTGAACATGATCGAAGCCGCGCGCACGATGACGACGCGGGCTTTGGATCTGCTGCGGAGATAATGAGCCATGGCGATTGATGCACTCTCGGGCGCGCGCGCTTATCAGCAGGCGGCGCAGGCGCTCAGAAATTCGGCCGGGACCGACGGCGCCGACAGCATGGATTTCGGCGCGCTGGTGCAGGAAGCGGTGCGCCAGGCCGGGCAGAGCGCGAGCGCTGCGGAAGCGCAGGCGGCGGCGGTGGCGGGCGGACAAGGCGATATCGTCGATGTCGTGACCGCGATCGCGGCGGCGGAGACGCAGCTCGAAACCGTGATCGCGGTGCGCGATCAGGTGATCCAGGCTTACCAAGAAATCTTGCGCATGCCGATCTAACGAAGGTCCGCGCGGGAACTTCGCCTAAAGCGTGACGTTGCTCCGGCATTAATCCTGTTCCGGAGGAGAACATCATGCTGGGCTGGTCGCTCGCTTTTTTCGTAGCCGCAATCATCGCGGCGATGTTCGGCTTTGGCGTCGTCGCGTCGACGTTCGCCGGCATCGCGATGATTTTGTTTTGGGTTTTCGTCGGGCTGTTGCTCGTTTCGCTGATCCTCGGCGTGTTCAACGGGCGCAGCCACGCCGCCGGCGGACATGGCGCGGGCGCGGGCTCGACGCTGGGCCTTGTGGCGGTCGCGGCGGTGGCCGGCATCCTGGTCTATTCGTGGGTGCAGAACGATTGGTCGGCGCAGGAAGCGGGCCGCGCGCTTGACGAAGGCGCCGCCCAACTCGCCGCCGAAACCGGCGAAGCGTTCGAAACCGCCGGCGCGCGCGCGGAAAACCTGATCGAGAACACCGGCGACCAGATGCGCGACGACGCCGCCGACGGGCTCGACCAGGCGAGCGACACCATCGACGACGACGAACAGCGCTAAGCCCGCGCGCCGGCGCCGCATCGCACGCGGCGCCGGCGCCGCGCGCTATTTCTTCGGCGCTTTCTTGTCGTCCTTGTTCTGCTTCGGTTTGCGCTTCTCCTTGTTGGAGCGCTGCTGACCCTTCGCCATCTTTTCCTCCTTGTTGCGCGCCGGCGCCGTGTAGCTGTTCCAACCGCCGAGGCGCGCAGCTCGCCGGCGCCGTTGAAGCTCAACCGAGCGATTTTACACCGTCCCCAGCGTTTGGGCGAGATGGGCGCGCACGGCGTGCATCGAGTCCGGAGCCATAGCCGGCTGCCGACCAGCGCGCAGCGCCAGCGGCGCCGGCATGCGCGGCATGCGGGCGTTGAGAGCGTCGGCGAAGACGCGTTCGTTCAGCTGGAATCGGCCCAGGGCGGCAGGCCGGTGGCGGCGCAGGCCCAGGCCAAGAACGTGTTTTCGCGCCGCCCATAGGGCGCGCGGCTTGCGGGCGCTTGCGCCAAAGCGCGCAGCTGTGCGGCGGCGCGGCGCGCATCGCGCGCAATCAGATTGGCGAAACGCTGCGCGTAGTCCTCGCGCGCATTGTAGGCGCGGACGATGGCTTCGAGCCGGAGGCTCAGATTGGCGCTGGACAGACGCGCGGGCGCAAAGCCGCCGCCGCGGCGCCCGCGCCCGCTTGCGCTTTCACGCAGCGCCAGCGCGAACGCGGTGCGCCAGCGTTCGGGACAAGCCGGATCGAACAGCGCGCCGCCGCTGCTTGTGCTGCGCGGCGCGCGCGCTTTCTGTTCGCACGCTGCGCGCAACGCGGGCGTCAGCAGCACCGCGTCGAGATAGAGCAGCCGCCGCAACATGTGTTCGAGCATGGCGATCCAATGCGCGGCGCGGCGGTGCTCGGCGCGATTGAGCCAGAGCTGCTCGGCCAAAGCCTG
>JBFWZB010000063.1:0-8135 GCA_050185805.1 Hyphomonadaceae bacterium
ACGCTGTGATAATAACGCTGCTCGTCGCGATTGATGTCGTCGAGTAGACCAAGCGGGCCGTTCACTTGATCGGGCGAAAGCAGAATCCATGCGTTGATGGCGGACTCGAACGTGAACAGTTCGGTGTCCATGTGCCAATTGGTTTTGAACGTCTCATCCGTGTAGATGTAAAAATCGTTCAGGTAGTTGAGCTTTTCGCCGATCGCCTGGGTCAGCGTGTCGACGATCTTGCGATAGGTCGGCGTCTCCTGGTGGTCGATCATGGCGAAGCAGGGAATCCCGTCGCGCGCCAAGCGGTCCTTGCAGGCCTCCCGCAGGAAGGCGATGTCGTCCATGCTGAGCGCATCGCGCAGGACGACAAACGGCTCCGCTAATTCCGGCATGATCCAATCCACCCCGAGGACGCGTTCTGGCGTCGGAAGAAAATACCACAGCCGGAGGGGCGGCCAAAGACGGCTCGCGCGGGCGATGTGGTTTGAGGGAGGAAGCTGGCTCCGCGGGTAGGATTCGAACCTACGACCAGCCGGTTAACAGCCGGCTGCTCTACCACTGAGCTACCGCGGATCAGTGAGCGGGGGCTTCTATCAAGTTCGGCGCCACGGGGAAAGTACCCCGACCTGTTCCCGAATGACGCGCCAGACCGAGCACCGAACAAGCTACGGGCGGCTTACAAAGGAAAGCGAGGGCCCCTTTCGGGGCCCTCGAAGGCGTTGGGTATGGTGGGGTGTCTCCAAGGGAAGACGAGGTGAATATCCCGCTAACCGGTTAAGCCCGGGTTAACGGCAATGAAGTGTTCACCAAGCCTACGAAATCGTTCGGCTTTATTGTTTCGGTAAGCGTGGAGGCCTCGCCCGGAATCGAACCGGGGTGCACGGATTTGCAGTCCGCTGCGTCACCACTCCGCCACGAGGCCGTCCGTTCGCGCATATGAGGCGTGAGGGCGCGCAGTCCTAGGCGGGTTGGCGGCGCGGGGCAAGGCGGCTGCAGCGCCTGCCTTGCGAAGCTGCGCCGGCGTCCGCCACATGCGCGCTCCCATGGCCGAGTCGGACAAACGAGACGAGGAGCGGGCGCGTTTGATCGCGGCCGGCGCGCTGGCGCTGACGGCGCTGATCGCCTTTATCCTGGTGATCGGGCGGCCGCGCGAAACGGCGTCGCCGGCCGAGCCTTCGCGCGTGGCGGCGACTGCCCTGCACCCGGCCAATTTGCAGCGCTTCGCCGCCGCCGAGGGCGCCTGCCTCAACGCGTTGCGCCACGCCCGCATCGGCGCGGCGCCCGTGCCGGATTTGAACGAGACGCCGCGCTGCGGTTACGCCAACGCGGTCGAACTCACCCAATCGCTGCATCCTTATTCCGGATCGGTTACGACCACCTGCGCGCTGGCCGCGGCGCTGGTTTTGTGGGAGCGCGATGTCGTCGGCCCGGCCGCTGCGCGGCATCTAGGCCAGCGCGTCGCCCGCATCGAGCTTTCTGGCCCGGCTTATTCCTGCCGCGCCATCGCCGGGCGCGACGACGGCCGTATGAGCGAGCACGCCAGCGCCAACGCCATCGATATTGGCGGCTTCACGCTGGAAGACGGACGCCTGCTGCGCGTCGAGCAAGGCTGGACCGGAACGCCGGCGGAGCGCGCCTTTCTGCGAGCGGTGCGCGACGGCGCCTGCGGCACGTTCCGCGTGGTGTTGTCGCCGGATTACAATCGCGCGCATCGCGACCATCTTCATCTCGACATGGGCGCTTACGAGCTCTGTCGTTGAGTGCGGCGAGGGGGCCCTTGCGCGGTCGGAGAGCCCGGCCTATCCGGACTAGGCCCATGGAGGGGCCTAAGGCATGGATTTCGCGCACGCGCGGCATTTGATGGTCGAAAGTCAGGTCCGCACCAATGACGTGACGGATCTGCACATCCTGCGCGCCATGCGCACACTGCCGCGCGAGCGCTTTGCGCCGGCGCATCTGCGTTCGCTCGCCTACGCCGATCTCGAGTTGGAGGTGGGCGATGGGCGCACGTTGCTGCGTCCGCGAGATCTGGCGAAACTGGCTCAAGCGCTGGCGCCGCAAGCCAATGAGCGCGCCTTGGAGATTGCCGGCGCCACCGGGTATGGCGCGGCGGTTCTGGCCTATTGCTGCAAGGACGTGATCTCACTTGATCCCGATCCCAATCTCTCGTTCGCCGCGCGCGCGGCGCTGGAATCGGCGGGGCTCTCGTCACGCACGGTGTCGACGGAAGCGGCCGCCGGCTGGGCCGACGACGCGCCTTACGACGTGATCATGCTCAATGGCGCGAGCGAGCTTGTCCCTGACGCATGGCTTGAGCAATTGGCGCCGGGCGGGCGTCTCGGCGTAATCGTGCGCGAGGGCGCGGTTGGGCGCGCGCGCATTTATACGCGCACGGACGACGTCATCGCGTATCGCGTCGCGTTTGACGCCGCGCCGCCGATTGTTCCCGGCTTGGCGCGCGCGCCCGCCTTCAGCTTCTGAGTTCCGTGACCGCAACGAAAGCGCGCGTTCGCGTGCGACGTTAACGGTCCTTTATTTGTAAGCGCGGAGCATGCTCATCGCATTGCGGCGGCGATTCTGTTCGCGCGCGGCGCCAAGACGCTGAGTAAGTGGCGGGGCGTTGTGGACGGAGCAGGCCGCGAACTTTAGATTCTGAGTCGCTCGACTCAACACGAGGCTCGACATGGCGCTTCAAGACCCGCAAGCCGAACCTTCCATGGAAGAAATCCTGGCGTCGATCCGCCGGATCATCTCTGAGGAAGAACAGGCGCCCGCAGCCGAGCCCGTGCTCGATCTGACGCAGGCTGCCGAACCGGAAGAACAAGCGGTGGAGGACGACATCGTCTTCGAATCCGTGGAGCCGGCGCCTGTGCATGTGGAGGAAACCCCAATCGAACAGCCGCGCGTTGCGCCGTCGCCGGCGCCGGCCTCTGCCGCCGCGCCAGTGGCGACAGGCGAAGGCATCATCTCCCAGCCGACGGCGTCGGCGGCTGCGGGCGCGCTGTCGCGCCTCGCCGGCACGCTGCGTATCGCCGACACGCCCGGCCAGACGGTCGAAGGCGTGGTCCGCGAGTTGATGAAGCCGATGCTCAAGGAATGGCTCGAGCGCAACCTGCCCGCCATCGTCGAAGCGCGGGTGGAGGCCGAACTCGAACGCATTTCCCGCATGGCCCGCTAGGCCGCAGCCTCTTTCAAGGCTCTGAACGCCCCGGCTTCGGCTGGGGCGTTTGCGTTTGGGCTTGTCGCGCGGGCGCGGGCGCGATGCTATACGCCAACGCCCGCTCCTCCCTGCGGGTAGGCCGATAGCCCAAGAGATGATCGAAACCACCTTCAATCCAAGAGACGTCGAGCCGCGCTGGACCGAGGCTTGGGAGCGCTCAGGCGCGTTTCAGCCAAAGCGGGACGCCGGCGCGGAACCCTTCTGCATCGTTATTCCGCCGCCGAACGTCACCGGCTCGCTGCATATCGGCCACGCGCTCAACAACACGCTGCAGGACATCCTGACCCGCTTCGAACGGTTGCGTGGCAAAGCGGCGCTTTGGCAGCCGGGCACCGATCATGCCGGCATCGCCACGCAGATGGTGGTGGAGCGTCAGCTGGCAGCCGAAGGCAATCAGGATCGCCGCTCGCTTGGCCGCGAGGCGTTCCTGGAACGCGTCTGGGCGTGGAAGGAGCAGTCCGGCGGGCAAATCCTCAACCAGCTACGCCGGCTTGGCTGTTCGTGCGATTGGTCGCGCGAGCGCTTCACCATGGACGAGGGCCTTTCCAACGCCGTCCGCAAAGTGTTCGTGCAGCTCCACAAGGAGGGGCTGATCTATCGCGACAAGCGGCTGGTGAACTGGGACCCGCATTTCGAAACCGCGATCTCGGACCTCGAAGTCGTCAACCGCGAGGTCAACGGACATTTCTGGCACTTCAAATACCCGCTGGAGAACGGTGAGACCTATCAGTTTCCGATCGCTCACGATGCGGAGGGCAATCCCACCGAGTGGGAAACGCGGGACTACATTGCAATCGCCACCACGCGTCCGGAGACGATGCTGGGCGACGGCGCGGTCGCCGTGCATCCAAGCGACAAACGCTACGCGCCCATCGTCGGCAAGCGCGTGCTGCTGCCGCTGGCGGATCGCCACATTCCTGTCATCACCGACGAATATCCCGATCCCGATTTCGGCTCGGGCGCGGTCAAGATCACCGGCGCGCATGATTTCAACGATTATCGCGTCGCCCGCGCGCACAATATCCCGCTCTATGTGCTGATGGATACGAAGGGCCGCATGGCCGACGCCGAGCACGTGCCGGCCAAGTATCGCGGGCTCGACCGCTTCGAGGCGCGCAAGCAGGTCGTGGCCGATATCGAAGCCATCGGCCTGCTTGATCGCGTCGAAGACAAGAAAATCATGCAGCCATTCGGCGATCGCTCGAACGTCGTGATCGAGCCGATGCTGACCGACCAATGGTATGTGAACGCGGCGGAGCTGGCCAAGCCAGCCATCGCCGCTGTCGAAACCGGCAAGACGAAGTTTACGCCGGAGAGCTGGACCAAGACGTACTTCCAGTGGATGCGCAACATCGAGCCCTGGTGCGTTTCGCGCCAGCTCTGGTGGGGCCATCGTATTCCGGCATGGTACGGGCCGGATGGACACGTGTTCGTTGAAGAGAGCGAAGCGCTCGCCAAGAGCGCGGCGAAGCAGCATTACGGCCGCGACGTCGCGCTTAACCAAGACGAGGACGTACTCGACACCTGGTTTTCGTCGGCGCTGTGGCCGTTCTCGACTATGGGATGGCCGCAGAAGACGCCTGAGCTGAAGCGCTTTTACCCCACATCGATCCTCGTCACCGCGCACGACATCATCTTCTTCTGGGTCGCGCGCATGATGATGATGGGCATGCACTTCATGAAGGAAGCGCCGTTCCACGAAGTCTACATCCACGCGCTCGTGCGCGACGCCAGCGGCGCCAAGATGTCGAAGTCGAAGGGCAACGTGCTCGATCCGCTCGACCTCGTCGACAAATATGGCGCCGACGCGCTGCGTTTCACGTTGGCGGCGATGGCCGCGCAGGGGCGCGATATTAAGCTCTCCGAACAGCGCATCGAAGGTTATCGCAATTTCGGCACCAAGCTCTGGAACGCGGCGCGCTTCGCGCAGATGAACGAATGTGCGGTGTGGGATGAGTACGACCCGAGTTCGCCGCAGCAGACGGTGAACAAATGGATCGTCGGCGAGACCGCGAAGGCGGCCACGGCGGTGACGCGCGAATTAGAGGCGCGGCGCTTCAATGAGGCGGCGGGCGTGCTCTATCGTTTCGTCTGGAACGTCTATTGCGATTGGTACCTCGAATTCATCAAGCCGCTGCTGGCGGGCGAGGACGAAGCCGCCAAGTTGGAAACGCGGCGCACGGCGGCGTGGGCGCTCGATCAGATTCTGATCCTGCTGCATCCGTTCATGCCCTTCATCACCGAAGAATTGTGGGCGCGCACGGCGGAGTTCGGTCAAAAGCGTTCCGGCATGTTGATTACCGATCGTTGGCCCAATTTGCCGGAGCGTTTGGTCGACGCCGAGGCCGAAGCGGAAATCGATTGGATGGTGCGATTGATCGCAGAAACACGATCGACCCGATCCGAGCTGAACGTTCCGCCGGCCGCGCGCATTCCGCTTTTGCTGATCGGCGCCGGCAAGGAGACGGAGGCGCGGCTGGAGCGCTATCAGGACTTGATCGACCGCATGGCGCGGCTGGAATATTCCACCAGCGCCAAGGACGCGCCGGCGGGATCGGTTACGTTCGTGCTAGAGGAAGCCACCGTCGCCTTGCCGCTTGAAGGCGTGGTCGATCTGCCGGCTGAAGCGGCGCGCTTGGCCAAGGACATCGGCAAGCTCGAAGCCGAATTGGGCAAGATGGACGCGAAGCTCGGCAACGCGGAATTTGTCAGCAAAGCGCCGGAAGAGGTGGTCGAGGAAATGCGCGAGCGGCGGGATGACGCCGCGGCGTCGCTGGCGAAACTCGGCGCCGCCTTGGCGCAGATCAAGCCGGTGGCTTGATGCGCATCTTCGTCACGGGCGCCTCGGGATTTGTCGGCGGCGCCGCGACGAAAGCGTTGGTGTCCGCCGGGCATCAAGTGTTGGCGATGTCACGCTCGGAGAAGGCCGACGCCGCTATACGCGCTCTCGGCGCCGCGCCGGTGCGCTGCGATCTGGAGAATGTAGGCGCCGCGCATATGGGTGAAGCGGAAGCGGTGCTCCATTGCGCCGCGTTTGTGGAGCAATGGGGTCCGCCGGATGCGTGGCGGAAATTCAACGTCGAGGGCACGCGGACTGTAATTGCAGCGGCGCAAGCCGCTGGCGTGAGGCGTTTCATCCACATCAGCACGGAAAGCGTGCTGTGGCGCGGCCAGCATCTGCGCGGCGGCGTTGATGAAGCCCATCCGCTCGCGCCGCATTCGCCTTATCCCTATGCGGCGACGAAGGCGCAGGCGGAGCAGGTCGTGGCGGCCGCGGCCTCGGCGTCTTTTACGCCAATCATCCTGCGCCCGCGTTTCATCTGGGGTCCGGGCGACACGACGCTGCTGCCGGTGATCGAGGAGATGGCGGCGAGCGGACGCTGGATGTGGGTCGACCATGGCCGGGCGATGACATCGACCACGCACATCGCCAACCTTGTGCACGCGATTGAACTGGCGTTGACGCAAGGGCGCGCCGGCGAGGCCTATTTCATCCTCGACGATGGCGTGCGGCCGATGAGGGAGATGATCGCCGGCATGGCGGCGGCGCGCGGACTGAGGCTGGCCGACAAAAGCATTCCCGGCTGGCTCGCGGATACAATCGGCGGCGCATGTGAATTCGCTTGGCGTACTTTTTCACTGAAAGGCGCGCCCCCGCTGACGCGCTTCGGTGCGATGATCTTGTCGCGGGATTGCGTTCTGAGCGACGCCAAGGCGCGGCGAGAGCTCGGCTATGCGCCGGTGATCTCGGTGGAGCAAGGCATGGCGCAATTGCGGGGCGAGGCGTGAGCGTGATCGACCTCGCCAAGCTCGACGACGCGAGCTTCCAAACGCTCTACGCCGAGCGGATCGAGCCCTGCTTCGTGGCCAACGAAGCTGACCGCGTGACGGCGGTGGCCACGTTCAAGCGAAGGCTCGCCATCGGCGCGCCGATCGTGCTCGCTTTGATGATCGCGCTTTGGTTCGGCACGCAGGAGCCGGGCTGGGTGTTCGCGGCCTTCTTCGTGGGCGTGTTCGGGCTCGGCTGGTACGCCTATTCGCCGTTGGCGAAGGTCGGGCTCAAGGTGAAGCAGGATTATTGCAGCGCGATCGCTCAGGCGATGGGCGCTTCGTTCGCGATGAACGGGTTTGCGCCGCCGGCATTGGACCGCTTCAAGACGCTGCGCCTGTTACCAGGCTATGCACGCTCGCGTTTCGAGGACCTTTTCCACGGCGACTATCAGGACGCCGCGTTTGATCTCTACGAAGGGCATCTCGAACAACGCTCGACCGATTCCAAGGGCCGCACCCGCTATACGACCGTGTTCCGCGGTCAGCTCATTCGCATGGCGTTTCCGCGCGAGTTTCTCGGCGTCACCATCGTTCGGCGCGACGCCGGCGTGTTCAACGCCTTCGGCGGCGGCGACGGGTTGAAGAAAGTGGGGCTCGAGGACCCTGTGTTCGAGAAGGCGTTCGAGGTGTGGGGAACGGATCAGGTTGAGGCGCGCTACATCCTTCACCCTGTCCTGATGCAGCGGCTGCTCGATCTCGAAACCAGCTTCAAGGGCAAGAAGCTGCGCTGCGGCTTCGAAGGCGGCGACATGCTGGTGGCGGTCGAGGGCGGCAATCTGTTCGAACCGGGCGACCTCTTCAAGACGTTTAACGATCCCGCCCGGGCGCGCCGCATTGTCGATGAGATCGCCAATGTGGTGCGGGTGATGGACCAAGTGCTCGGCGCGCAGGCGCGGCGCTAAAACGCGCAGCACAAAGGCCGCCGGAATCCGCGTGGATCCAAGCGTTGGGCAGGCGCAGGACGCCGGCGACGCTTAGGAGGTGTCGGCGGCGCAGACGTGCGCACGCGGCGCGGCGCAGAGCGCGCCAAGCCTGCGCGCAAAGCAGGTGACGAGACGGAACGGGCAGACGCGCCCAGCATAGCGGCGGAAGC
>JBFWZB010000064.1:0-7321 GCA_050185805.1 Hyphomonadaceae bacterium
GCCCACCATTGGTCGCCCGGCGCGCCTGCTCTCGACCGACACAACCTTACCAAGTCGTGGCGCAAACAAGGCATTTTTCGCGTGCGCTTGCGTATCCGACGCGCCCTCGCCATATCGGCGCCTCGCTGGGCGCGGATGATCAATTCGCGGGGAGAGGCGGGCTGACGAAAACGCGGGGCGAAATCCGCGCAAACGGTTCCCGATGAGCAGCGGGACGTGTCGAGGTGAATCGATGGACCACGATTTCTGCAATGTGGATGGCGCACGCCGCTTGAAGCAGCGGATCGAAGAATATTGGCGGGAGCGCGGCTACGCCGTCGAAGTCAAGCTAATTGAGGCCGGGTTCGTCGCGGCCATGCGTTCGGCCCGCACCGATGTGCGCAGCGACATGGTCAATGGAATGCCATCGCGGAAGTCGGAGCAAGAAAACGAACGCGCAAACCCTAGGCTGCGCGGCCTTATGGAAGTCGCCTAAGCGATTTCACGGCCGCAGCTGCAGCAGCCGGCGCGAGGCGGGCAGCAAATCCGAATAGCGATCAAGCAGGGCGTCGGCGCCGAGCCGCTCGACCTGCTCCTCACAATAGCCAAATCGAACCACCACGACCGGCGCGCCGGCGCCCTTGGCGGCGGCGACGTCGGCGGCGGTGTCGCCGACCATCATAGAGCGTCGCACAACGCCGCCGGCGCGGGTGACGGCGGCGCGAAAATGCTCAGGGTGAGGCTTGCGGTCCGTCACGGCGTCCGCGCCTACTACGGAAGAGAAATGCCGCGTCAGGCCAAGGGCGTCCAGCAGCGCCTGCGAAAGATCGGTGCGCTTGTTGGTGCAGACGGCGAGCTTCGCGCCTTCCCCGGCCAGCGCCGCAAGCGCGCTCTCCACGCCAGGGAACGGCTTACTCAGCCGGGCGATGTCGGCCCGATAGAATTCCACGAACGCCTTGGTCAGTTGCTCGAGGCGTTCGCTGGAGAAGCGGACGCCCTGAAGGGCCGTGGCGCGCTCGATCAGAATGCGCGCGCCCTGGCCGACAAGCTGGCGCATCGCCGCCAGCTTCATGTGCGGCAGCCCCTCAAGGTCGAGCGTTTCGTTGAGCGCGCGCACCAGATCGGGCGCTGTGTCGACCAGCGTGCCGTCGAGATCGAAAACGATGGTGGCGTCGGCGAAATCGCCGCGGATCATGGGCTTGTTCCGGGTTGCGCGTGGCGCGGGCGTCATCGCGCGCGCCGCCGAAACGGGCTAGAACGCCGTTCGGATTCGGACAAGCGGACATTGACATGAGCCGGGCGCGGGCGGCGATCATTCTGGCGGCAGGGCAAGGAACGCGGATGAAATCCGCGCTGGCCAAGGTGTTGCACCCGATGGGCGGGCGGCCGCTGATCGATTGGGGACTGGCGCTGGCCTCCGACCTCCGCTGCGAACGCACCATCGTGGTCATCGCCGCCAATGCCGAGGTTGTGGCCGCGCGTGTGCGCGCAGCGCTCGGCGAAAGCGCGATCGCGATACAGGATCCGCCGCGCGGCACCGGCGACGCTGCGCGCGCCGCAGGCGCCGCGCTCGAAAGCTTCGCCGGCGATGTGGTGATTTTCTTTGGCGATACGCCGCTGATCCGCGCAGCGACCCTCGAGCGCATGTTCGCCGCGCGCACGGGCGCCGATATCATCATGCTCGGCTTCCGGCCCGCCGACCCCACCGGTTACGGACGCATATTGCGCGATGACGCGGGCGAATTTGTCCGCAACGTCGAGCACAAGGACGCCACCGAAGCCGAACGCCGCGAGACTCTCTGCAACGCGGGAGCTCTGGTTGCGGATAAATCCGCGCTGTTTCAGTTGCTGGCGCAATTGCGGGACGACAACGCCCAGCGCGAATTCTACCTTACCGATGTGCCCGGGCTTGGCCGCGCCGCTGGCTTGAAGATCGCCATCGTCGAAGCCGAAGACGAGCAGGAAGTGCTTGGCGTCAACTCGCGCGCTCAGCTCGCCGACGCGGAGGCCGCTTTTCAGCAGCGCGCGCGCGCTGAATTGATGGCGGGCGGGGTGACCATGATCGATCCCGCCAGCGTTTTCCTCTCGTTCGACACCAGGATCGCCAGGGACGTCACGCTCGAGCCGAATGTTTATTTCGGGCCCGGCGTCAGCATCGCCGAGGGCGCGCGCATCAAGGCCTTCTCTCACATCGAGGGCGCCGAGATCGGCGCCGGTGCGCAGATAGGGCCGTTTGCGCGGCTGCGTCCGGGCGCCAAGCTTGGCGAGAGCGTGAAGATCGGCAATTTCGTCGAAGTGAAGAACGCCACCTTCGGCCCCAAGGCCCAAGCCAGCCATCTTGCTTATGTCGGCGACGCCGACGTTGGCGCGCGCGCCAATCTCGGCGCCGGCACGATCACCTGCAATTACGACGGCTTCGCCAAATATCGCACCACCATCGGCGAAGACGCCTTCATCGGCTCCGACACAGCGTTGGTGGCCCCGGTTAGCGTGGGCAAGGGCGCGTACACCGGCACAGGCAGCGTGATCACGCGCGACGTTCCTGACGGCGCGCTGGGCGTAGCACGCGGGCGCCAGGCCAATCTCGAAGGCTGGGCAGACAAGAACCGAGCCAAGAAGCAGAAACCGAAGGATTAGCCCGTGAGCGATCCCAACCTCGCCAAGATCAACGCCGCCGCCGAAGCGCTAAAATACGTCAAGGACGGCATGGTGCTCGGCCTGGGCACCGGCTCGACCTCGGCGCATTTCGTGCGCTTGCTTGGCGAGCGCGTGCGCGAAGGGCTGCGGGTGAAGGGCGTGCCGACCTCCGAAGCCACGCGCAATCTGGCGGAGCAGCACGGCGTGCCCGTGCTCGACATCGCGCAGGTGAGCGGGCTCGACATCGACATCGACGGCGCCGACGAGATTGATCCGGGCTTTCGCCTGATCAAGGGCGGCGGCGGCGCGCTGTTGCGCGAGAAAATCGTGGCCGCCGCCAGCGCTCAAATGATCATTATCGCCGATGAGAGCAAATGGGTGGAGACGCTTGGCGCTTTTCCTTTGCCGGTTGAGGTGGTGCGGTTCGGATTCAATCTCACGCAAAAGCGAATCGAGAGCGCGCTGCGCGATACCGGCTGCGCCGGCAATGAGGTGACGCTGCGCACCAGCGGCAAGGCCAACGAGCCTGTCATTACCGACGGCGGCAACTACATTCTCGACGCCCACGCCGTGCGCATCGCCCTGCCGGAAGCACTCGCCGCTGCGCTCGCCGCCATCGCCGGCGTCGTCGAGCATGGCCTGTTCATAGGCCTATCGCGCACAGTGATCCTCGGCAAAGCCAAGGGCGTTGAAGTCAAAACGCTCTAGGCGCGCTTGGCGGCTTTTTTCTTGGGCGTCATCCGCGACACGGCTGCTGCTTTCTTTGCCGTCTTCGCCTCGGACGGCGAGCATTTCGGGCACATGCATTTGCCCTTCAAATACTGCGTGAAATAATTCTTGCCGTAATCGTAGGCGAGCTCCTCGCCTTCCTTGATCTTGCGCCGGGCGTGAATGAATACGCGGCCCTTGTGGATGTTCGGCTCGCAATTCGGCCGGCATGAATGGTTGATGTAGCGGGCTGTATTCCAGCGTGGGGCGCCGTCGATCGTCTTGCGGGAATTGATCTCGAACAGATAGCGGCTGTTCGATTTTTCCTCCTCTTCTTTCGTCAGCGGCACGCCTGTGTATTCGATGATGCACGAGCCCTTCGGGATGTCCTGGGCGGCGTAGAGCCCCAGCCCGGTGCGCGAGCGCCGGACCATCAGGTCGAAATCTCCGGGGACGTAGCTCAATCGGGTCATAGGTTGCTTTGCGAATCTCTGAGGAAGGAACGGCGCCTGTGATCGGCAAAGCGGGCGACGATGGCAAGGCGGCAGGTGGGCGCGGGTGCAAGCGTGCTCTGGACCCGGCGTCCTGCCTCCTAAGCGGGCTGTTGCATCGCCAAGCGGGCGCCCTTAAGTAGCCGCTTCCCGCGCCGGGGCCCGTTTGGGCGCCGGCCTGTTGGGGTGTCGCCAAGCGGTAAGGCAGCGGTTTTTGGTACCGCCATTCCTAGGTTCGAATCCTAGCACCCCAGCCAATCCCGCTCGCCGGCGAGAAGGGCTCAGCGTAGCGCGTTGCGCCCCGCCGGGGCCTCGTCTATAAGCCGCGGCCTTCGGAGCATAGCTCAGCCTGGTAGAGCACCACGTTCGGGACGTGGGGGTCGTAGGTTCAAATCCTGCTGCTCCGACCATCTGGTCAAACAGCGAGGCGTAAGCGCGCGGGTGAGCCCGATTGTGGCGCCGCGCGCGGGCAGTTACGGTCGCGCCCGATGTCGCTCTACGCTGTCGTCACCCCCGTCTACGAGGATCAGGCGAGTTTCCGGGAACTCTGCCGCCGGCTGGGCGTGCTTCAGCGCGAGCGTTCCGGCTTGCGCTTTCACGTCATCGCCGTCGACGACGGCTCGCTCTCGGCGCCGCCCCTGACTCAATCGATCGGCGAAGCGGGTCTCAACGGCGAAATTCTCCGGCTGGCGCGCAATGTCGGTCACCAGAGCGCCATCGCCATCGGCCTGGCGCGCGCGGCCAACCTGCCCAACCTCGCCGGCGCCGTGGTGATGGATTCCGATGGAGAGGATCGTCCGGAAGCGATTCCGGATCTGATCGAGGCGCTATCGCCGAGCCGCATCGATGTCGCCGCGGCCGAGCGCGCCAAGCGCTCAGAGACTCTCACGTTCCGAGCTTTCTATAGCATCTATCGGCGCCTTTTCGCGTTGCTCACCGGACAGCGCCTGCGCTTCGGCAATTTCATGGCGCTGTCGCCGGTCTCGCTGGAGCGGCTTTCGGGCATGCACGAAACCGCGACCCATGTCGCCGGCGCCGTCGTAAAGGCGAAGCTCCGCCGCGCCGATGTGCCAATCGATCGCGGCGTGCGCTATGCTGGCGCTTCGAAGATGAATTTCTCGGCCTTGGTGCTGCATGGCATGCGCGCCATCATGGTGTTCGCCGATCTCGTGCTGACGCGCATGGCGCTCGCCATGGTCGGTCTCGCCGCGCTGGTTGTATTAGTGGTGACCAGCGCGTTCGTGGCGAAATTGCTCGGCGCCGCGACGCCAGGCTGGGTCACCACGGTCACTGGCTTCGCGCTATCGATCTTCCTGCAGACCGGCTTGTTCACGATGATCACGCTCATCGTTTCCAGTCTCGGCCGTGTCGATACGCCACCGCGGGTGCGTGAACGTGCGCTTGAGTTCATCGCCCACATCGACCGCGCCGAAGCCCCGGCGGCGGTGGCCGCCGCCTCCTAGCGCGGCGGTTCGATGGCGTAGTGAAGCTCTATCGGCGGCGCATCGGGGAAGTGCGGGTAGCGCACGCTGAGCCGTCGCTCGGCAGAATCCGTGCGGAGCGCCATCAGGCCGGGCGGCGGCGTCTGGTCGGCGCGCCACACAATCAGCACGCCTTCGCGCCGCGCGCGCGCCGTGCTCACCCAAGGCGAGATGGTGAAATCGCCGTTGATCAGAACGGATGGCGGCTGCGTTGCGTCCATGTTGACGAGGCCCGCTGTCCAAATGTCGCCGGCGACGATACGCAGTGGCGCGCCCCCGGTTTCATCGCGCCAAGCTACGTCGAGGGCGCGGCTGATCTGCGCGCGTGGCCAATTCCCGCGCAGCGGATCGTCGGTGAACAGCGCGCCATAGCGCACGTGTGCGAAATAGAGGCCGGACACCACAACGATCAGCACGCCGGCGCCGGTCATCAGCCGCTTGAGCCGATCGATGCTGAAGCGATCGCTCAGCCACGCTATCGCCGCCAGGCCCGAGAGTGAAAACATCGGCGCGCCCCAGGACGCGCGCAGGCCCATGCCGAACAGCCCCGCCAACGCCGCCAGCGCCAGCGGCCCGAACGCCATCAGCAGCAGAAAGCGCCAAGCCCTTTTGTCGATCGGTGCAGGCGGAGCTGGCGCGCGCGTGAAAAAAAATCCTGCGAACAGCAACAGCAGCGCCATCGGCAAATGGTTCAGCACCTGCGTCAGCAGAAACTCAAGCGTCGGCAGCGGCCCTCCGCCTTCGCCGCGCCGCGCCGCGTATTCAAACGGCAGGAAATCGTTCTGAAAGAGCCAGAGCGCCTGCGGCGCTGCGGTGAGCAGAAAAACGCCGAGCGCAAGCCATGGCCCGAGCGTCGCAAGCCGCCGCCGCGCGTCGTTGTCCCACAACAGCCAAACCGCCGCCGGCAAGAGTACGAGCGCGTGCGAATACTTGGCCCAAAGCCCAAGCCCGCCGAAGAGGCCCAGCAGCGCCCACCAGATCAACGCGCCGGTTGAAGTTGCGCGCCAAAGCGCCAGGATCGTGAGCGCCCAAAGCGGCATCTGCAGGACGTTGTGATTGAATTCCGGCGTCACCCACGAAAAAAAATAGACCCCCGTCAGCGCCAGCACGCCGGCCAGCGCGCGCTTGTCATCCAGCACATCGCGGCCAAGTGAAAACACCGCCCAGAACGTCACGCCGACGCAGATCTGGGCGATGAGGAAGGCGGGCCAGCCGACCGCACCCCCGGTCAGCCAGCGGCTCGCCTCAAGGATCACCCCAGGACCGTTGGGGTGCTTGAAGGTGGCGACGACCCATTCGCGGCCCCAAGCGTACATCTCCACAACGTCCAGCGGCGGCGTGAGGTAGGAAAGCGCCGGCGCCAGCGTCCAAAACGCCAATTGGGCGGCGATCAGGGCCCAAAGGCCCATCCGGGGCTGGTCGATCAGGCGGGCGAGGGGCATCGCCGCCTCATGCCGGAGCGACCCGCTGGCGCCAAGCCGCTGGGGCCTCAGGAAGCCAAATCTCGGCGAACGGCGCCAAAAAGCCCTCCGCGGGGCTTGCCAGGAACCCTTTTCTTATCATTTATCGATAAGGGACACACCCTTCCCAGCGGGCGGAGCAAGCCGTGAAGCAGTTTCTCATCACCGTGGCCGGCGTTCTGGCCGGCCTGATCCTGTTTCTCGTGATCGGCCCGATCATCCTGATTTCGATGATCGCCGCCTCGGTAGGCCAGGCCCCCGCCCAGCCTTCGCAAATGGTTCTCGCCCTCGACCTGCGCGAAGAGATGACCGACCAGCGCCCGCAAAACCCCTTTGCGTCGCTTGAGAGCACGCAGGCGCTCCTCGACATCATCACTCGCATCGACGCCGCCCGCACCGACAATTCGGTCAAAGGCATCTATGTCCGCGCCAACACCAGCGGCATGTCGAGCGCGCAGGCCGAGGAAATCCACGCCGCCCTCGCGGCGTTCCGGGAATCCGGCAAGTTCGTCGTCGCCCATCTCCAGAACGATGGCGTGCGCATGTCGATGCCCGGCTACGCCGC
>JBFWZB010000065.1:0-7140 GCA_050185805.1 Hyphomonadaceae bacterium
GAGGATCTGAAAGCCCTGATCGCCGCCCGCGGCGCCGAACCGGAAGAGGTGGACGAATCCGATCGTTAGGCCCCATATCCGCCCCGATGCGAGCGTGGCGAAACTGGTAGACGCACCGGACTTAAAATCCGTTCGCCGCAAGGCGGTGCGGGTTCGAGTCCCGCCGCTCGCACCATCGGGAGCCTGAATGCCGGAAACGCTGCCCGCGCTGCCGCCGATCCTGGATTATTTCGGCGTGACGGTGTTTGCGTTGACAGGCGCTTTGGCCGCCGCGCGCGACCGGCACGACATCATCACCTTCTGGTTTTTCGCCGTGGTCACCGGCGTCGGCGGCGGCACTTTGCGCGATCTTCTCATAGGCGCGCCGGTATTCTGGATCAGCGATCCGGCCTATTTGCTCATCGGCGCGGGCGCAGCGCTTGCGGTGTGGTTCGCCGCGCCGCATTTGGAGCGCGCCAAAACGCTTATCTGGCTCGATGCGATCGGCCTTGCCGGATATTCCGTGATCGGCGCAGGCAAGGCGCTTGCGCTTGGCGTCAATCCCTTCGTCGCCGTCGGCATGGGCGTGCTCACCGGCTGTTTCGGCGGCGTCATCCGCGACGTTCTGGCCGAGCAGCCTTCCGTGCTGTTGAAGCGCGAGATCACGATTTCCGCGGCGCTTTTGGCGGCGGGCGCGTTCGTCGCTCTGGTTGCGCTCGGCCTTTCGCCGCTCGCGGCGGGGATTATCGGCACGGCGGCGGGTTTTGGCCTGCGCGCCGGCGCCATACATTATGGCTGGCGCCTGCCGGCGTTCGGAGAAGCACGTGGCGAAGGAAAAGCTTGAACTGGTCGAGGTCAGCCCTCGCGACGGGCTGCAGAACGAGCCGGACATGGTTTCGACCGAGAATAAGCTCGCCCTGATTGAGCGCATCCTCGCCGCGGGTTTCCGCCGGCTTGAGGCGGGCAGTTTCGTCAACCCCAAGAAGGTGCCGCAAATGGCGGACGGCGACGCCGTCTTCGCCGGCTTGCCGCGCGGCGATGACGCCACCTTCATCGCGCTTGCGCTCAATCCGCGCGGCGTTGAGCGCGCGCTGGCGGCGGGGGCCAAGGAGATCAATTACGTCTTCTGCGCGTCGGACGGTTTCTCCATCCGCAACAATGGCGGCACGGTGGAGGAGACCTTCGCGGTCTGGCCGCAGGTCGCGGCGCTGGCGAAGCAAAGGGGGGTGCGCCTCTCCGCCACGATCAGCACTGCGTTCGGCTGCCCGTTCGACGGTGAAGTGCCCGTTGCAAACGTGGTGCGAGCAGCCGAAAGCTGCGCCGCCGAGAGCATTTTCGAACTCGCGCTCGCCGACACGATTGGCGTCGCCGCGCCGAGCGACGTTCACGAGCGCTTTCGCGCGGTGAAATCCGCGATCCCGGCAAGCATTCAGCTGCGCGCGCATTTTCACAACACGCGCAACACCGCGCTCGCCAACGCCGTCGCCGCCGTGGAGGAGGGCGTGCGCGTGCTCGACGGTTCGCTCGGCGGCATTGGCGGCTGCCCGTTCGCGCCGGGTGCGGCCGGCAACGTGCCCACCGAGGACCTCGCTTATATGTTTGCGCGCATGGGGTTCGACACCGGGATTGATCTCGACGCCGCCATCGAAGCCGCGAAATTCGTCGGCGGCGTGCTCGGCCGGCAAACGCCCGGCATGGTGTCGCGTGCGCCGAAATGGCCGCAATAGAAACGGCCGCCGCGTCGCCGCGACGGCCGCTCTGAAAAGAAACGCGAAGCTTAGAGCGAGCGGCCGAGCGTCAACACCACGGCGCTGTCATAGCTCGAGGGGCCGTACGTGTAGGCCTCGATATCGCTGCCCGCTTCGATGTCCGTGTCGTGATAGCGGAGGTCGATTTCGAAGCCGTGCAGGGCGTACGTGCCGCCGATATTCCAGGTGTTGTAATCGTCTTCAACCGATCCGGAATTGGGGCCGTCGAGGTCATCGATGCTCTGATTGCCGAACGCCGCTGTCAGTTCGAGCTGCTCCGACACCGTGAAGCCGCCATTGACTTCCATATAGAGCGCGTTGCCGGTCTCGCCGTAATTCTCCGGCGAGTAATAGAGGCCGGCGCCGAGCGAAACTTGCTCGCTGAGCGCGATCGACGGCGCGACCATGAATTCGAGATAATCGAACCCGCCCACCGCATCGTCGGCGCCGGGCGCGCTTTCCGGAATGTCATCATCGGCGCCGGGATAGAAATAGCCGATCACGCCGAGGTCCCATTCGATCGGACCAGTGGTCGGGGTGATGCCGGCATAGAGATCGATCTCGATGCCCTCGGTGACGTTTGACGCCCACACGCCTGCGTAGAATAGGCCGTGCGAATAGTCGAAGCTGCCTTGGATTGCGGGTCCATTGTCGGACAGCGACACGCCGCGGAAGACATAGTCCGTCGTCAGGTCAATGCTGGCCGAAATTTCCTGGGCCGACGCAGTACCGGTCATGGCTGCGCCGGCGGCGAGGGCCGCGCCGATAAGCTTCTTCATTGCAAACACATCCTGATGCTCACGGCTTGCGCCGCGTGTCCCGGCCAAGCTTGCGCGAGACAGTAAACGAGCCATTAAGGAAATCTGCGACGCAAAGAATCCAACTTGTCAAATCACGTCGATAGTGGCCGCGGCGCCACTAATTTCAGCGCATGCTGAGCGATCCGTAGCCAAGGTGAAGGCCGGCGTCTGCGAGCAGCGTCTCGCCGGTGACGTGACGTGATGCGTCGGAGAGAAAGAACAGTGCAGAATCAGCGATGTCCTCCGGCGTGGAGGCGGCTTGCAGCGGCGTGACGCGGCGCGTGCCTTCGCGCATGCGTTCGACTTGATCCGGCGAAAGACCCTTTGCGTGCCAAGGCGTATCGATGAAGCCGGGGCAGATCGCGTTGACGCGGATTTTCGGCGCCAGAGCCCGGGCCAGCGAAAGCGTCATGGTGTTGAGCGCCCCCTTTGACGCGGCGTAAGCGACCGATGATCCGATCCCGGTTACGCCGGCAATTGACGAAATCATCAATACGCTCGCGCGGTCCGAGGCCTCCAGCAGCGGACGCGCCGCCCTGATCATCTGGTAGGGGCCAACGACATTGACTGCGAAGATGCGCTCGAAATCCTCGCGTGAGAGCGCGTCGAGATCGGCGTGTGCTGCGTGTTTGGTGACCCCGGCATTATTCGCCAGCGCGTCGATGCGGCCAAAGCCGGTTGCGGCGTCGGCGATGCGCCGGCAATCATCGTCGTCGCCGACATCGCCCTGCGCGAGGATCGCCTCGGCGCCCGCCGCGCGCACGGCGGCGGCCGTCGCCTCGGCTTCAGCGGCGTTCCTGGAGAAGTTGAGAATAACCGCCGCCGCGCCGCGCGCGGCCATGCCGACGGCGAGGGCGGCGCCAAGTCCCGTCGATGCGCCGGTGACCAGCGCCACCTTGCCTTCGAAGTCACGCATCGGAGACATCCTCGCTCTGTGCTAAGCTCACGCTTTATCTGGCGCATTTGAGCCGCCACGGCTAGCACGCGAGCCATGAGCATCAAACCTGACGACCTGACCCAGCTTGGCCGCGCCGCGCCGATACCGAACAATCCCGACGAAGCCCGCCTGGAGCGCGCGCCCAATCCGCATCCGGGCGCACTCTACCTCGCACGCTTCACGGCGCCGGAATTCACCTCGATCTGCCCGGTGACGGGGCAGCCCGATTTCGGTCTGCTGGTGATCGACTACGCACCGGAGCAATGGATCGTGGAATCGAAGAGCCTTAAACTGTTCCTGCAGAGCTTCCGCAATCACGGCGCCTTCCATGAGGATTGCACCGTCGCTGTCGGCAAACGGGTGGTTGAGGCGATCGCGCCGAGATGGCTGCGCATTGGCGGTTATTGGAACGCCCGCGGCGGCATGCCGATCGATGTGTTCTGGCAGACCGGCGCGCCGCCGGAGGGCTTGTGGCTGCCGGACCAGGGCGTCGCCGGCTATCGCGGCCGGGGCTAGCTAGAAGCGGGTAGTGCGCGAGACGATGTCGGCGCGCACGCGCTCGGTGATCGGCGCGATCGCCGTGCCGAGATAGACAAAACCGGCAATGCGTTCGTGCTCTGCCAGGCCCAGCGCCTTGCGCGCCCGCTCGTCGTAAGCGGGCCATTCTGTCAGCCAGCATCCAGCGAAGCCCATCGCGTGCCCGGCGATCAGCAATCCGTAGCAAGCGGCGCCTGCCGACAGCACCTGCTCCCATTCCGGCACCTTCTTGTGTGGCGCTGCGGTGGAGACGACCATCACGCACGTGGGCGCGCGCAGGAAAGTGCCGCGTACAAAGTCCAGCCGCGCGTCGTCGACGCCGTCATCGCCTTCGATGACATCGGCTAACGCTGCGCCGGCGCGTGCGCGCGCATCGCCATCGATGACGACGAAGCGCCATGGGCCGATCTTGCCGTGATCGGGCACGCGCGACGCGAGCCCGATCAGCGCGTCGATCTGCGCCGCGTCGGGGCCCGGCGCGCCCAGCGCCATTAATTTCGCCGAACGGCGCTGCGTCAGGAGCGCAAGCGTCTCGGCGCTTTCCCGTGATGCGGCTGCGGGCTCGTTTTCGGCGGGCGCGGGGGGTATGGCGGAAGGATCGAGCGGCATGAAGGCTCCAGGGAACGAGGCGGTTCTATGCTAGATAAGGATTGGCGTGACGAGGGCGACCCTTGGACGCTGCGGAGCGTCTCGCGGCCCTTCGCGAACGACTGGTTCGCCATCGACACGCACGAAGTCATCCAACCCAATGGCCGTGACGGGACCTACAGCGTGATCCGCGTGCGCCGTCATGCCGTGGGCGTGCTGCCCATCGACGCCGACGGTCGCGTGCATCTGGTCGGCCAATGGCGTTTTCCGCTTGGCCGCTATTCGTGGGAGATGCCCGAAGGCGGGGCGGAGCGACACGAGGACGCCGCCGCTTGCGCGCGCCGCGAACTGAAGGAGGAGACGGGCCTCAGCGCCGATTCCCTGACCGTCATTCTGGAAATGGACATGTCGAATTCCCTGACCGACGAGCGGGCCACGTTGTTCCTCGCCACCGGGCTCACCGCTGGTGAAGCGTCGCCCGAGGATGTCGAAGTGCTGCAGCGCCGAACTGCGCCCTTCGCCGAGGTGCTCGATCGCGTCGCCGCGGGCCGTATTCGTGACGCGATGACGGTTGCCGCCGTGCTGCGGGCCCACCACATGGCGGTGAGCGGCGCATTGCCGCCGGAGCTCGCCCGCGCGATGCTCGCCGGGTAGGAGAAGCAAGTATGGCGGAAACGGCCGAAGCGCGGGTGTTCGAAGCGTCAGGCGGCGTGTGGTCGCAATTGCGCGTGGAGGCGATGCAGGCCGCGGCCGAAGAGCCGTTGCTCGCCTCCTATCTGCATGCCTCCATTTTGCATCACGACAAGATCGAGGACGCGCTTTCCTATCATCTGGCGCAGAAGCTTGGGCATGGCGATCTTTCAGCGCTGCAATTGCGCGAAGTGATCCGCGAAGCCTATGCGAGCGATCCGCAACTTGCAGCTCAGGCCGCGCGCGATATGCGCGTCGTTCGTGAGCGCGATCCCGCCTGCCGCACCTATCTGCAGCCGTTTCTCTATTTCAAGGGCTATGGCGGGTTGCAGGCCTATCGCATCGGTCATTGGCTTTGGGGGCAGGGGCGCGACATCCTCGCCTATCATTTGCAGAGCCGCGTCTCGGAACTCTTCGCCGTCGATATTCACCCCGCCGCTCAAATCGGCGCGGGCGTGTTCATTGACCACGCGCATGGGATCGTCATCGGCGAAACCGCCGTGGTCGAAGATGACGTCTCCATGCTGCATTCGGTGACTTTGGGCGGCACCGGCAAAGCCGGCGGCGACAGGCATCCCAAGATCCGCCGTGGCGTGATGATTGGCGCCGGCGCGGAGGTGCTCGGCGCCATTGAAGTCGGCGAATTTGCGCGCATCGCCGCTGGCTCGGTGGTGCTTGAGGACGTGCCGCCGCGCTGGACGGTCGCCGGCGTGCCCGCCAAGCCCGTGGGCGCCAAGTGTTGCGAAGACATCATCCCCGCTATGGAGATGGATCAGCAGATCGCCGCGCCCGATTAATCGCCGGGGCCAGCGACCTGATAAGTCGCGGCGTTGCCGATCGCCGAAGCGGTCCCGGCCACCGAGCCCGCGCGCGCGGCGCGGATCGAGGCGGTTGAGTGTACTGCGCCTTCGTTGCGCTGGTCGTTGACGGCGTTGAGGCCCGGCTGGCTGCCGTCGCAATAGCCGCAGAGCGAGCCCGAGACCATATTGCCGTAGGCTGCCGCGGAAGCGAGGGCCTGATCGCCGCCGCCGCCGACATCAAGCGCCGCGCTCGCGCCGACATCGCCGCCATTGTATTGCGCCACGTCCATCACCGTATCCGACACGACATTGCTGACGGTGGTGGAATTCCCAACGCCATAGGCGCCGGCGGAGGCGAAGCCGAGGAAATCGCCGCTCAGGCTCACTTCGGAATTGGCGCTGACATCGGTCTGCGCGTTCTGCGTCGCGCGGGTGTTCACATAGCCATAGGCGTTGTCGATGGTGAGCGCGTTGGCGTTGGCGGTCGCATTGCCGACGGCGTCCGATGCGCTGATAGCCTCGAGCGCGACATCGGCGCTGACGGCGTCACCGCTGGAATATTGGCGGGTATCGGTCAGCATGGTCGTGGTGGAGCCCGCCGCGCTCAGATTGTTTGCGCTGGCGATGGCGTCCGCCACAGCCTGGCCTCCGACATAAGTGTGTGCCGCGCGCGCGGACGCCGCGACGTTCGCGGTAGAATCCTGCCAAACGTCCGCTGTGACGTCGCCGTTCTCCGCCGACATCGCCGCCACGTTGCCGCTGGCGGCGGCTGAGGCGGCGCCATGACCGACATAGCCGGTCGAGACATCGGTGCGCGCTTCGGCGCTTTCACGCGCCCATTGCACGGCGCGAACGTCGGTGTCGTCGGCCGTGCTCGTCCCGGTCAGGCCATTCAGCGTTGCGATGCTAGCGCTGTTGACGACGCCGCCTGCGGCGCCGACGCGCGTGTTCGCGGCGGCGGAAACCGCGCCCTCGGCGCGTTGGTAGGTGTCCAAGCCCACGGCCGCGCCTTGGCCATTGGCGTTGAGCGAGTTGCCGCCGGCGACCGCTGACGAGCCGAC
>JBFWZB010000066.1:0-2672 GCA_050185805.1 Hyphomonadaceae bacterium
GCGCAGCCGGCGAAATCCTCCAGCGCCGCTTCCAAACTCTGCAGCGTTTCGACGTCGAGATCGTTGGTCGGCTCGTCGAGCAGCAGCACGTTGGCGCCGGTCAGCAGCGTCTTCGCCAAATGCACGCGGTTGCGCTCACCGCCCGAGAGCTGGCCCACTTTCTTCTGCTGATCGCCGCCCTTGAAATTGAAACTCGACACGTAAGCGCGCGAAGGAATCTCGCGCGTGCCGACGGTCAGCACGTCGAGGCCGCCTGAAATCTCCTCCCAAACGGTTTTTTTGTCGTCGAGCGCGTCGCGCGATTGATCGACGAAGCCGAGCTTAACGCTCTCGCCGATCGCGATCGCGCCTTCGTCCGGCGCTTCTTGCCCGGTGATCATGCGGAACAGCGTCGACTTACCCGCGCCGTTGGGGCCGATGATGCCGACAATTCCGCCCGGCGGCAGTTTGAAGGTAAGGCCGTCGATCAAGAGCTTGTCGCCAAAGCCCTTCTTCAGACCATCGAACGCGATCACATTCTGGCCAAGCCGCGGGCCCGGCGGAATCTGGATGGTGGCGAAGGTCTGCTTTTCGCGCTCGGCTTGCGCCGCCATTTCCTCATAGCGCGAAAGCCGCGCCTTCGATTTGGCTTGGCGCGCCTTCGGCGATTGGCGCACCCATTCCAGCTCGCGGCTCATCACCTTCTGCCGGCCTTCGGCCTCGCGCTCTTCTTGCGCCATGCGCTTGGCCTTGGCTTCGAGCCACGCCGAATAATTGCCCTCGTACGGAATGCCCTTGCCGCGGTCGAGTTCGAGCGTCCACTTCGTGACCTGATCGAGGAAATAGCGGTCGTGCGTCACCAAGATGACGCAGCCCGGGAAGTTCTCGAGGTGATGCTGCAGCCAGGCGACGCTCTCGGCGTCGAGATGGTTGGTCGGTTCGTCCAACAGCAGCATGTCCGGTTTGGACAAAAGCAGCCGGCACAGCGCCACGCGCCGGCGCTCGCCGCCGGAGAGCTTCTCTACGCCGGCATCATCCGGCGGGCAGCGCAGCGCGTCCATCGCCATGTCGATCTTTGAATCGATGTCCCAAGCGTCGGCCGCGTCGATCTGCTCCTGCAGCTTGGTCATCTCCTCCATCAGCTCGTCGGAATAATCTTCCGCCACCTTCATGCTGACGTCGTTGAAGCGCGTGACCAGCTGTTTCTCCGCGCACCAGCTTTCGACGTTCTCACGAACATTGAGCGCGGGATCGAGCTGCGGCTCCTGCTCGAGATAGCCCATCTTGGTGCCGGACATGGCGAAGGCTTCGCCGGTGAAGTCCTTGTCCATGCCAGCCATGATCTTCATCAGCGTCGATTTGCCCGAGCCGTTAACGCCCACGACGCCAATTTTTGCATCCGGGAAAAACGACAGCCAGATGTTCTCGAACACCTTCTTGCCGCCCGGATAGGCCTTGGTCAGGCCTTGCATCGTGAAAATGTATTGCGCCGGCTGCTGCGCCATGGGGAACGTCCGTGTTTGAGGCTGAGCCCGCCATATAGCGAGCGGCCCCCGTCCCGTCCATGCCGCCCCGCGCCGGCTGCGGCCTTATGGCGTGCGCTTTGTCTAAACCGGTTCGAGCGTCGCCGTTCCAGCTAATTCGGCGGCGATGGCGTCGACCACAGCCGAGCGATGGTCCGCCCCGACCACGAGTGCTACGCGTCCGCCGGGATTGGCGCGGATCAGCGCCAGCGCGTTGGCGACGATATGAGCGTCGCGCGCGGCGTAGAAATCCGCCAGCGGCTGATAGCGAGAGCCCTGCACGAGCGCGGCGAAGCGCCGGTAATAGTCGCGATTGATCGCGTCGTAGCGGCCGTCATTCAAGGAAGACGCCGTCGCATCTGGAACGAGCGCCGCCTTCTGTGCGGACAAGGCGTCAAGCTCCGCATTGTCGAACGCGGCGTCGGCTTCGAGTTCGGCGGAGAGTTGCGGGATGCCGGTGCTCGGAAAATACCCATCCGGAATCGGCTGCCCTTCAATGGTGGGGCCGAGCCAATCCAGGCCAGCGGCGATTGCGGCATATTCCTGCGACAGCGCAATCATCTCGCGCGGATAGTACGACGCAAGATACGCAGCCGGCGGCGACAGATCCTCGGGCCTGATCTCCACCCCGATTGCTGTCGGCGCGAACGCACGCACGCGCTCATACAGATGATCGTAGGAATAGGTCGTGCTGTTGCGGTGCGCCCCGTGAATGGTGGCGATCACCATGACATGCGTCGGCGGCGCTTCCTGACCGTGCGGCTCGCTGTGCGGATGCGCAGCGGCGCAAGCGCCGACGGAAACGGTTGCGGCAAGAAAGAAGCGGCGGTTGATCATGCGCGGCACGCTTGCTGAGGGCGCGCGCGCGGGTCAAGGGCGGCGCGATGCACAGCTAATTAAGTGCCGAATTGCAAACGCTGAGCACATTGACGGCGGCGCGCCGGCGGCGAAAATCTGCTGCATGAAAGCCGAGGCTGCAGCATTCTGGGCCAAGATCATCGCCGGCGTCGCGCTGCTCTACGCCCTGATGGCCGGCGTTGCTGGCGCGCTAGAGAGCACGCGCGGCGAAGCTGGCTTGCTTATCGCCGCGCTCATTCTGGCGGCTGCGCTCGCTTACGACCGGCTGGCCTTCACCCGCGCCTACGCCGAAAGCTGGCGCGCGCTTGGCCT
>JBFWZB010000066.1:2772-5192 GCA_050185805.1 Hyphomonadaceae bacterium
GGCGGTTCATTGGACAAATCTCACTGGAGTCACCAATGGCCGTCACGCAGACATCCGAACGCACCAAAGCCAAATCCGCCAAGCGCGCGCCCGCGCCGGACGCGATCAAATTGCTTAAGGACGATCACCGCGAGGTCGAAACCTGGTTCGAGGAATTCGAGAAAACCTCAAGCGGCTCGAAGAAACAAAAGCTCGCCAACCAAATTTGCCTCGCGCTGCGCGTCCACACCCAGATCGAAGAAGAAATCTTCTACCCCGCCTGCCGTGAAGTCGGGATCGAAGAGGACATGATGGACGAAGCCGACGTCGAACACGACGGCGCGAAGAAATTGATCGCCGAGATCGAAGCCGGCAAGCCGGGCGACGATCACTGGGACGCGAAGGTTCACGTCCTCAGCGAAATGATCAAGCATCACGTCAAAGAGGAAGAACAGCGCGACGGCATGTTCGCCAAAGCGAAGAAAAGCGACCTGGACCTCGACGAGCTCGGCGCGGCGATGAAAGCGCGCAAGGACACGCTGATGAAGGCGGCCAAGGCGCGCAAGAACTAACCGCGTCGCTCAAACGAAAAGGGCCGGCGCATCGCTGCGCCGGCCCACTCGCACTCGAGGTTTGGCGGTTACGCCGGAACCCATTGGCCGCTCGCCGTGCGGCAGAAGGTTTCCGGCGGCAGGCTTTGGTTGCCGTATTGCGGATCGCTCACGGTCGCCGAAACGGTACGACACTCGGGGCGGCCGGAAATCGGTTGCGGCGCGGCGACCGTAAGGTTGCGTGGGCCGCCCTGATCCGAATTCCAGCTGTCGTTCACCGGCGCGCCGCTGTTGAGCGATTGGTAGTACGCGTTCTCGACGCGCTGTTGCTCGCGCGCGCTGAGGAAGCGGCAGACCCCATAAGTGCCAAGCCCGCCGACTGCTGCGCCAAGCGCCGCGTTCTCCGCACGGTTATCGCTGCTGTCCTGCGCCGCCCCGACGATGGCGCCGATGCCGGCGCCGATCAGTGCGTTGCGCATGCATTGCGACAATTGCGTCCGTGGCGGCCCGTAGCCGTAGCCCGCACCCGTACTGGCGCAGCTCGACAGCGCGATGGCGCCGGCCAGCGCCGCTGCGAAAATCTTTGCACGCATTCCACACTCCGTCTCTTCCACGCGCCGTCGCGGACGCGCTCAATTCTCAAGCCGGAGCGCCTTCGTCCTGCGGGTCGGGAATGCGGCACAACGTCGTCTCCGCACCCGGCCGTGTCCAATAGGCTTCCCTGCCGCGTCCACGCAGCTCGGCGCCGCCTTGGCTATAACGGAAACCGGCGCCGGTGATGTCCGCTGGCAGGTCCAGCGGGGCAAATCCTTCCTGCACGATGTGGGCGATGTCAGGGCGCCGGGTAATCGTGACATTAAGGACGGACTCGTCGAGGCACACATAAGTGAAATGCTCCGGCCCGGTGTCCGCCGGCGGGCACGGGGTCTGACACGCGGCAAGCGCGAGCGGGGCGAACAGCATCAGAAGGCGCATGAATTCTCCTCTGCCGCTCTCTTAAGCCAAAACCCTTGCCTGACGAAGCGGTCGCGCCCCTCAGGCGGGGCGGCGGGTTGCGGGCGCGGCTTGGGCGCCGCAAGTAACGGCCCTCGAAGGGTGGACGGCTATGTCCAATGGATATCTCGTAGCGGCCGAGCCGGACCTGGCGGCGGCGCACGAACTCGGCGACGGCTTCGGCCTCGACGTAATCGACCCGGCCACGGCGGGCGACCATGAAGCCGTGGCCGCCGCGCTGGCTGGGGCAGCCAATGTCGGGCTGCTGCTCAGCCGCGCGGCCGCGGAATCTAGCCCCTTCCGCCAGTTGCTGGCGCTGCTGCCGGCGCGGCTTGGCACACCTCAGCTCATCTTGGCCGATCCGGACGCGCAAATGGCGCTCCCGGGCCTGCCCGCGCACTGGCCGGCCATGACGTTGGGCGAAGCCCGCCGCCGCGCACTCGAACTGATCCGCCGCCGCGAACTCGAGCAGGCGCAGGCAGCGCCCCCGCCTGTTGAACCGGAAGCTGCGACCCCAGAACCGCAGGTCAATGCCGCCGCCGAACCGCCTACGCCAACCGAACAAGAAGAGCCGGCGCCCGCGCCCCTGGCTGCGCCGATTGAAGAAGGCGAGCCCGCCGCCGTCGACGAGGAAGAGCCGGCGCCGCCGCCCGACGTGCTGCTCCTCTTCACCGCCGAGGATCGCGGGCGGGCGGAAACGCTCGCACGTGCGTTGCGCCTGCGTGGCCTCAATGTCGACGCGGAGGGCGGCCCCTACGCCCCAAATCAGGACGAAACGCGCACCGCCGAAGCCCGAACCGCGATCGTGCTGTGGTCCCCGGCGGCGCAGCTCGATCGCGATCTGATGATCGCCGCGGATATCGCCTACAGCGCGCGCAACCTTTTGGGTGCAAGTTT
>JBFWZB010000066.1:5292-7027 GCA_050185805.1 Hyphomonadaceae bacterium
CCGCAAGCCCCCGCCCCGCCGCCGTTCGACGAACAGCCCGCCCCCGCGCCGCCGCCACGCACGGTCGAAGCGTTGCGCCACCGCAGCACCACGCAACACGCCGCCAGCGCCCCCGCCGACGCCACCGCCTTCGCACCGAAAAAATTGCGCCGCGGCACGCCGGAATTGGTGCGCATCGTCATTCATCAGCCGAAAGACCTAAAGGCCGTCATCAAGGCCGCCAAGCAGATCGACCCGCGAACTGCGCCCGCACCGCAAGGGATGGGCGTCGGCGACGTCGCGTTCGGCGCCAAGATCGGTGTTGCGCTCGAAGTTCGCGGCGCACAATGCGACGGCGACCTACAGCGCCGCACCTGGACTGGAGAGCCGATCGATTACTCGTATTCGATCGAAGCCGACGCCGACGTGAAGCAGGTCGTCATCCTCGCTCGCGTCTTCATCGATGATGCACAAATCGGCGTGCTCGCGTTCACGCGCCCGGTAATGAAGGCGCGCGAGAAGCCTGCCTCAGCCGGCGATAGCGCGCGCCTTAAGCGCCATAAGCGCGTCTTCCTCTCTTATTCCAGCAAGGATCGCGAGACCGTCGCCATGATCGCCACCGCGTATCAGATGGCCGGCGTGCAGCATTTCTGGGATCGCGCCTCGCTCAAATCCGGCGAGGAATGGAGCCCGCGTCTGCGCCGGGAGATCGAACGCAGCGATCTCTTTCATCTCTGCTGGTCGAAAGCGGCGGCGCAATCGGAATGGGTGGCGAAGGAAACCGAGTACGCGCTGACGCGGCGTCGCCGCGCCAATGGCAAGCGGCCTGACATAACCGTGCAGATGCTTGACGGCCCGCCCTGGGCGCCGCATCCGCCCGAGCTCGACGCCATCAATTTTGACGATTTCGTGCGCGCCGCCATCGTCGGCTATGCGCGGGGCGACGTCGCCTAGCGCCCGACCGGCGGCACGTCTAAATAAGTGCGCATGAACGAAGCCTATGCGCCAACGCCCCGCACTCGCCCAATCCGCCGCGCCAAGCGCGCTTCGTACGACCGCGCTTTGGTGCATTCCGTTCTCGACGAAGCGCTCATCGCCACGCTGGCGACGATCATCGACGGCGAACCGTTCGCGCAGCCCATGATTCATGCCCGCGACGGCGAAGACATCATTCTACACGGATCGAGCGCAAATCGCATGCTCGAAGCCCTGGAATCCGGCGCACGCGCGTGCCTGAGCGTTGCGCTGATAGATGGTTTGATCCTGGGCCGCACCGTACCAGACCACTCCTTCCAGTATCGGTCAGTCAGCGTTCATGGCGTTTGCCGCGCCATTGTCGATCCCGTCGAGAAGCGCCGGCGCATGCGCTGCGTGTTCGAGCACATCATCGCGAAGCGCTGGGAAACGCTGCCGCCGGTGGACGAAGATTATCTCGGGCAGGTCAAGGTGCTGGTGCTGCCGCTGGAAGAATGCGTGGCGAAAGTGAACGCAAGCAATCCCGCGGATATTTCGGGCGAACCACCCTATTCGGTGTGGTCGGGCGTACTGCCTTTCGCTATGCGCGCCGGCGAGCCCCAGGCCGCGCCGGGCGTGCAGCCCCCGCCGCCGGCGACTCTCGTGGACTACGCACGCAAAGCTTGACGCGCTCCCGCTTCGCCCGCACATGCGCCCTGCAGCTACGGGCCTGTAGCTCAATGGTTAGAGCCGGCCGCTCATAACGGTCTGGTTGCAGGTTCGAGTCCTGCCGGGCCCACTC
>JBFWZB010000067.1:0-6649 GCA_050185805.1 Hyphomonadaceae bacterium
TCGATGCCGGCGTAGCGCCGGTCCTGCGAAAGATCGAACGCGCCGCCTTGGGCCAGGGGCGGCGGCGGCGTATCGTACGAGCGCCGCCACACCTTCACCTGCTCCTCGCCGTGCTTGGCGGCGGTCTCGGCTTTGTCGAGCCCCGTGAGCGCGCCGTAATGGCGCTCGTTCAGCCGCCATGAGCGCGCAACCGGCAGCCAAGCGAGATTGGCGTTCTCAAGCGCGAGGTTTCCAGTGCGGATGGCGCGGGTCTGCACCGAAGTAAACAGCTTGTCGAAATCCACGCCGCTTTGGGCCAGCAACTCGCCTGCCCTGCGGGCCTGCGCCTCCCCCTCCGGCGTCAGATCCACGTCGACCCAGCCGGTGAAGCGGTTTTCAAGGTTCCAGCGGCTCTGGCCGTGGCGGAGCAGTGCGAGAAAAGGCATGCGGGCCTCGTGCCCATGGCGGATGGGGGCCGTCAAGTGCCGGCTGGCTTGGCGTTGCGGCTCGGGGACGGCTAGAGGTGGGCGATGCGCCATTGGCTGTTCCACCCGCTCCTGTTTTATCCGCTCGTGCTGATCATCGCCGCCGCCGTGATCGGCTTCAGCCTGATGCCCCAGCTCCTGCCGCGCGACGCCGCGCCGGCGGCCGGTCAGGTCGAGGGCCCCGTGCTGACGCTGCGCGAAACCGCCTTCGACGCGCCGGAGGACCCGCCGGAGCAGAACGTCACCGTGACCCGCGATTTCCTCGGCCATGCGCAGACGTTGAAGATCGCGGTGCTGCCCGGTCTGGGCGATCCGCAGCCGGCCGAGCGCGGCGTACGCATTCTGCTGCAGCCGTCGGCGGCGGACGTGTTGGACAATCGCCCGATCACGGTCGAGATCACCTATCGGCCTTTGCCCGTGAACGCCGCGACGGCGCTGGCGGTCAGCCTGCAAGGCGCAGACGCAACGCAATGGGTGAGCCAGCCCATTCCACCGCTCAGCCGCCGGGCGCGCTTCGAACTGCCCCCCGCTGCAGGCGTAACGGCGATCGGGCTTCGCGCCGTAAGCGACAATCCAGGGCCGGAAGCGTATGGCGTGGAGATCGTCTCGATCCGTGCAGGTCCGCCGGGGCTGCCAGCCGCCAGCGGCGATTGAGTTTTCGCGCCGTTTCGCGCACATGACCCGGGTTCGCCGCGCCCCCTCAAGCCACGGATAGACCCCATGCTGCCTGCGCCGCGCGCAAGCCTCAGCCCCAACAGCGCAGAGTTCGAAACGCTGCCGTTGGTCAAGCCGACCGGGTTTCGCGAGTACGACGCCCGCTGGTGGTTCGGCATCCAGGGTTCGGAGAAGGCGCCGGAGCTCAATCTGCTCGGCGTGCAGGCGCTGGGATTGGGGCTCGGGACGCTGGTGCGGGAGATGGGCGTCGCGCCCAAAATCGTCGTTGGCCACGATTTCCGCTTCTATTCGCAATCGATCAAGCAGGCGCTGACGCTTGGCCTGATGCAAGCCGGCATGGAAGTGCACGATATCGGCCTGGCGCTTTCGCCGGTGGCGTATTTCGCGCAGTTCGCGCTCGACATTCCGTGCGTGGCGATGGTGACCGCCAGCCACAACGAGAATGGCTGGACCGGCGTGAAAATGGGCGCGAACAAGCCGCTCACTTTTGGTCCCGAAGAAATGGGGCGGCTGAAGGAGATCGTGCTCGGCGGCCATTTCAAGCCGCACGCCGGCGGCGCTTACCGGCGCGTCGACGATTTGCGCGCGCGCTATCTCGATGACGTGACTTCGCGCGTGCGGCTGACGCGCAAGCTCAAAGTCATCGCTGCATGCGGCAACGGCACGGCCGGCGCCTTCGCACCCGAGGCGCTGCGGCGCATGGGCGTGGACGTAATCGATCTGCACGCCAAGCTCGACTGGACGTTTCCGCACTACAACGCCAACCCCGAAGACGCCGAGATGCTGCACGACATGGCGCGCGCGGTGAGGCAGCACGGCGCCGATGTCGCGCTCGGCTTCGACGGCGACGGCGATCGCTGCGGCGTGGTCGACGATGAGGGCGAGGAAATTTTCGCCGACAAGATCGGCCTGATGCTGGCGCGCGATCTTTCCGCCCAGCACGCCAACGCGACCTTCGTCGTCGACGTCAAATCTACGGGACTTTACGCCGTCGATCCGGTGCTGAAAGCCAACGGCGCCAAAGTCGATTATTGGAAGACGGGCCATTCCTACATCAAGCGCCGCACCACCGAGCTCGGCGCTCTGGCCGGCTTCGAGAAGAGCGGCCATTTCTTCTTCCGTCCGCCGCTGGGGCACGGCTATGACGACGGCATTGTCGCAGCCGCCGCGGTGCTGGCGATGCTGGACCGCAATCCGGACAAATCGCTCTCCGATTTGCGCAAGGCGCTGCCGCGCTCGTTCACCTCGTTGACGATGTCGCCGCATTGCGACGACGAAAAGAAGTATCAGCTGGTCGAGCAGGTCACCGCCGATTATCAGCGCCTCGCCCAGGAAGGCGGCAAGATCCTCGGCCGCGCGATTCGTGACGTGAATGTCGTTAACGGCGCGCGGGTGACGCTTGAAGATGGCTCGTGGGTGCTGGTGCGCGCTTCGTCCAACAAGCCGGAATTGGTGGCGGTTGTGGAAAGTATGACGAGCGAAGACGATATGCGGCGGCTGTTCCGCGAAGAAGTGAAGCCGCGCCTGGCCCGCTTCCCAGAAGTCGGCGCCTATAATCAGGAGATTTGAGCAGTGCGCGTAACGATGATTGGCACCGGCTATGTCGGGCTCGTGTCCGGCGCGTGTTTCGCGGATTTCGGCCACACGGTGACGTGTGTCGATAAGGATGCGTCCAAAATCGAACGCCTGCTCAAAGGCGAGATTCCGATTTTCGAACCGGGTCTCGACGACCTCGTGAAGGACAACGTCGAACAGGGCCGCCTGTTCTTCACCACCGACCCTGGCGACGCGATCAAGAGCGCCGACGCCGTGTTTATCGCCGTGGGCACGCCCTCGCGGCGCGGCGACGGCCACGCCGATCTCTCCTACGTGTACGCCGCCGCCGAGGACATCGCCGATCGCATGGACGGCTATACGGTGGTGGTGAACAAATCGACGGTGCCGGTCGGCACCGGCGACGAGGTCGAGGAGATCATCCGCAAGCGCCGGCCCGATGCCGAATTCAGCGTCGTCTCCAACCCGGAATTCCTGCGCGAGGGCGCCGCGATCAACGATTTCAAACGGCCCGATCGCGTCGTCGTCGGCACCGACGAAGAGCGCGCGCGCGAACGCATGCGCGAGCTCTACCGCCCACTCTATCTCAACGAGACGCCGATCGTGTTCACCTCGCGGCGCACCTCGGAATTGATCAAATACGCCGGCAACGGCTTCCTGGCGATGAAGATCACCTTCATCAACGAAATTGCCGATCTCTGCGAAGCAGTCGGCGCCAATGTGCAGGAAGTCGCCAAAGGCATTGGCCTCGACAACCGTATTGGCCGGAAATTCCTGAACGCCGGGCCGGGCTATGGCGGCTCGTGCTTTCCGAAAGACACGCTGGCGTTGATGAAAACGGCGCGCGATCATTCCGCGCCGATCGAGCTGATCGAGACGACGGTGCGCGTCAACGCCGCGCGCAAGCAGAAGATGGCGCAGAAGGTGATGGAAGTGGTTGGCGGCGTCCGCGGCAAAACCATCGCCGTGCTCGGCCTCACCTTCAAACCAAACACCGACGACATGCGCGACGCGCCCTCGCTCGACATCATCCCGACGCTGCAGGCCGAGGGCGCGCGGGTGACGGCGTTCGACCCCGAGGGCATGCACGAAGCCAAGCACATGCTGAAGGACGTGACCTTCGCCAAGAACCCGTACGAATGCCTCGACGGCGCGGACGCAGTCGTGATCATCACCGAATGGGATCAGTTCCGCGCGCTCGACTTGCCGAGGATGAAAGCGGCGCTGAAGAGCCCGGTCGTGATCGATCTGCGCAACATCTATAATCCCACCGAGATGCGCGCGCACGGCTTCACCTATGCGAGCATCGGGCGGCCTTAGGCGATGGCGCGCGCCGCCGCCTGGGATGTCGTCGCCGCTGAAGCCGCGCGGCTGAAAGCGACCCGCATCGCCGATCTGTTCAACACGCCCAACCGCGTTGGCGCGCTGACGCTCGCGGCGCCGCACCTGATCGCGGACTTCTCCAAGCAACGCATCGACGATGGCGCGCTGCAGGCGCTCACAGCGCTTGCCGAGGCGGCGGCATTTGACGAATGGCGAACAAAAATGTTCGCCGGCGAGATCGTCAACGCCACCGAGGGCCGCGCCGCCAAGCACTGGGCGTTGCGGGCGGCGGATGCGCCTGCCGAAGTGAAGCAGACGCGCGCGCGCATGGGCGCGTTCGCGCAGGCGATCAGACCGCAGATCGACGCCATTGTGCATCTGGGCATCGGCGGCTCCGACCTCGGCCCGCGTCTGGTGCTCGAAGCGTTGAAGCAGGAGCGCGCGCCGGGCCTTGGCGTGCGCTTCGCCGCGAATGTCGATGGCGCGGACGTCGCCGATGCGATCGAAGGCCTCGACCCGAAGCGGACGCTGCTCGTCGTCGTTTCGAAAACCTTCACCACGCAGGAGACGCTGGCCAATGCCGCCTTCGTACGCGCTTGGGACCCGGCGCACCTCGCCGCGGCGACCGCGGCGCCGGAGAAAGCCGAAGCGTGGGGCGTTAAGCGCGAACACGTGTTTCCGTTCTGGGATTGGGTCGGCGGACGATACTCGCTCTGGAGCGCTGTTGGATTGAGCTGCGCCGTCGCGCTGAAGGACGGCGCGTTCGAACGCTTGCTGTCAGGCGCGGCGGAGATGGATGAGCACTTCCGCACGGCGCCGTTCGCACGCAACGCGCCAGCTGTTTCGGCCGCCGTGCAGATGTGGAATCGTGAAGCGCTGGGACGCGGCTCCTACGCCATGATCCCCTATTCGGAACGCCTGCGGCTGTTACCGACCTATTTGCAGCAGCTGGAAATGGAATCGAACGGCAAAGGCGTGACGCGCGACGGCGAGCCGCTGACACGTTCGGCCTGCGGCGTCACCTGGGGCGCGGCGGGCACCAATGCCCAGCATTCCTTCTTCCAATTGCTGCACCAGGGCGCCGATGAGATCCCGGTGGAGTTTCTGCTCGTCGCCGGCGCGCATGAAGGACCCGCATCGCATCGCGCCAAGGTGTTCGCCAATGCGCTGGCGCAAGCACGCGCGCTGATGGTGGGCAAACAGAACACCGAGCCGCATCGTGCGTTCCCGGGCGATCGCGCCTCGACCATGATGGCGCTGGATGCGTTGACGCCGGAGGCGCTCGGCGCGCTGATTGCGTTCTACGAGCACCGCACGTTCACGCAGGCGGTGCTGGCCGGGATCAATCCGTTCGACCAGTTCGGCGTCGAGCTGGGCAAGGAGATGGCCAATCAGCTGGCGCCGGCGCTGGAAGGCGGGGCCGCGCCCGCCGATCTCGACGCCTCGACCGCAGCCTGGGTGGCGCGGCTCAAGCGCTAGCGCGCATAACCCGGCGCGGGCATCGGCTTATCGCCGGGCTTCTCGCGCATCGCGGCTTCGAGGTCGCGCAAATAATCGTCGGCCACTTCGGCATGCTTGGGCGACAGCATGAGATGCAGGCTGGGCGGATCGACATTGGCCGCCGTCACCCAACCCTTTGCGAAAAGCCCGCGCAGGATGGCGAACACATCGGCCTCGTCATGGGTGAAGGAGACGATGCCCAATTGCGGGCGGCCGAGCACGCGGAAGCCGAGGCGCTTGACCCCTGCTTCGATCTGCTCGCGCGCTTCAACCACGAGCTTCTGCTTGGCGCGATAACCCTCGACGCCGAGATGATGCATCACCGCCCATGCCGCCGAGATGGCGCCGCCGGGACGCGTGCCGGCGAGCGTCGGCGTGATCATGCGACCCATCGGCCAGGGCCCGGCGTCAAACGTCATGTGCTGCTTCATGGCGCCGTCGCGGAACAGCAAGGTCGAGGCGCCCTTGGAGCAATAGCCGTATTTGTGTAGGTCGGAGGAGATCGAACGCACGCCCGGAACGCGAAAATCCCAGTGCGGCAGGGCGGCGCCGTTCATCTCGACAAACGGTGCGAGGAAACCGCCAACGCAAGCGTCGATATGAAGCCAAAGCTGGCGTTCAAGCGCGAGCGCGGAGAGCTCTTCGATCGGATCGATCAAGCCGAATGGGAAGCACGGCGCGGAGCCGACCAGCATGATGGTGCCCGCATCGCACAAAGGCGCCATGGCTGCGGCGTCGGCGAGATGGTCCTTGAGCGGCGCCTGGCGGATTTCGAGATCCATCATCATCGCCGCCTTGATGAAGGCGGGATGGACGCTGTACGGGACGACCAAATTGGCTTGGCCCTTCAGCCCGTTGGCGCGGGCGAAGTCGCGCGCGGTTTTCACCGCCATCACGATGGAATCAGTGCCGCCGGCGGTCATGGCGCCGTCCGCGCCCTCGGGCGCATTGAGCAACGACAGCGCGCACGCCACCACGTCGCGCTCCATGCGCATCAGGCTCGGAAACGCCGCGGGGCCGAGCCCGTTTTCCTCCGAGAACATGGCGTACGCGGCTTTCTTCACCGCGCCGACGTCCTCGCCGGCGTTGAAGACGTAAAGCCCGGTGCGGCCGTCGCGCCATTTGACATCGCC
>JBFWZB010000068.1:0-5843 GCA_050185805.1 Hyphomonadaceae bacterium
TCCGGGCGACCATCGCCCGGAGGTTGGCTTGCGCGGGCATCGCGGTTTCAGAAACCGTGCCTCGCACGCATGGCTTCTTGTTAGGGTGCGTCAACCAAAGCGGCTTGACCGGTTGCGAGGCGAAGCGCCTCGAATTCGGCACAAGCGCGGGGCTCGCCGTTTTGTGATGCGTACGTGACACAGAGGAATTCCGACGCACCGAATCGCGGCGGCGCCGGCGTTACTGTTCTGCGTAATTTATTGTGCGAGCGTGCGACGGAATTCGCTCGGTGAAACGCCGCAAATGGCGCGGAAGCGGCGTGCAAACGCACTTTGATCTGCGAAACCGCAAGCGTGCGCGACTTCGGCGATGGTCAGCCCGGATTCCAACATTTCATGCGCAAGTTCAAGGCGCGCATTGGCGATGAAGCGGCGCGGGCTAACGCCGAACACTTCGAGAAAATCCTGCTCGAGCTGCCAGCGCGAGACGCCGCCGCGGCGGCACAGAGCCTGCACGCTGAGCGGCGAGATCACATTGGCGCGGATGTGCTCGATAACATGCGCAAGAGTCTCGTAGGTCTGGGGCCGGGCGCGCTTAGCCGGAAGAATTCGCCCGATGCCCACGAGAATGAGGCCGCTGTCGCTGGCCAACGGCCAGCGATTGACCAAGAGCCACGTCGCGGCCCCGCCATCAGGCTCCCATTTTTCGAGCTGGTTACGCTGGGCGCGCTGCTTCGTCAGCGCGTCACGGTCCCGTGCCTCCGTGAAAGCCGCGCTCACTTCGGACAACAACTCTCCCGCCCCCCGCGTCAGCATCGATGACGCGCGCCCCATGCCGCAGACGCGCGCGAGGCTGTCATTGGCGGCGCGGAAACGCAGCGCGGCGTCCTTGGTCCAGAACGCGACGTTGGGCACGCCGTCGAGCATCGCGGCAAGCAGGCTAGGCTTGAGGTCGTGCACCCGCTCCATGGCCAAGGCCGCGTTCACTCCTCCGCCGCGGCGCGCCGGTAAGTGAGATCGAATGAAGGGGTCCAGGCGTTCTGCTCGGTATTGAACTCCTCGCCCCATTGACGGACCGTATCGACGTCAAGCGCTTGCAGGCTCATGCGGCCCTGACCGCCGGCCGGGGTGGTATAGTCGAGCACCATGGCGCCATTGCTGAATGCGCCTGTCGAGTGCGTCTGCGCGCCGGATGAATCGATGTAGTATTGATGCCAGCGGCCGTCTCTGGCGTTGTAGCCGCTGAGCGATCGCCCTTCGCCCCCGCGCAGCGGACGCCACGTCTCATCGATGACGCAGCCGTCGGCGGAGGAACGAATCGTGCTGCGCGCGATGACGCGATCCGGCGCACGCGACGGCGACACCTGCCATTCGCCGAGCCAGAAATCGAACTGATGATGCGCGGCCGAACTGCAATCCGGCGCGGCCTCTGCTGGGGCCGGCGCGGCCGAACTGGTCTCCTGCGCACTGGCGCAGCCCGACATGGCGAGCAACGCCGCGGCCGCCAGGCACTGTCCCAATGTGATTTTCCCAATGCCCAGCAAGATCACCGTCCCCGTGCTGTGGTAATGTCTCAAGGCCGGCGCGCCCGCGCCGCCGCCGACCTGTGTCGCAGGTTCAGCGCTTGGCGTTGTGCAGTTCGTGCTTTCTCGCCATTTTGTGATGCAAGCGACTTGGGCGGCGTGATCACCGAAAAGCGCACGCCGCGCACAATTCGCGTCGCGCCGGCCGCTAATTCGCCGGCGCTTGCGCTCGCGACGCTGCCTGCACCTCACGCACCCGCGCGCTGATCTCGGCCTGCGCCCGGTCGCGGAGGTCGAAGGCGTACGCGATCTGCGCCCACGGACCGCGCGCCGAGAAGGGAAACACGATGCCGCCGCCTTGCGCCCGCGGCGCCAGGCGCATGTCGAGGCGGCGCTGGTTGAGATCGATCACGCCGATGCCCGGAATGCGGAGATCGGGCGTGTTGAACGACAGGCTGTCGCTCGCCAGTGCGCCGTCAGCGACAGCGAAGCGCGCGGAGAAGCCGTCGAACGCCGTGCGCGCCTCGGGGGCCACCAATTCGCCCCGCACGGCGTTGCGGATTGTGCGCGATACGCCGCCGAGATCGACGCCGTGCAGCGTGCCGCTCACCACTTCCATATAGGCGGTTCCATCGACGCCTGACACCAGCTCCTGCTGCGTGCGCCCTTCCGCGCGCAGATTGAGCTGCAGCTCGGCGCGCCCTTCGATGTTGGAGAGGTTGATCGCGTCGGACAGGAAGCGCTGCGCATTGACGCCCTGCACCGCGATCTCCTGCACGATGCGCGCCGTCGGCTGGCGCGCATCCACTTCGAGACGCCCGCGCGCCGAGCCGCCATAGAGCGTGATGTTGTGCAACGTCGAGGCGAGGTAGCCGTCATTGATGACGAGCGCGACCACGGCGCGGTCGATGCGCATGCGTTGCACGAGGACGGCGTGGGTGGTGACTTCGACATCGGCGTTGAATGCGTGCAAGCCGGTGAAATCGATTGGCGTCTGGCTCGGCGCCTCGTCGATGTCGATGGCGCGCCGCGGGGCCTCGACCACGGCGGCTATTTCCGCCGCTGGCGCTGAAGCGGCCGCCGCTAATTCCTCCGCCGCGGGGGCGGTGACCGTTGCTGGCGCCGGTGGGGCGACGCCGGTCAGGTACGGGTTGAGGTCGAAGTCGAACACTTCGAGCCGGCCGCTCAGGTAGGGCTTTCCGCGCAATTGGCTGAGCGTGAAATCGCCGCGCCCGCGCAGCAGGTCTAGGGCGAACGCCGCGTTGCTGAATTCGAGCGCGCCGCGCCCGACCTGAATGCGCCCATCGACGGCGAAGGCCTCCAGCCCCACGCCGCCCTGGATCGGCGCGCCGGCCCACGCCGCCAGCCGCCGCAAGCTCGGGCCTGACGCCACAATCAGGCCGGACACTTCGCCCGACGCCGCCGTCGTCGCGCCGTCGAATTCCGCCAGCAGCAATTCGCTCTCGACTTCCGCCTTCACCGCCGTCGCGCCGCCGGAGATCACCGCGCGCGGCGCGGCGATTTCGATCTCGAGTTCGATCGGCTGCTCGGCGTAATTGATCGACCCCTCGATCTGCATCGGCGTATCGAGGCTGGTCAGCGCCGTTTCCAGATCGGCGTCGCCAACTACCCAGCCGACGCCGCGGCGGGCGTCGTAATAGGAAATCTCACCATCGGTTATGCGGATCGCATGCAAGCTGAAACGCGAAGGTTCTGTCGGTTCCGGCGCCGGCGTGGTGGGCGGCGGCGCCGGCGTCGCCGGCGTGAAATTCCAATTGCCGCGCCCATCCGCATCCACTTCGAGCGCGATCTGCGGCCGCTGCAGCACCAATTCGCGCACCACGACGTCGCCGCTCAAGAGCGGGCGGATTTCGACGCCGACATTGATCACATCCATGGTCGCCAGCGCCGGCGCGCGCCCACCTTCGGCGTTGGCCAGACGCGCCTCCTCGGCGCGGAGCCCCAGCACCGGCCAGAAACTCACGCCGACGTCGCCGCCTATGGTCATGTCGCGCCCGGTGGCGTTCTCCACAGCGCGCTCGATTTCGGCGCGCACGTCGAGCCGGGAGACGAGGTAGGCCAGCACCCCCGCGCCCAGGAGAGCGGCGGCCACCAGCCCGCCCACGATCAGCAGCACCCAGCGCGCCCAGGATTTCATGCGTCCTCTCCCTGGGGGCACCTTAGCCGGGTGGCGCGCCCAGCGGGAATAGCTATCTATGCGGCCATGACCGATCCCATCCCCGTCACCGTGCTCACCGGCTACCTGGGCGCGGGCAAAACCACCCTGCTCAACCGCATCCTGACCGAGCAGCACGGCAAGAAATACGCCGTCATCGTCAACGAGTTCGGCGAAATCGGCATCGACAACGACCTCGTCGTCGACGCCGACGAGGAAGTGTTCGAGATGAACAATGGCTGCGTCTGCTGCACCGTGCGCGGCGACCTGATCCGCATCATCGAAGGGCTGATGAAGCGGCAGTCGGCGGCGGGCAAAGGCCGCTTCGACGCCATCCTGGTCGAGACCACGGGCCTGGCTAAGCCCGCCCCAGTGGCGCAGACCTTTTTCGTCGACGCCGACGTGCGCGCCAAGACCAAGCTCGACGCCATCGTCACTGTCGCCGACGCCAAGCATTTGCCACGCCAACTCGGCGAGACCGAGGAGGCCGCCGAGCAGATCGCCTTCGCCGACGTCATTCTGCTCAACAAAACCGATCTGGTTTCACCGCCTGAGCTGGACAAGATCGAGCGCGCCATCCGCGCCATCAATCCCAGCGCGCGCCTGCACCGCATGCAGCGCGGCGATATCGCACTCGATGTCATCATGGGCCTTTCGGCGTTCGATCTGGAGCGCATCACTGAGATCGACCCGCACTTCCTGCCCGATCACGATTGTGACCCCGCCTGCGCACATCACGATGAACATGATCACGCGCACGATCATCATCACCACGACCATGCGCATGATCATGTCGCCGCCGCCGGCATCGCCAGCGTGTCGCTCTCAAGCGAGAAGCCGCTCAACCCGGAAAAGCTGTTACCTTGGCTGAACCAGATCACCCAGGAACGCGGGCCGGACATTCTGCGCCTCAAGGGCATCATCGCTTTTCCGGACGAGCCGAAGCGCTTCGTGGTGCAGGGCGTGCACATGATCCTCGAAGGCGACACCCAGCGCGAATGGCGCGAGGATGAAAAGCGCATCTCTCGCCTGGTTTTCATCGGCAAGAATCTCGACCGCGCCGAACTGGAGGCCGCGTTCGCCGCGTGCGCGGCGTGACGGCGCGCGTCTACACGAATGGTAAGCGGCTCGCACTCGGGGCCGGCGCCACCAGCGTTCACTGGGCCGGCGGCGAGGCCCTGTTCGCGCTCGGCGACGGCGCTGTGTTGGCGGCGGGCGCGGAGACGCGCCGCATCCCTGCTCATGACGGCGCCATCCTCAGCGCCGCGCCGCACCCCGATGGCGCGCGCCTCGTCACCGGCGGCGACGATGGCGTGCTTAAGCTTGTCTCGCCCGCGGGTGATGTTGAAACGCTCGCCAGTCTGGGCGGCAAATGGGTCGATCACCTCACCGCCAGCGCGGTGTCCAAGATCATCGTCGCCGGGGCGGGCAAGCAGGCGATTGTCTTCCGCGATGGCGCGGAAGCGCATCGCTTCACCTATCCGTCGACCGTGGGCGGCTTGGCGCTTGACGCCAAGGGCCGCCGCCTGGCGGCCAGCCATTATGGCGGCGCCAATGTACGCCTGGCGCTCGCCGCCGACGATAAGGGCACGGACCTCAAATGGGCCGGCTCGCATCTCGCCGTCACGCTCTCGCCGGACGCCGATTATGTCGTCACCGCCATGCAGGAAAACGTGCTGCATGGTTGGCGTCTGCCGGACAAAACCGATCTGCAAATGACCGGCTACCCCGCAAAGACGCGTAGTTTCTCATGGTCGAAGAATGCGCGCTGGCTCGCCACCAGCGGCGCAGACCGCGCCGTCATCTGGCCATTCGCCGGCAAGCTCGGACCGCAAGGCAAGCCGCCGCTGATGATCGGCGAACGCGCCCCGCTCGTCACCGCCGTCGCTTTCCACCCGAGCGAGGAAGCCTTGGCGATCGGCTATGGCGACGGCGCCGTGTTGCTTGCGCGCCTGAATGACGAGGCGTCGGCCGAAATCGACGAGCCCGGCGGAGGCGCGGTCTCGGCCCTGTCCTGGCGCGCCGACGGCAAGGCGCTGGCGTTCGGCGACGAAGCAGGCCGCGGCGGCATCGTCTCGTTCTAGCCCAGCCGAGGGCTGCGCCAGCGCCGGCGACCCCCTGACGTCGCTTATCCCACAGTGCGCGCGGTGAAAGCCCAAGCCGCG
>JBFWZB010000069.1:0-1638 GCA_050185805.1 Hyphomonadaceae bacterium
TGCAACAACAGCCGGGCAATACGATCGACCAGCACCTTGGTCTTGCCCGACCCCGCATTTGCGGTGACGAACACGGAGGCGCGTGGATCGGAAGCAGCGCGCTGGCTCTGGTCGCTCATTCGTCGAGCTCCGCGTCAGCCCATTCCTTACGCCGGGCCAAATGATCGTAATCGGCGTAGCGCTTAATGAATTGCACGCGCGGCTTGGAGAGAAATGGTTGCGCTGCGTCTGCATACCGCGCCAGCATGCCATTTAGTTCCGCCAGCGCCTTCTCCGATGCAGCGCCCACCCCGTCGTCCAAATGCACAATCCGCGGCGCCGGATTGGCGCCGCCGAAACGCCAATAGATCAACTCTCGCGCGATAGCCGCTGGAGCGCCCTCAAACGCGCCGCGCTTCAGCATCGCCGCTTCAAGCAGCAATTGCGGCGCAAGCCCGCTGGCCACCTGCGCATCTGACGGAGGCGACCCGGTCTTGAAATCGAGAATTGCCGCCCCGCGCGGCCCGGTCTCAATGCGGTCGGCCGTACCGGTGAGGGTCACTCCCACCTGCAATTCGAGTTGACCTTTGATTTCGCGATAGACCGCAATGTCCTGCTCACGCGCCTGGAGCCACGAGAGCAGCATGCGGACAGATTGCTCCAAGCGCGATCGTTCGGCCGCGCGCCGTTCGGGTGAGACGCCGGCGCGTCGCAATTCCTCATCCAGCAAGTCACGCAAAAGCGCGTGATCGTGGCGATCCTCCAGGCGCTCGACCGCTTTGTGAATCGCTGTGCCGCGCTCCGCCGGGCCAACCTCGGCGCCGATCGGCTTCAGCACTTCAAGCCCGAGGATGCGGCGCGCATAGATGGCGTAGGGATCGCGGATCAGCGTTTCGACTTGGGTTACGCTCAATCGCTTGAGCCGGGCGTCCGAGGGCGGCCGTGGCCGCGGAACCTTGACGCTGCGCGACGCTTGCGGCGCATCGAGCGTGCGCGCCCACGAAAGCGGCGCACTGGCGCGCGGAAGAGTTGCACCTGCGCCCTTGATCAGAGTCTGCAGCCGCCACAGCCAGCGAGACGCCAAAGTCGGCGCTCCGTCGCGGCGCAGCGCCCGCGTCATCACCACATCCGGGGCATTGGCCAATTGCGCGAAATCGTGAGCGGCAAGGCCGATGCGCTGATCCAACAGTGGCAACCCGAGTTCAGCGCGCATGCCGCGGGACAAGAACGGATCCTCCGGCGCCGGCGCCGGCCACACGCCTTCGTTCAAACCGCCCAGGATCATCAGGTCGCGCCGCTGCAGGCGCGCTTCAAGCGGGCCCCAAATTGCTAGGCGCGCCTCGCCGCCTGGCAGGGGCGGCGCCTCGGTCGCGTCCATCACCTTGAGCACAACGCGCGAGGCAGCATACGCTGTCATCGGCCCCAGCGCATCGCCGAACGCGATCGCTTCGCGTAGCAGATTGGCCACGCGTTCTCCGTCCCGCCCCGCCCAAGCTTCGCCGCCGGCAAGCGTCTCCGCTGTTTGCGTCAGCGCGTCGGCGAAGACGTCGAGCGTAACCGCCTCTCGCGCGCGGACAACCGCCAGGGGATTGAGCGCTGATCGCAGCCGCTCCGCCAGTGCGTGCGCGCGTTCGGAAGCAGCAAGCTCATGATGCGCCG
>JBFWZB010000069.1:1738-5528 GCA_050185805.1 Hyphomonadaceae bacterium
CGCGCCACTGCCCGCATCAGGCGCCGCGTTGTGGCGACAGACCCGGTGGAACCGGCAATGATGACCGGACGGTCCGTTGGCTGCCGCTCCCAGCGCTCCGCCAGCGCGGAGCGGAGCGCTGCGCCATGGTGGGCGACGTCGGACAAGCCCTGCTCGGCCAAATGCGCCGGCCAATGCGCGGCCACGATTTCGAGGAATTGCGCCGACGAGCCCCAATGCCGTGCGAGATCGAGATCGCTGACCAGCGTCGGCAGCTTTTCCCACGCAACGTCATCAACGGTCGCGGCGGCATCCAGCAATCGCGCCAATTCATCCGCCATCGCCAGCGCACGCACGGGGTCATCGACGCCGCCCTGCGCCGCGTCGCGGCGGCGGATCAGCGCCGCCAGCTCCATTCGCCGCCGCATAGATTCGATCGGCGGCGGCACATCGAACGCCTCGTCGCCGAGAACATCTGGATCGTCCTCGCTGTACGGATCGCCAAGCGGGCGGATCGAAGGCAGCAGCGCCGCCCCGCCCAACCGGCGGGCTAGCGCGTCGATCAGGCCCTGCGCTGCGCGGCGATTCGGCGCCAGCACCAAAGCGTCCGCCATCGCGAATGGATCGTCGTCACGCAAAAGCGCTTCGGCCATGGCGTCGGCCAGCAGATCGAGAAACGGCGCCGATGCAGAGATTGTGCGAAGCCGCGGCGCCGGGCCTTCGAACAGGCCGAGCTTCGCGGCCGTCACGACGCAGCGGCCCGCCTCAGCCGCGCCTCCGCCGCATCGCGCGCCTGCGGATCGCCGACATGCATCCAGAAGCCGCCAAGCGGTACGCCATGCAAACGGCCAGCCTTCGCCAGCCGCCGCCAGACGCGCGTGAACGAGAACGGCTCCAGCGGCTCCTCAGCGAGGATTGCAGGATCAATCGCCTGCACGCCCATATAAGCCCAGGGCGTGTGCGGCAGCGCATCGCGGAACGAAAGCATGCCGCGGCTGTCCATGAAGAAATCGCCCGCGCCATCATAACCGAGCTGGCGTTCCATATCCGCGAGCAGAAGCCGCGCGCCCATATGTTTGGAATCGAAACCTTGCGCCAGCCGGCCGATGGCGGAGCCCGCCGGTTGCTCCCACACGCTGTCGATGTTGCTCACCAGGATCGGCGCGTCGCCCAGCAATGGCAGCGCCTGTTTGACGCCGCCGCCCGTCTCCATCAAAGCCGCGCGTTCGTCCGAAATGGTGATCTCGACATCGCGGCGCTGGCGCAGATGCGCTTCGAGAAGATCGGCGAAAGCGTGCACGTTGACCACCACGCGCTTAACACCCGCCTCCACCAAGCGGTCGAGCACGTGATCGATCAAGGCGCGGCCGCAAACCTCAACCAACGCCTTCGGCCGGTCATTGGTGAGAGGCCGCATACGGGTGCCTAGTCCGGCTGCGAGCACCATGGCGGTTTCGATGGTCACGCCGCCGCTCCCACGTAAGGACGCGCCACGTGCTCGACGAAAGCGCGCGCGTCGGCCAAGGCGGGATGCTTGAGATTGCGCGCCAGATGCCCCCATTCGCGCGGCATGAACGCGAGGTAGCGATCCTTGCCGTCGTGCGCCAGCTGCGCAAAACGCCCGAGAATGCGCATCGCGTTAAGCGCCCCTAGCACGGCGAGTTCGCGCCGGAAGCCGGCTTCGTCGGCGCCGGTTTCCTCAAGATAAGCGCGGATCGCCGCTTCGCGCGCGGCGTCGCTCACATCGCGGCGCGCGTCATCGAGGAGCATGGCGAAATCCCAGGCGCGCCAGCCTCGCACCGCGTCCTGAAAATCCAGCAAGCCGACGCGCGCGAGCCCATCTCGCTCAGGCAGCCAGAGCAGGTTCTCGGCGTGGTAGTCACGAATGGTGAAGGCGCGTGCAAATCCAAGCGCTTTCACGATCAGCGCGTCGCGCACGACCTGCCAGCGCGCACGGTCGGCGTCGCTGATGCGCACATCCGCTGAACGCGGCAGCCACTCGACGAAGAGGTCGGCGTTTACCTCCAGCGCGAGCGCGTCGTAATCCAGGAGCGGCCACGCCGCGTCGGCAACCGGAAGCCGCTCAGGCACTTTGTCGGCGTGCACATGCGCCAATACGCGCGCGGCCTCCTCGTAGAGCGCGACTTCGTCAGCGCCGCCTTCGGCAATGACGCGCGCGAACAGCGCGTCGCCCAAATCCTCCAGCACCGCGTATCCGGCGCCGATATCGACGCCGTAGATTTCTGGCGCGGCGAGGCCCATCCGGCGCAGATGTTCACCCACCGCCACGAACGCTTCGACGCGCGACGCCGCCAGGCGCGCGGTGGCGTTCCAACCAAGGCTGCGGCGGTCTTCGGGCGTCGCTTCCGGCGGACACGGGGCGCTTTCCGCGCTAGGCGCGGCGTCCATCAACACGGCGCGCCGATCCGGCAGGATCAAGCGCTCATATCGGCGCGTCGAGGCGTCGCCCGCCAACGGACGCCGCTCGGCATTGGCGAAGCCGGTTTGCGCCAACAGGCGTTCTAACGCTTCAGATCTCGTCAAGCCGCGAACTCCATGCGCCGTAACCCGTCAGCACCGCCCGCCGGCCATCTCCCGCCGCTTCGAGCACAACCTCCAGCCGATCGCGCGGCAGGCTCGCGCCCAATCGCTCCGGCCATTCGATCAAGCATGCGGCTTCGACGAACCCTTCTTCCAGGCCAAGCTCCCAGACCTCCTCTGGGCGCCTCAGCCGATACAAATCCACATGCCACAAGGGGCCTTTCGCGCCCTCATAGATTTGCAGCAGCGTATAGGTGGGGCTTGGGACCTCCCCCGCGCCAGCCCACACCGATATGGCGCCGCGCGCCAGCGTCGTTTTGCCCGCGCCGAGCTCTCCCTTCAGGCACACGACGTCGCCCGGCCGCAGCAGAGCGGCCAGGCGCGCGCCAAGCGCTTCCGTCGCTGCTGCGTCCGGCAAGCTCAGCACACGCGAATCGAGGGCGGCGGCCGCGTTCATTTGGGGAAGCTGGCGCAGTGCGGGCGGCGCATCAAGCCCGCTTGCGCGTCCGGAAACTTATCTGCAAAGACAATCGGCTGTGAGCACGGACGAGATCAAACGCGTCATCATTATCGGCGCCGGGCAGGCGGGCGGCGAGGTCGCGCAGCGTTTGCGTCAAGGCCATTTCAGCGGCGACATAACATTGATAGGCGAGGAGCCGGCCGCGCCCTATCAGCGCCCGCCGCTCTCCAAGAAATACCTCTCCGGCGAATTGGATATGGCGCGGCTGCTGCTCAGGCCCGCAGACGTCTATGCGCAGGAGGACGTTGCGCTTTTGGCCGGCGTTCGCGCCGTCTGGATCGACCGCGCCAACAAGCGCGTGCGCGTCGAAGGCGGCCGCGAAATTCCATACGACGCGCTGGTGCTCGCCACCGGCGCGCGCCCGCGGCGGCTGCAACTCTCCGGCGCCGACCTCGCTGGCGTGCATGTCTTCCGCACCGCCGCGGACGTCGACGCCCTTCGCCCGGCTTTCCAGCCGGGGGCGAATCTCGTGGTCGTCGGGGCCGGTTATATTGGGCTGGAAGTCGCCGCTGTAGCGCGCGGCACGGGCCTGAATGTCTGCGTCGTGGAAAGCGCCGTACGCCCGCTCGCGCGCGTCACCAGCCCCGAGGTGGCCGGCTTCTTCCTCGACGAGCACACGGCACAGGGCGTGCGTTTCGTGCTCGGCGGCCAGCCAGCGCTGATCAAGGGTGTCGATCGCGTCACCGGCATTGCGCTGGCTGACGGCGAGGAGGTGGCGGCTGATCTCGTTATCGCCGGCATCGGCATCAC
>JBFWZB010000070.1:0-5521 GCA_050185805.1 Hyphomonadaceae bacterium
CGCTCTTCATTCTCTACACGTCAGGATCAACCGGGAAACCCAAAGGCGTTCTGCACACCACCGGCGGCTACCTCGTCTACGCCGCGATGACGCACCAGTACGTATTCGACTATCACGATGGCGAAATTTTCTGGTGCACGGCCGACGTCGGCTGGGTCACCGGGCACACTTACATCGTCTACGGCCCGCTGGCGAACGGTGCCACGACGCTGATGTTCGAAGGCGTGCCGAATTATCCCAGCGTCTCGCGCTTCTGGGAGGTGATCGACAAACATGAGGTCAATATCTTCTACACCGCGCCGACGGCGATACGCGCGCTGATGCGCGAAGGGGAAGGCCCGGTAAAGCGCACCTCGCGGCAGACGCTGCGTCTGATTGGCACCGTGGGCGAACCGATCAATCCCGAAGCTTGGCTTTGGTATTATCGGGCGGTGGGCGATTCACGCTGCCCTGTCGTCGATACTTGGTGGCAAACGGAAACTGGCGGCGCGCTCATTACCAACCTTCCCGGCGCCACGGCGATGAAGCCGGGCTCGGCAACGCGGCCCTTTTTCGGCGTTAAGCCGGCGCTCGTCGACGAGCACGGCGCATTTCTTGACGGCGCAGCCAGCGGCAATTTGGTTCTGTTGGATTCCTGGCCCGGACAAATGCGTACCGTTTATGGCGACCATCAGCGTTTCTTCGACACCTATTTCTCGACCTATCCGGGCATGTATTTCACCGGCGATGGGTGCCGCCGTGATGAGGACGGCTATTACTGGATCACCGGCCGCGTCGATGACGTGCTCAACGTTTCGGGCCATCGCCTCGGCACCGCCGAAATCGAGAGCGCGCTCGTCGCTGACACCAAAGTCGCAGAGGCGGCTGTGGTCGGCTATCCGCACGACATTAAGGGTCAGGGCGTTTACGCCTACGTGACGCTAAAGCAGGGCGTGGAGCCAAGCGACGATCTCAAACGCGAATTGGTGCAAATGGTCTCAAGCGAGATCAGCCCAATCGCCAAGCCTGATATCATTCAATTCGCCCCTGGCTTGCCGAAGACCCGCTCGGGCAAAATCATGCGCCGTATCCTGCGCAAGATCGCCGAAAACGACCTTTCCAATCTGGGCGACACCTCGACGCTCGCCGATCCGAGCGTGGTCGACGATCTCGTGAAAAACCGCGCCGGCGCGTGATGCGCTTGGTGCACATCGCCGCCGCGCTCACTGGCGCCGCCTGCTTCGTCCTGCTCGCTTACGCGCAGCACGGCGCGCCAGCGGCCAGTATGGAAGCCGTAACCATGGCCGCGCTGGCGCAAATCAGCGCCGCCGCCGGCGGGCTTGCGATCGCGCGCGCGTCCGGTCGGCTGGCGGCGACGGCCGGCGCCATGATCCTGATCGGCGCCAATATCTTCGCTGGCGTGATCTATCTTAACGCCTTTGTGGGCGACCACCCGCTGCGCATGCTCGCCCCTCTCGGCGGCGGATTGCTGATCCTTGGATGGCTTGTGCTCGCTTTCGCAAGGCCGCGCCGTAACGCGCTCTCGAAAATTCCGTAGCGCGCGCTAGTTTGCGGCCCATGACGACGCAAAATCCGACGCCCGGCCCGCAGCCCAGCCCAACACCCGACGCAGCGCCCGCGCCGCCCATGCTCGACACTCTCCTGACGGAGCTGACCAATTTCGCGCGCGGCGTGATCATGCTCGATCCAGAGCAGGCCGCGATCCGCGCCGGCTTGACGCTTCTGGTCTTCATCGGCGCAGCGCTCATGATCTGGGGCTTGCGCATCATCCTCAAAGCGCTGGCAGAACGCTTCGCACCGGCGGAGCCCGGGGCCGCGCCACGCAAGCGTGCGCATGTCGGCCGCTGGAGTCTGCGAATTGCGCGGCTCGCGATCTGGCTGGTCGCCTTCTACGCGGTGCTCCGGGTATGGGGTTTCGAGTTTGAGGACATCGCACGCGGGCCGCTCGGCGGCGCCGCCGCCATCGCAGGCCGGATCGCACTGATCCTCGTTCTTTCGCTTGCGGCGATCGAACTCGCGCATCTCGCCATTAATCGCAGTTTTGCGCGCATCGCCGCACGCGCGCGCAGCGCGAGACGCAGCGCCCAGCTCCGAACCCTTGGGCCGCTGATCGCAGGCGTCGCCACTACCGCGCTGGTGCTGGTCGCTGTGATGATGACGCTGTCCGAAATCGGCGTGGAGATCGGGCCGTTGATTGCCGGCGCCGGCATCGTCGGGCTTGCGGTCGGGTTCGGCGCGCAGACGCTGGTGAAGGATTTCCTCACTGGCATCTTCCTGCTGCTTGAAGACATCGTCTCCATCGGCGATGTCGTCATGATTCAGGATTTCGGTGGTGTCGTGGAGGAGATGTCTCTCCGCACCATAAAGCTCCGCGACTTCGACGGCACATTGCACGTCTTTCCGTACAGCGAGGCCATGGTGATTCACAATCGCAGCAAGGGCTTTGGCTACGCGGTTATGGATCTCTCGGTGGACTACACTTCGGACATTCCGAAAGCGCTCGAAGTCATGAAGCGGATTGGCGAGGAAGTCCGCCAGGATGAGGAGTTTTCCTCCTCGATCCTGGATGACATCGAGATTGTCGGCGTCGATCAGCTTGCGGATTCTGCGATCATGCTGAAGGCGCGGATCAAGACGGCGCCTGCAAAGCAATGGGCCGTACGGCGCGAATATTTGAAGCGCATCAAGACGGCGTTCGACGAAGCGGGCATCGAGATTCCGTTCCCGCATATGAAGCTCGTGCCGCCGGATCAGGCCATGCTTTCCGACCGCACCGGCTAGGGCGGCGCCTACGCGGCGCTCACATATGCGTGTGCGATCGCACGAGCGGTCGCAAAGCTGCGCAAGCGGTCGCGCAACTCCACTGCTTGCCCAATCGCGCCAAACTTTTGCGACCTGATTGCGTCGCTGCGTCCAAACCAAACTGGCGGCGCATCTATGGACCAGGAGGTCCTCTCATGCTGGGTCACGTGGTGCGTTTGGGCGCCCTGCTCTGTTTCCTTGCGGGCTTGGCGTTGCCCAGCATCGAGCGCCCTGTCGCCCTGACCAATGCGCGCGTGGTCTCCAACGGCGTCATTACCGAAAATGGCACCATCATCATTGAGCACGGCGCGATCGTCTATGTCGGCGCCTCGCGTCCCTTCCTGCGTCCCGGCGCGCATTGGGTCGATGTCCGCGGCGCGTATGTCGCCGCGCGCGGCGCTCCGTCACAATCGCAGATCGAACGCGGGCGGCCGGCCGATCTCATCGTGCTCACCGCGAACCCGCTCGACACGCAGGCCCCGGCGGTGCGCGCTGCGCTGGTCGGCGGTCGCATGGTCAGCTACCTCGAACCATAACGCATCAGCGCGGCGGCCAAGAGGCAGGCAAGCACGACGCAAGCGGCAGGCAGTAGCGCGCGCAACGTAAGCGAACATCGCCCCACCGGTTCGTCGGTCTCTGCCGCTGTCGCCAACCGGTAGCCACGCGCCTCGCGTCGCACCAAGGACCATGAATCACCGGTAGCGTTCTGGATCTCGCACGCCAAGCGCCGGAGCGCGGCGTCGCCGACGTTTTTGTCGCCGCGCCACACCTGATCGATCAGATAGCCGCGATCGATCGTAATGCCCGGCTGCAGCGCGAGCACCTGCAGGAGGCGCGAGGCCTGGGGCGAAATTTCCGCTTCTCCGCGCGGCCCGCGCAGAAGCCGCCGCGTCGTATCGAGGTCATACCGCCCAACGCGCAAAATGCGCGCCGAGCGCATGTCAGCGGCAGGACACATGCCGGCAATCGCTGGAAGATCGAGCGTGTATGGTCAATCGCGTTGCGGCGGCCCGCCGAATGCGTGCGGCGGCCCGCATCTCGCGCCGTTGATGCGCTTGACCAAAGGGCCCCTGGGGCCGATGGGAGGCGGATGCACGCCGCCAGCCTCACCATAGCGCGCCGCTTCAACGGCCCGCCTAATTCCGCCAATGGCGGATACGTGTGCGGCTGCGCCGCGCGTTTCCTTGGCGGCGCAGCCGAGGTGAGCTTGCGGTCACCGCCGCCGCTCGACACCGCCCTCGATCTCGTCCGCGACGCGGCTGGCGTCCGCATTCGCGCCGGCCAGCGCGATATCGCCGAGGCCCACGCCGCAACGCCTGACGTCGCGGCCCCGGCGGCGCCCTCGCTTGACGACGCACACGCAGCCGCCGCCCGCTATGTCGGCTTTGAGCGCCACGGTTTCCCCGGCTGCTTCGTGTGCGGCCCTGCGCGCGCGGAAGGCGATGGCTTGCGTATCTTCACGGGGCCATGGCGCGAGGGCGTCGTGGCCGGAACCTGGACGCCGACCGCCGACCTCGCCGCTCCGGACGGTAGAGTCGGCGAGGAATTTGTATGGGCTGCACTCGATTGCCCTACGTATTGGGGTTTGCCGGGCGCGGGTTCGCTCATCGCCCTGCTCGCGCGCATGACCGCAGCGATCGACATGCGCCCCATGCCCGGCGAGACCTGCATCGTCGCGGGTTGGGCGCTCGGCTCGTCCGGACGCAAGCACCGCGGCGCTGCTGCGCTCTATTCTTCAAGCGGCGCCTTGTATGCGCGCGCCGAAGCGCTCTGGATCGACATCAACCCGGGAGACGAGGAATGAGCGACGCCGACACCACGCGTTTTTGCGCCCGCATCATCGGACCGCTGATGCTGCTCATTGGCGCAGTTGTCATCATCCGCTTTGACGATCTGGTGTTGATGATGCCAGCAATTCTGCAGGATGGACCGCTGACATTCATCACCGGCATTTTCACGCTTATCGCCGGCTTCACCTTGTTCGCCGCGCACCACCATTTCGGCAGCGCCGCCGCCATCGCCATCACCATTCTCGGCGGCCTCACCATTGTCCGGGGCGTTTCGCTCATGCTGGCGCCTGACATCATCGCCAGCTTCGCCAACACCATCCTCAACAGCGGCCCGGCCGTCATGGCCGCTGGCGCGCTCGCCGCGCTGCTTGGCGTTTGGCTCACCTACGCCGGCTGGTTCGAAAAAACGGCGTAGGCGTGACGCACCGCGCAGCGCTGCGCGGGCTTGAAGCACCCGACGCGCAGGCGTAGGACACCAGCATCGATAACCCGGGGGGCCGCGCTCAGGCGGCTGAGATTGGACGTGAGCGTCCTGACCCGCAGAACCTGATCCGGTTCACACCGGCGTAGGGAGGTCACACATGAACAAGCCTCAAGATCAATCCGCGTTCACGCCCAGCGTCACGACCGGTCCGCTCATCGGCTCGCGTAAAGTGTACGCCTCCGGCTGCGCGCATCCCGAGCTGCGCGTGCCGTTCCGCGAAGTGGCGCTGCATCCCACCGCCAACGAACCGCCGCTCACCATCTACGATCCGAGCGGCCCCTACACCGATCCCGACGCGACCATCGACATCAATGCCGGCCTAGCGCGCACGCGCGCGGACTGGGTGCAAGCGCGCGGCGACGTCGAGGAGATCGACGGCCGCGCCGTGAAGCCGGAGGACAACGGCAACGTCAGCGCCGAAAAGCTCACCCCGCCCTTCCCCAAA
>JBFWZB010000071.1:0-4996 GCA_050185805.1 Hyphomonadaceae bacterium
AGGTATATATTCCTATGATACGGCTCAAATTCCTTAGCCCAGGTTGAGGTTAAACCGGATCATGCAGCACGGCCAGATTTGGCGCGCCATCGATGCGCTCGCCGCCGCCAAGGGGTTGACGCCGTCGGGTTTGGCCCGCGCCGCCGGCCTGGATCCGACCACGTTCAATAAGTCCAAGCGCAACGCGCCGGATGGCAAACCGCGCTGGCCCTCAACCGAAAGCATCGCGCGCGCGCTCGACGCCGCCGGCGCTTCGTTCGATGAGTTCGCCGCCCTACTCGCTGGCCGGCCGGGCGGCTCCGGCCGCGCCATCCCGATCGTGGGGCTCGCGCGCGCCGGCGCCGATGGCTTCTTCGACGAGAGCGGCTTTCCAGTGGGCGCGGATGAGACTGTGCGCTTTCCGGGGCTAGGCGAAGATCGCGTCTATGCGTTGGAGATCGCCGGCGATTCCATGGAGCCGGTATTTCGCGCCGGCGATGTCGTCATCGTGCAGCCGGGTGCGGCCGTACGGCGCGGCGATCGCGTCGTCGTGCGCACGCGCGACGGCGAGGTGATGGCGAAAATGCTTGGGCGTCGCAACGACCAAAGCACGGAACTCGTCTCGCTGAATCCCGCCTATCCAACGCGTCAAATTCCTTCAGCGTCGATCGAATGGATCGCGCGCATCGTTTGGGCGAGCCAGTAGAGAAACACCTAGTCGTCGTGCCTCCGCTCCGGTTTCCACGCCACCAGCAAGCGCGGCCCGGCAGCCCGCATCAAATCGCCACGCAATTCGAACGCCGCGAAAGCCGCTGTCGGAAAATGGCTGCTAAACTCGCGCGCAAGCTTTGAACTGTCGTGGGCTTGGCGCACCAGCATCGACACCAATTCGCCAATGCCCGGATTGTGCCCAACGATCACGACGCTGTCGGCGTCGCTCGCGGCGAAGGCGTCCCAAATGCTTTCCGGCGCAGCGTGATAAAGCGCATCTTCGTGTTGAAGCTCGAGCGCGAAATTCTGCAGGCCGTATTGCGCCGTCTCGCGCGTGCGCGTCGACGACGACACCAGGGCCAGGCTCGGGCGCAATCCCGCATCCTCCATCGCCGCGCCGGCGCTGGCTGCGTCGCGCCTGCCCCTCGCGGTCAGCTCCCGCGTTTCATCGCTTGAGGCTTCGCCGGGGCGCACGGCCTTGGCGTGCCGAAGCAGGATCAGCGTTCGCATTCACCAATTCTAGCACCGGCCGGGCGCTGGGCGGGAGCCAAGCGTGCACGATAATTTATCAAGTGTACTTGACTTATGGGACGATCATGTGTAAAGCTTCCTTGTCTCAAGGGAGTCCGTCATGAAAGTCCAATGGATTGTCTTCGCCGTCATCGCTCTGATCGCCGTCGCGCTTTGGGGCACGCTCGGCTTTTGCCTGCTCTTCGACGTCAAGCCCGCGCTGCCGATCTGGGCCGGCCTCGTCACCGCCACCGCGCTCATGAGCGAACTGACGCTCTGGGCCGCGGCGCTCGCTTTCAGCTTCGGCTTCCTCGCCAGGCGTCGCGCCCTGTTCCAACGCTGGTTCGGCCGGAACAACAACGCATGACCTACGCCATCCGCACGCCGTCCGGCCTAAAGCGTGAGGCCGGATCGGCGGCGCGGACATGCGCGCGTAAATGCGCGCATGCGCTATCGCATCGAATATCTCAGTGAAAGCACCGAGGAAGATTCGGTGTGCCATTCGACGTTGGCGCGCGCCGAGCATGTCGAGGGTGCAGCCGCCCAGGCGTGGGCCGGCGAACGCAGAGCCCGCCGGTTCGGCGCCGCAGGCTTTCAAATTCGCGACCTTTTCCACCAAGGGCGCATCGTCGCCTTGGAGACATTCGGCGCGCCGATCTCCGGCTGGCTGCACTAGCGGCGTTTCGCTTGGCGCCGCGGGCGAAGCAGCGCTAGGCAGGATCGATGTCCGCGATTCAAACCCTCGCCGCCGGCGCCAAGGCTTGGCCGTTCGAACAGGCGCGCCTGCTGGCCGAGCGCATGCAGAAGCAAAAAAAGGACGGGCCGGCTATCTTCGAAACCGGCTACGGGCCATCCGGTTTGCCGCATATCGGAACGTTTGGGGAAGTGGTGCGCACGTCGATGGTGCGCCACGCTTATGATGTGCTCACCGGCGGCGCACCATCCAAAATCATCTGCGTATCGGATGACATGGACGGCATGCGCAAGATTCCGGACAACGTACCGAACCACGATCTGCTCGCGCCCTACATGCAGCGGCCGCTCACCGACGTACCCGACCCTTTCGGCACGCATGAGAGCTTCGCGCATCACAACAATGCGCGCCTGCGCGCCTTCCTCGACGGCTTCGGCTTCGCTTACGAATTCAAGTCGGCGACGGAGCTCTACAGATCAGGCGCGTTCGATGCGACCCTGCTGAAGGCGCTCGCGGTCTATGACGACCTCATGGCCATCATGCTGCCGACGCTCGGCGAAGAGCGCCGGCGCACATACAGTCCGTTTCTGCCGATCTCGCCCAAAACTGGACGCGTGCTCTACGTGCCGATGAAGAGCGTGGACGCCGCCGCCGGCACGATCACGTTCGACGATGAAGACGGCGAGGAAATCACGCAGCCCGTCACCGGCGGGCGCGCGAAGATGCAATGGAAGCCCGATTTCGGCATGCGCTGGGCCGCTCTTGGCGTCGATTTCGAGATGTTCGGCAAAGATCACCAGCCGAACCAGGGCGTCTACGCCCGCATATGCAAGGCGCTCGGCGTCGAGCCGCCGATCAATTTCGTCTACGAGCTTTTTCTCGACGAGAACGGCGAGAAGATTTCGAAATCAAAAGGCAACGGCATCTCGGTCGAGCAATGGTTGCGCTACGCCACGCCGGAAAGCCTGGCGCTCTACATGTATCAGAAGCCGAAAACGGCGAAGCGGCTCTATTTCGACGTCATTCCGAAAGCCGTGGACGAATATATCGCCCATATCGACGCCTATCCGAAGCAGAACGAAGCCGAGCAGATCGAGAATCCGGCTTGGCACATTCACGATGGCGCGCCGCCTGCGCCGGAAGGCGATGCGCTCTACCGGCCGAACGAGAGCGTGGCTCACGCCTCGATTACCTTTGCGCTGTTGCTCAACCTGGTCGCCGCGGCCAACGCCGAGACGAAGGACCAGCTTTGGAAATTTATCGGCAAATACGCGCCCGGCGCCTCGCCTGAAACGCATCCGATGCTCGATCAATTGTGCATGCGCGCGATCGCCTATTACGACGATTTCGTGCGACCGACGAAGCGATTCAGAGCGCCCACCGACAAAGAGCGCGCAGCGTTTGAGGATCTGATCGGGCGCTTCGAGGCGATGCCGGCCGACATCACCGATGCCGAGGCGATTCAGAACGAAGTTTACGCCGTCGGCAAAGCGCACGGCTTTGAGCCGCTGCGCGATTGGTTCAAAGCGCTCTACGAGGTATTGTTCGGCCAGGAGCAAGGGCCGCGCTTTGGCTCGTTTGCGGCGATTTTCGGCGTCCGCGAAACGGTGGCGTTGATGCGCTGCGGCCTGTCCGGCGAGCTTATGCGCTAAGAATTAGCGCCGCGCTCAGCGCGCCAGGCAGAGAGAATGGCGGCTGCGGAGCGGTCGATGTCGGCTTTGGTCGTGCCGGCGCTGATGATCGAGAGCCGCACGATTTGCTTGCCGCGCCAATGCGCGCCGGCGAGGAAGCATTCGCCCTCCTGCTGCACGCGCGCGATGAGCCGCTCCGTCAGGGCGTCCGCGTGCGTATCGTCAAGATCGGCGCCGAAGCGAACCGCGACCTGATTGAGCATGACATCGTTCATGATCTCGACGCCCGGCTCAGCGCCAAGTCGCTCAGCGAAGCGCCGCGCCAAGGCGCAATGGCGACTCACCATGCGTGCGATGCCGTCACGGCCAAGCGAACGGATCATCGCCCAGGTGGTGAACCCCCGCGCACGGCGGGAAAGTTCCGGCACGTAGTCGGATGGATGCCGCTCTTCGCCGGCGGGCAAATAGCTGGCGGCGATTTGCATGGCGCGATAATGCGCTTTGGCATCGCGCACGATGGCGTAGCCACAATCGTGCGGCGTCTGCAGCCATTTATGGCCGTCGACAGCCCAGGAATCCGCGAGATCGACGCCCATGGCGTGATGCGCCAAGTCTGGCGCGGCGCGCGCCCAGAGGCCAAACGCGCCGTCTACGTGCAGCCACCCCCCTTTCGCGCGAACGATCGGCGCGATCTCGCCGATCGGATCGATGGCGCCTGAATGCAAATGGCCCACTTGCGCGATCGCGATCAACGGCCCGTTCAAGTCGCGGACAGCTTCGGCAAAGGCGTCGGCGCGCATGCGTCCGTTGCGATCGACCGCCACGCGCAGCACGCGGTCATAGCCCAGCCCAAGGTAACGCAGCGCCGAGAACACGGTGGAATGCGCGTCTTCGCCCAGCACGACATGGATCGGGGGCGCGCCGAACAGACCGCTCGCGTCCGCGTCCCAGCCCACGCGCCGCAACGCCTCTCCACGCGCGGCGGCGAGACAGGTGAAGTTGGCGATGGTGGCGCCGGTGACGAAGCCGACGGAGGCCTCGCGCGGCAAATCCAGCAATTCAAGCAACCAGCGCGCAGAAGCTTCCTCCGCCGCAGCCGCTGAGGGCGTCGCCAAGGCGTTGCCGGTGTTTTGGCCCCATGCGCTGGTGAGCCAGTCCGCCGCAAGTCCGGCGGGTTCGGTTGCGCCGATGACCCAACCGAAGAATCGGGGCCCCGTCATCGCGGCGAGACCCGGCGTAGCGATCGCCATGAGTTCTTCGATCACGGCGGCTAATGGCGCGCCTTCCACCGGCAGCGGCGCGAGAAAGCGCGCCTTCGTTTCCGCGTAAGAGGTCTCGGGGCGCTGGGGGCGGTCGCCCACGCCGGCGCGATAGGCAGCCGCGTGACTGGCGACCTGCTCCAACACGCGCTGCAATTCGTCCCGCCCCATTAACGTTCTCCGCGCTGCTCCCATAAACCGCCGCTAAGGAG
>JBFWZB010000072.1:0-4412 GCA_050185805.1 Hyphomonadaceae bacterium
CCCTGCGTGATGCGGCGGCCGCCTTCTTCGGAAACGGTGCCGGTGTAGTCGATGATGCGGCCAACGGCGATGCGTGGCGCCACCAGATTATGCCCGCGCGCATAATCGGCGAGGCAGTTCAGCGCCGGCGAGTAGGCGGTGGGGTTCGCCGTGACGGGCGCGTCGCCGATCGGCAGCGCGTACATGCCGTCATCGCCGGAATAGGGTGTGACGCACGCAGTGACGGATGCAGCCGCGGCGAGCATGGCGAGTTTCTTCAGCGCGCGCATTAATTGTCTCCCTGGACTTCGGCGCTGATGTCGCCGTCGTTGATCTGCGTGGAATCGACAATCACCGTGTTGTAATTGCCTTGGGTCACCACATTGAGTTGGTTGCCGATGGCTTGCGCCGAGTTCGAATAGGCGCCGGCGCTCACGTAACCGTCCATCAAGCCGCCGGTCAGCGTGCCTTCGACTTCCATGCGGCCGTTGACGATGACGCGGTTGCCGCTGGCGTCGCGCGTGCCCGGCTCGATCGGGCGGTCAAAGCTTTCCCAGCCCATGCCGAAGGCCCGGCTGAAATCGCCGCTGTCGCCAAGCGGATCGGCGGCCGCGGGAAGCGCGGTCGCGGCGATAGCCAGCGTTGAAACCAGAAACAGGCGCAAGCGTCGCTCCTAAATTCGTCTTGGAGGCGAGGAAGCAATGGCCGTGCCAGCCCTTGGGGCGATTGGGCCGCGGCGTTTTCGCGCCAAACGGGAGCTTCGCCGTTAACGAATGTGTCCCCATATCGGTGCAACGTGCCGCATTGGGAGCGTTAAGCGCTTGATCACCAACGAAACCGAAGCAGAGCCGCGCCTTCGCACCCCATGGGTGGTGATCCTGCTGACGGCGGCGATCGTCGCCAGCTATGCGGCGTTTACATTCGCTTCACTATCCGAGCAGAACGCGATCGACTTTCGCTTCGCGCTTATCCCGGAGCGCTTCGATCCGGCGAGCCCGATTGCGTTTGCGAATTGGACAGAGGCCGTCGCCGCCCTGTTCGGACACGCGTTCCTGCATCTGGCCTGGTGGCACGCGGGCCTTAACGCCTTCTTCTTCTTCGCAACCGCGCGTGTGCCTGCGTTGCGCATCGGCTGGTGGCGTTTTCTGCTGGTGTTCTTCGCCTCAGCGCTTGGCGGCGCCTTGGCTTTCGTCGCGCTCAATTGGAGTGAGGAGACGGCGGCGGTGGGCGCATCGGGCGCGGTGTGCGGGGTGTTCATGGCGTATTTTTTGAGCGTGCGCGCCGATTGGCGGGAGTCGCTGCGCATCCCGATGGTCCGCAATCAGGCGCTGATGATCGTCTTTATCAATGTCGTGCTGATGGGCGCCGCCAGCGAGCTCGGCTGGTTTCCCATCGCATGGGAAGGTCATCTCGGCGGCTTCGTCGGCGGCTTCCTGGCCTACGTGTTGCTGGCGCCGCGGCGCCGGCAGGGGCCCTGGAGCTCAGCTCCAGCCTAGTTCGAGGCGTTCGCCATCAACCATGAGGCCGCGCAAACGCGCGCGCCCGTCCGGGCCGATCGAGACGATCGCGAACACGCGCCCCGGTTCGCCCGTGTTCTGCTCACGCAGCACGCGCTCGATGCGCAACGCTTGCTGTTGCGATGCGTAATAGCGGTCCGTTCCAATATCGATGGAGACCCAACCTGGCTGAGCCGGCAGATCCGGCTGCTCAGGTATGGGCTCCTGGCAATAATAGTCGCCGAGCACGGCGAGATCGCCGCGTTGCAGCGCCAACGCACGCGTCGTCGTCGCAGCAGCAACGCGATAGGCCTCGCCATCGCGCCGTAGCGCGATCCATCCCGCCGGCTCGGCGACGCCCGGCGGACATCTTTCACCGGGTTCGAGGCGCTCACGAATGTCGACGATGACATAATGTCCCTGGAGGAGCGCGCGGGGATCGACCGCCTCCATCGCCAGCAACGCTTCGGCGCCCGCGTCGCGCGCCATGCCTTCACGCGCGACGAGGAAGATGAGCCCGGCGATGCAGAGGGCGGCGACGATCAGGATGCGGAGGGGCGCGCTTGGGATCATGCCTTCGCCTTTCGCCGCAACAAGAAGCCGCCAATCATGGCCGCGAGCGCCGACACGAAGAAGAGCGCCGCCGCCGCCATCAGGTCGAGGCCGAGATCAGTGAGCAACGCCGCGACCGCGCCGATCAATGAAAGCACGCCGACTGCCGTCACCAAGCCGTGGCGGTCATAGCGGCCAAGCGCAATGGTTGCGCCGGAGGCGACCAGCCAGGCGAGTCTGTGCGCGATGCCCCATGTGCCGCCGCCGTCGAACGAATCCGCATAGCCGGCGATGGCGAAAAACATCAACGCGCCCCACGCCGTCCAGCCATAGAACACGCCCGCATGCGCGCGATCCTGTTTCCAGAGCCAGCGCGCCGCGGCGGCGCAGCCCGCAAGCATGAGGGCGAACAGCAGACACAGTGCGGCTTCATTGTCGAAGCGGCCGACGAACCAGCCCAGCGCGAACAGCATGCCGATCGCCGCGGCATGTGCGAGCGGCGCCGATGACCAGCGCAAGGCGAGAAACGCAGCCAGCGGCGCGAACACGATCAACCACGGCGCGGTGTCCGGGTTAGAGAAAATCTCGAAATCTTGAAAATCGCCGAGGCCGATAAAGATCATGCTGGCGATGGCGGCCCCCGCTGAACGCCCGGCCAAGGCCAGCGCCATTGCTGCGACGCCGGACGCGTAGAGTGCATGCTTTTCGTTGCCGACGATGTCGAAAATTTGCCCGGTCAAGCCGACCGACGCGGCGAAGACGAGGGCTGCGATGGTAAGCGCAATATCGCTGACGAGCGGGCGGCTTTTGTGCGCGGCCCATGCGCCAGCACCCGCGGCTGCAGCGAAAAAGAAAAGCAACAACATGAAGCGCGCCAATCGCGGAATGCCGTCCCAATTGGCGGCCACGAAGGCGATGATGGCGATGCCGAGCAGCGCGCCGCCGATCCAGGCGAGCGCCGTGGCCGCATCGAGCCGCTTCGGATCGGGGACTGTGTCGAGGATGGCGCTCCGCTTGTCGGCGCTGACGAGGCCCGCGTCGATCCATCGGTCCAGGTCCTTTTGAAGCCTGTCCTTGTAAGAAGGCATGCACGCTCCGCGCCGAGTTCCCGACGAGGCTAATCGCTTCGCTGGAGAGCGGCAAATCGCAAGGGCCGAGCGCGCTTGCCTCGCTGTGCGACGGAGCGCATCCTCGGCGCGTCAACGAGGAGACATCGCCGGAGAATTCCTCATGCTCATCGCCCACGTCATTCGCGACAAGGGCGCCGTCGTCCACACGATCGGCGCCAACGCCACTCTGGAGGAAGCGGCGAAAGAGCTGAACGACAGAAGGGTCGGCGCGCTGGTCGTGCTTGACGAAGAGCGCGCTGTAATCGGTGTTTTGTCCGAGCGCGACATCATCCGCGAGATCGCGCGCGGCGGCGCCGCCCACCTCAATGACAGCGTCGGCTCGGCCATGAGTCGCAACGTCGTGGTGGCGGTTCCCGAGGAGACGATCGATGAGGGCCTGGGCCGGATGACCGACCGCCGGGTGCGGCACCTGCCGGTGATCGTCGCCGGCGAGCTGGTCGGGGTCGTTTCGATCGGCGACTTGGTCAAGCACAGGATCGCCCTGGCCGAAGCGGAGTCAGCGGCGATGCAGGCCTATATCGCCGCGCAATAGCGCGCTCTTGAAGTGGGCCGCGTAGCCCCCATTTCGGGTAACCCTGACAGCGTTCGTACGCGTCCGCGCGAGCGCGGATCAGCTTGATGCCTCGTTGGGGAATCGATATGTTAGTCTTTCCTCGGTCGCCAATTCGGCCCTCCGTATTTGCGGACTGCTGATTTGGCCGCGGAAATCGCTGATTTTTGGGTGCTTTTACAGCGCGCGAAGAAAAGCGAATTTTGCGCGAAAAAGGCCGTTGACACACACATAGGGCGCGAATAGAAACCGCGCCTTCCGCCGAGACCTGAAACTGGTTTCGGCCCGTACGGGTCGGGCTTCGGCTTGCCTTGTGCGGGATCGCTGGGGCACCCCGGTTGATCGGCGCTCTTTGACATTGTGATTTTGGAGAAGGGAAACGCAGGCGGCGGCGTGCTGCGGGCTCGAGCTTCGGCTCGGCCAAGCGACGTTGACGGTTATGCGTTTTCTGGAACTATAACTGACTTACAGATTGGAGCTTGGGCTTCGGCCAAAGTTCTGAAATGTGCGTCGGTTCCCGTTACATCATAACGCATAACGCCAAACGGCATCGCGCTTTCGAGCGCGATCAGTCAGCAGTCAACTCAACCTGAGAGTTTGATTCTGGCTCAGAACGAACGCTGGCGGCAGGCTTAACACATGCAAGTCGAACGCCCCGCAAGGGGAGTGGCAGACGGGTGAGTAACACGTGGGAACATGCCCAAA
>JBFWZB010000073.1:0-3810 GCA_050185805.1 Hyphomonadaceae bacterium
GGTTCGCCAATGCCAATACGGACGTGGCGCTCGCGGAGGTGCAAGAGGTGTTCTCAGCCGCTGAGCTGACGCAAATCCGCGCCTTCGTGCGCGAGATGCAACTTGATTGGGGCGGGCTCGATATCTTGCGCGAGCGCCAGAGCGGGCGGCTTTATATCGTCGATGTCAACAAGACCGACATGCCGCCGTTGAAACTGCGCTTCTTCGACAAGATGAAAGCAAGCCGGAAATTGGGGCGCGCGCTACAGGACTTCGTGCGCGCCATCAACCAACAGGGCGCGGCATGATCCCGTTTCGCAAGGATTTCGTGTTCGAATACGCCAAGGCCCACGCAGTCTCGCCGTTGATCCGGCGCGTGGTGGCGCGCAATGGCGGGCGCTTCACCGGACCGGGCACCGGCACGCTCATTATTGGAAAGGGGATCGTCGCGGTTGTGGATCCTGGTCCTGATCGCGACGATCATTTCGAGGCATTGCAGGCGGCGTTGGCCGGCGAGCACGTTTCGCACGTATTGGTCACTCATCAGCACATAGACCATTCGCCATTAGGCCGGCGCCTGGCGGACGCTTACGGCGCGCTTTTGTGCGGCAGCGTCGGCATCGCCACCGACGAACATGGCGGCGCGGTTCGTGAGGAAGCGGGCGATGACGATTGGTTTGCTCCTGATGTGGAGCTCTACGACAATTGGCGCGCTCAAGGGGAGAACTGGACACTGCGCGCTGTGCATACGCCGGGGCACACAGCCACGCATTATTGTTTTGCCGTCGAGGAGGAGAACACGCTCCTCTGCGGCGATCACATCATGGCCTGGTCGACGAGTATCGTCAGCCCGCCCCACGGACACATGGGCGATTATCTCGCGTCTCTCGCGCGTACGCGCGCCGCCAAATTCGACCGCCTCATTCCAACGCATGGGGCCGACATTCCAGACCCAGGCCCCTTCATTGAGGCTTATATCGCCCACCGCCGGGGGCGCGAGCGCGACATCGCCGCCGCGGTCGCCAGCGGCATGTCACGTGCACGCGATATTGTTGAAGTCCTCTACGGCGACGTCGATCGCGCGCTTCATCCGGCGGCGATGCATTCGGTGTGGGCCCATCTCATTCATCTGGTGGAGCAGGGGTTCATAGAGGCCGATCCCGCGCCTACGCTTGAGGCGCACTATTGTCCGGCGAACAAAAGAGGAGAGCAATGAATGACGCGCTGGAACCTCGGCATCATCGGCGGCTCGGGTCTCTACGACCTTGAGCGATTGGAGAACGCGGCCTGGACGGACGTGGCGTCCCCGTGGGGACGTGCCTCCGATAGCGTCCTGATTGGAGCAATGTCAGGCGTTGAGGTGGCGTTTCTACCAAGGCACGGACGCGGCCATCGCTGGACGCCCCATGAGGTCAATGCGCGCGCGAATATCGACGTGCTAAAGCGTTTGGGCTGCACTGATATCATCGCTGTGTCGGCGGTGGGTTCACTTCGCGAAGATCTCGCGCCCGGCGCCTTTGCGGTCGCGCGCCAATATATCGACCGCACACGCGATCGGCCTGGCACATTCTTCGGCGACGGCGTCGTAGGGCACGTCTCGCTCGCCGATCCGGTCTGTCCACGGCTCAGCCGCATGCTTGTCGAGGCCGGCCACTCGATCGGCGTCCCGATCGGCGATCGCGCGACTTATGTTGCTGTGGAGGGACCTCAATTTTCCACCCGCGCCGAGAGCATGCTTTACCGGCAATGGGGCGCGGACGTGATCGGCATGACATCGATGCCCGAAGCGCGCCTCGGACGGGAGGCGGAATTGCCTTACGCCAATCTCTGCATGGTGACCGACTATGATTGCTGGCGCAGCGCCGACGCCGAAGTCGATGTGCCTGAGGTCTTGCGCATCATGGCGGCCAATGTGGTCAGGGCGAAAGCGCTAATCGCGCAGCTCGTCGCTTCGCTTCCGGATGAACGACCACCTTCGCCCATCGATACGTGCCTGGATCATGCGATCATCAGCGCGCCCGAACATTGGAGCGCCGCGGCACGCGAAAAGCTTGCAGCCGTCGCTGGACGCCGGCTGCGCGCTAAAGCCGGTTAGCGTCTTTGGCGCATGTATGCATGGACGCGCGTGAGGCTTGCGGCATCATCAACATCCTCTAGCTCACGCAGGAAGAGGCGCCGTCGGCTACGCAGATTGGCCAAGACATCGCTAAGTGTGTGGGGGCTCGACCACCGGACATTTGAGAAAGGCGGGCGCGTACGCAGGCGCGCGCGGAGGCCGATAAGCCAAAAGCCGCCATCGCGCGCCGGACCAATCACGGCGTCGGCGCGGGCGAGCGCGGCGAACGCCGCGGCGATGTCGGTGCGCCGCACTTGCGGGGCATCGCTGCCGATGATGACGACGTGGCCTGGAGGTGCGTGTTTGAGCGCAAAAGCTAGTCGCGCGCCCAGATCGCCTCGGCCCTGCGGCAACTCATCCGCTGGTCGTTGTGACGCTGGCGCATCCGGCGTCAAACACCGCCACATTCGCCAGCGCCGATCGACGCTGAGCGTTCGCGTCAGGTGTTTCAGCGCGAAGCGCTGAAACCGCCAAGCGTTGAGATCGCCAATCTCGGCGGCGAGCCGGCGCTTGCCGACGCCCAAGGCCGGACGGCGGCCAAAGACGATGAGATGATTGAGCTCAGCGTTCATAAAGACGCTGGATACGTTCAGGCGCGACGCCCAGGAAATAGAGCCCGAGGCAGACCTGGTTGCGGAGGCTCTGACCGATCCATCCCCGCCGGCGCCAGCGCGTCGCTGAGGTGGTGGCGGCGCACTTAAGCTGGGTAAGGCGCTTTGCGCCGATGCGGCGAACCAAATCGACATCTTCCATGATCGGAATCGGCCGATACCCTCCCAGCCTGTCATAGAACTCGCGATCGATCAGAAGACCCTGATCGCCATAGGCAAGGCCAAGCCAACGGGTTCGTAGATCGACGCCGCGCTCCAGAAGGCGCGCTTGCCAGCTGGCGTCATCGAGGGCGAAGCGAAAAACTGCGGCGGTTCCGTGGGCGCTCGCCATGTGCGCGCGCGCAACATTCAGCCAGCCAGGCGCCAGCACAGTGTCGGCATGAAGAAACAGCAGCCACTCGCCGCGCGCGGCGGCCGCGCCCGCCGCGAGTTGGCGTCCCCGCCCGCGCGCAGTGACGATGACGTGTGCGCCGGCAGCCTCTGCGGCCGCGACCGTTGCATCGTTTGAGCCGCCATCGACGACGACGGTCTCATCGACGCCGGCCGCCGACGTCAATGTAGCGCCGATTGATCCACCGGCATTGAGCGCAGGAATGATGATGCTGATTGACACACAGGTACCCAATTCGGCTTCGCTGCGGCGAGGCCGGCGGTTACGCGAAGCGCTCGCTGTCGCGTGTTCAGTAACCACTGCCGGCCGCATCACGAAGCCCCGAGTAAGTCCCTTTGGCTGTCGGGAGACGTGCGTGATGCGAGTGTTGGGTATTTTGATGATGGCGATCGCCGCATTGGTCTTTGTCGCGCCCTCGCAAGCGGTTGAGTATCGCAGCTTTACAAGTGAGGCCTTCGCGCAAGCGCAGGCGGAGGGGCAACCCATCCTGGTGGAAGTGCACGCCGATTGGTGCCCGACATGCCGGGCACAAGCGCCTGCCGTGCGCCGAGCCGCGGCTGCGCCAGAATTCAACGAGCTCGTCATCTTTACTCTCGACTTTGACCGGCAGACCTCCGAGCGGCGCGCTCTTGGCGTGCGCGCGCAAAGCACGCTCATCGCCTTCAACGGCCGCGCCGAGACCGCGCGTAGTGTTGGCGAGACCGATCCAGGCC
>JBFWZB010000074.1:0-3724 GCA_050185805.1 Hyphomonadaceae bacterium
ATTTCGCCATCGTGATAGTCGAATACGTACTGGTGCGTCATCGCGGCGTAGACGAGGTAGCCGCCGGTGGTGTGCAGAACGCCTTTGGGTTTCCCGGTTGATCCTGACGTGTAGAGAATGAAGAGCGGATCTTCCGCGCCCATGGCCTCCGGCTCGCACGCAGCGGGCACATTGGCGGCGGCGTCTTCATAGACGACGTCGCGTCCGTCCTGCATCGGCGCGCCCGCGCCGGTGCGGGTGACGACGATGACTTTCTCCACGCCTGGCGCATGGTCCAGCGCGGCGTCGACATTGAGCTTCAGCGGAATGATCTTGCCGCCACGCACGCCTTCGTCAGCGGTGATCACAACTTTTGACTCGCAATCCTTGATGCGGTTGGCGAGGCTCTCGGGCGAGAAGCCGCCGAACACCACGGAATGAACTGCGCCGATGCGTGCGCACGCGAGCATGGCGTAGGCGGCCTCAGGAATCATCGGCAGATAGATCGTCACGCGGTCGCCGCGCTTGACGCCGTTGGCCTTCAGCACATTGGCGAAGCGGCAAACTTCTTCGGAAAGCGTCTTATACGTGATGTGCCGTGACTGGCCGGGCTCATCACCTTCCCAGATGATGGCCGTCTGGTCGCTGCGATCCGCCAGATGCCGGTCGATGCAATTGGCCGAAGCGTTGAGAACGCCGTCCTCGTACCAGCGGATGTGAAAGTCGTCCTTGTCGAAGCTAGTGTCCTTCACTCGTGTGTAGGGCTTGATCCAATCTAGCCGCCGGCCGTGCACGCCCCAGAACGCTTCGGGATCGGCGAGGGCCGCAGCGTGCATCGAGCGATAAGCGACATCATCGACGTAAGCGCGCGCGGCCCATTCGCGTGGGACGGGAATGACGACTTCTTCCGACATGGCGCTTTCCTCTTTGCCCGGATTGTCGCGATGCTGGAGGCAGGTTCAAGCGCCCACCCACCTAGAGGCATGCGGCGATGCGCCCGCCTCAGTGCGCTACAGAAGCCGCCCGCCGGAACACGGTGCGGATGGTGAAGCTGGAAACGAGCCGCCGCACGCCCGGTAGGCGCGACAGCGTTTCCTGGTGTACGCGCTCATAGCGGTCATTGTCGGCGATGACGATGCGGAGCAGGTAGTCGCTCTCGCCGGTCATGAGATGACAATCCTGCACCTCCCGGCATTGGCCAACGGCGCGCTCGAAACGGGCCATGGTCTCGCGCCGCTGATCCTCAAGCGTCACGGCGACGAAGATGGTCGAGCTGCGGCCGAGCGCGCGTTCGGAGAGGATGGCGGCGTAGCCTTCGATGATTCCGGCGGCCTCCATGGCTTTTACCCGGCGATGGCACGCCGAGGGGGAAAGTCCGATGCGCTCGGCCAAGGCGGCGCTGGTCAGCGAACCATCACGCTCAAGCTCTTGCAGGATTTTTTCGTCGAATTTATCCAAAGATACGGGAGATTCTTGCGTCATTGGCTAAGTATAGCAGATATTCGCCTGTTTCGAGCGAGCTTGCCGCCAAAATATCGAAGAAAGTGCGCTGGGACAGGCGTATCTCCTGCCGCCACGGAGGAAACGTCCCATGCGCGTCGGCTGTCCCAAGGAAATTAAGGTCCACGAATATCGCGTCGGTCTGACGCCCGAGAGCGCTGCCGAATTGGTGCGCGCGGGACACGAGGTGTTTCTGGAAACAAAGGCCGGCGAAGGGATCGGCGCGCCCGATTCCGTTTACGAGAAGGTCGGCGTAAAAATTCTGCCGAACGCTGACGCTGTGTTCGAAACCGCCGACATGATCGTGAAGGTGAAGGAGCCGCAGCCGGTCGAGATCGCGCGGCTGAAGCCAAAGCACACGCTCTTCACCTATCTGCATCTCGCGCCCGACCCGGAGCAGGCCGAAGGTCTGATGAAGTCCGGCGCCACCTGCATCGCCTATGAAACCGTGACCGATCGAGACGGCCGTCTGCCGCTGCTGAAGCCGATGAGCGAGGTGGCCGGGCGGATGTCGATCCAAGTCGGCGCTTACTTTCTTGAGAAAGCGCACGGTGGCCGCGGCGTGTTGATGGGCGGCGTTCCCGGCGTGCGGCCGGCCGACGTTGTGATCCTTGGCGCGGGCGTCGCGGGCTACAATGCGGCGCAGATTGCTGTCGGCATGCGCGCGCGGGTGACGGTGTTCGACAAGAACCCGGCGCGGCTGGAAGAGCTTGATCGCGAGTTCAACGGCCGCTTGGAGACGGTGTATTCAACCAGGGCCGCGGTTGAGGAGGCGATCAAGGAAGCGGACGTCGTGATCGGCGCCGTGCTCGTGGCCGGCGCAGCGGCCCCAAAGCTCATTACCAAGCCCATGCTCAAAACGATGCGTCCGGGCTCGGTTCTGGTCGATATTTCCATCGATCAGGGTGGCTGCTTCGAAACGTCAAAGGCGACGACGCATACCGATCCGGTGTTCACGGTCGACGGCATCATCCATTATTGCGTCGCCAACATGCCGGGCGCCGTTTCGCGGACCAGTGCTTTTGCGCTCAACAATGCGACGCTTCCGTTCACGCTCGCATTGGCCAACAAGGGCTACAAGAAAGCGCTGCAAGAAGACCCGCACCTCGCTAACGGCCTCAACGTGTATGAGGGTGCGATTGCGCACGAAGCGGTGGCGAAGGATCTCGGCAAGCCGTACGTGCGGCCTGGCTGGCTGGACTGAGCTAGGGTCTAAGCAGGCGCTCATAAAAGCCGCCGAAGGATCGGTCGGGCGCGATCAGGTGAATCTCGATAATCCAGAAGCGGCGTCGGCCGAAGGCGTCGGCGTCGCCGAGGCGGGTGGGGTTCGCTGGCGCGATGCGCTGATGATCCTTTTCGCCGGGCCAAGTCATGTGCGGAAATTCGCCAATGCCGTGGCCGGCGATCTTGCCGCCGAAAATATAGCCGCGCGCCTCGGCGGCGCGGCAGGCGAAATCGTATAGCGCCGCGCCGGTGATGTCGGGATGCGCGTTGGCGTGGGCTCGAACTTCCTCGAAGCAGTCGGGCAGGGCATCGACGAGGGCGCGCCGCGCCGGATCGCTGCCCATGGCATAGGTGGCGCCGATATCGGCCTCCCAGTCCTCGAACACGGGCCCGAGGTCCAGGTAGACGGTGTCCTCGGCGGCGATCGTGCGTTCGGGCGGCATGTCGGCGAAAACACAAAGCGTGTTCAGCCCGGCTCGGACCAAGCGCTTGTGCCAGTGCCGGGCGACGCCGAATGGCCGTTCGGCCAGAGCGGCGATATCGGCGTCCACCTCGCTTTCGCGGCGTCCGGGCGCGACGAATCCGGCGCTCTCGATCGCCGCGAGCATTTCAAGCGCGCGGTCTTCGGCGGCGATCAATTGCGCTAAGCGGTTTTGGTCGCTTGTCGTGTCGGTCATGGCCGCTCTCATACACGAAGGCCGCGGAGGGGGAGCACCTCCGCGGCCTTCTTGGCTCGCTGCAATCGTCGGGAGACTTAGGCGACGATTTGAGCGGCTTGGTTCAGCGTGGCCATCGCCACCGGGGCGAACACGGCGCAAGCGGCGATCAGGGCATACAATTTCATCATGGCTTTGACTTTCGAATGAGAGTGGGCGGGGCCGATCAGGCGACGATTTGCGCGGCTTGGCTCAGGGTGGCCATGGCGACCGGGGCGAACACTGCGCAGGCGGCGATCAGGGCGTAAAACTTGGTCATTTCGGTTGCTCCTCCGTTCGAAGCGCCATCGCTTCGATGACTGGAA
>JBFWZB010000075.1:0-3520 GCA_050185805.1 Hyphomonadaceae bacterium
CCGTGCACAAGGCGAAAGTGGAAGGCTATATCGGCCAGGGTGCGGAAGAGGGCGCCGAATTGGTGCGCGATGGCCGCGGCTTCAAGCTGCAAGGCTATGAAGAGGGCTATTTCATCGGCCCGACGCTCTTCGACGGCGTCAAGACCGACATGCGCACCTACCAGGAAGAAATCTTCGGCCCGGTGCTGCAGATCGTCCGCGCTGAATCGTTCGAAGAGGCGCTCGCGCTGCCGAGCCAACACCAATACGGCAACGGCGTCGCCATCTTCACCCGCAACGGCCGCGCCGCGCGCGAGTTTGCGGCGCGCGTCAATGTCGGCATGGTCGGCATCAACGTCCCGATCCCGGTGCCGGTCGCCTATCACACCTTCGGCGGCTGGAAGCGCAGCGCCTTCGGCGACACCAACCAGCACGGCATGGAAGGCGTGAAGTTCTTCACCAAAGTGAAGACCATCACCGCCCGTTGGCCGGAAGGCATGACGGACGACTCCAGCTTCGTCATTCCGACGATGCGGTGATGTCGGAGGAGATTTCCGAAGACGACCGAACCACGGCGGTCGGAATTATCGGGTTTTCGCTCGAGTATTTCGCCGCCGCTGTGGCCGCACACGAAAAGTTGGAAGCTGGCGCACCGGGCGGAATAGCGACAGTGCCCGTCTACAATTTGGCTGGCCAATCGATTGAATTAGCGCTGAAGGCATTTCTTCGTCAGCAAGGTACCGACCCAGCCAAGTTGAAGAAGATGTTGCACAACTTGAATACGGTGATGGACCGAGCCGAGGAGGCGGGTCTTGAGCACTCCGTAGATCGACAACAGCTTTCGTTGCTGAACCGGGAGTATGCGGCGCATCGGTTCAGGTACATTCGCACAGGGTATGTTCAGCTCCTGACCAGCGAACATCTCTTTCGACTAACTGCGGCGGTCTTCGAGCCTTGCATTGTAGCAATCCCGACTGCGTGGCGATTTATGTGGCGACCCTCCGGTAAAGTAGTGTCGGACGCTGGTTGGTTGTCACCGACGAGCATCAAGAAAGCGTCACCCGCTGAGAACCCTAAGCAGCGCATTCGGAAGACACCATGACTGACATCCTCACCGCCGCCGCCAACGGTCTCGGCCACATCACGCTAAATCGCCCAGCCGCACTCCACGCGCTCAACACGCACATGTGCGCGAACATGATCCAAGCGCTGCTCGCGTGGCGCGACGACGCCAGCATCCACGCCATCCTGCTCGATCACGCCCCCGGCACGCGCGGCTTCTGCGCCGGCGGCGACATCCGCATGATCGCAGAAAGCGGGGCAGGCGACGGCCGCGAAGCGCGCGCCTTCTTCCACACCGAGTATCGCCTCAACCATCTGCTCTTCCACTATCCCAAGCCGATCGTCGCTTTGATTGATGGCGTCACCATGGGCGGCGGCGTTGGCATCTCGATGCCAGCGCGCTTCCGCATCGCCACCGAGAACACCACCTACGCCATGCCGGAAACGGGCATCGGCCTCTTTCCCGACGTCGGCGGCGGTTGGTATCTGCCGCGCAAATCGGAGCACATCGGCATCTGGCTAGCACTCACCGGCGCGCGGCTTAAGGGCGCCGATCTCTTCATCGCCGGCATCGCCACCCATTACATGCCGACAGAAATTCTCGCCGCCGCCAGGGCTCAGATCGCCGGCGCGGCGCAAACGCACGATCCGGCGCGCGCGCTGCAAAGCGGGCTCGATGCGCTGCATGAATCCTTTGGCCGGCCCAAGGAATTGCTGCCCGATAATGTCGACGCTATCGATCGCATATTCGCGCTCGATAGCGTCGAAGCCATTCTAGCGGCGCTTGATGCCGAGCCGAGCGATTGGTGTAAGGCGCAAGCCGCAACGCTCCGCACCAAGTCGCCGCAGGCGCTCAAGGTCACCTTCCGCCAGATGCGTGAAGGCGCGGCGATGGCGAACTTTACGGACGAAATGCGCAGCGAATATCGCATCGCCAGCCGGGTATGCGCGCTGCACGATTTCCAAGAAGGCGTGCGCGCCTTGATCGTCGATAAGGACAACAAGCCGGTCTGGTCGCCCGCCACTCTCGATGACGTCACCGACGCCATGCTCGACGAGATCTTCGCGCCGCTGCCGCCGGGCGAAGAATGGACGCCGCTTGCGCCATGAGACTGCAAGGCAAGATCGCGCTGATCACGGGCGCCGCGCGGGGAATTGGCGAGGCGACCGCGGCGGCCTTTGCCAAAGAGGGCGCGTCCGTGCTGCTGACCGACATCGATGTGGAAGGCGCGGCCCGCGCCGCCGCCGCGCTCGGGCAGGGGGCGCTGCGCCTCGACGTGCGCGAGGAAGGCGATTGGCGCGCCGCGGTCGACGCCGTGCTCGCGCGCCATGGCCGCCTCGACGTGCTGGTCAACAATGCGGGCGTGACCGGGTTCGAGGCCGGCGAGACCGCGCATGATCCCGAGCACGCGACGCTTGCGGCCTGGCGCGCGGTGCACGCAACAAATTTGGACGGCGTGTTTCTCGGGTGTAAGCACGCCATCGGCGCCATGCGCAGAACCGGCGCCGGCGCAATCATCAACGTTTCGTCGCGCTCCGGCGTCGTTGGAATTCCTGGCGCCGCCGCTTACGCCGCCTCCAAGGCCGCCGTTCGCAATCACACCAAAAGCGTTGCGCTTTATTGCGCCGAGCAGGGGCTCGCCATCCGCTGCAATTCGATCCACCCCGCCGCCATTCTGACGCCCATGTGGGCGCCGATGCTGGGCGACGGCCCCGACCGGGAGGCGCGCATGGCGGCGTTCGTCGCCGACACTCCGCTCAAGCGCTTCGGCGAGCCTTCAGAGGTGGCGGCGGTGGCGGTGATGCTTGCGTCGGACGAAGCCCCGTATATCACCGGTGCGGAATTACACATTGATGGCGGCCTATTGGCAGGCGCGGCGTCGGCCCCAAGCCGTCAGTGAAACGCGCTAAGGAGCACTCGCATGACCCGCGTCGCATTCATCGGTCTCGGCAATATGGGCTCGGGCATGGCGGCCAATCAGGCCAAGGCCGGCCGCGAAGTCGTCGCCTTCGATCTCTCCGCGGATGCTCTGAAGCGCGCCGGGGAGCAGGGCATGAAGGCCGCCGCCAGCGCGGGCGAAGCCTGCAAAGACGCCAACATCGTCATCACCATGCTGCCAGCCGGCCAGCACGTGCGCGATGTTTACATGGAGGCGATCCTGCCCAACGCGCCGAAAGACGCACTGTTGATCGATTGCTCCACCATCGATGTGGATTCCGCCCGAACAGTGTATCGCGACGCGTCGATGCAGGGCTTCCGCGCCGCTGACGCGCCGGTGTCCGGCGGTACGGCCGCGGCCACCGGCGGCACGCTCACCTTCATGGTCGGCTGCCGCGAGCAGGATTTCGCCGATTTTGAAGAGGCGCTGAAGCCGATGGCGAAGGCGATCATCCACGCCGGCGATAGCGGCGCCGGCCAGGCGGCGAAAATCTGCAACAACATGTTGCTCGGCATTTCCATGATCGCCACCAGCGAGGC
>JBFWZB010000076.1:0-2819 GCA_050185805.1 Hyphomonadaceae bacterium
GGCTGCTCGTAAATTTCCTTCTGCATGAAATGGCGATGGTTGCCTTTCTCCACCGCCGCCACGCCGCCAGTGAACACATGCACCTGCCGCTCAACAATGCGCCCATCGCGGTCGAGGATTTTCGCGCCCTTGCGCGACAAGACGGCGATGTCGCCTTCTTCGAGATAGATCACCCGCGTGGTGAATGGCGCGAGCGCCAGCGCATCTGAACCCAGATACATTTCGCCGTCGCCGACGCCGACCGCCAGCGGGCTGCCCTTACGCGCGCCCACCAGCACGTCGCCCTGCGCGGCGAACAGGCAGGCGATGCCGAACGCGCCTTCCAGCCGCCCGATCGCGGCGATCGCGGCCTGCTCCGGGGAGAGCCCCTGATCCAGCCCGGCGCTGATCATGTGCGCGATCACTTCGCTGTCGGTTTCGCTTTCGAAGCGCCGGCCCGCCCGCATCAGCTCTTCGCGCAGCGGCCGGAAATTCTCGATAATGCCGTTGTGGACGATGGCGACCTTGTCGGTCGCGTGCGGGTGTGCGTTGCCGGTGGTCGGCGCGCCATGCGTGGCCCAGCGCGTGTGGCCGATGCCCGATACGCCGGAGAGGGGCGCCGACACCAGTTCGGCTTCCAGATTGCGGATCTTCCCGGCTGCACGGCGCCGTTCGATGGCGCCGCCTTCCTCCAAAGTCGCCACGCCGGCGGAATCGTAGCCGCGATATTCGAGCCGCTTCAGCGCCTCCACCAAGCGCGGCGCCGCGGGCTCATTGCCCAGAATGCCGATGATTCCGCACATGCTTAACCAACTCCGTCGTCCCGGACGCCGCCGCGAACCGGGTTAAGGGCCAAGCGCATTGTAGCTTTGATTTGTCCCAAAGCACTCATGCACAAGCGGCCATTGATTTGCATCTCAATTAGTCTTTCAACATGCGACGAACGCCGCGCCACGTGCGTCGCGCGTCTTGTGGCAGGCAAAGGCGGCGCTAAAAGGGACGAAACGCGGGAACAGGCATGAGCAGGACGTATTTCGGCACCGACGGCATCCGCGGCCAAGCCAACAAATTTCCCATGACGCCGGAAGTCGCCATGCGCGTCGGCCTCGCCGCCGGCAAGCGCTTCATGTCGGCGGACGACCGCCGTCACCTTGTGGTCATCGGCAAGGATACGCGGCTCTCGGGCTATATGCTCGAACCGGCTCTCACCGCTGGCTTCACCGCGGCGGGCATGGACGTCGTCTTGTTCGGCCCATTGCCGACGCCCGCCGTCGCCATGCTGACTCGTTCGCTGCGCGCCGATCTCGGCGTCATGCTCTCGGCCAGCCACAACAAATACGCCGACAACGGCATCAAGCTGTTCGGCCCCGACGGTTACAAGCTCTCCGACGACGCCGAACTCGAAATCGAGCGGCTGATGGACGGCAAGCTGGACGAGCACTTGGCGCCGCCCTCGCAGCTTGGCCGCGCCCGCCGTATCGACGACGCCCAGGCCCGCTATGTCGAGATCGTCAAGGCGACCTTCCCAAAGGGCTGCACGCTGAAGGGCCTCCGCATCGTCGTCGACGCCGCCAACGGCGCCGCCTACAAAGTCGCTCCGGTGGCGCTCTATGAGCTGGGCGCCGAAGTGATCAAGCTCGGCGTCGATCCCAACGGCTTCAACATCAATCAGGAAGTCGGCTCCACCGATACGCGCGCCCTGAAGGATCACGTACTCAAATACCGCGCCGATATCGGCATCGCGCTCGACGGCGACGCCGACCGCGTCGCCATCGTCGACGAGAAGGGTAACTTGATTGATGGCGACCAATTGATGGCGCTGATCGCGCGCAATTGGAAAGAGCAGGGCTTGCTGACCAAGCCCGGCGTCGTCGCCACAGTGATGAGCAATCTCGGCCTCGAGCGTTTCCTCAAAGGGCTGAAGCTCAATCTCGAACGCACTCAGGTCGGCGATCGCTACGTCACCGAAGCCATGCGCGCCAAGGGCTACAATGTCGGCGGCGAACAGTCCGGCCACATCATTCTCAGCGATTTCTCCACCACCGGCGATGGCTTGCTGGCGGCGCTGCAAGTGCTCGCCGTCATCGTCCAGTCCGGCAAACCCGCCAGCGAAGTGTGCCAGCAATTCGAGCCGGCACCGCAAGTGTTGGAGAATGTGCGCTATCAGAAGGGCGCGTCCGATCCGCTCGAAGCCGCCAGCGTCAAGCAGGCCATCAAGGACGGCGAAACCCGCCTCAACGGCAAGGGCCGTCTGTTGGTGCGTAAATCCGGCACCGAGCCCTTGGTGCGCATCATGGCTGAAGGCGATGACGAAGCTTTGGTGCGCGAAGTCGTCTTCGGCGTGAAAGACGCCGTCGCCGCCGCCGCGAAAGCGGCTTAGCTGCCGCAGGCCCACGCCTTTCCCGGGGCGGGGCGCAGCATCGGCGGTGTGGGATAGACGCAGACTTATCCGACCCGCTTCCGCCGCGCGTAGAATGCGCCGCATGCGACCTGACGATCCCGATTTCCCGATGACGCCGACCTATCTCTGGCGTGTGCTGCGCGAATTTCTGCGCGCGCTGTTCGCCATTTTCGGCGAGCCCGCCGCCATTGCGCGGCGCTTGCACTTGCCCGCGTGCGAGCATCGCAATCTCTCGCAGGCGCTGGCCGCGCTCGAACATTTGCTGCGGCGTTTGCTGTTGATCGACGCGCTGGCGCTCACCGCGCAGCCCAAGAGCGAAGCCAAGCGCCGCCTGCGCCGCGGCATGGAAACCAGCACCGGCGCCTTGTTCGATCCGGAAATGCCCGAACGCTGGGCCGCTACGTTCTCGCCGCTGCGCAACGCCTCGGCCAAGCGCGCA